>DASYRJ010000101.1:0-112479 GCA_036004525.1 Gemmatimonadales bacterium | reverse complement strand
CCGACGGGAAGGTCGTGAATCAGATCGTGCGCGAGGAGCTGGCCGGATAGCCTCCCTGGGCTCCGTGCTGGACACCCTCGAGTTTCCCGCCGCGCTCGCGCGGGTGGCGGCGCACGCCGCCGGTCCGCTGGGCGCCGCGCGCGTCACGGGCCGCACTCCCGGCACCGATCCGGCCGCGATCCGGGCCGCGCTCGCGCAGGTCGCCGAGCTGGCGGCGCTGCTGCTCACCGACGACGGCATCCGCGCCGAGCCGGTGCCCGACATCGCCGCGACGCTCGAGTTGCTCGCCGTGCCCGGGAGCGCCCTGGAAGGACCGGCGCTCGCCGAGCTGACCGTCGCCCTCGCCGCCGCGCGCATCACTTCCGCCGACCTGAAGCGCCTGGCCGCCGACGCGCCGCGCACCGCCGCGCTCCGGGTGGACCCGCCGCCCAAAGAGATCGAGACGCGCTTGGGCCAGGCGATCGGCCCCCTCCCCGACGGCGCGGTGCTCGACGGCGCGTCGCGCGACCTGGCCCGCGCCCGCCAGCGGGTGCGCGACGCGCGCCAGCGGCTCGTCCAGAAGCTCGAGGCGATCCTCGGCGCGCTCGACCCCACGGAGCGCGCTCCCGATGCCGCCGTCACGCTGCGCGCGGGCCGCTACGTGATCCCGATCCGCACCACGGCGCGCAGCCGCGTCGGCGGGATCGTGCACGACGAGTCGGCAACCCGGGCGACGGTGTTCGTCGAGCCGCCCGAGGTGATCGAGCTGGGCAACGACCTGCGCGCCGCCGAGGCCGCCGAGCAGCGCGAGGTGCTGCGCGTGCTGCGCGAGCTGACCGACCTGCTGCGCCCCCGCCGCGCCGAGATCGCGGCGGCGTGGGAGATGTGCATCGCCTTCGACGACCTGTGCGCCCGGGCGCGGTATGCCGTGGAGGTGAACGGGTTCGTGCCGGCACTGGGGAAGGGGCCGCTCGCCATTCGCGCCGGCCGCCATCCCCTGCTAGTTCCCCCTCTCCACGAAGTGGAGAGGGGGCCAGGGGGTGAGGCAGTGGTGCCCTTCGACCTCGAGCTCGCCCCCGACGAGTTCACCGTCCTGGTCTCCGGCCCGAACACCGGCGGGAAGACGGTGCTGATCAAGGCGGTGGGCCTGCTGTGTCTCCTGGCGCAGAGCGGCGTGATCCCGTCGATCGGCCCGCAGTCGTCGCTCCCGGTGTTCACCGAGGTATTCGCCGACATCGGCGACCGGCAATCGATCGCGGCCAACCTGTCCACCTTCTCGGCCCATGTCGCCGCGCTGCGGGGCATCCTGGATGACGCCGGCCCCGGCTCGCTGGTGCTGCTGGACGAGATCGGCAGCGGCACCGATCCGGCGGAGGGCGGGGCACTCGCGGCGGCGACGCTCAAGGCGCTGACGCGCCGCCGCGCCGTCACCCTCGCGACCACGCACCTCGGCGCCTTGAAGCAGCTCGCCGCCGAGACGGTCGGCATCGTCAACGCCTCATTGCAATTCGATGCCGAAACGCTCACGCCCACATACCGACTTCTGAAGGGTGTCCCCGGCCGCTCCTACGGTCTGGCGATCGCGCGGCGGCTGGGCGTGGCGGCCGACGTGCTGGCGGAGGCGGAGCGCGCGGTGCCCGACGCCGAGCGGACGCTCGACCGGCTGCTTGCCGAGGTCGAGACGCGCGCGCGCGAGCTGGAGCAGCGCAGCGCGGCGCTGGACACGCGCGCCGCCGAACTCGATCAGAGCCTCCAGAACCTCCAGAACCTCGAGAACCTCGCCAACGAGCTGTCTGCCCGAGAGAAGGCGCTCGACGCGGATGCTCGCGCTCGCGCCCGCGCCTACCTGCTCGAGGCGCGCAAGACCGTCGAGGCCGCGCTGGCCCAGGCGCGCGCCGCAGTGGATGAGGCGACGGCGCGCGAAGCCCGACGCATGGTTGAAGCGGCGATCGAAAAGACGGGCGGAAGGGCGGAAGGGCGGAAGGGCGGTCAGACAACCCTCGCGGTGGGGGACCGCGTCCGAACGGGGCAGGGCAAGGTCGGAATCGTCGCCGAGATTCGAGACGACGGTCGGGTGGTCGTGGAGATCGGAGCCATTCGGTTGGTCGTGGCGCCTGAACTGCTCGAGCGCGTGGAGGGACCGACCGGCCGTCCGCCCTTCCGCCCTTCCGCCCCATGATTCCAGACGACGTCATCGAGCAAGTGCGCGACGCCGCCGATCTCGTCGGCATCATCGGCGAGCACGTGGAGCTGAAGCGCACGGGCTCGGACTTCCGCGGCCCCTGTCCGTTCCACGGCGGCACGCACCGGAACTTCGCCGTGGTGCCGAAGAAGGGGATGTACTACTGCTTCGTGTGCCACGAGGCCGGCGACGTCTTCACGTTCTTCATGAAGAAGCTGGGGATGGACTATCCCACCGCCGTGCGCGAGGTCGCGCGCCGCGTCGGCATCACGATCCCCGAACGAGGGGCCCAAGGGCCCGACCCCCGCGAGCCGCTGTTCCAGGCCGTCGCCACGGCCGCGGACTGGTTCGCCCGCCAGCTCCGCGAGGGCCCCGAGGCCGACGCGGCGCGCCAGTACCTCGCGTCCCGCCACGTCACGATGGAAACCGCGCAGGTGCAGGGGCTGGGGTACGCCCCGCGCGGGTCCGCCTTTCTCGATGCGATGAAAGGATTGGGCGTGCGTGAGGAAGTGTTGCTCGAAGCGGGGCTGCTGGTGAAACGTGAGGACGGAACGGTGGGACCGCGCTTCCGAGGGCGGCTGCTGTTCCCGATCCACGACCTGCGGGCGCGGGTGGTGGGGTTCGGCGGCCGAATCCTCGGCGAAGGAGAGCCCAAGTATCTCAACTCGCCCGATACCCCGATCTTCCACAAGGGGAAGCTGCTCTACAACCTGCACGCGGCGAAGCACGCGATGCGCAAAGCGGAGCGCGCCGTGCTCGTCGAGGGCTACTTCGATGTGCTGCGCCTCACCCTCGCCGGCTGCGAGGAAGTCGTGGCCCCCCTCGGCACCGGCCTCACCGGCGACCAGGCCGAGTTGCTGCAGCGCCACGCGCCCCAGGTGATCCTCCTGTACGACTCGGACGACGCGGGCCTGCGCGCCACGTTCCGCGCGGGCGACGAGCTGCTGCGCCACAAGGTGCGCGTGAGCGTCGCGACGCTGCCCGAGGGCGAGGATCCCGACACGCTGGTGCAACGCGGGGGCGCGGCGGCGCTGGAAACGACCCTGAGGCAGGCGATCGACGTGCTCGAGCGCAAGATCCAGATCCTCGAGCGCAAGGGCTTCTTCGGCACGCTCCCCGGCCGGCGGCGCGCGCTGGATCGGCTCTTGCCCACGATCCGGGCGGCGGCGGACCCGATCACCCGGGAGCTCTACGTATCCCGTGTGGCGGAGGTCGCCGGTGTGCGGAAGGACGTCCTCGAGCGGGAAACGGGACACGAGAAACGGGAAACGAGCGCGCCCACGCTTCCCGTTTCCCGTGCCCCGTTTCCCGGGATGCCTGCTAGCGCCGAGAAGGCTCTCCTGCTCCTGCTGCTCGCGGGCGAACCATGGAAGTCGAGAGTCGTCGAAGCGGTTGACAGTGAGGAGATCGAATTCGCGCCCTACCGCGCCGTGTTCGAGGCGCTGGTGGACGACGCGCCCGACCGGCTGGACGAAACCGCGGCGCGCGCCTACGAGGCGTTGCAGGCCGAGGGGTTCCGAGGAGAAGAGACCTCCCCCGACGCGCTGTTCGAGCGGGCGGTGAATTGGCTGGAAGCCCGGCGGCTGGAGCGGGAGATCGAGCGGATCGACGGCCTGATCCCGCTCGCTACGCCCGACGAGCAGCCCGGCCTGTTGGCGGAGAAGCGGCGCGTGTTCGACGCGCTGCGCGTTCGGTATCCGCGGTACAAGATCGCTGCGAGGAGGAAGGGTGCACCCGGAACTTGAAGCGTTGTTGGCGCTGCAGGAGAAGGACATCGCCGTGGCCGCGTGCGACGCGCGGCTGGTCGCGCTCGAGCCGGAGCGGCGCGCGCTCGACGAGCAGCTGGCCGCCGCCGAGCGCGGGCTCGAGCAGGCGCGGGCGGGGATTCAGGCGGCGCTCGGCCGGCGCGATGAGCTGGAGGGCAAAATCGCCAGCTACCGCACGATGCAGGAGCAGCGCCGCCAGCGCCTGGAATGGGTGCGGGGCGCGAAAGAGGCCTCCACGCTGATGGCAGAGCTGGACCTCGCGCGCTCGGTCCTCGCCAAGGAAGAGGCCGAGTTCATGCGCTCCGGAGACGCCGTGGGCGAGGCGGAGCGCAAGGCGGCGGAAGCCGAGCGCGCGCTGCAGCTGGTGCGCGAGCAGCAGGCGGCGGCGCGCGAAGCGCTCGCCGGGCGGCGCGACGGCATCGCGGCGGAGCGCGAGGACGCGGTCGCAGCGCGCCAGCAGGCCGCCCTAGCCGTGAGCGCCGCCCTGCTCACGCGCTACGAGCGCATCCGCCGCGGCAAGGCGCCGCTCGCGCTCTTTCCACTGCACGAGAATTCCTGCGGCAACTGCTTCACCGCGGTCCCGACGCAGCGGCGCGCGCTGATCCAGCGCGGCGCCACGATCGAAGGGTGCGAGGCCTGCGGCGTGCTCCTCTACTTCAAGGAATGATTCCTCCCCCGCCCGCCCGCTGGGCCGTCGCCGCCGCGGCCGACCCGGACGCCACGCGCGCCCTGGCCGCCGAGCTGCACATCCCCGAGCCCCTGGCCGCGCTGCTCGTGCAACGGGGCTTCGCCGCCCCCGCCGTCGCCAAGGCGTTCCTCCGGCCTGATCTCGAGCGCCTCTCCGACCCCCTCATCTGGGCCGACATGCGCCTCGCCCTGGACCTGGTCACGCGCGCCGTCCGGGAGCGCCGCCCGATCCTCGTGCACGGGGACTACGACGTGGACGGTCAGTGCGGCGCCGCGCTGCTCACGCGCGTGCTGCGCGAGGCGGGCGCGACGGTGCACGCGTTCGTGCCGCACCGGCTGCGGGACGGCTACGATTTCGGGCCCGCCGGCCTCGCGGAGGCGCAGCGGGTCGGCGCGGGGCTCATCATCACCTGCGACTGCGGCATCACCGCGGTCGACGCGGTCGCCGCCGCGCGCGCGGCGGGGATGGAGGTCATCGTCACCGACCACCACATCCCCGGCGACGCCCTGCCGCCGGCGAGCGCCGTGCTCGACCCGCGGCGCACCGATTGCCCCTCCGAAGACAAAGACCTGTGCGGCACCGGCGTCGCCTTCAAGCTGGCGCAGGCCCTGGTCCGCACCCTCGGCCTCTCGGAGAACCTGCCGCTCCATTTTCTCGACTACGTCGCGCTGGCCACCGTCGCCGACGTCGTGCCGTTGACGGGCGAGAACCGGATCCTGGTGCGCCACGGTCTCAAGATGCTGGCCGACTCCCGCTGGACGGGCCTGCGCGCCCTGGTGGAGACCGCCGGGCTCGGCGGGAAGCCGTTGCGGGCGGGGCACGTCGGCTTCATCCTCGCGCCCCGCCTGAACGCCGCCGGCCGGATCGGCGACGCCAACGACGGGCTGCGCCTCCTGCTCACCGCCGATCCCAACGAAGCGGCGGCGCTGGCGCGCGAGCTCGAGACCCTGAACGCGCGCCGCCAGGCGCTCGATCAGCAGATCCTGGACGACGCCATCGAGCTGGTCGACAAGACGCTGCGCGAGGACGACCGCGCCCTCGTGCTCGCCGCCGACGAGTGGCATCCCGGCGTGATCGGGATCGTGGCGTCGCGCCTGGTGGAACGCTACGGCCGGCCCACCTTCCTCGTCGGGTGGGAAGGCGACGTGGGGCGGGGGTCGGGCCGGAGCATTGCGGGGTTCGACCTGCACGCGGCGCTGCACCGGGTGGGGCACCACCTGGAGAAATACGGCGGCCACACCATGGCCGCGGGGCTCACCATCCGCCGCGAGCGGTTCGAGGCGTTCCGTGTTGCGTTCCTGGACGTCGCGCGCGAGCTTCTCACCCCCGACGACCTCGCCCCCAGCCAGCGGGTCGACCTCGAGCTGCCCCTGGGCCTGGTGAGCGATGAGCTGGAGCGGCTGATCCGCTACCTCGAGCCGTGCGGGCCGGGGAACCCCGCGCCGGTGTTCGGCGTGCGCGGGGCGCGGGCGGTGGGGGCGCGGCGCGTGGGCACGAACCACCTGCGGTTCACCCTCGACGACGGCTCGGGCGTCCTGCCGGCGATCGGGTTCCGCTGGGCCGACGTGGTGCCCGACAGCTGGCTGTCGCAGCCGCTCGACGTGGCCTTCAAGCTGGAGCGGGATGAGTGGCAGGGGCGCGCGGGACTACAGGCCCGGGTCGCGGCGATGGCGCCGAGCACATGAGTGCGGCGTGCGGCGTGTCACCGTGCCCTTCGTGCACCGAACGACCTTGCATTGCCACTCCGCACGTCGCACGCCGCACGTCGCACGTCGCACGCCGCACGTCGCACGCCGCACGGGGGAGGTGCAGGGTTGGGTTTCGTTCGCATCATCGCCGGCGAATTCAAGGGCCGCCGCCTCAAGACTCCCGCGGGCGACACGACGCGACCCACGGCGGACAGGGTGCGCGAGTCGTGGTTCAGCATTCTGCAGCGCCAGGTGCGCGGCGCGCGGGTGCTCGATCTGTTCGCCGGCTCCGGCGCCCTCGGCTTCGAGGCGCTGTCGCGCGGCGCCGTCCAGGCGGACTTCGTGGACGTACACCGCGCGGCGCTCGCCGTGCTCAAGGCCAACGCCAAGACCCTGAAGGTGGAGGACCGGGTGACGATCCACCGCGTCGATGGGCTGCGCTTCACCGAGCGCCTCCTGCGGGGGCAGTACGACGTGGCGTTCGCCGATCCACCGTACGCCGGCGACCAGGCGGCCCGGCTGGTGGCGATCTTTCGGGTGACGCCGTTCGCCCGCGTGTTCGCGATCGAGCACGCCGCCGACCGGTTCATCCCGGGCGACGACACGCGCCGCTACGGCGACACCGCCGTCACCTTTGTGTACGCCCCATGACGCGCCTCGCGGTCTATCCCGGCTCGTTCGACCCGATCACCAAGGGCCACGAAGACCTGATCCAGCGGTCGCTCGGCTTCGTGGACAAGGTGGTCGTGGCCGTCGCGGTGAACGTCGCGAAGCAGCCGCTCTTCTCGCTCGAGGAGCGCGTCGCCCTGATCCGCCAGTGCGTTACCGACCGGCGGGTCGAGGTGCAATCGTTCGAGGGACTCCTGGTCGAGTTCGCGAAAAAGATCGGGGCGAAGGTGATCGTGCGCGGCCTGCGCGCGGTGAGCGATTTCGAGTACGAGTTCCAGATGGCGCTCATGAACCGCAACCTGGGGCCCGAGATCGAGACGGTGTTCCTGGTCCCGGCCTTCGACCTCACCTACTTGAGCTCGAGCCTGGTGCGCGAGGTGGCGCGATTCGGCGGCGACGTCTCCGCGCTCGTCCACCCCCCCGTCCAGCAGGCGTTGAAGCGCAAGTTCGCGCCATGACGTTTTTGCGCCGCGTCTACGACCGGGCGCGGCAAGCCAATGCTCGGATCGTCCTCCCCGAGGGAGACGACCCGCGCGTGCGGGCGGCGGCTGAGAGAATCGAGCGCGAGGGACTGGGCCGCGCGCAGGTGCTGCACGCGGGCACTCCGCACGCCGCACTCCGCACGCTGGTTCGTCATCTCAGAGGTCGTAAACCGGACCGCTTCCCAACCGACGCCGCAGCCGTTGAAGAACTCCAGCACCCGCTCACCGTTGGGGCATGCCTGGTAGGCGTAGGTGAGGCAGACGTGATGGTGGGCGGCGCCTGCTATCCCACCGCCGACACGATCCGCGCGGCGCTCTGGGCGGTGGGCACGGCGCCGGGCATCGCTACCGTGAGCGGCGCGTTCTACCTGGTGAAGGACGACGCCGTGCTGACGTTCACCGACAGCGCCGTGGTCCCCGAGCCGACGCCGGTGCAGCTCGCCGACAGCGCGCTGGCGGCGGCGCGCGACCGCCGCCGCATCGTGGGTGACGAGCCGGTCGTCGCGTTTCTGTCGTATAGCACGAAGGGGAGCGCAGCAGGACCGCGCATCGATCGGGTCACCGCCGCCCTCGCCGACCTGCGCCGACGTACGCCGCCTCCGGATTTCGCCTTCGACGGCGAGCTCCAGGCCGACGCGGCCCTCGTGGCGGACGTCGCGGCGCGCAAGGCCCCTGGGTCGGCGGCGGGCGGCCGCGCCAACGTCCTCGTGTTCCCCGACCTCGACAGCGGCAACATCGCGTACAAACTGGTGCAGCGGCTCGGCGGCTGGACCGCGCTCGGCCCGATCCTGCAAGGCCTGGCGCGGCCCGTCTCCGACCTGTCGCGCGGCGCCACGACCGACGATATTGTGGACACGGCGGCGCTGGCGGTGCTGCAATTGGGTGGGTGAGTGTTGTTCCCAGGCTAAAGCCTGGGCTCGGCGGACCCTGTCCTTAAGGACAACGCTGGGCCGAGCCCACCCTTCAGGGTGGGAAAAACGGGAGGGTGGGATGAGTTTCAGTCTGAAGAAGGACAAAAGCGGGGTTGTCGTGGTGGGAGTGGACGGCCAGCTCATCGTCGGCAACCGCCAGGAGCTCAAGCAGAAGGTGCTCGAGTCCCTGGAGGGCGGCGCCAAACGGTTCGTCATCGACTTCACCAAGACGGGCTACATCGACTCCTCGGGCCTCGGCGTCCTCGTCTCTCTCTCCAAAAAGATCCGCGAGCAGGGGGGGGAGCTGCGTCTGGCGGGCCTGAACGAGGACCTGCAGACGCTGTTCGAGCTGACCAAGCTCGACACGCTGTTTGCGATCACCCGGACGGCCGAGGAAGCGCTCGCCGCGTTCTAGGAGGTGACTCCCTCGCTGCGCCTCCACCTGTCTCCGCGTCAGATGAGCCTCGACGTCCCCAGCGACCTCGGGGTCGTCGGGGAAGCGGTCGAGCTGGTCGCGACGAGCGTCCCGCCCGGCACGCTCTCCCCGCGACGCCTCCGCTTCAACCTGCGCGCCGCCCTCGCCGAAGCGCTCGCCAACGCGATCCTGTACGGCAGCGGCGCCGACCCGGACCGGGTCGTCCACGTCCGCGTCGAGCTGGGCCGGGACGCCGTCCGCATCCACGTCACCGACGAAGGTGACGGCTTCGACACCTCCGCCCTGCCGGACCCGACCCGTCCCGAGAACCTCGAGCGCGAGGCCGGGCGGGGGCTTTTCGTGCTCCGCCACCTGGTGGACGACGTGGCGTTCAACGAGAAGGGGAACGGCATCTGCCTGACGCTGCGAGCGGGGTGACCCGCCTCGAGCGCCTGCTGGCGGCGCTCGCCCAACTCTCCGGCACGACCCTGCGCGTGTGGCGCGGCGACGAGCGCACGCTGCCGCCGCGCGAGCGCCTCGAACCGCTCCCCGACGCCGACGGGATGTGGCTTGAAGTCGGGGACGGGGCCCGGGGGCCGGGGGCTGGGGCCCCTCCCGACCCCGCCGCGCTGGCCGCGATCGTCGGGTCGGTGCTGGCCGCTGAGAAGGAGACGGCGCAGGTCGCGGCCGAGCTGTCGGAGCGCTACGAAGAGATCGACCTGATCTACACGATCAGCGAGATCCTGGGCCACACGATCCGGCTCGACGAGGCGGCGCAGCGCATCCTGCGCGAGGTGTCGAATGTCGTCGGGGCCCGCCGCGCCACGCTCCTGGTGCACGACCCGGTGGCCGACGTGCTCCGGCTGGCGGCGGCCCGGGGCGTGGAGCCGACGGACGTGGATCCGATCGAGGTAGACGATCCCTGCTCGATCGCCGCGCGGGTGTTCCGCGAGATGCGGATCGTCAGCTACGACCCCTCCGACGCGGGCGTGCCGAACCCCGGCTGCCCCGAAGGGCGGGCGTACAAGGGCATGGCGTTCCTCTCCGTCCCCGTCGTGTACGCGGCGCCTGGGGGTGGAGGGGGGGGGCCCGCCAAGCCGGTCGGGGTCATCAACCTCACCGATCGCGTGGGGGAGGACGCGTTCACCGCGGGCGACCGCAAGCTCGTGGCCGCGATCGCGAACCAGATCGGCGCCGCGATCGAGAACGCCCGGCTGGTGGAGCGGGACATCGGCCAGCAGCGGGTGCGGGCCGAGCTGGAGCTGGCGCACGACCTGCAGCTCAAGCTGCTGCCCTCGCCGCTCGTCGTGGCGGCCAAAGCCGACGTCGCCGTGCGCTGCCGTCCCGCGGAGTCGGTCGGAGGGGACTTCTACAACCTGCTGAACCTGCACGGCGACCGGATCGGCGTGATGCTGGGCGACGTCTCGAGCCACGGGTTCAGTGCCGCGCTCATCATGGCGCTGGCCATGGCGGCGTCGGGCATCCACGCGGAAACCGCGGAGACGCCGAGCGAAGTGCTGCGCCGCATGGAGGCCTCGCTCGCCGACGAGCTGGCGCGGACCGAGATGTTCATGACGCTGTTCTACGGCGTCATCGATCCGGCGGCGGGCCGGCTCACCTATGCCAATGCCGGGCATCCCCACGCGTTTCTCGTCGGCGGGGAGGGCGCCACGCGGCTCGACGCCACGCGCCCGCCGCTGGGCCTGGGCGTCGGGGGCGAGAACCGCACGGTTCCCTGGCGGCGCCGCGAGGCGCTGCTCTGCCTGTTCACCGACGGCCTCGCCGACGCCGGGAGTGAGGGCAGCGGCCGCTTCACCGAGGACCGCGTCATCAGCCACGTCACGAACCTGCGGGCGCGCCCCGCGCGCGAGATCCTCGAGGCGGTCTTCACCGACATCGCCGCGTTCACCGGCGGCGCCGCCGCCAGCGACGACCGCACGCTCGTCCTGCTCAAGGTTTGAGGCGCCTCGGCCAGCACTTCCTGACCGACCGGAACATCCTGCGCCGGATCGTGGACGCCCTCGATCCCCGGCCTGGTGAGACGGTGATCGAAGTGGGACCAGGCCGCGGTTCTCTGACCGAGGTTCTGCTCGCGCGCGGGCTCCAGGTCGTCGCGATTGAAAGGGATCGTGCGCTCGCTGAGCAACTGCGGTTTCAGGTGTCTGGTGTCAGGTGTCAGGTAGTGACGGGGGACGCATTGCAGCTTGACTGGCACGAGTTGCATTCCAGGCACCTGACACCCGACACCCGACACCGCCTTAAGATCATCGGCAACATCCCCTACGCCATCACGTCACCTCTGCTCGAGAAGGCCCTGACCCCGCCTCTCCCCGAACGCGTCGTCTTCCTCGTGCAGCACGAAGTCGCGCAGCGCGTCGCCGCCGCGCCCGGGAGCAAGGCGTACGGTGCGCTGTCGGTCGGCGTACAGGCGGTGTGCCGGGTGGAGAAGCTGTTCGCGGTGGCGCCGGGGGCGTTTCGCCCACCCCCCAAAGTGCGGAGCGCGTTGCTGCGGCTCATCCCCCGGGCCGACCCGCTGGTGCGCCCGGACGAAGTCGCCGCGCTGCGGGCGTTCGTGACGGCGTGCTTCGGGCGCCGGCGCAAGCAGCTCCGCAACGCCGTGCCGGGAGCGACGCGCGACGCGCTGCTCGCGCTGGGGTTCGATCCCGCCGCGCGGCCGGAGACGCTGGCCCCGGCCGACTTCGTGCGGCTCTTGCGTTGGAGTCGTGAAAATGTGAAATAATTCACAATGCGGAAGATCTCCCACAGCACGGTGCGCCGGCTCTCCCTCTACCTCCGGTTCCTCGAGCAGTGGGCCGCGCAGGGGCGGGCGACCATCTCCTCGGGAGAGCTCGCGAAACTCGGCGGGACCACGTCGGCGCAAGTCCGCAAGGACCTCTCGTTCTTCGGCTCGTTCGGCAAGCGGGGCCTGGGCTACAGCGTCGCCGAGCTCGCCGCCAAGATCCGCGACATCCTCGGGCTTAAGCGCGGCTACCGCGTCGTGCTCGTCGGCGCGGGGAAGATGGGCGGCGCGCTGGTCCAGTACCGGGGGTTCCGCGAGCGCGGCTTCCACATCGGGGCCATCTACGACCAGGACGCGCGCAAGATCGGCTCGCGCTGGAACGGCATCGTCGTGCGGGATGTGAAGCACCTCGAGGCGGACCTCAAGAAAGAGCCGACCGACATCGCCATCGTCGCGACGCCCGCCGACTCGGCCCAGGAAGTGGTGGACCGGCTGGTGCGCTGCGGCGTGAAGGCGATCCTCAACTTCGCGCCGGTGCCCCTGACGGTGCCGGGGGACGTCGAAGTGAAAACGGTGAACATGGCGCTGGAGCTGGAAACGCTGAGCTACGCGCTGGCCAACCGCTAACAACCCTTCCCATCAACCCCGCACGTCGCACGCCGCACCCCGCACCGCTCGCCGGGCGCGCCGTAACTCCCACCTACTCAGGATCTTCGCTGGCGCGTTAGATTCGCCCCATGCCTCGCGTTCACGTGACGTCCGAAATCGGCCCAGTGCGGGCCGTTCTCGTTCATACCCCGGGCAAAGAGCTGGTGGCCGTCACTCCCGGCAACCGGGAAGACTACCTCTACGACGACATCATCGACCTCGAGACCGCGCAGCGGGAGCACCGGCGGCTCGTCGCGGTGCTGGAGCGGTTCGGCGAGGTGTACGAGGTGCGCGACCTGTTGACCGAGCTGGCGGCCCGCGCTGACGTCCGGGAGTTCCTCACGACCCGGGCGCTCGAGGTCGTCCCGTCCGACGCGCTCGCCAAGCAGCTCGCCGCCTTGCCGCCGCAGGACCTCGTGGCGTTGATGGTCGAGGGCGCCGTGGAGGAGGCGGGCCCCATCGCGCGCGCCCTGAACGAGGTGGGGTACGCCCTCCCGCCCCTCCCCAACCTCTTCTTCACGCGTGACGTGGGGATCGTGATCGGCGAGCATTCCATCATCGGCTCGATGCGCTACGGCGTGCGCTGGACCGAGGAGCTGCTCATCAAGGCGTTGTTCCGCTACCACGAAAAGCTCGAGAACGCGGGGATCCTGTACGACGGCTCAGAGGAGAAGCGCAACAACTACACGCTCGAAGGCGGCGACGTGCACCCCATCCGGCCGGACCTGCTGGTGCTGGGGTTCAGCGAGCGCTCGAGCCCCGCCGCGCTCGACCACCTGTGCGATCTCGTGTTCGAGCACTGCGGCGTGACGGACGTCGTGATCGTCGTGCTCCCCGCCGAGCGGACGGCGATTCACCTCGACATGATCTTCACCCAACTCGACCGCGAGGTGTGTTGCGTGTACCCGCCGCACTTCGTCGGCCCCGAGCGGCTCGCGGTGCTGCACCGGCGCAAGCGCTCGAAGGGCGTGAAGGAGATGCCCAACTTCTTCGCCGCGATGCAGGCGGTGGACCAGCCCCTCGAGCCGGTGTTCTGCGGCGGCAGCCAGCGCACGCTGCAGGAGCGGGAGCAGTGGGCGTCGGCGTGCAACTTCTTCACCGTGCGGCCCGGCGTCGCGCTCACCTACGCGCGCAACGAGGGGACGCTGACCGAGCTGGAACACGCCGGGTTTCGGATCGTCTCGGCGGTGAATCTCCTCACCGGGGAGGAATCGCTGGAAGAGGGGGAGCGCGGGGTGATCACGATCGAAGGGAGCGAGCTGGTGCGCGGGGGCGGCGGCCCGCGCTGCATGACGCTGCCGCTGCGGCGGGACGACCTCTGAACGGGCTCGCCGCCCACCCCGCCTCGAGCCTGTCCGCCCGGGCCGCCGCGTACCTCGAGGCCGGCCCCGCCGCCAGCTTTGCCATCGTGCGCGACGTGCTCGGCATCGCGCAGGCGAACCGGCACACCGCCGACCGCATCGCCGTCGCGCTGCTCGCGCCCGATTCCCGGTTCGCGCGCACCACCGATGGCCGCTGGACCTTGGTGACGACGGCGGCGGCGAGCCCGGCGCTCGATACCTGCCGCTTCGCGGTCGTGGACGTCGAGACCACCGGCACCCGGGCGCGCCGGGGCGATCGCATCATCGAGATCGCGGCCGTGATCGAGGGACAGGTCGCCTTTCACACGCTCGTGAACCCCGGCATCCCGATCCCGCCCTTCGTGGCGACGCTCACCGGCATCAGCGACGCTCAGCTACGGGAGGCGCCGTCTTTCGACGCAGTCGTGGACGGTCTGCTCGACGCCTTACGTGATACGGTTTTTGTAGCTCACAACGCTCGCTTCGATTGGGCATTCGTGACGGCGGAGGTCGAGCGGGCGCGCGGCCTGGTGCTCCACGGGCCGCGCGTGTGCACGCTGCGCCTGGCGCGCCGGCTCTTGCCCGACCTGCCGCGGCGCAACCTCGATACCGTGGCCGATCACTTCGGCATCACGATCGAGGGCCGGCATCGGGCGGTGGGGGACGCGGTGGCGGCGGCGCGGGTGCTGGAGAAGCTGGTGGGCATCGCGAAGGAGAATGGGGCGGTGACGCTGGGGGACCTTCTGGGTATCGGGTATCGGGTACCGGGTGCCGGGTCTGCACCACCCGATACCCGATACCCGACACCCGGTACCTAGCCAATGCACACCACATTCCGTGTAGGTCACTTCACGTGCCACGCGCTGGAAGCAGGTAGACAGCATTTAGACGGCGGCGCGATGTTCGGCGTCGTTCCCAAAACGCTATGGGAGCGGCGCATCCCCGCCGACGGCCGCAACCGCATTCCGCTCGCGCTGCGTTGCCTCCTGGTCGAGCACCCCGACGGGTTGGTGCTCATCGACACCGGCATCGGCAACAAGGAAGACGAGAAGTTCCGCGACATCTACGGGGTGGAGAACGCGGGGGCCGAGGGCCGCACCCGATTGGAGGACGCGCTGCGCGAGCTGGGGCACGGACCCGACGACATTCGCTGGGTGATCAACACCCATCTCCATTTCGATCACGCTGGCGGCAACACCTACCGGGACCCCGTCGAGCAAGCGCCTGACAGTCCGACCGTCCGCCCGTCCGGCCGTCCGACGCAGGTGAGCTTCCCCCGCGCGCGCTACGTCGTGCAGCGCGGCGAGCTGGAGTTCGCGCGCCACACGAACGAGCGCACCGCGGGGAGTTATTTGACGCATAACTTCGACGGTGTCGCTTTTACGTTGTTGGATGGTGAATCGGAGCCCCTCCCCGGTATCCGTTGCTTGCCCACACCTGGTCACGTCCCGTTTCATCAGTCGGTGCTGGTCGAGAGCGGGGGCGAGCGAGCCTGCTTCCTGGCCGACCTCGTGCCGACATCGGCGCACCTGCCGCTGCCCTGGATCATGGGCTACGACTTGGAGCCGCTCGTGACCCTCGAGAGTAAACGCCGGCTGTATCAGCGCGCGGAGGGGGAGGGGTGGTTGCTGGTGTTCGAGCACGACCCGGTCGTGGTGGGGGGACGGCTGGGTCGCGAGGGGAAGGGCTTCGGCCTTGTGAACCCGCTGGGGCTCGGCTAACTTCGGGTCCACAATACGGTAAGCGGGCGCCAGCGGCGTCCCACCCGCATCGCCTCTCCCGTGGGGAGAGTGCTCCAGGGTTCTGGGCCTCACCCCCTGTCCCCGCTTGTTTGTAAAAAAAGCGAGGAACGAGGGCGCGAGATCAGCGGATCCGGGGCGACTTGGGTCCGCTTTTTCATTGCCCTAAACGGGGAGACGACCACACTGCCAATTCCCGACAGCAGAGCGCCGCGGACCCGCGTCAACCGGCAGATCCGGATCAGTCCGGTGCGCGTGATCGCGGACAACGGCGACCAGCTGGGGGTGCTGACGATCGATGAGGCCCTGGCGGCCGCGCAGGAACGGGGCCTCGATCTGGTGGAGGTCGCACCGCTCGCCCGGCCCCCGGTCGTGAAGATCATGGATTACGGGAAGTTCAAGTTCGAGCAGGCGAAGGCGGCGCGGGCGGCCAAGAAGAAGCAGCACGTCATCCATCTGAAGGAAGTGAAGTATCGCCCCGGGATCGACGAGCACGATTTTGCGTTCAAGACGCGGCACGCGCGCGAGTTCCTGGAAGACGGCAACAAAGTGAAAGTGACGATGATGTACCGCGGCCGGCAGATGGCCCACATCGAGCTGGGCCGGGAAGTGCTGGACCGCGTGGCCGCCGAGCTCAAGGACGTGGGGAAGATCGAGCAGGACCCGAAGCTCGAGGGCCGCAACATGAGTATGGTGCTGGCACCGAAATAAAAGGTGTCGGGTACCTGGTGCCGGGTGTCAGGGAGTACTCCTGAGCCGCCGACACCCGACACCTGACACCCGACACCGTAGAGGATTGGAACCGATGCCCAAGATGAAATCCAAGCGCGCCCTGCGGAAGCGGATCCGGGTGACCGGCTCCGGCAAGCTGCGCCGCTACCGGGCCTACAAGCGCCACATCCTGACCAGCAAGCATCCGAAGCGGAAGCGGCACCTGCGCAAGGCGACGCTCGTGTCGCACGCGGATCGACGCCTCAAGCGTCTGCTGATGGCGTAAGGAGACCCCATGCCTCGCGTCAAAAGCAACGTCGCGCGCCTGAAGCGCAAGAACAAGGTGATGAAGCTCGCCAAGGGCTACTGGGGCGGGCGCAGCAAGCTGTGGAAGGCCGCCAAGGAGGCCACCGAGCGGGCGGCCAAGTACGCCTACCGCGACCGGCGCCGCAAGAAGGGCGACTTCCGCCGGCTCTGGATCACGCGGATCAACGCGGCGGCGCGGCTGCACGAGCTGTCCTACAACCGCTTGATGAACGGCCTCCGCAAGGCGGGCGTCGAGATCAACCGCAAGGTGCTCGCCGACCTCGCCGTGCGCGACCCGATGGCGTTCGAGCAGCTGGCGGAGGTCGCGAAGAAGGCGCTCTGACCATGCGCGACCTCCTCGCGGCCCTCGATGCGCTGCGGGAGCGTCTGAAGGAAATCCCGCAGGCGGACGAACACCGGCTCCAGCAGCTCAAGACCGAGCTGCTGGGCCGCAAAGCCGGCGCCCTCACCGAGATTCTCAAGACCCTCCCCGCTCTGGACGCGGCCTCCCGCAAAACGGTCGGGGGCACGGCGAACGCCCTGAAGCGCGAGCTGGAGGACGCGTTCGCCGCCCGCGAGCGCGCCCTCACACGCGGCGCGGCGGCCCCCGCCGACCTCGATCTCACTATGCCCGGCCGGCTGCGCTGGCCTGGCGGCCTCCACCTCATCACGCAGGTGGTGGACGAGATCTGCGACATCTTCCGTGAGCTGGGTTTCACCCGCGCCGTCGGCCCGGAGGCCGAGACCGAGCGCTACAACTTCTACGCGCTCAACTTCCCCAAGGATCACCCCGCGCTCGACGCCCAGGACTCCTTCTACCTCGGCGGCGACGTCGTGCTGCGCACCCACACCTCCCCGGTCCAGATCCGCACCCTCGAGACCTACAAGCCGCCGGTGCGCGTGGTGATTCCCGGGCGGTGCTACCGCCGCGATCCGTTCGACGCGTCGCATTCGCCCGTGTTCGAGCAGATCGAAGGATTGGCCGTGGACGCCGGCATCACCTTCGTGGACCTGAAGGCGACGCTCTCGACATTTGCGCGCCGCATTTTCTCACGGGACACCGTCGTGCGGTTCCGCCCGTCCTACTTCCCGTTCACCGAGCCGTCGGCCGAGATGGACGTGCAATGCCAGCTCTGCAAGGGGTCGGGGTGCGCGGCGTGCAAGCAGTCGGGGTGGATGGAGATCCTCGGCTCGGGGATGGTGCACCCGGCCGTGCTCGAGAACTGCGGCGTGGACAGCGAGACGTACACCGGATTCGCGTGGGGCATGGGCCCCGAGCGCATCGCCATGACCCGGCACGGCATTCCCGACATCCGCCTGTTCCTCGAGAGCGACGTGCGCTTCCTCGGCCAGTTCGCCCGATGATCGTCTCGCGCCGCTGGCTCGAGGCGCTGCTCGGTCGGTCGCTCGACGCGCGAGAGGTCGCCAACCGGCTGAGCATGCTGTGCGCGCCCGTGGACGCCGTCGTGCCGCTGCACCGCGACCTGGGCGACGTGCGCATCGGGCGCGTCCTCGAGGTAAAGAAGCACCCCAATGCCGACCGGCTGACTTTGTGCTCTGTGGACGCCGGTGGCGCAGCACCTCTCGAGGTCGTCTGCGGAGCTCCCAATGTGCAAGCAGGAAAAGCGTATCCCTTTGCTCCGGTGGGCGCGACTCTTCCGGGTGGGTTAAGGCTGGAACGCCGCAAGATCCGCGGCGTCGAGTCGAACGGCATGCTGTGCTCGGCCAAGGAGCTGGGCCTCGGCCCCGACCAGGCGGGGATCCTTGAGCTCGAGACCACCGCTGCACCCGGCACCCCGTTCCTCGATGCCGTCCCGGTCGCCGACGACCAGATCGTCATCGACGTGCCGGCGAATAGACCGGATCTCCTGTGCCACAAGGGTGTGGCGCGGGAACTGGCGGCTGGATTGGGAGCGACTGTGAAGCTTCCTGCTGTCGGAATGGCGGAAGGGCGGAAAGGCGGACTGTCCGCCCCTTCCGCCGTTCCGCCAGTCCGCCATTCCGCCCGGGGTGTGGTGGACGGCGTGGAGGTACGTCTCGAAGATCCGGAAGGCGCCCCGCGCTACATGATCGCCGTGATCCGCGGGGTCAGGGTGGGGAAGAGCCCCGCCTGGCTCGCCGAGCGGCTCGAGGCGGTGGGCCAGCGCTCCATCAACAACGTGGTGGACGCGACCAACTACGTCCTGCTCGAGGTCAACCAGCCGCTGCATGCGTTCGACCTGGCGAAGCTGCGCGGGCCGGCCGTGGTGGTGCGTCGAGCAAAGCCGTCTGAACGCATCGTCACATTGGACGGCGTCGAGCGACAGCTGACACCCGAAATGACCGCGATCTGTGACGCCGAGCGCCCCACGATCGTCGCAGGCGTCATGGGCAGCGCCGATTCGGAGGTCGCCGAGTCCACAACCGACCTGGTGCTCGAGTGCGCCTTCTTCCAGCCGACGCGCATCCGCCGCACGCGCCGCGCCCTCGGTCTCTCGAGCGAGTCGAGCTATCGGTTCGAGCGCGGCATCGATATGCTCGGCATGCCGGACGCGTTGGGGCGCGCCATCGATCTGATCCGCGCCGTCGCCGGCGGCGAGGTGCGCGAAGCGCCGCTCGATCTCTGGCCCGAGCCGCAACACCCGCGCTCGGTGTTCCTCCGCCCCCCGCGCGTCGCGCATCTCCTGGGCGTCGACGTGCCGCGCGCCGAGATCGAGCGGCTGCTGTCGGCCCTCGGCTTCGTGGTCGCGCCCAAGGACGAGCGCCTCGCCGTCCAGGTGCCGGGGTGGCGTCCCGACGTGACACGCGAGGTGGACCTGATCGAGGAGGTGGCCCGGCTGCGCGGCTACGACACATTCCCCGACGAGCTGCGTCCCTACCGGCCCGGCACGGTTCCCGACGCGCCCTCCGAGCTGACGCTGCGGCGGGTGCGCGAGCAGCTGGTGCGCGCGGGGAGCGGGTTGCTCGAGGCCCGGACGCTGCCGCTTGGCCCCCCCGACGGCCCCGAGGCGATCGCCGTCCGGAACCCCCTCTCCGCCGAGGAGGCGCACCTGCGCAGCCGGCTCCTGCCCGGCCTGGTGCGACGAGTGGAGCACAACTGGCGCGCGGGGGAGCGGGACGTGCGGCTGTTTGAGGTGGGGACGGTCTTTAAACCGGGGCCTGGGACCCGGGGCGCGGGGACGTCGGGTGGGCTTCCCGATGAGCAGCTCTGGGTCGGGATCGTGCTCACTGGGGCGCGGGAGCCCCCCCACTGGTCCGAGGGTGGGGGTGCGAAAGTACCTGATATGGACATATGGGACCTAAAGCGCCACTTTGAGTTAGCTGTAGGGCTCGCCGCCCCCTCCTGCGATGTGCAACCGGCAACCGATGGGGTGGGGTGGGTGGCGGTGCAACGAGATGGCGGAGAGGTGTGGGGGTGGGCCGGTCCGCTCGACGCCGACGCCCCGAAGTGGGGTGCGCCGCTCTTCGGACTCGAGGTGCGGATCGCGGTCCGGCCGCCGGCGACCGTGCGGTATCGCCCGCTGCCCGCGCACCCGGCGGTGCAGCGCGATCTGTCGCTCGTGTTGCCGGGCGGGGTGACGGCGGCCGCGGTCGAAGGGGTGCTGCGGACGGCGGGTGGCGCGCTACTCGAGCAGCTGGACGTGCTGGACGAGTATCGCGGCGCGGGACTGCCGGCGGGAACGCGGGGCGTCACGTGGCGCTGCACGTTCCGCGATCCGGCCCGCACGCTCACGGACAAGGAAGTCGACGCGCTGCTCGGCCGGATGCTGGGCGCGCTGGAGGAGCAGCTTGACGTACGTCGGAGAGAGGCTTGAGGTTCGGGAGGCGATTGATCAGCTCGAAGCGATCCTGCGCGACGTGGCGGAGGAGCTCGCGGGCTGGCGCGCGCGCGCCCTCAAGGCCGAAGGCGAGCTGAAGGCAGGCGGCGGCGCGTCGCGCAAGGCGGCGCCCACCCCCGATCCCGCCCTCGAGTCCGAGAACAAGGCGTTGCGCCAGCGCGTGGAAGCGGCGCGCGCGCGCGTACACGACTTGCTGCAGCGGCTCGCGTTCCTCGAGGAGCAAGCCCGTACGCCCGCTGGCGGAAACGGGGGCGGCACATCGAAATGAGCACGAAGAAGCATGCGGTGCGCGTGATGATCGGGGGCGAGGAGTACACGGTGCGCTCTGATCTGCCGCCCGAGTACACCCGTGAGGTCGCGGCCTACCTGGATCAGGCGCTCAAGAGGGTGTTGAGCCAGGGGCCGATGGTGGAGTCGCACAAGGCCGCCATCCTCGCGGCGCTGGACATCACCAACGAGCTGTTCCAGGCCAAGAAGAGCGAGCGCGAGGTGGCCGCCCGGCTGGCGGCGGTGGCCGACGATCTCGCGAAGATGCTGCCGCCGGCGAAGCGCAAGGCGCTCAGCGCCGGCTGACGACAACCGCTGCCGTTCCCGAGCGGGAGCGGCGGGCGCTGGAGTATAGATCTATGGCGGAGTGGCCCAGTCTGATGGCGGCCGTTCTCGGCGGCGGCGTCGCTGCGGGAGCGGTCTTTTACGTTCTGGGGCGGCGCTTGCAGCGCCGCGCCGCCGAGGAGAGCGCCCGCGTGCTCGAGGAGGCGCGCCAGCGCACGGTGCTCGCGGCCAAGGAAGAGCTGATGGCGGCGCGCGAGGCGCTGCACCGCAGTCTCGACCAGAAGCTGGCCGACGTCGACCGGCGCGGCGAGGAGCTGCGCCGGCGCGAGCAGCAGGTGGAGCAGCGCGCCGGCGCCATCGGCCGCAAGGAGCAGGAGATCCTCGCCCGCCTCGAACAGGTGGCGGGGCTCTCCGCCCAGGACGCGAAGCAGGAGCTGGTGCGGCAGCTCGAGGACGGCGCGCGCAACGACGCGGCCGCCCTGGTGCGCGACATCAAGGAGCAGGCCAAGAAGAACGCCGACCGCGAGGCCAAGAAGATCGTGGCGCTCGCCATCCAGCGCATCGCCGCCGAGCAGACCGCCGAGTCGAGCATCGCCGCCGTGCCCCTGCCGTCCGACGAGATGAAAGGGCGCATCATCGGCCGCGAGGGCCGGAACATCCGCGCCTTCGAGGCCGCGACCGGCGTGGACGTGATCATCGACGACACGCCCGACACCGTCGTCGTCTCCTGCTTCGACCCCGTGCGCCGCGAGGTGGGCCGGCTCGCCCTGGAGCATCTCATCAGCGATGGGCGCATCCACCCCGGGCGGATCGAGGAGGTCGTGAAGAAGGCCCAGGCCGAGGTGGACGCCGGCATCATCGAAGCCGGAGAAGAGGCGGTGCACGAGACGGGGATCCGGGGCGTGCACGCCGAGCTGGTGAAGCTCGTCGGCCGGATGAAGTACCGGACGTCGTACGGCCAGAACATCCTGGAACACTCGAAGGAGGTCGCCTGGCTCGCCGGTATCATGGCGGCCGAGCTGAAGCTGGACGTGCAGCTCGCCAAGCGCGGCGGCCTGCTGCACGACATCGGGAAGGTGCTGACCCACGAGCACGACGGGACCCACGTCCAGCTCGGCGTCGAGGTCGCGACCAGGTTCGGGGAGCACCCGGTGGTGATCAACTGCATCGCCGCGCACCACGACGACATCCCGCACGAGTCGCCGGTCAGCGTGCTGGTGCAGGCGGCCGACGCGGTGTCGGGCTCGCGCCCCGGGGCGCGGCGCGAGGCGTTCGAGACGTACGTCAAGCGCCTGACGCAGCTGGAGCAGATCGCCGCCGAATTCCCCGGCGTCGAGAAGGTCTTCGCCATCCAGGCGGGGCGCGAGGTGCGCGTGGTGGTGACGCCGGAAGCGGTCAACGACGCCGCGGCGGCCCAGCTGACCGACCAGATCGCCCGCAAGATCGAGCGCGAGCTGCAGTATCCGGGGCAGATTCGGGTGGTGGTGATCCGGGAGACGCGGGCGGTGGATTTTGCCCGCTAGCGCCAAGCTGATCGATGGGAATGCGATCGCCAAAACGATGCGGGCCGAACTGGCGGGGGAGATCGCCGCGCTCAAGCGGCGCGGCGTCACGCCCGGGCTCGCCGCGGTCCTCGTCGGCGACAATCCCGCCTCCCAGGTCTACGTGCGCATGAAGGGCAAGGCCTGCGACGAGGCGGGACTGTACCACGAGACGATCAAGCTCCCCAAGGACACGACCGAAGGCGATCTCCTCGCCCTGCTCGAGCGGCTCAATCTCGACCACAAGATCCACGGCATCCTGGTCCAGCTCCCGCTGCCCGCGCAGATCGACGAGCACCGCGTGCTGCGACGCATCGACCCGGCCAAGGACGTGGACGGATTCCATGCCGAGAACGTGGGGAAGGTGTCGATCGGCGACCCCTCCGGGTTCCGGCCGGCGACGCCCTACGGCGTGCAGCAGCTGCTGCTCCGCAGCGACGTGGATCCCGCGGGCCGCCACGCGGTCGTCGTGGGGCGCTCGAATCTCGTCGGCCGGCCCATGGCGGCGCTGCTGCTGCAAAACGGCCCCGGCGGCAACGCCACCGTCACCGTGTGCCATTCACGCACCCGCGACATCGGCAGCGTCACGCGCCAGGCCGACATCCTGATCGTGGCGATCGGCAAGCCCGAGTTCGTGACCGGCGACATGATCAAGCCGGGCGCCGTCGTGATCGACGTGGGCGTGAACCGGGTGGACGATCCCTCCCTCAAGCAGGGGTACCGCCTGGTGGGCGACGTAAAGTTCGCGGAGGCCAAGAAGATCGCAGGCGCCATCACGCCGGTCCCGGGCGGGGTGGGCCCGATGACGATCACGATGCTGCTCTACAACACCGTCCAGGCCGCGCAGCAATGGGCGCACCCTTAGACCTCTTCGCCGCGGCCTCGGCCGAGGGGGCATGGACGGTGAGCGAGGTCACCCGCCGCGCCCGCGCCGTGGTCGAGGCGGGTCTCCCGCCGCTGTGGGTGCGCGGAGAAGTCACCGGCTTCAAGGCCTGGCGCTCGGGCCACTGGTATTTCTCGCTGCGCGACAAGATCGCGCAGATCCGGTGCGTGATGTTCCGCAACGACAATCGCGGGCTGCCCGGGCCCCCGGCCGATGGGACCCAGGTCTTCGCCTTCGCCCGGCCCACGATCTACGACGAGAAGGGCGAGTTCCATCTCACGGTGCGCGAGCTGCTCTCGACCGAGCAGGGCGGCCTGTGGAAGCTCGCGTTCGAGAAGGCCCGGGCGGCGCTGTTCAAGGACGGCCTGCTCGATCCCGCCCGCAAGCGCCGCCTGCCGCCGTTCCCGCGCCGCATCGCGGTGGTGACGAGCCCCGACGGCGCGGCGCTGCGCGACATTCACGCCGTGGTGACCCGGCGCTGGCCGATCGCCGAGCTGGTGGTCGTGCCCGCGAAGGTGCAGGGCGAGGGGGCCGAGGCGTCGGTGTGCGCGGCCCTGGCGCGCGTCGCGCGCGTCGAGGCGGACGTCGCGATCGTGGGGCGCGGCGGCGGCGCCGCCGAAGACCTGTGGGCCTTCAACAGCGAGCGGGTGGCCCGCGCCCTCGCAGCCGTCCCGGTCCCCGTGATCTCGGCGGTGGGCCACGAGACCGACGTGACGCTGTGCGACCTCGTCGCCGACCTGCGCGCTCCCACGCCATCGGCCGCCGCCGAAGCCGCGACGCCCGACCGCGTCGAAGTGCTCGGCCACGTCGCCCACCTCGCGCAGCGCCTCGCGCGCGGGTTGACCCAGCGCTCGCAGCGCGCGGTCGACCGGTTGGACCGCACGGCCGATCGCCTGACAGGGGCGATCCAGTTCCGCCTCGAGCGTTCCCGCGCGCTGCTCGCCGCGCACGGCGCACGCCTGGATGCGCTCAGCCCGCTCAGGATCCTGGCCCGCGGCTACGCCGTCGCCCGCGATGCGGACGGCCGCGTGCTCAAGCGCGTGGCTCAGCTCCCCGAAGGCCGGGAATTCCAGCTGCGCGTCACGGACGGGGAAGTCGCCGCCAGAGTCCAACCCACCGTTCCCCCTCTCCACGTAGTGGAGAGGGGGTCAGGGGGTGAGGCCAGGTCAGGGGGTGAGGCCGGGGGTGAGGCCTGATGGACTTTGGCAAGCAGCTTGAGCGCCTGGAAGAGATCGTGCGCCGGCTCGAGGCGGAGGACCTCGATCTGGACGCGGCGCTCAAGCTGTTCGAGGAGGGCGTCGAGCGGCTGCGCGCCGCTCGCGAGCAGCTGGCCGAGGCCGAGCTGAAGGTCAAGAAGGCTCTCAAGGTTGAAGGCGCCGACCGCTAGCCGCGGGCTCGCCGCCTACCTCGCCGATGCGCGCGCCCGCGTGGATGCGGTGCTCGACGCCTGGGCGGCGCGCGGCGATCCCGTGATCCGGTACAGTCTCCTCGGCGAAGGGAAGCGGCTTCGCCCCACGTTGGTGTTCGCGTCGCACGAGGCGCTCGGCGGCAGCGCGCCACCCCCCGCGGTCGCCGAGCTGGCGGCGGCGGTCGAGGTGGTTCACGCCTATTCCCTGGTGCACGACGATCTCCCCTGCATGGACGACGACGACCTGCGCCGGGGCCGCCCGACGGCGCACCGCGCGTTCGACGTGCCGCGCGCGACCCGGGCCGGCTACCAGATGGTGGCGCTGGCGGCCCGCGTGCTGGCCAGCGGCCTCGGCGCGTTGGACCTGCCGGAGGAGCGGCGGCGGGAGATCGCCCTCGAGCTGTTCCGAGCCGCCGGAGCAGGGGGGATGATCGGCGGCCAGGCCCTGGACCTCGAGGCCGAGATGAAAACCCTGCCGGTCGGGCAGCTCGAGGAGGTGCACCGCCGGAAGACCGGCGCCTTGATCGCGGCGTCGTGCGTGATCGGCGGGCTGGCGGCGGGTGAGGGGATCGGGCGGGTGCATATCGAAGCGCTGCGGGCGTACGGCGACGCCATCGGCCTCGCGTTCCAGATCGCCGACGACGTGCTCGACGCCACCGCCACCTCCGACCAGCTGGGCAAAACCGCGGGCAAGGACGCCGCCCGCGCCAAGGCCACGTTCGTGACGTTGCTGGGCGTGGGCGCCGCCCGCGCCGAGGCCGAGCGGCTGGCGGCGAAGGCGGTAGACCGGCTGCGGGAAGCGGGGTTAGTTTCCCCTACGCTGGTGGAGCTGGCTCACTACATTGTGACGAGGCCAAACTAAAAGGAGCACAGTGTCTCTCCTTGAACGGATTCAGGGCCCCGCCGACGTCAAGGCGCTCCCGCGCCAGGATCTGCCCGCGCTCGCCACCGAGGTGCGTCAGCGGCTCATCGACGTCGTGTCTCAGACCGGCGGCCACATCGGCGCGGGGTTGGGCGTGGTGGAGCTGACCGTCGCGCTGTGCCGGGCCTTCGACTCCCCGCGCGACAAGATCGTGTGGGACGTGGGCCACCAGGGGTACCCGTGGAAGATCCTCACCGGGCGGAACGACCGTCTCCCCACGCTGCGCCAGCCGGGCGGGCTGTCGGGGTTCCTGCGGCGCAGCGAGAGCGAGCACGACCAGTTCGGCGCCGGCCACGCCGGCACCGGTCTCTCGGCGGCGTTCGGCATGGCGACGGCGCGCGACCTGAAGGGCGAGGATTTCAAGGTCGTGGCCGTCGTGGGCGACGGCGCGATGACGTGCGGGCTGCCCTACGAGGCGATGAATAACGCGGGGCACTCGGGCCGCGACATCATCCTGGTGCTGAACGACAACGGCATGTCCATCGCCCCGAACGTCGGGGCCATCAACAAGTACCTCGGCTCGATCATCGCGAATCCCTTCACGGTGCGGCTGCGCGAGTGGGTCAAGGGGATGATCGAGAAGGCGTCGCATCTCGTCGGCGGGCCCAAGCTCGTGGACTTCGCCAAGACCGTCGAGGAGAGCGTCAAGAACCTCTGGTCGCCGGGGATGCTGTTCGAGGAGCTGGGCTTCCGCTACTTCGGGCCGATCGACGGGCACAACATCGAGCAGATGCTCCAGGCGTTCGAGATCGTGAAGACGCTGAAGGGGCCGCGCGTCGTGCACGTCATCACCGAGAAGGGGAAGGGCTTCCCGCTCCCCGAGCCCGATCTCGAGAAGTACCACGCCCGCGCCCCCTACGATCCGGTGACGGGCAAGCTCAAGCCGGTCAACCCCGGCGCGTCGCAGTGGACGAAGATCTTCGGCGAGGCGATCACGCAGCTCGCCGCGGAGAACCCCGGGTTCGTCACGATCACCGCGGCGATGCCGTCGGGCACGGGAACGAACACCTTCCAGAAAAAATGGCCGGCCCGGTTCTTCGACGTGGGGATCGCGGAGGCGCACGCCACCACCTTTGCGGCGGGGCTCGCGACGCAGGGCGTGCGGCCGATCGTCGCGATCTACTCGACGTTCCTGCAGCGCGCCTACGACTCGATCATTCACGACGTCGCGATCCAGAAGCTCCCCGTGATCTTCTGCCTGGACCGCGCCGGCATGGTGGGCGAGGACGGCCAGACGCACATGGGGCTGTACGACATCGCGTACATGCTCGCCGTGCCGCACATGACGGTGACGGCGCCGAAGGACGGGGCGGAGCTGATCGGCCTGCTGCGTTGCGCCCTGGCGCACGCCGAAGGGCCGTTCTCGCTGCGGTATCCGCGCGACAAGGCGCCCGGCGAGGCGCCCCCCGCCGCGGAGGTCGCGGCGGTGCCCTACGGCTCCTGGGAGCTGCTGCGCAAGGGAAAGGACTGCGCGCTGCTCGCCGTGGGCGTGATGTGCAAGCCGGCGCTCGAGGCGGCCGACGCCCTGGCGGCCGAAGGGCTCGACATCACCGTCGTGAACGCCCGCTTCCTGAAGCCGATGGACCGGGAAATGCTGGACGCGCTGGTGCACGACCACAAGCTGCTCGTCACCGTCGAGGACGGGACGGTCGTGAACGGTTTCGGCGCGGCGCTGGCCGGCCTGGCGCAGACCACGGCGCCCGACGTGCGCGTCGTGGCGCTCGGCGTCCCCGACCGCACCTACGAGCACGCGCCCCGTGCCCAGCAGCTCGCCGACGTCGGGCTCACGGGGTCCGGCATCGCCGCCCGCATTCGTGCCCTCGCCGCGGAAGAGTCGCTCACGCCGCGATGAACGTCGGGGTCGTCGGCAACCCCAGCTACTCGGACCTCGGGACTCTCCTCGCGACCCTCGCCCGGGCGGCGGGCCGGCTCGGCTTCACGCCCTACGCCGAGGAGAGCCTGCTCCCGCTGTGGCCGGACCCCAAACCCGCCACCTTGGCCCAGGCGGGCGTGCTCGATTGCCTCCTTACCCTCGGCGGCGACGGCACCCTGCTGCGCGGGGCCCGCGCCCTGAACGGCGCCAACACCCCGATCCTCGGCGTGAACCTCGGGCGCGTGGGGTTCCTCACCAGCACGTCGTCCACGCGGCTCGATTGGGCGCTCGACGCGATCGTACGCCAGGCCTACGCCACCGAGGCGCGCCTCGCGCTGCAGCCCGCCATCGTCGACCGGGCGGGCAAGATGCGCGTCGAGCCGGTGGTGCTGAACGACGCCGTCGTCCACAAGGGCGGCGTCGCCCGCGTGGTGCGGCTCAAGGTCGTCGTGGACGGCGACGAAGTGGGGCAGTACTCGTCCGACGGCATCATCGTCTCCACGCCCACCGGGTCCACCGCCTACTCGATGTCCGCGGGCGGCCCCATCGTCGTCCCCGGGGTGGACGCGATCGTCGTCACCGCCATCTGCCCCCACACCCTCGCCGTGCGCCCGCTGGTCCTGCCGGCCCAGGCCAGCGTGTCGGTCGAGCCGATTCCGCCGTGGACCGAGGAAGTGCTCGTCTCCCTGGACGGCCAGGTCGGGACCACGATGCAGCCGGGTGAGCGGCTGCTCGTGAAGCGCGCCGACCGGCCGGTGCTCCTGATCCGGCTCGGGCCCGAGGGCTTCTTCGCGCGCATGCGGAAGAAGCTCCAGTGGGGCGACCTCTCCGACCGCGAGCGCAAGTAGTGCTCACGGAGCTGCGCGTCCGCGACCTCGCCGTCATCGCCGACGTCACCCTCCCCCTCCAGCCCGGCCTCAACGTCCTCACCGGCGAAACCGGCGCCGGGAAGTCAATGCTGGTGGACGCCCTCGCCCTGCTGCTCGGCGAGCGCGCTTCCGCGGACGCCGTCCGGCCGGGCGCCCAGAGAACCGTCGTGGAAGGGGCCTTTGCATTCGCCCCCGCCGCCGTACGCCATCTTGCGCCGTCCTTCGCCGCCCTGGGTGTGGAGGTCGACGAAGGTACCGTCCTCCTGAAACGCGAGGTGACGGCGGAGGGGCGGTCCAGAGCCTGGATCAACGGTTCCCCCGCTACCGTCGGCATGTTGGCCGACATCGGCGCCCTGCTCGTGGACCTGCACGGCCAGCACGAAACGCAGTCGCTGCTCCGCCCCGAGGCCCAGCGCGACATCCTCGACGCCTACGCCGATGCCGCCGTCGAGCGCGTGGCCGTGCGGGACGCCCACGGGCGCCTCACCGATCTCGAGCAACGCGAGGCGGAGCTGCGGGCCAGGCAGGAGGACGTGCGCCGCAAGGCCGATTACCTGCGGCATGTCGTGCAGGAGATCGAGAAGGCCGCGCCCAAGGTCGGTGAGGACGAGGCGCTCGAGACCGAGGCAAAGCGCCTGGCCCACGCCGACGAGCTGGGCCGGCTGTCGCGCGAGCTGGAGGAAGCGGTCGACTCCTCGGGGCTCACGCGGGCGCAGAAGATCCTCGCGAGCCTCCAGCGGCTCGACCCCTCGGTGGGGAAGTGGCAGGAGCTGCTCGACGGGGCGTTCGCCAACGTCGAGGAGCTGGGCCAGGCGGCACGCGAGTATGCGACCGCGCTCGAGGGCGACCCCGAGCGCCTCGCCGGCGTCGAGCAGCGGCGCGACCTGCTCTTCCGGCTGCAGCAGAAGTACGGCCCCTCGCTCGCCGACGTGCTCGCGACGCGCGACACGTCGGCGCGCGAGCTGGAGCTGCTCGACACGGCGGACCTGGACCTGCGCACCATCGCCGACCAGCGGGCCGCCGCCGCCCAGGAGTTCGCGCGCGCCTGCGCGGCGCTCAGCAAGAAACGTAAGGAAGGATCTGAGAGGTTGTCGGAGGCGGTGAACGAGCTGCTCCCCGCGCTCGGCATGCCGGGCGGGCGGTTCGACGCGTCCCTCTCCCCTCTCCCTTCGCCCAGGGGCGATGGGGCGGAGGCGGTGGTGTTTGACGTGGAGCTGAACCCGGGATTGGGATCTCGGCCCCTCGCCCGAGTCGCATCGGGGGGCGAGTTGTCGCGCCTGATGCTGGCGCTGAAAGTCGTCCTGGCGGCCCACGATGCCGTCCCCACGCTCGTGTTCGACGAGGTAGATCAGGGCATCGGCGGGGAGGTCGGCGGGCGGGTAGGGGAGGCGCTGGCAGCGGTGGCGCGCGGGGAGCGCCAGGCGCTCGTGATCACGCACCTGCCGCAGATCGCGGTGTATGCCGACCACCACCTCGTGGTCGCGAAGGGAAAGAAGGGTGGCCTGGCCACGAGTGATGTGGAGGTTGTCGAGGGTCAGTCGAGGGTGACAGAAATCGCGCGGATGCTGGGTGACGCCGACATGGATACCGCCCTGCGCCACGCCGCCGAGCTGCTCAGAACGGCAGCCGCGAAGTCCGCAGGACGATCCGGAACACCGTCGCTACCGGCATCGCCCCCCCCCCTTTCCCGCCGGCGGCGCTGACGGTCTGCTCGATGGACAACCCGCCTTCCACGTCCGGTCCCAGGTAGGTCAGGGCGGCGCCGAGCCGCACGCGCCGCTCCGATGTGCCCGCGTCGAGCACGCTCGCCGCGCGCGGCGCGCCGAGGGCGGTCGCGAGCGCGACCGAGTCGGCGCTGCTGGTGAAGCGGTAGTGGTCCCGGGCTTTGGTGAAGTATCCCGCCGTCGCCCCGACCGCGAGGTGCTGGGCGAGGCGGAGCAGCGGCGCGAAGTCCACCGCGAGATAGTCCCCCGGATCCCAGTCGAGTTTCGCCAGCGCGGCGCGCGGCACGAGCCAGGAATCCTGCGGTGCGACCCGGCGCTCCCGGGTGCCGGGACGCTGCTGACCCGCCCGGAGGGCGAGATTGAGCCAGATGCGGCGCGCCAGCGTGGCTTCCTGCGTCACGCGCAGCTCGACGTCGGTCTGGTGGTCGCCGGTGGCCACATCGAACGCGTCGTTGGGGGAATCCTGGTGGCCCGTCGGCAGGCGGATGAGCAGCGTTGCGGCGGCCGCCCAGTTGCGCTGCACGACGAACCGGTACTTGGCGGTCACCTCCGCATCGCCCGGAAAGTAGCGCAGGCGTCTCGCCGTACTCGTCCCGTAGGGAGCAAGTTCGAGCGCGCTCATTCGGGCGGTGAGCACGCTGTCCAACACCGCGCCCGACGCGGGCGACAGCGGGAACAGGAACGTATCCCTCGAGAACTGCACGACGCGGAATGTGTCGGTGAGCGCCCGCTCCAAGCCCGCGATGATCGCGGCGATACTCCGGCCCGCCTCCGAATCCTCGAGCGGCAGGTACTGCGCGAGCGTGTCCGCCGTGCCGTACACCGCGCGGTACAGCGCGTCGCGCAGCTCCTGTCCCTGCGCCTGGAGGGCCTGGGCGCGCAGGCAGCTCGGCCCGCCGGGGCAGCCGTACGCTCCGGCGGCGATACTGTCGCCGAGCGAGGCCAGCGCTGCGTCGAGGTGCCCGAAGAAGGCACCGTATCGGACCGAATCGGCGGCGAGCCGGGGCAAGAGACCGAGGTTCGAGCCGGGCGGGCTCACGCGGAACCCCTCGCGCACTTCGACGCGCACCAGCGGGACCGTAACGCCCAGGGACAGCCGGCTGGTGACTCCGTACTCGAGGCCGATCGGCGTGACGCGTCGCTGGGCGCGGATGGCGAGCACCGTGCGGCCGAGAGTCGCCCCGTAGCCGCTGAGGCCGGTGACCGCGCGCACGTCGCGCTCGAGCCGGGTGACGGAGGGGAACCAGGCGCTCGCGGAATCGCCGGTGAACGGCGCGTCGCGCGCCAGCCAGGTCTCGATGCGCGGGTCGAACGTCACGCGCAGCGCGCCCGCCCGCGGCGTGTCGGTGCGGGGCACGGTCTGTGCCAACCCCGGGCTTGCGCCCGGGGTTAGGAGGACTCCGGCCATGAGCAGTCGTGCATAGCTCATCGGGATCGGTACGGTGCCTTCCTGACCCCGGGCGCCGGCCCGGGGTTTAGCAGAACGGCACCCGGCGCGTCGCCGGGTGCCGTGTCGGTTACCCCGTCCCTGCGGTGAGGTTCGGGCTCAGGGAATCGCCGGGATCGCCGTGGTGTACTTCGCGTTGATCGCCTGCACCAGCGCGTTCGCCACCAGCTTGTGGGCCAGGGCGCTCGGATGGACGCCGTCGCGGCTGAAGTAGTCCCCGAAAGGCCGCGTGACGGCGTCCGGGCCCGCCGTGTTGGGGAAGGGGGGAATCGCGCCGGGGGGCAAGGCGCCAAACAGCAGGTTCGGATCGGCGTACGCGTATCCGCGCGCCGTCGCCTGCGCCGCGATGAACGCGTTGTACGACGTGACCGCCATGATCAAGCGCACCCGTTCCCTGGGCACGATCACCTGCGCCACACTGCAGTCGAGGGTGTAGGTGTTGCCCGGATTGGCCCGTGCTGCCCCGACCAATCCCAGACCGTAGGGGAACGGCACCAGCGTCGTGGTCCCCTGCCCACCGAGGGTGTCGGGCGCGCAGTTGGGCGCGACCTGGAAGTTCGTCGGGAAGTTGGCCGTGCCGACCTTGATGAAGAAGTAGACGTCGCCCTTCGAGAAGTAGGGAATCAACGTCACGTTCGCGACGCCGATCAACACGCCCTTGCCCGACGCCCGTGTGGCATCGATGGAGTCGAGCACGGCGGTGTAGCGTTGCTTGAACACCGTGGTGTCGGTGATGAGCGTGGTGTCACCCCCGTTCGTCATACTGGTCGCGGGGCCAAGCACGTCGTTGTTCCCGAGCCAGAGTGTGACGAACGTCGGGTCGGCGCGCTGCATCGCCTGAGCCTGCGTTTGCCCGCCGAGAATGAACGTGGTCAGGTCGTTCGAGTGCGCGCCCGTGCCGTTGGCGTATCCGTCGATCACCCACGCTCCCGGGACCGCGACGTTGCTGATGTACGGCGGCGGGATGCGCGGGATCTCGCGCAGCGCGCACGGGATGGCCGAGATGCGATGTGGGCCCGCGGCGGCAAACACCGAGTCGTACGGCGGCGGGCACCCGGGACGGTTCAGCAGGGGCGCGTAGAACGGCGACTTCATCGCCCGCGCCAGGAGCACCGGGTACGCTTGCAGCTGGGTGCTGTCGAGGATCCCGGCCGACTGGAACCCCGCCGTGATCGAGTTGCCCATCGAGACGTAGCGCTCGAACAGGGGATCGATCGGGATCGTGCTCACCGGCCGAATCAATTGGTCGTTGTCGCAGGCTGCGGCGCCGAGGAGGAGCCCCAGGGCGGCGGCCGCGAAGATGGTCGTCCGTGTCATGGGTCGCGCTCCCCTAGAAGGTGTAGGCCAACCCGGCGGCGAACAGGTGCGCCGAGAAGCTATAGAGCCCGGTGTTGCCGAGGCTGAAGTTCACGGTCCCCCGCCGGTCATTCTGCTTGATGTACTGATAGGCCAGGTCGCCGTGCAGCTTGGGCGTGAGCGTGAATCCGCCGCCCAGCGTGAACTCGTTGCGCGGGCCTTCCGGCAACAGCGGCGTCACGAAGTTCGCCGGCGATGCGCCCGTATGGTACAGGTACCCGCCCCGCAGTTGCACCTTGGGGGAGTACTGGTACTCGGCTCCGAAGCGGAAGCCGTGCGTGTCCTTGTTCTGCGGGGTGAGCGTGATGTCCGGCGTCCGCGGGTTCTCGAAGTCGATGGCGACGGCGTTGAACCACCCCCAGACCACCAGGTGGTAGTCCGCCATCACCGTCCACTCGTCGTTGACCTTGTAGGCGAATCCGATGCTCCCCTGAGGCGGCATGGTGATCGACGTCCCGACGTTGCCGTCGTCGAGCGCGCTGTCGGGGAGGAACTGCGGGGCCAGCAGGTTGTCGATCGCGTATCCGGCGGGCAGCGGGCCGATGGCGACCGGGAGAAACAGGTTCGTGTGGACCGTGTCGAAGACGTCGGTGCCGTCGTACGTGATCGTCTTGCGGGTCAACCAATGGCCGCCGATCGTGAGCCGGTCGCTGACCTTGAGGATGGCGCCGAAGTTCACGGCGAACCCGGTGCCGGTCGCCTCGAGCGTTGCGTCGGCGAAGTCGGTTCCGGTCGGTACCCCGAGCGCCGAGAACCTGGTGCCCGGCGGCAGGGGCAGCGGGAACAGGGCGGCGAGCGCTGCCGGGACCGGCTGTGTGGACAGGTCGGCCCGCTGGTGCAGCTCCAGCCGGCTGGTGATATAGGCGACGCCGACGCCGACCTTGAGCCGGGGATGCACCTGGTAGCCGACGGTGGGCTGGATGTAGATGGAGCGGATCTTCGTGTTGTAGCCGACGAACCGGCCGTCGAACCCGTCGGTGGGCCATTTGGTCTCGAGCCCGTAGGGCGCGAACAGGCCGATCCCCGCCGTCAGCTTGGGCGAGAAGGCGTGCGTGACGTAAATGTTGGGAACGGGAATGATCGGATTGTCGAGGTCGGTCTGATGCGCGAGGAAATCGTCGGTGAAGTTGCCTTGGGCCCCGATCAGCGTCACGCCGGCGCTGGCGTGCGTCCCGGCGAGCCCGGCGAGGCCGGCCGGGCTGAAAAAGATCGCGGAGCCGTCGGCGCAGGGAGTTGCGGCGGTCACGCCGGCTCGCCCCATGGCGCAGGTGTTGTGCTCATAGACGCCGAAGCCCTGGGCCAGGGCGAGCGACGGGACTCCGGCGAACAGCAAGAACGCAAACCGCCGCATACGTAAGTTCTCCGGAAAGCGAAAGGGGAGATGGTGAAACCGGCTGGCATAGGGTAGCATTGGCGCCAACCCTTGTCAAACCGATGCCAGCTCCGGCGATAGCTCTGTTCCAAAAAGCGTTCGGCGCGGCGCCGCGCGTCGCCGCGTCGGCGCCCGGCCGCGTGAACTTGATCGGCGAGCACACCGACTACAACGGTGGCCCGGTGCTGCCGATCGCGATCGCCCAGCGCACCACCGCCGCCGTTGGCCCCGCCGAGCCGGGAATGCTCGAGGCCGTGTCCACGCGCGACGGGCAACTCGTGCGCGCGCGCTGGCAGGAGCAGCTGCCCGACGGCTGGGCCGCGTACGCCGCGGGTGTGCTGCGCGAGCTGTGGACGGCCAACGCGCTCCCGCCGGGGGGCGGCGTGCGCCTGGCAGTGGCGTCGGACGTGCCGATCGGCGCCGGACTCTCGTCCTCGGCGGCGCTGACCGTGTCGGCGGCGCACGCGCTGTCCGCGCTCGCCGGCGCCAACCTCACGGCGCGGCAGATCGCGGGCATCGCGTTCCGCGCCGAGCACGACCACGTGGGCGTGCGCTGCGGCGTGATGGACCAGGCGATCGCGGCCCTGGCGAAGCCGAATCACGCCCTGCTGCTCGAGTGCGCTTCGCTCGAGACGCGCCACATCCCGTTCAAAGGCCGGCTCCTGCTGGTGGACACGGGAGTGCGGCACGAGCTGCGGAACGGCGCGCTCAACGAGCGGCGCGCGGAGTGTGAGGCGGCGGTGCGGCGGCTCAAGGTGGAGCTGCCGGAACTGGTGTGGCTCGCGAGCTGGCCCGCGGAGTGGCTGGCGCGCCTCAAGAAGGCGGTGAAGGAGCCGTTCCGCTCGCGCGCGGTTCACGTCGTGGGCGAGACGGCACGCACCCGGTTCGGCGCCCAGTTACTCGGACAGGGGAGGCTCAAGCAGTTCGGGCAGCTGCTGTACGAATCCCACGAGTCGTGCCGGCGGCTGTACGAGTGCAGTGCGCCGGAGCTCGATCTCGTGGTCGCCGCGGCCAAGCGGGCCGGGGCGTGGGGCGCGCGGCTCACGGGGGCGGGGTGGGGAGGGGCGGTGGTCGTGCTGGTGGGGAAGGGGGACAATCGGGGAGCGAACGTGACGCGCGTCACGAACGCCGTGACCCGGGCGTTCGCCAAGGCGTACGGCAGAGAGCCGACCATCCAGCCCGTGACGGCGGCCGGCGGGGCCCGGCTCGAGCGCATCCCAAATTTGTGATGCGGGCTCTTGCCCGGCGGCGAGGCAACACACACCTTGGGGCGCGCCCGTAACCCATGGTATCACTGTGCCCTACTCCCGCTCGATGGCCGCCGGCATGCTGGCGGCGCTGCAAGTGGCGTCGTGTGGGCTGGCCGACGTCGTCGGCCCGCCGGGGCGCACGACTGTTCGGTTTTCGTTCGGTGGGGACAGCGTGCTGGTCGTCGGGACCCGGGTTGCCCCCGACATCGCCGTCGAGGTGAACGGGGACTCGGTCCCGCATCCCCGGTTGCTGCTCGGTTCCTCCGATCCCACGATCCTCGCGGTCACCGCTGGTGGCGACTCGCTCGTCGCCCTGCACTGGGGAACGGCCCGGCTGACGATCCGTCTGGAAAGCGCGCTCGTGCCCTTTCCCGGACCGACCGACACCGTCGACCTCCGGGTGGTGGTGGGCTCCGTGGCGCTCGACCGAGCCACCGATACGCTCTGGAGCCTGGGCGACTCGACCGCCCCGTTCGTCGCCACGGGATACGACGCCGCGGGCAACCCCCTCCCCGGCGTTCCGTTCATCTGGGAGTCCTCCGACACGAGCGTCGCGCAGGTGAACCCCGTCTCGCATCGCGTGGTCGCCCGGAAGGGCGGCTCGGCGACCGTGCGTGCGATCGCTGACCGCGTCACCGCCACGGCGATGGTCGTCGTGCGGCAGCGGCTCGCCCGCTTCACATTCGCGCCGCCCGGCCTGTTCTTCGACGCGTTGGGCGCCCAGCAGACCGTTGTGGCGACGGCGCTGGACGCGGGCGGCAGCCCGATCTCGGGCGGGGCCGTCACCTGGCAAAGCGTCAACGCCAATATCGCGAGCGTGGACACGGCCGGCGTCGTGACGGCCGGCGCCAACGACACGACGTACGTGCGTGCGCGCAGCGGGACCGTGGTCGACAGCCTGCGTGTGGTCGTGGACCAGCGGGCGAGACATGTCGTGATCTTCCCCAGCTCCTTCCCGCCGATCACCGCCCTCGGCGATAGCCTGATCTTCGGGGCGTACGGCGTGGACTCGCTGGGGAACAGGGTGGTGAACGGCGAGCCGAGGTTCGCGACCACGGACACGCTCGGCGTCGTGCGGGTATCTCCAGTGGGTGTCGTGACGGGGTTGTCTACAGGAACGGCGCAGATCCTGGCGTTGCTCGACGGCGCCACCGGCACCGTCGAGGTGACGGTGCGGAACGACGCGAAGTCGCTCGCCGTCACGCCCGACAGCGCCACGATTCCCAACCTGGGCGACTCGGTGCGTTTCGTGGCCAACGCGCAGAATAGTCGGGGCGACCCGATCTCGGGCGCCGCGATTGCGTGGAGCACGCCGGATTCGACGTTGGCGAGGGTGACCAACACCGGCTGGGTGGTCGCCCGCGGCGTGGGTACGGTGCGCATGATCGCGTCCGTTGACCCCCTCGCCGACACGTCGCGCGTGCGTGTGCTCAACGTGCCCGTGACGCTCTCGATCCTGCCCGACAGCGCCGTGCTGGCGAGCCTGGACGACTCGCTGCTCTTGCCGGTGGACATCCGCAACAAGCGCGGCGACGTCTTGCCGCCGACCTCGGTGACGTGGACCAGCGACGCCTCGCTCGTCGCCCGCGTCACGACGACCGGCACCGTCATCGCGCTCGACACGGGGACGGCCGTCGTGCGCGCCACCAGTCCGTTCGACCCCAGCCTGCGCGATTCGGTCTTGATTCATTCGCCGAATCGTCCCGCGTCCGTCGTTCTCGATGTGGCGCGCGATACCATGACCGCCCTGGGGCAGCAGATCCCGTATGCAGCCACGGTGCGTAACGCCCGGGGCAACGCGATCTCCGGTTTCCCGGTCGGCTGGAGCTCGACGAACAGCGTCGTCGCGGGCGTGTCGAGCACAGGCGTCGTCACGTCCCTGGCGTTCGGCACGGCGTCAATCGTGGCCGCCGCCGACACGCTGGTCGCCACCCTCGACCTGGTCGTCCGGAATCCCACGCTGCTCTACGTGGACAACGGCGTCGTCACCCCGGTGCGGGTGGGCACGAGGCGGCGCCCCTACGCCAGGATCCAGGACGGCGTGGTCGCCGCCGACGCCAACGATACCGTCCTGGTCCGCAAGGGCGCGGAAGACTACTCCGAGACCGTGGCCCTGACGCGCCGCGTGACCTTGCTCGGCGACGACTCGGCGTTCGCGGCGAACAATCTGGACCCGCTGTCGTTGCCCCTGGTTTCACACGATTCCGGCGCGGCCGGGATTCTCGCGCATACGATCGCCCCCGTCGTCATCAAGAACCTGGCGATCCAGCACACCGTGGACGGTCCCGCCATCGAAGCGGTCCACTCGGACGTCCAGGTCGTCAACGTGTTCGTGAATCCGCCCGGGACCGTCGGCGGGCGCGTGGGGCGCGGCATCGCGATCGACAGCTCGCTCTCGGGAGCGCTCGTGAGCCGGGTGGACGTACGGAACGTACGGGGGTACGGCATCCGGTTGCGCGACGGCGCCGGAGCCACGATCGATTCGGTGAAAGTGCAGACCGTGGACAGCGTGGCGGGAAGCGAACCCGGGGCCGGCATTCGCCTGCTGCGCGAGAGCAACGCGCGGGTGCAGCGCACCTTCGTGCGGGGCACCCAGGGGCCGCAGATTCTCGCGGACTCGAGCCCCGGCGCGGCGATCGTGGGTAATAATTTGGCGGGGCGCCAGCAGCTGGTCGTAGTCCAGGGCGGGAACGGGGCCGTCGTGGACTCGAACGCCTTCGACACCAGACCGCTGGGGTTGAACGGGGAGGTCTTCGACGGCAGCGTGTTGTTCGAGTGGGCGGCGCTCCTGCTCCAGGCGTCTCGGCAGCATCTTGTACGAGACAATACGTTCCGGGACACCACGGGGGTCACGGGCTCACCGATGCACGCGATGCGCTTCATCGACGTCGTAAATCCGACCGATTCCACCGTATTCGGCGCCCAGACGCTGAACAACCGCGTTGTGGGCGGACGCGACGCGGTCCGGCTGCGGCGCTCGAAGGTGCTGGTGCAAGGGACGCGGATCGAAAGCGCGCTCACCGGCGTCCACGCAGTGGACCACGATCGGTTGACGCTGGTGGCGGACACGGTACTCAATCCCCTGCAGGGAGCGTGCGTGCAGGGCGATTCCACCTTGACGATCAGCGTCAGTGCGAGCCGGTTCGAGAACTGCACGTCGGCCGTCCCGTACGCGATCCAGGTCACGGGCGCCGGTGCCGGCGGCATCCTGAGCGTGACCGGATCGGTGTTCCGCGCCAACCGCGCCGCCGTAAACCTCGTCGGAACGTCCTTCACGTCATCCTTCACCGGGCGCGGGGACAGCGTCTCGGGCGCGGGGTTCGGTGGCGGCATGGACACGGCCGTGGCCGCACTTAACATCGCTGCGGGAACGGCCACGATCGCGGGGAACGTGATCGCGGATCACCGCTTCAACGCCGCGGTGCGGGTCACCGCCTTTAGCGCCCGCGTGGACTCGAACCTCATCGCCCGCAACGTACGCGGAATTCGGCTCGGCCTGCTGGGCAGCTTTACGGGACGCCACAACGATATCGTGGACAACGACGTGGCCGGCGTTTGGAACGAGACCAACACGTTCTGGGGCGTACAAGCCGATTGGTGGGGGGACGCCCGCGGGCCCCGCCGGGACCTCGATTCCACAGCCGTGGGTGACAGCGCCGCCGGGAAGCTGCGGTTCGACACGCTCGAAGTCGTGCCCCACCAACCGGGGACTCTCGCGGCCGCGCTGCGGATGATCCGCGGCGACGGGCAGACCGCCCTGCGCGGCACGACGCTGCCCAAGGCGTTCACCGTGCGCGTCGTGGACGCTGCCGGACGCCCCGTCGCGGGAGTGTCGGTCACCTTCACCGTGACCGGTGGCGGCGGGGCGTTCGGCCTCGGCGGGCCGACGCAGGTGACCGTCACGAGCAACGCGAGCGGTCTGGCGGAGGCCACGCTGACCCTCGGCGTGTCGGCGGGCACGAACACGGTAACGGCCACGGCCCCGGGCCTCAACGTCGTCACGTTCACCGCCACGGGGACGTGAAGACCTGCCGGGCGTGCGGCGCCGGCCTGGCCCCGGACGCGCGCTTGTGCCCGGCGTGCGGGGTCAAGGTCAGCGATCCGAACGCCGAGACGATCCGTATCGAGATCCCCGAGGAGCAGGAGCTCCTCGAGTACGTCCGTCAGGTGCTGGGCCGGGAGTACGACGTGCACCGCGAGCTGGGCCGCGGGGGCATGGCGGTGGTGTATCACGCGACCGAGCTGGAGCTGCACCGCGACGTGGCCCTGAAGGTGCTGCCCCCGGAGATGACGCTCTCCTCCGCCGCGGGCGAGCGGTTCAAGCGCGAGGCGCGCATGGCCGCCGCCCTCGACCACCCCAACATCGTGCCCGTGTACCGCGTGGGCCAAACGGGCGGGCTGTTCTACATCGCCCAGCGGTTCGTGGGCGGCCGCGATCTGGACTCGATCATCGCGGCTCAGGGCGCCCTGCCGATTCCCGTCGTGCTGAGCGTGCTGCGCGGGGTGGCCGCCGCGCTCGCCTACGCCCACGAGCGCGACATCGTGCATCGCGACATCAAGGGCGCCAACATCCTGGTGGAGCGCGACGGGCGGATGCTGGTGTCGGATTACGGCATCGCGCGACGGCTGTCCGACGGGGGCCTGACGGAGGCGGGCACCGTGCTCGGGACGCCGTGGTTCATGAGCCCGGAGCAATGCATGGGGCGGCGCGGCGGGCCGCAGAGCGACCAATACTCGCTCGGCATCCTCGCTTTCCAGATGCTCACCGGCGCGCTGCCCTTTCAAGCGGACGGGCTGCCGGCGTTGTTGCAACATCATTGCTATACGCCGGTGCCCGATCTGCGGCTCGCGCGTGAGGATGTGCCGGTGCCGCTCGTGAAGCTCGTGAACCGGGCCCTGGCCAAGGATGCGGGGGCGCGGTTTGCGACCACCCGGGACATGGTGGCCGCCATCGAGGAGATCCCGTTCTTTCAGGCGGAGCAGCACGAGGCCGAGGCGGCGATTCGCCGCCTCGCCGTAGGGTCGGGAATCACCAAGATCCCGACCCGCTCGCTGCCGCCGCTGCCGGAGCCCGGTGCCAGTTCCGTTGTTCACGTCGTCCCCCTGGGCGGGGCGCGTCCGGGCCGGCGCGCCGCGCTGGTGGCCGGAGGTGCCATCCTGGCGGCGCTGGCGGTGGGTGGTGTCTGGGTCGCCGGCCGGACGAGAGGCTCCGTTCCCCCCCCCAGCGCCGGTCGAGACTCGGCAGCGGCGGTATCGGTCGTGACCGACACCGCGCGGGTTCACAGCCCGGCGCCGCGCCGTGACTTGAGTACGATCGCCGGCACGGGGACGGTGCGGTTGCGCACCGTTCCGCCTACCGCCCTCATCTTTATTGACGGCCGGCAGGTAGGAGAAGGAGTGTTGCTCGACTACGCCGTGGCGGCGGGCACGCGGCAGTTGCGCGTCACCGCGCCGGGCTATCGCACCGTCGAGCGGGCCATCGTGGTCAAGCGGGGCGCGAACCTCTGGCTCGGGCAGATCGCCCTGCGGCCGCGGCAGGACCAGCCGTGAAGCCGGCCTGCGCGATCGCCGGTCTCCTCGCAGTGCTCGCCGCGCCTGCGGCGGCGCAGACGAGGACGGAGCAGCTGCTGGCCCGCGCCGAGGAGTTGTACGATCAGCTCGACATCGAGCGGGCGCTCCCCATCCTGCGCCAGGTCGTGTCGCCCGCGTCGCCTTTCGAGGTCACGGCCGGCCAGCGGGTGCACGCCTACGTGCTGCTGGGGGCGTCGCTCGTGCTGGCACAGATGCCGGACTCCGGCGTGCTGTATTTCCGCGCCGCGGTCGAGCGCGATCCTTTCATCGATCTGGACCCCGCGCGCTTCACGCGCGCGCAGCTTGCCGCCTTCGGTGAGGCGCGCCGGCTCACCTTCGCCGTTGCCGCGCGTCCGGTCGTGCCGGTGCGCATCGACCCGCGTACCGAACGCCTGACGTTCGCCGTGGTCACGACGCACGACGGCACGCTGCGCGCCGAGGTGCGCGCCGGCGCCACGGGCGAGACGGTCGTGTTGTTCGACGGCGCCAACGCCGGGTTGCGGGAGGTCGTGTGGAACGGGCTGGTCGGCGGCCGGCTCGCCGCGCCCGGCCGCTACGAGCTGACGGTCGCCGGCCAGAGCCGTCTCGGGCCGTGGGTGGACACGGCGCGGGCGTATTTCGATCTGCGGCACGACGTCGTGCCGCTCGAAGACACGCTCCCGGCGTTGCGCCCCGACGAGCTGTTGCCGGAGCAGCATCCCAGCTCGGCGGCGCGCGGCGACCTGTTCCGCGGACTGGGGGTCGCGGCCGGCGCCCTGCTCATTCCGACGGTCGTGGCGAATGGGAGGCTGGCCGGGGGCGGGGAGGGCCGGGTCCTCGCCGGAACGGTGGCGGGACTGGGGGTGGTGGCGGGCGTCGGGACGTTCGTGCAGCGCCAGCGGAATCGCGCGATCCCGGAGAACGTCGCGGCCAACGCGCGGGTGCGCGCGGTGCGGGCGGAGCAGAACGCGGCGGTCCGGAGCCGCAACGCGGAGCGCGTCGCGCAGGCGAAGCTCGTCATCACGCCGGCCGCGGGCCTTGGCCCATGACGATGAAAGCCGTGATCGCGCTGCTCGGCATGACGCTGGGCGCCGGGGCCGGCGCCGCGCAGCAGCGCGCCGCCGTGGCCGCCAGCGTGTCGCTGGTGGAGCAGCGCGTGGATCTGGACCTGGGGAGCGGCGTGCAGCGCACGTTTGGGCCGGTGGCCGGCGTGCACGCGACCTTCTTGGCGACGCCGTGGCTCGAGCTGAGCGGGCGAGCCCGGTCCGGGCACCTGAGCGCCAAGACGGGTGCCGCCGAATCCCGGGACGTGGGGGAACTGGGTGTGGGGGCGAGCGTGCTGGCCAGCCCATCGCTCGCCTTCACCGCGGGGGTTCAGACGCGCAGCTTTGCCGGGACGTTCGGGACGCAGCGATGGACCAGCGTCAGTCTGGGGGTGGAGGAGCGGCCGGAGTTCATCGGGGGCGCGCTGCGCGCCGTGTTCCGGGCGGCGGTGCTGCCCCTGGTATCCGTCAGCGGCCTTCCCAACCCGAACATCGCCGTCTCCGTCGGCTCCGGCCTCGACTGGAGCAAGGGGCGGGTGAGTGGGACGGTGCTGTACACGCTCGAGCGTTACGATTTTCCGGAGCAGGGATCGACCCGGCGGCTCGAGCAGTTCGGCGGGCTGACGATCCGGATGGGTCTGCGGCTCGGGCGGCCGGCGTTCGGTTCGTAGAGGGGACGGGTGTACTCGGGCTGAAGCCCGGGCTCGGCGCGATGGCGTCCTGAAGGACGCGTCGACCGTGAATCGTCCTTTAGGACCCCACGGCGCCGAGCGTCCCCTCAGGGGACGTAATAACGACGACGGCGGGCGCCCCGCGCCACTTCCTGGTGCGTGCTCGGGGCCCGAGTGGTGTGAGTTGACGTGAAATGGACGAGGAGGAGTCCAGGGCGTTCTCCCCCCGTCGTGTTTACCCGGGCTGAAGCCCGGGCTCGGCGCGATGGCGTCCTGAAGGACGCGTCGGCGCGCGCGCCCCCGGGCGGGTGCCCCCATTCCTGGCTAATTTCATCGGCAGCCCGGGTGGCGAAATTGGTAGACGCAAGGGACTTAAAATCCCTTGGGGGCAACCCCATGCAGGTTCGAGTCCTGCCCCGGGCATTCAAGAACGCCGGGCACACACCTACTCCCATTTTTCTTTTACTTTATACGAAGCGCACTCCCGTGTCATCCTGAGCGAGCGCGCAGCGCGAGCGAAGGACCTGCTTTCGTGTGACAGCGAAGGGCGTTTGGCAGCGCAGAGCGAGGGACGGATCCGCTTCTAAGGAGACCAAGTGACCCAACGTCGAACCCTCGCGATCCTCGCCGCCGGCGGGCCCGCGCCCGGCGTCAACAGCGTCATCGGCGCCGCCACGATCCGCGCCCGGCTCGAAGGGCTCGATGTCCTCGGCGTGCGCGACGGTTTCGACTGGATCATGCGGGGCGACGTCGAGCACGTGACCCCACTCAGCATCGCGGAGGTGAGCCGCATCCACTTCCGCGGCGGCTCGCACATCGGGATCTCGCGCGCCAATCCCACCACGGATCCCGCCCTGCTCGAAAACAGTTTGGTGTCGCTGTTGCGGCTCAATGTCACCGACCTCATCACCATCGGTGGCGACGACACCGCCTACTCGGCGATGCGCGTCGCCCAGCAGGCCGCCGGCCGCATCCGCGTGGTGCACGTGCCCAAGACGATCGACAACGACCTCCCCCTCCCGCCGGATGTCGACACCTTCGGCTTCCAGACCGCGCGGCACTACGGCGTCGAGATCGTCAAGAACCTGATGGTGGACGCCCGGACCACGTCCCGCTGGTACTTCGTCATCGCCATGGGCCGCAAGGCAGGCCACCTGGCGCTCGGCATCGGCAAGGCCGCGGGCGTGAGCCTCACCCTCATCCCCGAGGAATTCCGGGGCGGGCCGATCCGGCTCAAGACCGTCGTGGACACCCTCACCGGCGCCATCATCAAGCGCCTCTCCGACGGACGCCGCGACGGCGTGACCGTGATCGCCGAGGGGCTGGTGCTGGGGATTGCCCCCGAAGATTTGGCCGGCCTCGAGGAGGTCGAACGCGACAGCCACGGCAACGTGCGTATCGCGGAGGTCAATCTGGGCGAGATCCTCAAGGCCGAGGTCGTCAAGCGGCTGAAGGGGTTCGGGATCAAAACGACCATCGCGGCGAAGAACATCGGCTACGAGCTGCGTTGCGCCGACCCCATCCCCATGGACATGGAGTACACCCGCGATCTCGGCTACTGCGCGGCCAAGTACTTGCTCGAGGGGGGGAGTGGGGTGGTCATCTCGCTCCAGGCCGGCCACTTCGTACCGATCCCATTCGATCGGCTGCTCGATCCCGCGACGGGACGGCCGCAGATCCGCCTCGTGGACATTCACTCGACCCGGTATGCCATCGCCCGGCGGTATATGCTGCGGCTGCGGCGCGACGACTTCGAGGACCCGCACGAGCTGGCGCGCTTCGCCGCCACGGCCGGCGTGAGCCTCGAGGAGTTCCGGCGCCAGTTCGAGTACCTGGTGGAGGCCGAGCCGCCCCCCCTCGTGCTCGCGCAGGCCCTGGCAGATCCCTCCACGGTGTGACCCGGCGGGCTGTGACGCGCCGTAACTGCAAGCATCTCTATAAGTAGCCCCGTTGCACCCTTGCACGACCGCGCCCGGGCGCACACCTTGGAACCCGGGTCACGAACCCCGGACGGGAGGCGCCCTCCGGCCCACGCCCGGGGGGAGGACCATTGCCCCTATGTGTGGACTTATCTCGCTCCGGCGCTTCGCGCCCGGACTGATATGTGCCGCTGCCGTCACCGCTTGCGCGCTCGGGGACCTCTTGAGCGGTCCGCAAGAGCGTGCGGTGGTTGTCACCTACGTCGGTGACACGACACTGGACGTCGGCGATACGATCCCCGTCGCTGTCACCGTCCTTGTCGACGGCGATACGCTGCCGAACCCCCGGCTGTCGGTCACGTCCGACAACACGAGCGTCGTCGCGGTGCTCGCTGGGGGAGACTCGGTCACGGCGCTCGCCCGCGGCACCGCGCGCCTTACGATCCGTTTCGTGAGCGCGATCCTCACCGAGTCCGTCCCGACGACCGGCGTGGACTTGTGCGTGAACGTGCCGTTGCCGAACTGCCCGCTGGTCCCGTGAGGTGCTTTCGCTGCGGCACGGAGATCGCCGACGACGCCCGGTTCTGCGGGAACTGCGGGCTCCGGGCGTCCGATCCGCAGGCCGCGACCATTCTCGTCGAGACCGAGGACGACGAGGCCCTGCTGCAGCGGATCCGCATCGTGTTCGCCGGGGAGTACGACGTGGAGCGCGAGGTGGCGCGCGGCGGGATGGCGGTGGTGTTCAAGGCGACCGAGGTCGCGCTCGCGCGTCCGATCGCCCTGAAGGTCCTGCGGCCCGACCTCGGCATCAGCGTCGCCGCCGGTGAGCGCTTCAAGCGCGAGGCCCAGACCGTCGCCTCGCTCGACCACCCCAACATCATCCCTGTGTACCGCGTGGGGCAGCTCGGCGGCATCTATCACATCGCGATGAAGTTCGTCGAGGGGCGGTCGCTCGACGCCATCCTCGACGCCCAGGGCGCGTTGCCGGTGCCGGTGACGCTCGCGGTGCTGCGGGCGGCGACGCGCGGGATCGCCTTCGCCCACGACCGCGGCATCGTGCACCGCGACGTGAAGGGCGCGAACATCCTCATCGATACCGACGGACGGGTGATGGTCTCCGACTTCGGCGTCGCCCTGCGGGCGACCGACGTCACCCTCACGGCCGTGGGCACGGTCATCGGCACGCCGGCGTTCATGAGCCCCGAGCAGTGCGCGGGACGCCGCGCCGGCCCCCAGAGCGACCAGTACTCGCTCGGCGTCGTGGCATTCCAGATGCTCGCCGGCGCGGCGCCGTTCGCGTCGGACACGCTGGCCGGGATGATGCAACACCACTTCTTCACCCCGCCGCCCGACATCCGCTCGGTGCGTGACGACATCCCGCAGGGGCTCCTCGAGGTGATCGACCGCGCCCTCACCAAGGATCCGGATCGGCGCTTCAACTCGACGCGCGAAATGCTCGGAGCCGTCGAGGCGATTGCGTTCCCCGAAGCGGACCGGCGCGCCAGCGAGCGCCTGCTGCGCGAGCTGGCCCGCGGCCAGCCCGCCCCCAAGATCCAGACGGGCCCCCTGCCGCCGCTGCCGGACGCGCCTACGCTCGCGGTCGGGGCTGCGTTCCCCCGCCCGCGCCGGCGGGTGCAGCCGGCGGTGCTCGCCGCGGCGGCCGTCGTGCTGGGTGGCGTCGGCTGGTGGCTCAGCCGGGCGGATGGCGCGCCCGGCCGGCCGGCCTCCGACACCACCGCGACCCTGGCGCACCAGGAGAGTGTGGCCGCGCCTCGCCCCGCTCCCCCAACGCGTGCCCCCGCCTCCCCCGCGCCCGCCGCGCCCGCCGCGACGGGGAAACTGCGGATGCTCACGAGTCCGCCCAACGCGGAGATTCTGCTCGACGGCCGGCCGATCGGCGTCGGCAGCGTCGTGGACTTCCGCGCGCCGGTGGGTCCGCGGCAGCTCCGGGTGCAGGCGCCCGGCTACCAGCCGTGGGACAGCACCGTCACCGTCGAGGCGGGAGCGACGCACACCCTGGGACGCATCGTGCTGCGGGCGCAGGGAGACGGCCCATGAGATGGCCCGCCGTCGCGCTCGCGTTCGCGGTCGCGGCACCGGCCCCCATCGCGGCGCAGGACAGGACGGCCGTGCCCGTGGACAGCACGGCCGTCGTGTTACAACGCGCCCGGGACCTGTACGAGCGGCTCGAGCTGGAGCGTGCCCTGCCGCTGCTCCGCCAGGTGGTCTCGCCCGGCTGGGCGTTCGAGGTCACCGGCGCGCAGCGGGTGGAGGCGCACAAGTACCTCGGCGCGCTGCTCGTGCTCGTGGGGCAGCGCGACTCGGCGCTGATCCAATTTCGCGCCGCCCTGGAGCGGGATGCGTTTACGGACCTCGATCCCCTGCAGTTCACGCCGGCGCAGGTCGCCGCCTTCGACGCTGCGCGGCGGCTGGTCTTCACCCTGGGCGTGCGCCCCGTCGCGGCGATGCGCCTCGATCCGCGCACCGACCACCTGGTGTTCACGTTCGTCACGACGCACGCGGCGTCGGTGCGCGCGGAGATCCGGCCCGCCGAGCAGGGAACCGTCTCCCCCCTGTTCGCCGGGCAGACGGAACGCCTGCGCGAGATCGCGTGGGACGGCGTGCTGGCGAACGGGGCGCTGGCGCCGCCGGGGCGCTACGCCCTCGTGATCCTGGGGCAGAGCCGGCTGCTCGCCCGCGCCGATTCCGCCACCGTCTACTTCGACGTGCGCCAGGACGTCCCGCCGCTCGAGGACACCCTCTCCGACCTCCGGCCGAGCGACCTGCTGCCCGAGCGCACCACCGCGTCCGGGCTCCGGGCAGATCTGTGGAAAGGACTGGGCGTGGCGGCGGGGGCCTTGCTCATCGCGAACGTGGCGACCAATCGCGATCTGGGACACGCGTCGGGCATGGCGACGGTGATGGGCGCCGCCGGCGTCGCGGCGGGCGTGACGGCGTTCGCGGGCCGCCGCGGCCGCGACCTGCCGGAGAACATCGTCGCCAACGCCCGCCGGCGGGCCGGGCGTGTCGCCGCCAACGACGCAATCCGGCGCCGCAACGCCGACCGCCTCGCGCAGACCATCCTGCTGATCACGCCCGCTGCCGGGGTCGCGCGTTGACCTCGGGCTCCTCCATCATATGGTGCGGGCTGGCGCTCGTGCCCGCTCTGGGTGCGACCACCTCCGGCGCGTCGGCCCAGACCGCCGTGTCGGCCTTCGCCACGGCCTCGGCGGTCGAGCACCGCGTCGACGCCGGCTACGGCGTCGACCGGTTCAGCGGGGCGGTACTCGGCTTCGGAACCGTGGTCCGCTGGCGGCCGCAGGTCGTGACCGCCCTCACGGTGCAGGGCGGAACGCTCGATGCCCGCAGTGGTGATCACCTCGAGCGTCGCGTCGCCGAAGCCGCCGTGGACGCGCGCTACATCGTGGGGTCGTGGTTTTCGCTCACCGGCGGGGCCGGCCTGCGCTCGGTGGCCAACGACGTGGGCCGGCAACGCTGGGTGCTGGTGCGCTTCGGCGGCGAAGCGCGGCCCGCGTTCATGGGGACCCCGATGCGCGCCGTGCTCCGCGCGGGCGTGATCCCGGTCGTCGCGGTCCCCGGTCTGCCCGCGCCCAGCCTCGCGCTCCACGCCGCCACCGGCCTCGAGTACGAACGCGGGTCGTTCACGTTCCGGGCGCTGTACGGCGTCGAACGCTTCGATTTCCCGTTGCGCAACGGGACGCGGCGGCGAGAACAGGTGAGCGCGCTCACACTCCGCGCGGGCGTGCGCCTGCACGGCGGGGAGCCATAGGTTAAGGACCGGTCAGGACCTTCGTCCCGTGCAACCTTTTCCGCCAGGCGTGCGTCTTACCGTGTGACTGCGGCACCGACGCAACGGAAGAGGAGGCTGAGTATGCGTGGCTACACGATTCTGCTGGCGACAGCACTGACCTTCGGATACGGCTTCGCCGCTCAAGCCGCCATGATTGCCGACCGCGTCGAGACGATTCGGCGCGTCGCTGGAGCACCCGAGACCCCGGCACCGACCGCCGCCGAAGCGGCGACCCACGTTTGGTACGGGGGGATGCTGGCCCCGGTCACCGTCGAGGTGCCTGCGGTAAACCCCGAGGCCATGCGGTGCTATCTGACCTGACGGCGTTCCGACGTGCACCTGTTGGCGGCTCGAAACTTGACACGCGCGGGATTCGTAGCAACTCCTATGTGCGTGGAGCCCAACCCGTCCGACTCACCCCCCCCGACCTCGCCGCTGCGGCGGTTCTGGCGCACGTGGCGTCGCGAGATCGTCCGCGGCGGCGCGCTGTTTGGGGTGGTGGTCGCGGTCGGGTTGGCGGTCAGCCAGGTGCGGATCGGGTTCGGCGGCCTGCCGTGGCGGGCGTTGCGCACGATGAAGGCGTTTGACGTCGACTTCGAAGGTGACCAGTTCGGACCGGGCCGCGAGATCGGTGACCAGTGGGAGTGGCGCGGCGCCGTAAAGCCCGCCCAGCAGGTCTGGATCCGCAACACGAACGGCCCCGTTGAGGTCCTCCCTGGGACCGGCGACATGCTCGAGGTCATCGGTGAGAAGAGCTGGAGGAACTCCGACCCGGGCGGCGTCCACATGATGGCCGTTCCGAGCGCCCGTGGTGTGACGATCTGCGCAGTGTGGGCGGCGCACGAGACCCGCTGCGGCGACGGCGGCGATTACCACATGGAGGGCGTCCGCAAGAACGACCTCGCGGTGCGCTTCACCGTAAAGCTGCCCCGCGGCGTCAGAGTCGACGCGTCCACCGTGAATGGCCTGGTGGCGATCCAGAACGCGAGCGCGTCCGTCGTGGCCAACACCGTCAACGGCCCCGTTCGGATCCACACCTCCGCGGGTCCCGTGGAGGCGGGGAGCGTGAACGGCAGCGTCGAGGCAACGCTGGGTGCGGTGATGAGCGGCGATGTCCAGCTCGCGACGGTGAACGGCGCCGTGACGGTCGTGCTTCCGGCGAAGCTCAATGCGGTGCTCGACGCCGCAACCATCAATGGGCGAGTCGACACCGATTTCCCGCTGCAGGTCACCGGCAAGGTGAGCCCGCGCCACGTGCGCGGCACGATTGGCGCGGGTGGCCCGGCGTTGAAGCTCAATACGGTGAACGGGTCGATCGCGATCCGCTTGGCCGGCGCGACGCCACCGCCCGACGAACGCGGCGCCCCCTGGCCGCCCCGCGCTCCGCGTGCCCCGCGGCGCGCCCCTAGGTGAGGTAGCCCGCGACCGTCTCCGGGAATGTCCGAACGTCGATGGGCTTGGTGATGTAGCCGTCGAACCCCGCGGCCTCGGCGCGGGCCCGGTCCTCCGGCATCGCGTGCGCCGTCAGGGCCACCACTTTCCAGCGCGGGTCCGGCAGCCCCCGCAGCTCTTCCAACACCGCAAAGCCGTCGCGCCCGGGCAGCTGAATGTCGAGCAGCACGAGCGCCGGCGTCGGCTGATGGGAGCGGAGCACCTCCGCTACGCGGTCGCCGTTCGGCAGCCCGATGACCTGATGGCCCTTCAGGGTCAGGAGCGTAGAGAGCAGCTTGAGATTGTCGGGCTGGTCCTCAACCACCACGATCGTCGCCATCGCTAGACCGCCCTCGGCAGCGTGAACCAGAACGTGCTGCCCCGGCCCAGCTCGCTCTCGAGGCCGATCGTCCCGCCGTGCAGCTCGATGAGGCGCCGCGACAGCGCGAGGCCGAGCCCCGTGCCCTCGTATTTCCGGCTCGCCGACGCGTCCAGCTGGACGAATTCCTGAAATAGCTTGGCCTGATCATCGGCGGCGATGCCGATACCGGTGTCGGTCACGGCGACCCGCGCGGCGGCGTCGCCGTTCACGGCCGCGGCGGCCACCGTGATCCGGCCTCCGTCGGGGGTGAACTTGATCGCGTTCGACAGAAGGTTGAGCAGGACCTGGCGCACCCGCCCGCGGTCCGCCTGCACGCGCAGGCCCGGGGGCGGCGGCTCCACCACCAGCTCCTGGCGGCGCTGTTGCGCCTGGGCGTGGACGCTCCCTGCCGTCTCGTCGAGCAGCCCGGCCAGCTCGATCGGCTCGGGGCGGAGCTCCATCCGGCCCGCGGCGATGCGCTGCAGGTCGAGCAGCTCGTTGATCAGCTGGAGGAGGTGGCGTCCGTTCCGCGCCACCGTCTCGAGGAAATCGCGCTGCTGCTCGCTCAGCGGCCCCAGATCCTGGAGCAGCAGCAGGTCGGTGAACCCGATGATGCTGTTGAGCGGCGTGCGCAGCTCGTGCGAGATGTTGGACAAGAACTGGTCCTTGGTGCGCATCACCGCGTCCAGCTCGGTATTGAGCTCCTCCAGGCGCTTGGCGGTGAGGCGGATCTCCGTCGCGAGCCGCCGCGTGTGATGATGCGCCGACTCCCGCTCGCAGGCGATGGCGAGATTGGGCGACGCCTGGTCGAGCGCGGCCCGCTCGTCCGCGCCGAACTCGCCGCTCGGAATCACGCACAGCACGCCGACGAGCTTGGGCCCCGAGCGCAGCGGCGCGAGCACGAGGCCGTGGGGCACCGGCACGGTGAGATGGAGCTGGAAGCGGACGGGGTGCGCCGCCTCTCCGTGGTACAGGATCGCCTGGCCCGCGTCGCCGATCAGCGGGCGCATGGTCGTGCGCGAGACGGGACGGGGCTCGATGCCGCGCGCGGCCGTGGGCGTCCACTCGTTCGTGTCGTAGCCCGGCTGGTACAGGGTGATGGCCGTGGCGCGCGTCGCGCCGGCGATCACCCCCAGCGCCTGCGCCAGGCCGGTCGCCGCTTCGTCCGGCGGGGCGTTGAGCGCCGCGAGCAGCTGCGCGAGATACTCGTGCAGCTGCTCGCGCCACGCGAGGGCGGCGGTCATCCGGTTGACGCCCCGCGCGATCGTCCCGAACTCGCCCGGCTCGCCTTCCGGGAGCCGCTCGCCGAAGTGCCCCTCCGCCACCCGCTCCAGCGCCGTCACGACCCGGCCGAACGGCGCCGCGAGCCGGCGGCGGTTGTACCAGAAGCCGAGGCCCAGCACCGCCAGCATCGCGGCGAACAACACCGACGCGGCCAACGCGGCCTGCACCGCGTCGTCCCCGGCGTCCACCGCCAGCTCCTGCACGGCGGTCACTTCCGCCGCGAGCGCCGGGGAGGGGCGGAGCCGCTGAGTGCGGTCGAGCCGCTGCGCCAGCTCCACCATCGCCGTCTGGGTGGCGCGGGCACTGCGCCACGTCGCGATCTGCGTGACAAGCCCGACCAGAGCGACGGCGATGAAGGTCGCCGCGAACAGGCGGGTGATGCTCGGCGCCGCGCGCATGGGGCTCCATAATAGGCAGGGGCCGTGTAGCTTCCAAGCCGTGCGGCCCCAGACCCTTGGCCTCATCGGGCTCGGCGCGATCGGCGGCTCCATCGCCCGTCAGGCGAGGCGGGCCGGGGTCGCAGCGGTGCTGGGCTGGTCGCCCGAGCCCGCCGAGCGCGCCGCCGCCGTGCAGCAGGGCGCGCTGGACGACGCGCCGCCGCGCCCCGGCGACGTGGTGCGCGGCGCCGAGCTCGTCGTGCTCGCCGCCCCGCCCGCCGCCAACCTCGCGCAGCTCGACGCGCTCGCGCCCCACCTCCGCTCCGGCGCGCTGATGACCGACGTGGGGTCGGTCAAGCGGGCGATCGTCGCGCGCGCGGAAGCGCTCGGCGTGGGCGCGCAGTTCGCCGGGAGCCATCCGCTCGCCGGGACGCACCGGCGGGGGTTCGAGGCGTCGCGCGCCGACCTGTTTCGCGGCGCCGTCGTCTACGTGACTGCCTGCGCGGGCGGAGCAGCGGCGGCCCGGGAGATCGCCCATTTCTGGGAGGTGGTGCTCGAGGCCCATCCGGTCGCGATCGATGCGGGACGGCACGACGCGCAGGTGGCCGTCACCAGCCACCTGCCGCAGGTGGTGGCGTCGCTGCTGGCGCATTTCCTCGCGGTGCACGCCCTGCCGGGCGCGTCCCTGGGCCCGGGCGCCCGGGACACCACGCGCCTCGCCGCCAGCGATCCCGCCCTGTGGACCGAGATCCTGCTGATGAACCGCGACCAACTCCTGCCCGCGCTGCGCTCCCTCGAGGAACCGCTGGGCGCCGTCGAGCGCGCGCTCGAGGCGGGGGATGCGCCGGCGCTGGCGGCGTGGCTCGCGCGTGCCTCGGACTGGCGGCGCCGGGTGGAGCCGTGAAGGTCCGGGGGGTCGTCCGGCCGCCGGGCGACAAGAGCATCTCCCACCGCGCCCTGATGCTGGCGGCGCTCGCGCGGGGCAAGAGCGAGCTCGCCGGCCTGCTCACCGGCGCCGACGTGAAGAGCACGGCGCGCGTCCTGCGCCAGCTGGGCGTCACGATCTCCCCGATCCGCGAGGGAGCGGCCGTGCAGGTTTCCCGCGCGCCGCTCACCGCGTCCCGCGTACCGCTCCATTGCGGCAACTCCGGCACCACCGCGCGCCTCATCCTCGGGATCCTCGCGGGGCAGCGGTTCGCCGCGACGCTGACCGGCGACGCATCGCTGCGCCGGCGGCCGATGCGGCGCGTCACCGAGCCGCTGCGGACCATGGGCGCCGACATCTCCGCGCGCGGCGACGGGCTGCCGCTCACGATCAAGGGCGGCCGGCTGCGCGGCCTCGAGTACACCAGCCCCGTCGCCAGCGCGCAGGTCAAGAGCGCGCTCCTGCTCGCGGCGCTGACCGGGCGAGTCCCGGTCACCATTCGAGAGCCGTACCGGTCCCGGGACCACACGGAACGGTTGTTCGTCCACCTCGGTTTGGACCTGCACGAAGACAACGGCGCGATCCGCTTCGAGCCGCCCGACCGCCCGTCCGCCGTTCCGCCCGTCCGGCTGTCGGTGCCGGGAGACGCCTCGAGCGCCGCATTCCTGGTCGCCGCAGCCGTGCTCGCCCAACGAGGCGAGCTGCTGGTCGAGAACGTGGGCGTCAATCCCACACGCACCGGCTTTATCGTGGTGCTCGAGCGGATGGGGGCGCACGTCGAGCGGGTCAACCTGCGCGACGCTGGGGGTGAGCCCGTGGCGGATCTGATCGTGCGGTCCGCGAGTCTGTCGGGTACCGAGGTGACGGCGGCCGAGATCCCCACGCTGGTGGACGAAGTCCCCGTGCTCGCGGTGCTCGCGAGCCGGGCGCAGCGGCAAACGGTGTTTCGGGAGGTGGGGGAGTTGCGGGTGAAGGAGAGCAACCGGCTGGAGCTGATCGCCGCGAACCTGCGGGCCGTCGGCGCGCGGGCCGAAGCGCGCGGGAACGACCTGTACGTGGAGGGGCAGGCGCGTCCGGCGCGCGGGCGCGTGGAGACGGCGGGCGACCACCGGCTCGCGATGGCGTTCGCCGTGCTGGGCACGATCCCTGGGGCGGATGTGCGGTTGTCGGAGCGGCGATCGGTGGCGATAAGCTACCCGCGGTTCTTCGAGGACCTCCGGACCATTCGGGCAACGTGAAACGGGAAACGTGACAGTCCGCGTGATCGCGATCGACGGCCCCGCCGCATCCGGCAAATCATCCACTGCGGCCCTGGTCGCGCAGCGGCTCGGCTGGGCCCATCTCGATTCGGGGGCGCTGTATCGCGCCTTGACGCTGGCGGCGCTGGATAACATCGGGGACCGGGGCGTGGGGCCTGGGGCCGCCTGGTCCGGGCAACGGATTGTGGCGCTCGCCGATGAGCTGCCCGTGCGACTGGTCCTCGTCGGCGATGAGTTCCGGCCCGAGGTCGCGGGCGTGGACGTGGCGGAGGCGATCCGCGGCGAGCGGGTGACCCGGCACGTCTCTGCGGTCGCGGCGATCCCCGAGGTGCGCGCCTGGGTAAACGCCCAGCAGCGGAGGGCGGTGGAGGGTGTGAAGGTTGGTGGAGGACGGGGAGGCGTGGTCGTGGACGGCCGGGACATCGGCACCGTCGTCTTTCCCGAGGCGCCGCTCAAGGTGTTCCTCACGGCGACCCCGGACGAGCGCGCGCGCCGCCGGCTGTCGCAGCGCGGCGACAGCCTGGAGTCCGAACGGGTGCGGCGCGAGAGCCAGGCGCTGGCGGCCCGGGACCACGCGGATTCGAGCCGGCCCGTGGCCCCCCTGCGTCCCGCGGACGACGCCGTGCTGCTCGATTCGACGGCCCTCACGCTGGACGAGCAGGTGGCGCGGGTGGTGGAACTGGCGCGGGCGCGGTTCCCTGGGTAAGTTCCTCGGCTTCGCGGACTCCGGGTCGGCGCCCGGGGTTGGCCCATGTCCAAACTCACAACCGAACCGGTGTACTGCATGCTGGTAGAAGCGCAAGACCTGGAAGATTCCGAGTCCGAACGTCCCGCCAAAAAGACCTCCCACTCGCAGCTGCGCGTCCGCTCCGGTCTCGACGAGGAGTACTCGTCCGACGAGATCGCGAAGATGACGGAGCTGTACGAGGGGACGCTCAGCAACATCGAAGAAGGCGAGATCGTGAAATCGAAGGTGCTCCGCGTGACCGACACCGCCGTCATTCTCGACGTCGGGTTCAAGTCGGAGGGCGCGGTGCCGATCGACGAGTTCAAAGACCCCAGGAGCCTCAAGGAGGGCGACGAGGTCGAGGTCTTCCTCGAGCATCTGGAGGACCAGGAGGGCGCGGTCGTCCTCTCGAAGAAGAAGGCCGACTTCATGCGGGTCTGGGAGCGGATCCGCGAGGCGCACGAGCGGGACGAGGCCGTCACCGGCACGCTGGTGAAGAAGATCAAGGGCGGCGTGGTCGTGGACCTGATGGGAGTCGACGCGTTCCTCCCCGGGAGCCAGATCGCGCTGCGCCGGGTGCCCAACATCGACGAGCTGCTGGGGCAGAGCTTCGAGTTCAAGATCATCAAGCTGAACAAGCGGCGCCGCAACATCGTCGTGTCGCGCCGCGTGCTGCTCGAGGCCGAGCGCAAGACCAAGCGCGACGTCCTGATGAAAGAGCTGTCCGTCGGCCAGGTGCGGAAGGGGATCGTGAAGAACATCACCGACTTCGGTGCGTTCATCGATCTCGGCGGCGTGGACGGCCTGCTGCACATCACCGACATGAGCTACGGCCGGGTGTCGCACCCCTCCGAAATGGTGCACATCGGGCAGGAGCTCGAGGTCAAGGTGCTCGACATCGACTGGGAGCGGGAGCGCATCTCGCTCGGCCTGAAACAGCTCCAGGCGTATCCGTGGCAGAACGTGGCGGCGAAGTACCCCGTGGGCACCCGCGTCCAGGGGAAGGTCGTCTCGATCACCAACTACGGCGCCTTCGTGGAGCTCGAGCCGGGGATCGAGGGGCTGGTGCACATCTCCGAGATGAGCTGGACGCGCAACGTCCGCCACCCCTCGAAGATCGTCTCCATCGGGGAGTCGATCGAAGCCGTCGTGCTCAAGGTGGACGAGTCCGAGGAGAAAGTCTCGCTCGGCATGAAGCAGACCGAGCAGGATCCGTGGATGGCGCTGCCCCAGAAGTACCCGGTGGGCACGCGCATTCGCGGCAAGGTCCGCAACCTCACCTCCTTCGGCGCATTCGTGGAGATCGAGCCGGGGATCGACGGCCTGATCCACGTCTCCGACATGTCGTGGACCAAGCGCGTGCAGCATCCGTCCGAAGTCGTGAAGAAGGGCGACGAGGTGGACGTCCTCATCCTCAACGTCGATGCCGAGAACAAGCGGATCTCGCTCGGCCTGAAGCAGGCGCAGGAGGATCCCTGGCTCCGCATCGGCGAGACCTACCCGGTGGGCACCGAGCTGCGGGGCCGCGTCATGCGCTTGATGGACAAGGGCGTCGTGGTGGACCTGGGGAGCGACATCGAAGGCTTCGTCCCCATGTCGCAGCTCGGCATTCCCGACATCGCGAGCCCGGCCGACGCCGTGAAGGAAGGGCAGGCCGTCGAGTTGAAGGTGCTGGAGGTGGACCCGATTCATCATCGGATCGTGCTGGCCGCCACCGGTTTCCCGAAAGAAGACAGTCTTCAGGAACCAGCCACCCAGGACACGCAAAAGCTAGACGCGTAGACGCACCGCGGTGGGCAGGTTACGGGGGAACAGGATGGTCCTGTTCCCCCGTTGCCGTTCCCCGCGGCGCGTCTGTGCGCCTAGTCTTTGCCTAGCCTATCCATCTGCGCCCTGTCAACTCTAGATTCTGCGCATGGGTATGCGCGAGAAGCTCGAACTCCTCCAGCAGAAGCGCGCCGAATCCGAGCAGGGCGGCGGCGCGGACCGCATCGCCACGCAGCATCAGAAGGGGAAGATGACGGCGCGCGAGCGGCTCGACGTGCTGCTCGATCCGGGATCGTTTGTCGAGCTGGACCGGTTCGTCACCCACCGCGCCACGGACTTCGGGTTGGCGGACCAGAAGGTCCTGGGCGACGGCGTGGTCACGGGGTGGGGCCGGATCGAGGGGCGGCTGGTGTACGCGTTCTCGCAGGACTTCACGGTGTTCGGCGGATCGCTGTCCGAGGCTCACGCCGAGAAGATCTGCAAGGTGATGGACCTCGCGGTGCGGAACGGCGCGCCGCTGATCGGGCTCAACGATTCGGGAGGCGCGCGCATTCAGGAAGGCGTCGCCTCGCTGGGTGGCTACGCCGACATCTTCCTCCGCAACACCCTCGCCTCCGGTGTGGTCCCGCAGATCAGCGCCATCCTCGGACCGTGCGCCGGGGGAGCGGTATACAGCCCCGCCATCACCGATTTCGTGTTCATGGTGCGTGGGCTGTCGTACATGTTCGTCACCGGTCCGAACGTGGTGAAGACGGTGACGCACGAGGAGGTGGACTTCGAGAAGCTGGGCGGCGCCGACGTGCACGGCGGGACGTCCGGGGTCGCGCACTTCGTCCACGACTCGGAGCTCGAAGCCCTCACCGCCATCCGGACCCTGCTGGGCTACCTGCCGTCGAACAACCTCGACGGTCCGCCGGTTCGCCAGTCCGCCGACCCGCCCGACCGCCGCGACGAGGCGCTGCTCGACGTCGTGCCCGACGAGGCCAGCAAGCCCTACGACATGCACGAGGTGATCCGGCGCGTCGTGGACGACGGGGAGTTCTTCGAGGTGCAGCGCGATTACGGGGGGAATCTGCTCGTCGGGTTCGCGCGTCTCAGCGGCCGTCCCGTCGGCGTCGTCGCGAACCAGCCCGCAAATCTGGCGGGCGTGCTCGACATCGCCGCGTCGCTCAAGGGGGCGCGGTTCATCCGGTTCTGCGATGCCTTCAACGTCCCGCTCGTCACGTTCGAGGACGTGCCGGGGTTCCTGCCGGGCGTGGCGCAGGAGCACGGTGGCATCATCAAGCACGGCGCCAAGCTGCTGTACGCCTACTGCGAAGCCACGGTCCCGAAGGTCACGGTGATCACGCGCAAGGCGTACGGCGGGGCCTACGACGTGATGAACTCCAAGCACATTCGCGGGGACTACAACGTGGCGTGGCCGACCGCCGAGATCGCCGTCATGGGGCCGAAGGGCGCGGTCGAGATTCTCTACAAGGGCGACGAGGCCACCGAGGAGCGGGCGAACGAGTACCGCGAGAAGTTCGCGCACCCCTACGAAGCCGCGGCGCGCGGCTACCTGGACGACATCATCGACCCGCGGGACACCCGGCCGCGCCTGATCGAGGCGCTGGCGACGCTCGGGGCCAAGCGCGACCGCAATCCGCCGAAGAAGCATGGGAACCTTCCTCTTTAGCGCGAGTGTCGCGGCGCTGGCGCTCCAGGCCCCGATCGCTCCCGCCGACACGCTGCGCGCCGCGCTGTGGGTCCGCGTCGCGACCGACTCGACCGACGGAGCGGCGTGGCTCGAGATCGGGCGCGCCTACACCCAGCTCGCCACCGCGTATCACGCGCACCGGGCCCCTCCCGATACCGGGTGGGCCCGCGCCGTGCTCGACACCGCGGACCTGGCGTTCGAGCGCGCCGCGCACTGGAGCGCCGGCACCCGCACCGCCGACTCCGCGCAGGTGTTTCGCGTGGACACCTGGGGCCGGAAAGCGTATCTCGCCTGGGAGACGAGCGGCGTCGAGGCGGCGATCGCCGCCTGGCAAGCCCTCGCCGAGGAGCTCCGGCCGCCGCCGGTCCTCGAGGAGCTGGGGGAGAATCTGCTCCGCGCCTGCCCGCGGCAGGGCGTGCTGCTGACCGCCGGGGACGCCGACACGCAGGCCGCGTGGTACATGCGCTATGCGCGGGGGCTCCGGCCCGACCTGCTGATCCTCCCGCTCGCGCTGTGGCGTTCGGATACGGTGTTCCGGCGGCGCGTGCTGCGCGACGCGAAGCTCCGGACTTCGGGGAGCGCCGACGCCGCCCTCCGGACGTTCGCCGAGCGGCGGCCGGTGTGCGCCAGCATGGCGTTCGAGCGGCCCCCCGAGATGCGCGGGCAGCTCGACTGGAAGAACCGGCCGCTCGTATGGGTGGCGGGGCCCGAACCCAAGGCCGACCGCGTGCCGCCGCAGGACTTCGTGTTCGCGGCGCTGCGGCTGGCCCTCGACCAGCACGACACCTGGAGCGCGCCGGCGCTCACGCTCTACCGGCGCGCCGCGGACATCACCTCGGCGCTGTGCCGGCCGTTGGGGACGTTCGGGCTCAAGGCCGAAGTTGGGTGCCGCTGATCAAACGCGTCCTGGTCGCGAACCGGGGCGAGATCGCCCTGCGCGTGATCCGCGCCTGCCACGAGGAAGGGCTGGAGGCGGTGGCGGTGTACTCGGAGGCCGACCGCCTCGCGCCGCACGTGCGGGCCGCCGACACGGCCATCCTGCTGGGCGCTCCTCCGGCGGCCGATTCCTACCTCAATAGCGCGAAGCTGATCGCCGCCGCTCGGGACACGGGGTGCCAGGCCCTGCACCCGGGATACGGCTTCCTGTCCGAGCGGGCGGTGTTCGCGCAGGCGTGCGCCGACGCGGAGCTGATCTTCGTCGGGCCGCCGCCGGCCGCCATCCGCGCCATGGGCGACAAGACCGAGGCGCGGCGGCGCATGCAGGCGGCCGGCGTGCCGATCGTTCCCGGGACGGCGACGCCGCTGCACGATGCCGCCGAGGCCCGCCGGGAAGGGAAGCGAATGGGCTATCCGTTCCTCCTCAAGGCCGCGGCGGGAGGGGGTGGCAAGGGAATGCGCCTGGTCCGCGCCGAGGCGGAGGTCGACTCGGCGTTCCAGGGTGCGCGCGGCGAGGCGGAGAAGGCGTTCGGCGACGGCGCCCTGTACCTCGAGAAGTACCTCGAGCGCCCCCGCCACATCGAGATTCAGGTGCTCGCCGACGGACGGGGCCGCGTGGTGGCGCTGGGGGAGCGCGAGTGCAGCATCCAGCGCCGCCACCAGAAGTTGATCGAGGAGGCGCCCTCGCCCGCCGTCTCGCCGGCGCTGCGCCGCCGCCTGTCCGAAGCGGCCACCGCCGCCGCGGGCGCGGTCGGATACGTCAGCGCCGGCACGATTGAATTCCTGCTCGCGCAAACCGGCGAGTTCTACTTCCTCGAGATGAACACGCGGATCCAGGTCGAGCATCCGGTCACCGAGATGGTGTACGGCGTGGACCTGGTGCGGGAGCAGCTGCGCGTCGCGGCAGGTCAGCCGATTCGCGTGCACGGCGGCGTGCTGCACCCGCGGGGCCACGCCATCGAATGTCGCATCACCGCGGAGGACCCCTTCAACGACTTCCTCCCGGCGGCGGGCGTGCTCCAGTACTTGCGCGTGCCCGGGGGGCCGGGAGTTCGCTGGGACGGCGGGGTCGACGCAGGCAACGAGGTGACGCTGTTCTACGATCCGCTGATCGCGAAGCTCGTGTGCTGGGGCGAGACGCGGGAGATCGCGATCCAGCGGATGCGCCGGGCGCTGCGCGAGCTGCTCATCGTCGGGCTGCCCACGGCGCAGCCCTTCCACCTCCGCGTGATGGACGACCCCGACTTTCGGCAGGGTCAGGTGGACATCACCTACCTGGAGCGCGTGGGACAGCGGCTGCTCGCCGCCCCGCCGCTCGCCGGGCTGGAGCGGGCCATGGCCGTGACGGCGGCCCTGCTGGCAGACCAGCGTCGGGCCGGGACCGGACTGCCGTCGCCTTCCAACGTTCCAACCCTCCAACGGTCCGCTTGGGCGGAGGAGGGGCGGAGGGAAGGCCTGCGTGAGTGACGTCGTGAGCATCACGGCGATCGCCGCTGGTGGGGACGGCGTGGGGCGGCTGACCGACGGCCGCGCGGTGTTCGTGCCGCGCACGGCGCCGGGGGACCGCGTCCGCCTCAAGGACGGCAGCCTGAAGCTGCACCGGAATTTCGGCCGCGCCGCGGTCGGCGCCGTCGAGGGGCCGGGGCCCGCGCGGGTGACGGCGCCCTGCCCGCACTACACGCAGGACCATTGCGGCGGCTGCCAACTGCAGCATCTGGGCTACGACGCGCAGCTCACGGCCAAGCGGGCGATCGTGGGCGACGCGCTGCGCCGCATCGGGAAGCTGGACGTCGCCGATCCCGAGATCGTGGAGGCCGTGGAGGAATGGCGGTATCGGGCCAAGATCTCGATGACGGCGAAGGGCGGCGAAGGGCGGCGAAGGACCGTCGGGTTTCATCCGCATGACCGGCCCACCTTCGTGTTTCCGCTCGCCGATTGTCACATCGCGGATTTCCGGCTGATGGCGCTGTGGCGCGAGCTGCGCGGCCGGCTCGACCTGCTGCCGCCGGGGCTCACCCGGCTCACCCTGCGGCTCGACCGCGAGGGGCGGCGCCACGTGATCGCCGAGTCTCGCGGCGAGCCGTGGCTCGATGCCGAGCGGCTGCGCGCCGCGTTGCCCGAGCCGGACGAGGTCGTCTGCTGGTGGCATCCCGTGGACGGGGCGGCGCGCGTCGTGGCGGGTCCGGCGACCGGCTTTCCGGCCACCGCATTCGAGCAGGTGAATCCGGAGATGGGCCTCTTGGCGCGGCGGTGGGCGGTGGAGGGGCTGGGGGAGCTGCGCGGTCAGACCGTGTGGGATCTCTACGGCGGTATTGGCGACACGGCGGCGCTGCTTGCCGAGCGCGGAGCGAGCGTCGTGAGCGTCGATGCCGACGAGCAGGCCATCGACTGGGCGCGGCGGCGGGCGACGGCGGCGCCCGTCCGGTTCATCGCGGCGCGCGCCGAGGACGTGTTGCCGAGCCTCCCGCCGCCGCATGCGGTCGTCGTGAATCCCCCTCGCGCCGGGCTGCATTGGGCCGTGACCCTGCGCTTGACGGCCGAGCCCGTGCCGCACCTGGTGTACGTGTCGTGCGATCCGGCCACGCTCGCCCGCGACTTGCACCGGCTCAACGTGAATTACGAAGTGACGGCGGTGCGGGCGTTCGATCTGTTCCCACAGACGGCGCACGTGGAGACCGTAGTGGTCCTCGAGGCCGCATGAAAAGCCGGACGGAAGGACGGAAGGACGGAAGGGGGGACCGGGTCAGTCAATGAGGTACCACGTGACGATCCGATCTCGCGTGTTCGTGGTCGACGTCGAAGGTGCCCACGTGACCGTGGACGGCGAGCGGCTCGACGCGCACCTCGCGGCCGTGGCGGGGACGCCCGTGTATCACCTCCTCCTGGGCGGGAGCTCGTGGACGGTGGCGGCACAGGCCCTCGAGGGCCTGGCGCCGCTGCGCTGGGCGCTCGGCGCGGTCGGCGAGCGATTGGAAGTGGACGTCGTGGACGAGCGCTCGCGCCAGATCCAGGCGCTCACCGCCCGGGGGCGCGCGGTCCCGGGGGGTGGGGTGGTGAAGGCGCCGATGCCCGGCCTGGTGGTCCGCGTCGAAGTGGCCGCCGGGCACCGGGTCGAGGCGGGTGCGGGGCTGGTCGTCGTCGAGGCGATGAAGATGGAAAACGAGCTGCGGGCGCCGCGCCCGGGCGTCGTGGAGACGGTCCACGTCGCCGCCGGCCAGGCGGTCGAAAAGGGCGCGCCGCTCGTCACGCTCGGTCCCGTGCCGAACGCGGAACCCTCGGGTTGACAGGCCCTTACGCCCCGGGTATTGTTCGCGTCTGTCAAAATCCGGTGCACGCGAGGGATGAAGACGTACACGCTGAAGCCGCAGGACATCGAGCGTCGTTGGTGGGTGGTGGACGCCGCCGGGCAGCCGCTCGGCCGGCTCGCGAGCCGCGTCGCCCAGATCCTGCGCGGCAAGCACAAGCCGACCTTTACGCCGCACGTCAACGGCGGGGACTGCGTCATCGTGGTCAACGCCGAGCGGGTCAAGCTGACGGGCCGCAAGCTCGAGCAGAAGCGTTACTTCCGCCACACCGGGTACATGGGGCACGAGCGCTTTACGCCGGTTCAAAAGCTCCTCGGGAAGCACCCGGAACGGGTGATCGAGAAGGCGGTGTGGGGGATGTTGCCGAAGACGACGTTGTCGCGCCAGAAGGTGAAGCAGATGCTGAAGGTGTACGCGGGGCCGACGCACCCGCACGCCGCACAGCAGCCGGCGCCGCTCGTGGCGGTGGAGGCCGGATGACGGCCCCCGGTTCCACTCCCTCGCCGGAGCTGCGCTGGCACGCGATCGGGCGCCGCAAGCTCGGCATCGCGCGCGTGTACCTGACCCCGGGGTCGGGAAAGTGGAACATCAACGGCCGCACGCTGGGCGACTACTTTCCGCGGCCGTCGCTGGTGAGCCACATCCAGCAGCCGTTCACCGCGACGGACACCCTCGGCGCGTTCGACGTCAAGGCGAACGTCAACGGCGGTGGACTGACGGGGCAAGCTGGCGCGGTGCGCCTGGGGATCGCGCGGGCGCTGGTGCTCGCGGACGACCGGCATCGCAAGAAGCTGCGCGAGCAGGGGCTGTTGACCCGCGATCCGCGCGCGGTCGAGCGCAAGAAACCCGGCCGCGCGGGCGCGCGGAAGCGGTTCCAATTCAGTAAGCGGTAAGCGGTGCGCAGTGCGCGGCCTTCCCGCGTACCGCTTACCGCGCACCGCGCACGCAAATACTCACGTCGCCCGATCCCATCCTGGGTCCCTTCGGGGTTGGATGGGAAATGACGGCGGCGGCGGATAGAACCCAGAAAGGGAGTGCATGACCCAGCCTTTGTTGCAGGATTTGCTGGAAGCAGGCGTGCATTTCGGCCATCAGACCCGCCGCTGGAATCCCAAGATGCGGCGGTTCATCTTCGCCGAGCGCTCCGGTATCTACATCATCGATCTCCAGAAGACCCTCCGCCAGCTCCAGGAGGCGCAGGAGCTGCTGCGCGCCGTGGTGCTCAAAGGCGAGGGGGTGCTCTTCGTCTGCACCAAGAAACAGTTGAAGGGGATTCTCGAGGCCGAAGCGAAGCGCTGCGGCGCGTTCTACGTCACGGAGCGCTGGCTGGGCGGCACCCTGACCAACTTCCAGACCATCAAGAAGCAGATCAAGCGCTTGAAGGACCTGGAGCAAGGGGCGGCCGACGGCGAGTTCGCCAATTACACGAAGAAGGAGCAGCTGCTGTTCGACCGCGAGCGCGGGAAGCTGGAGAAGAATCTGGCCGGCATCAAGAATATGGGCCGCTTGCCGGGCGCGCTGTTCGTGGTGGACGCGAAGAAGGAGCGCATCGCCGTCGCCGAGGCGAACAAGTTGGGGATCCCCGTCGTGGCGATCGTGGACACGAACGCCGACCCGGACCTGATCAACGTCCCGATTCCGGGCAACGACGACGCGATCCGCGCCGTCTCGCTGATCACGGTGGCGATCTCCGACGTGATCGGCGAGGCGCGGCGGCAGATGCCGCTGCGCGAGGCGGCCGAAGAGGGCGAGGGGACGACGTACTCCACGGAGACGGGCGTGGAGGCGGAGGGGGAGGGCGACCGGAAGAAGCGCCCGGCGCGGCGCAAGCGGCGGCCCAAACCGGAGGCGATCGCCGCCCGCCTGAAGTCGGAGGAGGCGCCCGCCCCGGTGGAGCCCGTCGGCGGGGGCGAGGCGTAGCCCGGACCCGGCTTGTGATCCACGGACCCGCCGCCCTCCGGCCGAACGGCGCGAGGGCGGCGTTTTTGTGAGGAGAAAAATGAGCACGATGGCCAAACCGATCGACGCGAAACAGGTGGCCGCGCTGCGCGCCCGCACGGGCGCCGGCATGATGGACTGCAAGAAAGCCCTGGAAGAGACCAGCGGCGACATGGAAAAGGCGGTCGACCTCCTCCGGAAGAAGGGGGCGGCCAAGGCCGACAAGCGCGCGGGGCGCGAGGCGTCGGAAGGGTGGATCGGCTCCTACGTCCACTTCGACGGCTCGGTCGGCGTGCTGGTCGAGCTGAACTGCGAGACCGACTTCGTGGCCCGCACGGACGACTTCCAGGCCCTGGCCAAGGACCTCGCCGTGCACATCGCCGCCGCGAGCCCGCTCGCGGTCCGCGTCGACGACCTGCCGGCGGAGCTGGTGGAGCGGGAGCGCAAGGTGTACGAGTCGCAGGTCGCCGAGCAGAAGAAGCCCGAGAACATCCGCGCGAAGATCGTCGACGGCATGCTGCGGAAGTTCTACGAGGAGCGCGTGCTGCTCGAGCAACCGTTCGTGAAGGACGACAAGGTCAAGGTCGGGGATCTCGTCAAGGCGCTCTCGGGCAAGACCGGGGAAAAGGTCGAGGTGCGCCGCTTCGCCCGCTTCGAGCTGGGAGGGAGCTGAGTGGCGGCGAAGCTCGCGTACGCGCGCGCCCTCCTGAAGGTCTCGGGCGAAGCGTTCGCGGGACAGCACGGCGGCGGCTCCGGTATCGACTTCGGAGTCATCGAGCGGCTGACCGACGAGCTGAAGGCGGTGCACGCCCTCGGCGTCCAGCTGGGCCTGGTGGTGGGCGGCGGCAACATCTTGCGCGGGACCACCGCCAGCCAGCAAGGCATGGACCGCGTGTCGGCCGATTACATGGGGATGCTCGCCACGATCATCAACGCGCTCGCCCTCCAGGACCTCCTCGAGAAGAAGGGCGTCGACACGCGGGTCATGACGGCGATTCGGATGGAGGAGCTGGCCGAACCCTACATCCGGCGTCGCGCGGTGCGCCACCTGGAGAAGGGCCGCGTGGTCATCTTCGCCGGCGGGACGGGAAACCCGTACTTTTCGACCGACACGGCGGCGGTGCTGCGCGCCCTCGAGATCGAGGCGCAGGTGCTGCTCAAGGCCACCAACGTGGACGGCGTGTATACGGCGGACCCCAAGAAGGATCCCAAGGCGCAGTTCCTCCCCACGCTCTCCTTCCAGGACGCGCTCGTGAAGGGTTATGCCGTGATGGACGCGAACGCCTTCGGGTTGTGCAAGGAGAATCGCCTGCCGATCGTCGTGTTCAACATCAACCAGCCCGGCGCGACGGCCAGAGTGCTGGCCGGCGAGCGCGTCGGCACGATCGTCCAATGACGACCAGCCTGGCGGACCACGTCAAGCACGCGAAGCAGCAGATGGACAAATCGGTCGAGGCGGTGAAGCGCGAGTTCGCCACCGTGCGGACCGGGAAGGCGACGACCGCCCTGCTCGATCTCGTGCGGGTCGAGGCCTACGGCAGCGAGGTGCCGCTCACGCAGGTCGCGAGCGTCGCCGCGCCCGAGCCGAAGCTCCTGACCGTGCAGCCCTGGGACAAGGGCCTCCTCAAGGCGATCGAAAAGGGAATCATGAGCTCCGACCTGGGACTCACCCCCTCGAACGACGGCCACGTGATCCGCATCCCGCTGCCCCCGCTCACCGAGGAGCGGCGCAAGGAGCTGGTGAAGGTGATCCATAAGCTCGCAGAGGAGGGCCGCGTGGCGATCCGGCACGCGCGCACAGAGACCATCAACCGTATAAAGAAGACGGAGCATGTCTCTTCCGATGATCAGAAACATGCCGAAAAGGACGTACAAAGGATTCACGACGAGCATCTCAAGGCGGTGGACGCGGCGGTGAAGGCGAAGGAAGCCGAGATCATGGAAGTCTGATGCTGCCGGGACCGATTCCCCGCCACGTGGCGATCATCATGGACGGCAACGGGCGCTGGGCCCGCGAGCACCGTCTCCCGCGCCCCTTCGGGCACCGGGCGGGGATGGCCGCCGTGCGCGAAACGGTCGAGGGGGCGATCGAAGCCGGGATCGAGGTCCTGACGTTGTTCGCCTTCTCCGAAGAAAACTGGCAGCGGCCGCCGACCGAGATCTCGGCGCTGATGGACCTGCTGGAGGAGTACATCGCACGGGAGGTCGCCGAGCTGCGCGAGCAGGGCGTCGCGGTGCACGTGCTGGGCGACCGCAGCCGGCTGATCCCGACGGGCCGGGACGCCGTGGACCGGGTGGAGCGCGAGACCGCGACCGGATCCCGGCTGTCGCTGAACCTGTGCATCTCGTATTCCTCCCGCGGGGAGATCGCCCGGGCCGCCCGTCTCCTCGCCGAAGAGGTCCTCAAGGGCACCAAGAAGCTCGAGGACCTGGACGAGGAAGCGATCCGGGCGAAGCTGTACACCGCGCCCTGGGCCGACCCCGACCTGCTGATCCGCACCTCGGGCGAGCAGCGGCTGTCGAACTTCCTGCTGTGGCAGCTCGCCTACACCGAGCTGTACATCACGCCGGTGCTGTGGCCCGACTTCACCCGGCGCACGCTGTTCGAAGCGATCCTCGACTACCAGCGGCGCGAGCGCCGGTTCGGCAAAGTCACGGCCTCCTGATGGCCCACAACCTGGCGCAGCGGATCGCCGTCTCCGCGGTCGCCATTCCGGCGGCGGTGGGGCTGATCTGGCTGGGCGGTTGGCCGCTCGCGGCCGCGCTCGCCGCCCTCGGGGTGCTCGGCGCGCGGGAGATCTACGACCTGGCACGCCGGCAGGGTCTCGACGCGCTCGATCGCACCGGCGGGATTGCGGCGGCCGCGATCCCGCTCCTCGCCTATTGGGCCAAGGCTCCCGGCGTGTACTTCGGGGCGCTCTGGCTCATGGCGGCGCTCGTCGTGGCCATGGTTCGGCGCGGGCCGGCGGGCCGGCCCCTCGGGGCCGTGTCCGTGACCCTGTTCGGGTGTCTGTACGCGTCGGCGCTGCTGGCCTTCCTCATTCCGATCCGTCACGGCAGCAACGCCGCCCACCAGCCGTTCGCCTACCTCTGCCTCACGCTCTTTCCGCTCGTCATCACCTGGATCGGCGACACGGCGGCCATGGCGGTGGGTATCAAGGTCGGAGGGCCGAAGCTCGTCCCGTTGCTCTCGCCGAACAAGACCCAGTCGGGCGCGGTCGGAGGCCTGGTGGGGGCTACCGTGACGGCCCTCGCGCTCGGCCTGTTGGTGCTGAACCGCGTGGGGTGGAGCTTCGCCGTTTGGCAACTGGTGACGGTGGGTGTGGTGGTTGGGGTGGTGGCCCAGGTGGGCGACATCGCCGAATCGCTGCTCAAGCGCGAGGCGGGCGTGAAAGACTCGTCGACCCTGATTCCCGGCCATGGCGGCGTGCTGGACCGGCTCGACTCCCTGTACTTCGTCGTTCCCGTAGCGGCGGGCCTGTTCCGGTTGTTCGGCGTGATATGAGCGTCGGCGTCGCGATCCTCGGCTCGACCGGCTCGATCGGCTGCTCGACATTGCAGGTCCTGGCGCGCCAGCGGGAGCGGTTCCGCGTCGTGGCGCTCACGGGACATTCGAACAAAGAGCTGCTCGCCCGGCAGGCCGCGGAGTGGAAGCCGGCGTTCGTGGGGCTCGTCAATGGGGGGAGCGGGGAGGGGGGAGCGGGGAGCGGGACTGCCTGCCTCGTGGAGGCCGCGACGCACCCTGACGTGCGCATCGTCGTGAACGGGATCGTGGGCGCGGCGGGCCTGGAGGCGACGCTCGCCGCGCTGCGCGCCGGTAAGCGGGTCGCGCTCGCCAACAAGGAGACGCTCGTGATGGCGGGCGATCTCGTCACCCGCGCCGCGCGTGAGGGAGGCGGGGAGATCGTCCCCGTCGACTCGGAGCACAGCGCGGTGCTGCAGTGCGTCACCGGCCGCCGGCCCACGGAGCTCGCCCGCCTGATTCTCACCGCCTCGGGCGGCCCGTTCCGCACCTGGGCGCCGGCGCGCGCCGCGGCGGCCACCGTCGCGGAAGCCCTGCGGCATCCCACCTGGAAGATGGGGAAAAAGATCACCGTCGACTCGGCGACGCTCGTGAACAAGGCGCTCGAGGTGATCGAAGCGCACTTCCTGTTCGGCGTCGGGTACGACCAGGTCGACGTCGTGGTGCACCCCCAGTCGGTGATCCATGCCTTCGCCGAGTTCGTGGATGGCTCGGTGCTGGCGCAGGTAGGCTTCCCCACGATGGAGCTGCCCATTCTCTACGCCTTAACCCACCCGGAGCGAGTGCCGGACGCAGGAGTACGACGGTTCGATCCCATCGCGGCCGGGGATCTGACGTTCGAGGCGGTGCGGCCCGAGCTCTTTCCGGCGTACGAGCTGGGTCGCGCCGCGGGACGCGCCGGGGGCACGGCCCCGGCGGCGTTCAACGCCGCCAACGAGGTCGCCGTGGAGCTGTTCCTCGACGAACGGATTCCCTGCGGGCGCATCGCGGCGATCATCAGCCGCGTCCTCGAGCGCCACCAGGCCGCTCCCGCCGCGTCGCTCGAGGCCGTGCTGGCGGCCGATGCCGAAGCCCGCCGGCTCGCGCGGGAGGCCGGATGCTCCTGACCGTCGCCTCGCTGGTCGTCGTCCTTGGCGTCCTCATCTTCGTCCACGAGCTGGGGCACTTCCTCGTGGCCAAGGCGGTCGGCATCCAGGTGCTGCGGTTCTCGCTCGGCTTCGGCCGCCCGGTGATCGCGTGGCGGCGCGGGGAGACGGAGTACTGGATCTCCTGGATCCCACTCGGCGGATACGTGAAGATGGCGGGGCTCGAGGAGGAGGGCGTCGCGGGCGAGTTGGAGGGCGGCAAGAGCGCCGTCGCCGTGGATCCCGAGCGCGCCTTCGACCGGCGGCCGCTGTGGGCGCGCATGGCCGTGATCCTCGCCGGCGTGACGATGAACCTGTTCCTCGCCTTCGCGATCTACACGGGCCTGGGCGCAATCCTCGGCGCGGCGCGGCTCGCCACGACGCAGGTGGATTCGGTCGCGACGACGCTCCTGCCCGTCGGCGCGGAAGCGCTGGGGACGCTGGCGCACGGCGACCGGATCACCGCGATCGATGGCGACAGCGTGCGCACCTGGGACCAGCTGCTCGACCGGCTGGTCGCCGCGCCGGCGGAGACGCGCCTCGCGGTCGCCGGGCGGTCCGAGCCGCTCCTCGTGCGGTTGCCGCCGGGGGACTCCGCGGCGCGCAGCCGGGTGGCCCGGGCCCTGATTCCGCTGATGCCGGCTCGCATCGGCATCGTCTACCCCGGCCAGCCCGCGGCCCGCGCCGGTCTCAAGCCCGGCGACCTGGTGGTGCGCGCCGGCGGGGACACGGTGCGGTCGTGGAACGACATGCTGCGCAAGATCTGGTCCAATCCCGGCCGGCCGCTCGCGCTGGTGGTGCTGCGCGGCGACAGCGCGGTGCGGCTGACCGTCGTGCCGGAGGCGCAGACCGAGACCGACACCGCATCGCCCCGGCCCAAGACCTACGGACTGATCGGCGCGCTCCAGGACCCACCGACGATCCGTGAACGCGTCGGGCTGGGGACGGCGATCGTGAGCGGCGCGGAGCAGACGCTCGGCCAGGTCGGCGCGGTGGTCGTGTCGGTCAAGCGCCTGGTTCTCCGGCAGGTGTCGGTGCGGGAGGTGGGCGGGCCGATCCTGATCGCGCAGGTGTCGGGGCAGGTGGCCCGCCTCGGCCTCGACTGGTTTCTGAACTTCCTCGCGTTCTTCTCGGTGAGCCTGGCCGTGCTGAACCTGCTCCCCATCCCGGTGCTCGACGGGGGGCATGCGCTGTTCCTCGTCGCCGAAGCGATCCGGCGCAAGCCGTTGCCGGTCCAGCTGCGCATGCGTCTCACCCAGGTCGGCCTGCTCGTCATCCTCGGCATCATGGCGCTGGCGATCGCGAACGATGTCCTCCGCAACCTCCCCCGTTAGGGAGGCCCTGGAGGGCTACGTGGCGGGCCGCCTGAAGGCGGAGCGCGTGGTGGCGGTGGTGGCGGACTCGTACTACCGGGAAACGGGACACGGGAAGCGGGAAACGTTGCGACCTCTGATGGACGTCATCGAGCGGGCGCATCCCGGGGTCATCGAGCTGGCGGGTTCGGCGGAGAAGCCGGGGTTTGCCGTGCGGCTAGCGCAGCGACCATTCCCGAGCGAGTACGAAGAAGCACTCCGGGAAGCGGCGCAGGCAGCACTGTCACGTCAGGCGGGCACCACGTTTTCCGTGTCCCGTGTCCCGTCTCCCGGCCTCTGGTCCCGCTTCTACACCGCCGTTCGGAGATTCTTCACCGCATCAACTTGACGACGAGCGCGATCAGCGCCAGCAGGCCGGCCCCCACGCCCGTGATGAGCAGCCATGGGGTGCGCGGTTTCCCGAGCATCCCGCCCGTGATCGCGAGCTGCTGCTTCGTGCCGATCGGCGCGACGCCGATCTCGGTCGTGGCGCGCCGCCGGTCCAGCACCTCCTGCAGATCGGCGTGCAGCTCGGCCCCGCTCGTGTAGCGGTCGTCGGGGTGCTTGGCGAGGCACTTCAGGACCACGCGCTCGAACCGCTTCGACACCTCGGGGCGCTTCTTGCGCAGCGGGGGCGGCGGGTCTTCGACGTGCATGCGCGCCAGCTCGAACCAGTCGTTCGACGTGAAGGGCAGGTCGCCCGTCGCCGCCTTGTACAGGGTGACGCCGAGGGCGTAGTAGTCCGCCCGCTGATCAATAGGGCGGCCCTGCGCCTGCTCCGGGGAGAGATAGTGCGGCGTGCCGATCGTCATGTTGACGCCGGTCGAGGCGACGTACCCCGAGACGGCGCGGGCGATGCCGAAATCGGTGAGTACGGCCGCGCCGTCGGAGCGAATCAGCACGTTATCCGGCTTCAGGTCGCGGTGGATGACGCCCCGGCCGTGGGCGAAGTCGAGCGCGGCCGCGATGTCCCCCGCGATGCGGACGATGTCCTCCTCGGGGAGCGGGCCTTCACGCGCGAGCCGGGCACCGAGGCTGTCGGCGCAGAGGTCCATGCCGAAGTAGACGTGGTCGCCCTGCTTCGCCACCGTGCGGATGCGGACGATGTTGGGGTGCTCGAGCTTGGCGGCCGTCTCGCTCTCGTTGCGGAAGCGGGATTCGAACTGCGGGTCGCCGGCGTAGCGGGGCTTCAGCACTTTGACGGCGACCGGCGTGCCGTCGAGCTCGCGGCCCACGAACACCCAGGCGAATCCGCCCTGGCCGAGCAGCCGTTCGAGCTGATACGGGCCGAGGGTCCGGCCGACGAGGTCGGTGGCGGCGTGGGCGGCGTGGGTCAAGGGCGCACTTTACAAAGGGGTCGGGAGGCTCTAAGTTACGCGGCTAATAACGATTAGGGAACCAGTCCTGATGTACGACAAGACGACGCCGGTCAGGAAATACGGGCAGCACGACCGGGACACGGGGTCGACCCGGGTTCAGGTGGCGCTGCTCACCGAGCGGATCAACAGCCTCACCGAGCACTTCCGGGTCCACGCCAAGGACTTCCACGGGCAGCGCGGCCTCTTGAAGATGGTGAGCCGCCGCCGCCGCCTGCTGGAGTATCTGAAGCGCACCGACCTTGCGAAGTACCGGCAGCTCATCGACGAGCTCGGTCTCCGCCATTAGTGGGTACGGCGTCGCGCACAGCGCCCCGGGAAGAGCACGGGGCGCTTGGCGTATTTTTCCAGTGCTCTAGACAGGCTCTATGGTGAAGCACGTCGAGCGGAACTTTGCCGGCCGCACCTTGAAGCTCGAGGCCGGGCGCCTGGCCAAACAGGCGGCGGGGTCGTGCCTCGTGCAGTACGGGGAAACGGTGGTGCTCGCGGCCGTGACCATCTCGGACAACATCGCGAACCTGCCGTACTTTCCGCTGACCGTCGAGTACCGCGAGAAGGCCTACGCCGCCGGCAAGATCCCCGGCGGCTTTTTAAAACGCGAGGGCCGACCCTCCGACGAGGAGATCCTCTCGGCGCGCGTCATCGACCGGTCCATCCGGCCGCTCTTCCCCGAAGGCTTCAAGAACGAGATCCAGGTCTTCATCTACGTGCTGTCGGCCGACCAGGAGAACGACGCCGACGTGCTCGGCGTGACGGCGGCCTCGGCGGCGTTGACGATGTCCCGGGCGCCCTGGAACGGCCCGATCGCGGCGGTGCGCGTGGGCCGCGTCGAGGGCGCCTGGATCCTCAATCCCACCTTCCAGCAGCTCGAGTTCTCCGACGTGGACCTGATCGTGTCGGGGTCCAGGGACTCGATCGTGATGGTGGAGGGCGGGGCGTTGGAGTTGACCGAGGCGGAGATCGTGAAGGCGCTCGAGGTGGGCCACAAGGGCATCCGCGAGCTGCTGGACGCGGCGGAGGAGCTGACCGCCGAGATGCGGCAGCCGAAGATGGAGTGGACCAAGACGGAGCCGCCGGCGGATCTGGTGGCGCGGGTCAAGGCGCTGGCCGAGCCCCGCATCGCCGAGGCGTTGAACCTGCCGGAGAAGGCCGAGCGGGCGCAGGCCCTGGGGGCGCTGAAAGCCACGATCCAGGAGCAGCTCGCGGCCGAATTCCCGGACAACGGGAAGGACATCGCGCACGTCATCGAGGAGATCGAGTACGAGACGATGCGCGAGCAGGTGCTGACGGCGGGCGAGCGGGTGGACGGGCGCGGTCTCGACACCGTGCGGTCGATCGCCTGCGAGGTGGGGTGGCTGCCGCGCACCCACGGCTCGGCGCTGTTCACCCGCGGCCAGACGCAGGCCCTGGTCTCGGTGACCCTGGGGACGACGCGCGACGAGCAGCGGATCGACTCGATCGACGTGGCGCAGGAGACCACCAAGTCGTTCATGCTGCACTACAACTTCCCGCCGTTCTCGACGGGCGAAGTGAAGCCGATCCGCGGCACCTCGCGGCGCGAGGTGGGGCACGGAGCCCTGGCCGAACGGGCGATTCAGGCGATCCTGCCGCCGTACGAAACGTTCCCCTACACGCTCCGCATCGTCTCCGACATTCTCGAGTCCAACGGCTCCTCCTCGATGGCCACGGTGTGCGGCGGCTCGCTGGCGTTGTTCGACGCCGGCGTGCCGGTGAAGTCCGCGTGCGCGGGCGTCGCGATGGGCCTCATCAAGGAAGGGACGCGCGTCGCCGTCCTGACCGACATCTTGGGCAGCGAGGACCATCTGGGCGACATGGACTTCAAGGTCGCCGGCACCCGCGACGGGGTCACCTCGATCCAAATGGACATCAAGATCGAGGGGCTCGACTTCAAGATCATCAGCGAGGCGCTGGAGAAGGCCAAGACGGCGCGGCTCCACATCCTCGACATCATGCAGCAGACGCTCCCGCAGCCGCGCTCGCAGCTTTCCAAGTACGCGCCGCGCATCATCACGCTCCAGATCCGTCCGGAGAAGATCGGCGACCTGATCGGCCCCAAGGGCAAGACGATCCGCGGCATCCAGGAGCAGACCGGCGCGGAGATCAACGTGGACGACACCGGGCTGGTGACCATCTCGGCGGTGGGCGAGGGCGGCGAGCGGGCCCGCGACATGATCCAGGGGATCATGCAGGAGCCCGAGGTCGGCAAGGTCTACGAGGGCGTCGTGAAGAGCACCACGGCGTTCGGGGCGTTCGTCGAAATCATCCCCGGCATCGAGGGCCTGCTCCACATCTCCGAGCTGCAGCACGGCCGTACCGAGAAGACCGAGGACGTGGTCAAGCGGGGTGACCACGTGAAGGTCAAGCTGCTCGAGGTGGATGAGCGCGGCCGGATGAAGCTGTCCCGGAAGGCGCTGCTCGAGAAGCATTAGCGCACCGATGGAGACCATCCGGCTCGACCGGGAGATCCATCGGACCGCCGCCCCGAACGGCGTCACCGTGCTGAGCGAGCGCGTCGCCAGCGTGCGCTCGGCGGCCGTCGGGGTCTGGGTGCGGAGCGCCAGCGCCCACGAGCCCCGCCCCAAGATGGGCGTGTCGCACCTGCTCGAGCACATGGTCTTCAAGGGCACCGAGCGGCGCTCCGCCCAGGAGATCGCGCTCGCCCTCGAGGCCCGTGGCGGCTCGCTCGACGCCTACACCTCCCGCGATTCCACCGCCTACCACGCCCGCGTCCTCGACGCCGACTTGCCGCGCGCCCTCGACGTGATCTCGGACCTGGTGCGCCGCCCCCTGCTGCGCGATACGGATCTCGAGCTGGAGCGCAAGGTGATCCTCGAGGAGATCAGCACGGTGGACGACACGCCCGACGATCTCGTCTTCGACCAGGCCTACGAGACGCTCTGGCCCGAGCATCCGTACGGCTACCAGATCCTGGGCACGCGCGACACCGTGAGCGCCCTCTCCACCGACGACCTCAAGGCGCTGCATCAGCGGGCCTACTTCCCCGGCAACAGCGTCATCGCGGCGGCGGGGAACTTCGAGCACGAAGCGCTCCTCGCCGAGGTCGCCAAGCAAGGGTGGTTCGATCGAGGAGAAGGGAGAGGAGAGAAGGATGCGCCGGTGGCCGCGCCGGTTCCGGCGGCCGTGCGGGGCGTCCAGCGCCACTTCGAGAAGGACACCGCGCAGACGCACATCGTGTTCGCGACCGACACCGTTCCGTACGCCGACCGGCGCAAGTACGCGCTGCTCGTCCTGTCCAACATCTTCGGGGGCGGGATGTCGAGCCGGCTGTTCCAGCGGATTCGCGAGGAGCTGGGGCTGGCCTACGCCGTCTACAGCTTCACGTCGTTTTACCGCGCGATGGGCGTGGCGGGAGTGTACGTCGGCACGCAGCCGGCGCGCGCGGCGGAGGCGACGGCCGCGATTCGCGACGAGCTGGCGCGGCTCGCGCGCGATGGGCTCGCCGGTGCCGCGCTCGCGGACGCGAAGCAGCAGACGCAGGGGCAGCTGATGCTGTCGCTGGAGAGTCCCACCGCCCGGATGTATCGTCTGGCCAGCACGGCGGTGTTCGGCGAGCCGTACGCGAGTCTGGACGAGATGCTGGGCCTCGTCGCAGCGCTGACCGCCGACGACACCGCGGCGGCGGCGGCGGAGTTTTTCGACCCCGGCCGTCAGACGGTCGTGTCGTTGGGGCCGGCGTGAAGCGGTCATACGCCTTTCGTACAACGTAGCGACGGACAACGTACAACGGTGAGTTCCGCATGATCGTTGGGGTTCCCAAGGAAATCAAAACGGCCGAGCATCGCGTGGCGCTCGTCCCCGCGGGGGCGGAGTCCCTGGCCGGCGACGGGCACACCGTGCTCGTGGAGCAGGGCGCCGGCCACGGCTCGGGCTTCCCCGACGACGCCTACACCGCCGCCGGCGCCCAGATCGCCCGGTCGGCCGACGACGTGTGGGCCCGGGCCGAGATGATCCTCAAGGTCAAGGAGCCGATCGAGTCGGAGTGGCCCCGGATCCGCAAGGGCCAGGTGCTCTTCACCTACTTTCACTTTGCCGCTTCAGAAGCGTTGACGAAAGCCGTGATCAAGTCGGGCTGCGTCGCGATCGCCTATGAGACCGTGCAGCTGTCCACCGGCGAGCTGCCCCTGCTCACCCCGATGAGCGAAGTGGCGGGCCGGATGGCGGTGCAGGAGGGGGCCAAATACCTCGAGAAGGTCTTCGGCGGGAGCGGGATCCTGCTGGGCGGCGTGCCGGGCGTGCTGCCGGCGGAGGTGCTGATCATCGGCGGCGGCGTGGTCGGGGCCAACGCCGCCAAGATGGCCGCGGGGCTGGGCGCCCACGTCACCCTGCTCGACGTCTCCCTCGACCGACTGCGGTATCTCTCCGACGTCCTCCCGCCCAACGTAGACCTGCTGTACTCGAACCGCCACAACATCGTGGATCAGCTCAAGAAGGCCGACCTCGTGATCGGCGCCGTGCTGCTGCCGGGCGCCAAGGCGCCGCACCTCGTGAAGCGGCCGGACCTGAAGCTGATGAAGCCCGGCTCGGTGATCGTGGACGTCGCGGTGGATCAAGGGGGGTGCATCGAGACGATCAAGGCGACGACGCACGACCATCCCACGTACGTGGTGGACGGGATCATTCATTACGGCGTGGCGAACATGCCCGGCGGCGTGCCGCGCACCTCGACGCTCGCGCTCACCAACGCGACCTTCGCCTACGCCAAGCGCCTGGCCAGGTTCGGCTGGAAGGTGGCCTGCCAGAAGGACCCCGCGCTGTTCCTGGGGCTGAACGTGATCGAGGGGAACGTCGTCTATCCCGGTGTGGCGGAGGCGTTCGGTATGCCGCTTGCCGCCGGCAAGGAGCTCCTATGATGAGGGCGTATGTCATCACGACGGGGGCGGTCTTTGGCCTGCTCACGCTGATGCACGTGTGGCGCGTGATCGCGGAGGGCGTCTACCTGCTGAAGGACCCCTGGTGGATCCTCATCACCCTGGCCGCGGCGGCGCTCAGCCTGTGGGCGTGGCGCGTGCTGCGGCTCGTGCCGCGGTCGTGAGCCGGGCGCTCGCGGCGGCGGCCGCGGCCGTCGTGACGCTCGCTGCCCCCGCCCCCCGGCGCGCCGCGGCTCAGTCGGTACAGTACCGCTCCCCGGCGGGGGTGGAGTACCGCGCCCAGCGCGACACGGGCCCGATCGCCCGCGCCGAGAGCGCGCTCGCCGCCGATCCGCGCAACGTCGGGCGGATCATTCAGCTCGGCGTGGCGCAGTCGGGCGCGCGGCGGTTCCGCGAAGCGATCCGGACGTTCACGCGTGGTCTGGCGATCGCGCCCAACGACGCGATGCTCTATCGCTGGCGCGGCCACCGCTACCTATCGGTGCGCGAATTCGGCCACGCCATGGACGACCTCACCCGCGGCAGCCGCTTGGACAGCACCAACTACGGCATCTGGTATCACCTCGGCATCGTGCGCTTCGCGCGCGGCGATTTCGCGGGGGCGGCGGACGCGTTCGCTCGCGGGTTGCCGCGCGCCCCCGACGCCGCCGAGCGGGCGGGTGCGACCGATTGGCTCTGGATGTCGCTGTCGCGCGCGGGGCGCGCCGCCGAAGCGCAGGCGATGCTGGATCGGCGCCCCGATTCCGTGCCGGCGGCGAACGCCTACGCCCAGCGCCTGCGCCTGTATCGCGGGCAGGTCGGCCCCGACGACGTGATCACGGCGGCCGACACCGGAGATATCGCGGTCGCGACCCTGAGCTACGGGATCGGCAACTGGTTTCTGGTGCGGGGCGACACGGCGCGCGCGAAGGGCTGGTTCGAGCGGTCGATCCGCTCGGGCGGCTGGCCCGCGTTCGGGTTCATCATGTCCGAAGTCGAGCTGCGGCGGCTGCGGTAACGACCAGCCGCCGGCCTCGCCTCCCCGTCTGGGCTTTCGTCTCGGCCGCGTGGCTCGGCCCGGCGATCCTCGCCGCGTTCCAGGCATACGTGCAGGGCCGGCTCGGCAGCCGCGAGCCCGCGACCTGGCGCAGCCTCGTGTGGGAAGGGGGGGACTGGTTGCTCTGCGCCCTCCTCACGCCGGCGGTCTTCTGGATCGGGCGGCGTTACCCGCTCGCCCGCGGGACCATCGGCCGACGCGCGCCTCTCCACATCCTCGCGGCGATCCTGCTCTGCGCCGCGTGGGCAGGGGCGGGGGTGCTGCTCTCCTGGGCCATGTTTCGCTCGACCCCGTACGGCGCGGGAGCGGTGAGCTGGTTCTTCACGACGCTCCCCTTCGGCGTCGCGGTCTATTTCGCGGTCCTGGGGGTCGAGCACGCGGCCGTGTATTTTCTCGAGGCGCGGGAGCGCGAGACCCAGGCGGCCCGGCTGTCCGCCCAGCTCGCCGAAGCGCGGCTCGGCGCGTTACGAATGCAGCTGCAGCCACACTTCCTGTTCAACAGCCTCAACGCGATCACGGTGATCGTCCGCGACCGGGACACCGCTACCGCCACGCGCATGCTGGAGCACCTGGGAGAGATGCTGCGCCGGGTGATGCGCAGCGACCGTCCCCAGGAGGTCACCCTGGCCGAGGAGCTGGACTTCGTGCGCCAGTACCTCGCCATCGAGGAGGTCCGCTTCTCCGATCGCCTGCGGCCGGTGTTCGCCGTCGACCCGGGGGTCCTGTCCGCCGCGGTGCCGGAGTTCTTGCTGCAGCCCCTCGTCGAGAATGCCCTGCGCCACGGCCTCGCCAAGCGGGTGACCGCGACGCTGCTCAAAATCGAGGCTCGGCGAGAGGGCGACGACGTCGTTCTCTCCGTGATCGACGACGGTCCGGGCCCCGGCGGCACCGCGGCCGAGGCGGGAGAGGGCGTCGGGTTGGGCAACACTCGCGAGCGTCTTGCGACGTTGTACGGCGACCGCGGCAGGCTCGAGCTCGCGCGCACCCGGGAAGGTGGCGCTGCGGTAACGGTGCGGCTGCCGTATCGCGTGTTGGAGGCGAAGCGTGGCTGAGATCAGAGCGCTGATCGTGGACGACGAACCGCTCGCCCGGCGCGGCATCCGGCAGCTGCTCTCGCCGTATCCCGACATCGTCGTCGCGGGAGAGTGCCGCGACGGGCGCGAGGCGGTGCGGGCCCTGGCGACCGTGAAGCCCGATCTCGTCTTCCTCGACGTCCAGATGCCCGGGCTCGACGGGATGAGCGTGATCCGGATCCACGGTGCGGACCGCATGCCGGTCACCGTGTTCGTGACGGCGCACGACGACTTCGCGGTGCGCGCCTTCGAGGCGCAGGCGCTCGACTACCTCGTGAAGCCCCTGTCCGAGGCGCGGTTCCGCGCCACGATCGCGCGGGTGCGGGAGCGGATCCGGACCGCGCGGGCGACCCTCCGGATCGCCGTGCCGACCGAGACGGGGGAGCTGCTGCTCGACGCGGGCGAAATCGACTGGATCGGCGCCGAGGACTATCGCGCCGGGATTCACGCCGGCGGCAGGCACTTCCTGGTGCGCGAGTCCCTGGCCGCGCTCGAGGCGCGGCTCGATCCCGCCCGGTTCGTCCGGGTCCACCGGTCCGCGATCGTGCGGGTGGACGGGGTGCGTGAGTGGAAGGTAGGCGCGTCGGAGAGCGAGGCGGTGGTGGTCCTCCGCGACGGCACGGTGCTGCCGGTGAGCCGGCGCCGGCTGGGGCGGGTGCGCCGCTCGCTGCGCATTTGACGCCGCTCGCGCCCGCTTCGTTGACCGGTCCTGAGCCGTCCCGTACGGTCTGGGACACCCTCCACCACGAGGTCGTCCATGCGCCACATCGTGCTGGTCGCCGCCCTGGCGGCGATCGCCGCGCCGCCTTCGCTCCCGGCGCAGACCCCCGGTCGACGGACCGAGGCGCAGCTGCGGGCGTCATACGACGCCCATCAAGGTGACTTCGACTATCTGCTGGGCGATTGGGAGTTCACCTCCGTCAGCCGGGAGTACGGGAAGGGCCGCGGATTCTGGAGCGCGGTGCGCCTCGCGGAGGGCGCGGGAGCGCAAATCCTGGACGAGTACCGCGTCGTGGGCGACAGCGGCGAGACGTATTACGTGACGAACACACTGCGGGTTTACAACGCGATGCGCGATCGCTGGGAGCTAGTGTCCACGGAGCACGGGAGCGGGCTCCAGGACGTCGGCACGGCGCGGCGCGTCGGAGCAGAAATGCACATCGAGCAGCGGTTCGGCGTCGAGGGGCCGAATCCCTCGCTCTGGCGGATCCGCTACTACGACATCCAGCCGGATCGCTTCTCCTGGGTCGGCGACCGGTCCATGGACGGCGGCAAGACCTGGACGACGGGATGGTTGCGCATTGAAGCGCGCCGCATCGGGCCGCCTCGGCACCTGGGCCCGCTCGCTCCGGCGAAGCGCGGTAATTAGTTTCCGCCGGTCATGACGGCGACCCGCCAGCCTCGCACTTCGCGCCGGCGCTATCTCGGCTTCGTTCAGGATTACAAGCAGCGCCGCCTGGACGCGTCTGCGGACGGGGAGGCGCCGCGGCCGGATGGCAGGAAGCGGCGCGCGTACCTGCGCGACTACCTGCGCTGGCTGCGGCCGTACCGGTACGCCGCCGGCGTGCTGCTGGTGCTCGCCCTGGTGGCGACGGGTGTCCAGATGATCGAGCCGCTGTTCATGCGGTTCATCATCGATCGCGTGCTGCTCAATACGGCCCTGGACACGGCGTCGCGGCTCACCGGCCTCCACCTGGCGGGCGCCGCGTTCGTGGCCGTGATCGTGGCCTCCAACCTCCTGGACGCGTGGCGGGACTATCGCCAGCGCCTGCTGAACTCGCACATCATGCTGTCGCTGCGCCGGTCGCTGTACGAGCGCCTGCTGCACCTGCCGCTGCCCGCGCTGTGGGACATGAAGACCGGCGGCATCCTCTCCCGCCTCACGGGCGACGTGGAGACCACCACCGGGCTGCTGCAGATGGCGATCGTGTCGCCCGCCGTCTCGATCATCCGGTTGACCGTCGCGGTGACGGTGCTCGTGGCCCTGAACTGGCGCCTGGCGCTGACCGCGATCGCCATCGTCCCCGCGGCGATGCTGATCAGCTTCACCGCCGCGCGGCGGGTCCGTCCCGTGTACCGCTCGCTCCGCAAGGACGTAGAGCAGATTGACGGCCGAGTGGGGGAAGCATTCTCCGGGATTCGGGTGGTGCGCGCGTTCCGGCGGGAGCTCGAGGAGCTGCTCACCTACATGGTCGGGCGCCACACGGTGCTGCGCAAGGAGCTGTTCGCGCACCGGCGCGAGCTGGTCCTGTGGACGTCGTGGGGCCTGCTGCAGGCGGGTGTGAACGTCGTGATCGTCTGGTACGGCGGGTACATGAACATCGGGGGCCACGCCTCCATCGGCGACATCATGGCGTTCCAGTGGTACTCGTTTCTCCTGATGGGGCCGGTGTGGCAGATCGTCAACTCCTTCTCCGAGCTGCAGCGCTCGCTCGCCGCCATGGAGCGTGTGTTCGACGTGCTGGCGATGGAGGGCGACAAGCCCGACCGGCCCGGTGCGCGGGACGCCCCGCCGGTCGTGCGCGAGCTCCACTTCGAGAACGTCGAGTTCGCCTACCGCGAGGGGCAGCCGGTGGTGCGCGACTTCACGGTCCAGGTGCCCGGCGGCTCCGTGGTCGCGTTGGTGGGCCGGAGTGGGGCGGGGAAGACGACCGTGACGGACCTGGTGGCGCGGTTCCACGATCCCACCCGGGGACGGATCCTGCTCAACGGCGCCGACATTCGCGACCTGCGCCTGCGGACCTATCGCGAGCTGCTGGCGATCGTCCAGCAGGACGTCTTCCTGTTCGACGGGTCGGTGCGCGACAACATCGCGTACGGCCGCCGCGACGTGACGGACGCCGAGGTCGAGGACGCCGCCCGGCGCGCCAATGCGGAAGAGTTCATCCTCAAGCTGCCCGAGCGGTACGAAACGTTCATCGGCGAGCGCGGCGTCAAGCTCTCGGGAGGCCAGCAGCAGCGGTTGGCGATCGCCCGGGCGATCCTCGCGTCGCCGCAGATCCTCATCCTCGACGAGGCCACGAGCAACCTGGACACCGAGAGCGAGCAGCTCATTCAGGCGTCGATGGCCTCGCTGCTGGCCGGACGGACGACGTTCGTGATCGCGCACCGTCTGTCCACGATCCGCCGAGCCGACCTGATTCTGTTGATGGAGGAGGGCCGCGTGGTCGAGCGGGGGACGCACGAGGAGCTGATGCGCGCCGGGGGGCTCTATTACGGCATGGTGCAGCGGCAGATGGAGCACGACGGGCGGCGGGACGCTGAGCTGTGGACCTGACGCGGCGGGGAACAGTCGCTGGCGCGACCGGTGGCGCGACGTAGAATTCCGCTCCATGTCACGATTCCTCGGTCCCCTCCTCGCCGCGGGAGCGGCCCTGCTCGGCGCCGCAATTCCCCTCGCGGCGCAACGCCCGGCCACGTTGGACTCCGCACTTCTCGCCGCCTACCGCTGGCGCAACATCGGCCCCGACCGCGGCGGCCGGTCGATCGCCGTGACCGGCGTCAAAGGTCGCCCGCGGGAAGCGTACTTCGGCGCCACAGGTGGCGGCCTCTGGAAGACCGCCGACGGCGGCGCCACCTGGTTCCCGGTCACCGACGGGCAGGTCCATAGCGCCTCAGTGGGCGCCGTGGCCGTGAGCGAGACCAATACCGACCTCGTCTTCATCGGGATGGGGGAGACCTGCATCCGCGGCAACATCATGCCGGGCGACGGCGTGTACCGCAGCACCGACGCCGGGAAGACCTGGACCCATGTGGGGTTCGCCGAGTCGCACGGCATCGCGAAGATCCGCATTCACCCCACCAATCCCCAGGTCGTGTTCGTCGCCTCGTTCGGGAAGTACAGCGTGCCGAGCGCGGAGCGCGGCGTGTTCAAGAGCACCGACGGTGGGCGCACCTGGCGCAAGGTGCTCTATCGCGACGACAAGACGGGGGCCATCGACATCGCGATCGACCGCACCAACCCCAACGTGATCTACGCAGCGCTGTGGGAGGCGTACCGGAAGGAATACCAGATGTCCTCCGGCGGTCCGGGGAGCAGCCTGTTCAAGAGCACCGACGGCGGTGAGACGTGGACCGAGATCACGCGCAACCCCGGCCTGCCGCGCGGCGTGGTGGGGAGGATCGGCGTCGCGGTGTCCGGCGCGAACCCGAAGCGCGTGTACGCGCTCGTCGAGAACGAGAACGGCGGCCTGTACCGCAGCGAGGACGCCGGCGCCACCTGGGCCCTGATCAACGACCGCCGCGCCATCCGGCAGCGCGCCTTCTATTACACGCACGTCTTTGCCGATCCCAAGAACGCCGACGTCGTCTACATGCAGAACACGACGCTGTTTCGGTCCGCGGATGGCGGCAAGACGATGAAGTCCGTCACCAACGGAACCCACGGCGACTTTCACGACCTCTGGATCGATCCCGATGATGCGGCGCACCTCGTGGTGGGGAACGACGGGGGCGCCGCGGTGTCCACCGATACCGCCCAGAGCTGGACGGACGAGGACTATCCCACCGAGCAGTTCTACCACGTGATCACGACGACGCACGTTCCGTATCACGTGTGCGGCGCGCAACAGGACAACAGCACGATCTGCACGCCTTTCAATTGGAACGCCGCGGCGTTCGCGGCGCCTCCCCCCGCCCCCCCGGATACCGGCGCCGCCCGGCGGCCGCGGGACATCACGCTCGGCGGGATGCGCGTGTCGTATCCGGCCGGCGGCGGCGAGCCGGGCTACATCGCGCCCGATCCGCTGAACCCCGACGTCTTCTACTCCGGCACCAACAACGGCGATTACGTAGACCGCTACGACCGGCGCCTCGGCACGGTGCGCGAGGTGAACCCCTATCCCTGGTTCTACTCGGGGGAGCCCGCCAAGGACATCCGGGAGCGCTGGCAGTGGACGTTCCCGATCATCTTCTCGAAGGCCGATCCGCGCACGCTGTACGTCTCGTCGCAGCGGCTCTGGCGCACGCGCGACGGCGGCAAAACGTGGTCCGCGCTGAGCGGCGACCTCACCCGGCACGACCCCCGGACGCTCGAACGGTCGGGCGGGCCGATTACGGGCGACATGAACGGCCCCGAGGTGTACGCGACGATCTTCTCGGTCGGCCCGGGGAAGCGCGACGTGAACGTCATCTGGACCGGCTCGGACGACGGTCTGGTCCACCTGACGCGCGACGGCGGCGCCACCTGGACGAACGTGACCCCGCGCGCGATGCCCGATCTGGGCCGCGTCAGTCAGATCGACGCCTCGGCCTTCGACGACGGGACGGCCTACGTTTCCGTGCGCCGGCCGCTGCTCGACGACTTCGCGCCCTACATCTTCAAGACGGCGGACTACGGTCGCACCTGGACGAAGATCGTGACCGGCATCCGTCCCGACGCGTACGTGCACGCTGTGCGCGAGGATCCCACACGTCGCGGCTTGCTGTATGCAGCCACGCAGCACGGGGTCTATGTCTCGTTCGACGACGGCGCCTCCTGGCAGCCGCTCAACCCGGGCCTTCCCGACGTGCCGGTGGCGGATCTCGTCGTGGAAGGGAACGAGCTGGTGATCGCCACGCACGGCCGCGGCTTCTGGGTGCTCGACAACCTCGCACCGTTGCGCCAGGCGACGCCTGAGCGGCTCGCCGCCGACGCGTGGCTGTTCACGCCGCCCCCCCGCGCGGTGCGCTCCGGCCCGAGCGTCGCCCTCAGCTGGTGGTTCAAGACCAAACCGCGCAGCGCCCGCCTCGAGATCCTCGACTCGGCAGGCGCCGTGTTGCGGACCTGGGAGCCGGATACGACCCCACCTGAACGGCGCGAGACGGCGGGAAGAGGCGCGGAGGGTGAAGGGGAGGGTCCCGCCATTCGCACGCAGTGGCTTCCCTTGGCCGCCGGCGTGAGCCAGCTCCAATGGAACCTGCGCACGCAGCCGTTCGTCGCGTTCCCCGGCATGATCATGTGGGGGGTGCGGAGCAACGCCCCGGCCGCGCCGCCCGGCCGCTACACGGTGCGCCTCACCAGCGACGGTCGCACGCTGACCGTCCCGATCTCGGTCGAGCGGAACCCCTGGATCGCGGACGTCACGGACGCCGATCTGCACGCGCAGTACGCCTTCTCCCGCCGGGTGCGCGACCGCGTGAACGAGGCGAACACGGCCGTCATCGAGATCCGGCGCGTCAAGAGTCAGCTGGAGGATCGCCTCAAGCAGTCGACCGACGCGCGGCTCCGGACAGCTGCCGACACACTCTTGGCGAGTGCCTCCGCGGTGGAGCAGAGCATTTACCAGGTCCGGAACCAGAGCAACCAGGATCCGCTCAACTTTCCCATCAAGGTGAACAACCGACTGGCGAACCTCCTGTCGATGGCGGAGCGCGGCGACGGCCTGCCCACGAGCAACATGGCCGAGCTGTTCCGGATCCTCTCCGAGGAGCTGCAGGGGGATCTGGAGCGCCTGACGCAGGTGTGGGCCAAGGATCTCGCTGCCGCAAACGCCGAGCTGACTCGACTGGGGTTACGGGCGGTGGATCCGAAGTAGTTCAGACAGTGGCCGCAGGAGCAACGTGCCTACACCCATTTCCCACGCTGCCGTTGGCTTTGCGATCGCTGCCTGGACTCAGCCGGGAATGGCCACCCGGCGTGTGTGCATCGTCGCCGCGGCATGCGCGGCGCTGCCGGACATCGATGTCATCGGGTGGCCGCTGCACATTCCCCAGACCTCACTCTTCGGCCATCGCGCCATCACGCACTCGCTCGCCTTCGCGCTCGTGGCCGCTGTGCTGGCTGCCATCGTCTTCTTCCGGGGCGACCAGTGGACGCGGGGACGTGCGCGGATTGCCCTCATTCTTGGCCTTGCGCTCGTCTCCCACGCCTGCCTTGACGCGCTCTCGACGTACTCAGTGGGCGTAGAGTTCTTCGCGCCCTTCTCCCAGCAGCGCTTTCGCTTTCCATGGACCCCGCTTGGCGCCCCGCACGGGGTCGTGGGCCAGATAGTCCAGGAGCCGTCCGTTGTTCTGCTGCCTGCTCTCGTCGCCGCGTGGCTCGGGATCAAGGTCAAGGCCCGCTGAAGCCTCCAGGCTCAGGCCTCGGCGATGGGTTGCATCGCAACAAGCACGCTGAAGCGGGCCTGCGACTCCGCGAAACTCCTTGCCCCGGGGCGACCGCTCCTCTGCGATCCCGTTTTCGCCGAGGCTGAAATTCCGTCCGACATCCCCCTGGGCTTGTCGCTCGCACCGCGGCACTGGTCCCTGCTCGCTCGTGTGGCGATGAACAGGTTGATCTCGCGTGCGCTTCGTACCAGCGGGTGGCGCGGCGCTGCCTCGGGCTTTGCCTTTTGGTCGGCCGTGGCCCTGCAGCGTGAAGGTGTGAGCGCCGACGATGCATCAGCGTTCGGTTGACGAGGGTAGAGCGCTGGGAGGCCTGGCGCCGGATTGCCCCGCAGCGGCTGCGGCGAACCGCCGCACGATGGCCCCCGCCGGCTCGATGCTGTGTATCCCGGCGACGCTCTTCCCCGCCTGCCAATAGTCCTTCGACGTGGCCTCGCGGGCGCCTCCCGCGAGCGAGGCGCGTTTCAACTGCCAGGCCGACCGCAGGGCGTACACGGTGCGCATCCAGTGCTTGGTCCGGCGCCCCCGCAGGAGCCAGCGCGCGATCGGCCCGGCCCTCGTACCGATCCGGTCGACGTACGCGGTGCGGATCACCGACAGCGGCACACCCGTGACGCGCTCGGTGAGGACGATGTCGGCCTCCGTGGCGGCGACGATCGCCTGCTTGTAGTCGGCGTGGGCGCCGCACTCGTCGGTCGCGATGAACCGCGTGCCCATCTGCACGCCCGCGTAGCCGGCCTGGAGCGCGGCGACGAACCCCGCCTCATCCCCGACGCCGCCCGCGCACACGAGCGGTACGCCCAGATCCACGAGCTCCTCGTACAGTCGCATCGCGCTCTTGGGGCCCGCGTGTCCGCCCGCCCGGTCATTCACCGCGATCAGCCCGTGCACGCCCCCCGCCAACCCCTTCTCGGCCCACTTGCGCTCCGTCACGTCGTGATACACGACGCCTCCCACCGGGGCGACCCGCTCCACGACCCAGCGCGGATTGCCGAGGGAGGTTACGAAGAAACGCACCCCCTCCTCGAGCGCCACGTCCACCCAGCCCTTCATGCGGTCGAGGTAGAGCTTGGAGCTACGCTCGATCAGAACGTTCATGCCGATGGGCTTGTCGGTGACGCGCCGGATGAGCTGCAGGCCGGCGCGGAGCTCGTGGCCGTACACGTAAATCATCGAGAGCGGCTGGACGACGCCGATCCCGCCGGCCGCCGAGACGGCCGCGACCAGCTCCGGATTCGAGCAGGGGTACATCGCGCCGCAGATCAGCGGCACCTCGATCCCGAGCTGCCGCGTGAGGGCCGTATCGAGGGGACTCACTGCGGCGGCCGCAGGCGCCAGCGGGCCGTGGCCCGGACGACCACGTCGCCCACGGCGTCCGTGACCGTGACCGCAGCCTCCTGCTCCCGCTCCGCCGTTACCTCCAGCCCGCTCACCCGGCACTCTGCGGTGAGCCGCCCGCGCGCCTTCTTTTCATAGGAGATTGAAAACCCGGTGAGAATCCCTTGCACCCCTGGTGCCAGCCCGGCGAGCACCGCGAGCCCGCTCGTCAGCTCGGCGAGGTTCGCCAGCGCCATCGCGTGCACGGAGGCCAGGTGGTTGCGTACCCGGCGGCGGTCGCGCAGCGTCACTCGGCACAACCCGGGCGCGAGCTCCTCCACCCGGGCGCCGATCGAGCCCGAATAGGGCGTGATGCGGCCGAGCAGCCAGCTGAACAGCCTTTTGCCCCCCGGGAGTGGCGCAAGACGTCGCCACATCGCGCGTACGCGTTCACCGGGAGCGGGCAGGGGCACCCTCGAATGTAGCCCGGCCGGATCGGCGTGGTGAGGGCGTCTGTTCGAGTGCATAATGTACCGGAGCCTCGTCCCCGCTTGACCCGGAGGAACTCCGATGACCCTGGTGAAGGTTGCCCCCCCCCTGCCGCAGGACGTCGACCTGTCCAAGACGTACGACGCCGTCGTCGTCGGCTCGGGCGCCGCCGGGGGTATGGCGGCCCACGTCTTGACCGCGCACGGGATGCAGGTGCTCCTGCTCGAAGCCGGAAAGAAGATCCCCATCGAGCAGGAACTGCGCTCGATGCAGTGGCCGTACGAGCACTCGCGCCGCGGCGACGCCCCCCCGGGCTATCACGCGATCTCGTTCAACGAGTACAACGTCCGGCAGCCCCCCTACGCCAAGGGCTCCATGTTCCGGCACGTCTTCTCGTACGTGGGCGGCTGGGGCGGCTCCGACTACGTCAAGAACATCCTGGTGGACGAGAAGGACCATCCTTACACCGGCACCCGGTATGCCTGGGTCCGGGCGCGTCTCCTGGGCGGCAAGACCAACATCTGGGGCCGCCTCGCCCTCCGGCTCTCCGACTACGACTTCAAAGCCAAGTCGCACGATGGCTACGGCGAAGACTGGCCCATCTCCTACGCCGACCTGGCGCCCTACTACGACAAGGTCGACCTCTACCTCGGCATCTCGGGCCACAAGGAGAACCTGCCGCATCTCCCCGACAGCCTGTTCCAGCGGCCCACCAAGCTCAACGCCGCCGAAGTGCAGCTGCGGGAAAAACTGAAGCCGATGGGGCGGATCGCGACCCCCTACCGGGCGGGCGTCACGACCGACGGCGTGAAGCACAACAAGTATCGCAGCAAGTGCTTCGGCCGCGGGGCCTGCAACCGGCGGCCGGGCGGCTGCGACATCCATGCCGCGTTCGACTCGCCCACCGGGCTCATTTACCCGGCGATGGACACCGGCCACCTCACGCTGCGCATCAACTCCACCGCGCATGAGGTGCTGGTGGACCGGAACACCGGGCGGGCGCGCGGCGTCGCCTTCCTGGACAGCGAGACCCACAAGTCCTACGAGGCCAAAGCGAAGGTCGTCATCCTCGCCGCATCCACCCTCGAGTCGGCGCGGCTGATGCTCTTGTCTCGCTCGCGGCAGCACCCGAACGGCATCGGCAACTCGAGCGGGCACGTGGGCCACAACTTCTGCGAGCACGTGATGGGCCCCGGCGTCACCGGCCTCGTCAAGGAGCTGGTCGGCAAGCCCCACACCCTGGACGACGGTCGTCCCGGGGGCTTTTACGTGCCCCGGTTCCGCAACCTGAAGGACCGCGAACCCGGGTTCATCCGGGGCTACGGCTTCGAGGGCTCGAGCGGCCATTCGATTTTCCCGGATGGCACGGACGCACCGGGGTTCGGCGCGCAGTACAAGAAGACGGTCCGCGACTATGCCGGGGCGTTCATCGGCATGGGCGCCTTCGGCGAGGTCCTGCCGCGCTACGAGAGCTACGTGGACCTCGATCCGGTGGAGAAGGATCGCTGGGGGATCCCGGTGCTGCGCTTCCATTACCAGTTCGGCGACAACGAGCGCAAGATGGCCGAGGACATGGCCACCACGGCACGCGAGATGTTCGAGGCGGCGGGGATCGAGGTCATCGGCGTCGATCGCGACGTCCTCACGGAAGGGTGGTCCATCCACGAGCTGGGGACGGCGCGGATGGGCACCGATCCCAAGACGTCGGTGCTGAACCAGTTCCAGCAGTCCCACGACGTGAAGAACCTGTTCGTGGTGGACGGCTCGAGCCACGTGAGCGCGTCGTGTCAGAACCCGACGTGGACGATCATGTCCTTGGCGTGGCGCTCCTGCGACTATCTGGCGGACGAATTCCGAAAGGGGGGGGGGAAGCTATGACCGACGCATCGGAGCTGTCGCGCCGGGAGATGATTGCCGCCACTGCGGCAGCGTTGGTGACGCCGTTGCTGCCTGCCGGTGCCGGCACGCCTACGGCTCAGCCTCGTCCCGCGGGATTCCTCACCGCGGCGGAGCTCGCGCTGCTGGACGAGCTGACGGAGCTGATCATCCCCACCGACGACCATTCGCCCGGGGCCCGCGCCGCCGGCGTGGCGGCCTACATCGACGGACGCCTGGCGGAATCGCTCGAGCCCGAGGTTCAGACGCGATGGCGGTCGGGTCTCGCCGCGGTAGAGGGGCTCTCCCGTGAGCTGAACGGGAAGGCGTTCCTCGAGGCCACGCCCGACCAGCGCGTCGCCGTGCTCACGCGGATGGCGGGCGGCGAGTCGGATCCGAAGACGCCCGCCGAGCGGTTCTTCAAGGAGCTCAAGCGGTGGACCACGCGCGGGTACTACACGTCGAAGATCGGCATCCAGCTGGACCAGGAGTACAAGGGCAACGTGTATCAGCAAGGGGACTACGCCGGGTTCGACGCGACATGACAGTGAGTGTGAGGACCCTGCTGGTTCTCACCTTGCTGCTGACTCCTGCGGGCATAGGGGGTCAGACGTGGATGTTCGGGCCCTTCGAGAAGCCCGTTGCGGTGAACCCCGTCATCGCGCCGAATCCCGCCTCCCCGTGGGAAGCCCACGCCACCTTCAATCCCGCGGCCGTCGTGAAGGACGGGAAGGTGTACGTGCTGTACCGCGCCGAGGACGCGAGCGGTGAGATGCGGATCGGCGGCCACACCTCGCGGCTCGGTCTGGCGGAGAGCGCGGACGGGCTGCGGTTCGCGCGCCGCGGTGCGCCCGTGCTGTCCCCGGACCGGGACGCGCAGGCACAGTACGAATGGCCTGGGGGCGTCGAGGACCCCCGCATCGTCGAGACGGGCGATGGGACGTACGTGCTCACCTACACGCAGTGGAACCGCGACATCCCCCGCCTCGCCGTCGCGACCTCGCGAGACCTGATCACCTGGACCAAGCACGGCCCCGCCTTCGCCAACCGGCGTCTCGAATCCAAATCCGGAGCGATCATTGCTCGAGTCGTCGGGAATCGCGTGATCGCGACCCAGGTGAACGGGAAGTACTGGATGTACTTCAACGTTCCCGATATTCTCATCGCGACGTCCGACAACCTGGTGGACTGGACGCCGCTGGAAGACGGCGCCGGCCGCCCGGTCAAGGTCCTTTCGCCCCGCCCGGGATATTTCGACTCCTGGCTGGTCGAAGCGGGCCCGCCGGCGATCATCACCGAGCAGGGGATCCTCGTCCTCTACAACGCAGGAAACAGTGGACAGTACGGTGATCCGAGCGTGCCGGCCCGAACCTATACCGGCGGCCAGGCGCTCTACGATCTTCGCAATCCGCTCAAGCTCATCGCTCGCTCGGACGCGCCCTTCATCAAGCCCACCGAAGCGTACGAGCGGACCGGACAGTACCCTGAGGGCACGACGTTCGTGGAGGGGCTTGTCCCGTTCAACGGACGCTGGTACCTGTACTACGGAACGGCCGACTCGCGGGTCGCGGTCGCAGTCTGGGATCCGAAGCGCTAGTTCCCCCCACAAAGGAGCTCTCTCGTGAAGAAGAACCTCGGCCTGCTGCTGCTCGGCATCTGGCTCGTCGTCCACGGCCTCATCCAGCTGGTCGACTTCAGCTTCTCCGGTCTCGGCACCGTGATGGCGGTCCTGGCGATCGTCGCCGGCGCGTTGATCATCGTGGGGCGGTGAGCGAGGCGTGAGCCCTGCGCGGGCGATCGCGTACGGTGGCCTCGCGGTCGGCGTGCTCGACGGGCTGGACGCCATCATCTTCTTCGGGCTGCGGAGCGGCGTACCGCCCCCGCGCATCTTCCAGTCGATCGCGGCGGGGCTGTTGGGCCGCGCGTCATTCCAGGGAGGCGTCGCTACCGTCATCTTGGGCGTGTTGCTGCACTTCACCATTGCCGTAACGGTGGTGGCGGTGTATTCGCTCGCCAGCCGGCCCCTGGCGTTTCTCACTCAACGTCCGTTGCTCTGGGGACCGATGTACGGGATTGCCGTGTACCTGTTCATGAACCACGTCGTGATCCCGCTGTCGGCCTCAGGCGCCGGGTCGCCGCCCTTGGCGGTGTTTCTGAACGGGGTCCTGATTCACATCCTCGGCGTAGGACTCCCGAGCGCACTGTTTGCAGCGAGGTCGCAATGAAATTCACCGCTGGAACCATCGCGTTCATGGTGCTCAGTGCGCTCCTCACGGTCGGCGCGCCCGAGGCGGCGGCCGACCGCGGAGCGGCGTACGCGGGACGGATCGTGGGTGCCGCGCTCGCCCCCCTCCTCTTCGCCGGCGTGGTCCTGCTTGTGGCCAGGCTGTTCGGCAAGGCGCGCGCCCCGGGAGCGGGGGCACGACTGGTATTCTGGACGGTCGGCGTCGTGTTCCTCCTGAACGTCGCCAATCTCGGGCTACGCGCCCCCGGGTTCGTTGCGTCACACACCGTTACCGAGGCCGAGCGGCAGGGGCTCGAGATCGGCCGCGATTCCATCCGGCACAGGGGGTTCGGCTTCGCCCTGCCCAGCCCCGGAGCGGGGTTCCAACCCGACACCGACATGCAGCGGCAGATCGAGGTGCAGTTCGCCCAGCAGCCGAACACAGGTGGGTGGGCGCTGCGGGACGGAGGCTCAGGGGGAGGGAGCGGGGCGGGGGGTATCGTCATCATCCTGGTCACGAAGGGCGGGAAGGTGACCGAACCCCTCCTCCGCGCGTTCGCGAAGGGCATACGCCGAGGGGTGGCGAACGCCCAGTTGAATGTGCTCGAGGACACACTGGTTTGGGGCGGCGCGACGGGCGAGTACCGGTTCTGGGCGCAGAACCGGGACTACACGTACCTCGGGATCCGCTGCCTGCCCGGCGGCCGGCGGGAAGCCCCCGTGATCGTCTGCGCGGAAACGATATCCGCGTCGCCGCGCGGCGACGACGAACTGGAGTTCGTGCGGACCGGTCTCGGGGTCGGACGCTGAATCCCATCCCCGTCCTCTGCTACCACCGCATCGGCGGCCCGCTGGAGCTCGGCGTCACGCGCGTGAGCCGGACGGTGTTCGCGCGGCAGATGACTGCCCTTGCTCGGGCGGGCTGGAGGACCCTGACCCTGAGCGCCTTCGCCGCTCACATACAACGTGGCGACGTAGCGTCGGACAACGAGCTACTGCTCACGTTCGACGACGGCTACGCCTCCCTCGCCGAGCAGGCCTATCCCGTGATCGCCGATCTCGGCTTCACCGCCACGACCTTCCTGATCACTGATTACATCGGTCGGGCGAACACGTGGGATGTCCGTTACACCTGGCGCCGGCTCCGCCACCTGGACTGGCCCGTGATCGAGCGCTGGAAGGACCGGGGGTTCGAGTTCGCCTCACACGGCGTGGCCCACCGGCGGCTCACCTGGCTCGACGATACCGCCGCGGCGGATGAGCTGGGGCGCTCCCGGGAAACACTGATCCGCCGCCTCGGGGCCGATGCGGGACGCGCGGTCGCGTATCCGTTCGGGGCCGTCGACAGGCGCATCGAGCGCCTGGCGGACACGGCGGGGTATCGGCTTGGCTTCGGTGGAGTGCGTGGAGACTCCGGGAGTCCGCTGCATCTCCCCCGCATACCCGTCTACCTGTGGGACGCAGGCAATGTCCCGTTCGGGCTGCGCGCCGACGCCCTCGGGACCGTGGGGAAGTTCGTGGCTCACGTGGCGAACCGGTGCGGGGTAGGGACGAGTGTGATGCTCAAGCTACATGGGAGATGGGAGAAGGGAGATGGACGTGACGGTGGGCCGTAGCGTCCATCTCCCATCTCCCTTCTCCCGTGGTTAAACGAAGAATCGCGCCGCGACCGGAATCAGCTGAGGGTGGCGGATCAAGGCGTGCGCGAAGATGCGCCCCAGGGTGCGTTTCTGCCGGGGAATGCGATTCACGGTGCGCGCCAGTCCGTTGAAGAACTCGTCGTCCAGGTCCTCGAGCGCCCGCTTGATCCGGTAGTACTTGAGATGGTCGTCGCCCAGGAGGTCCATCCAGGCCTGGTGGTAGCCCGCCAGCCGGCGCGCGCTCGTGTCGCCCTCGCAGATGGCAGCGGCGGCGGTCCCGCCCGCCAGGCGCCCCGCCTTCATCGCGTTGACGATGCCGCCGCCCGACAGCGGATTGATCATGTGGGCCGCATCGCCGGCCAGCATCACCCCGTCCGTGTACGTCTGTGTGATCGTGGTGTGCACGATCACGCCGCCGACCGTGTAGCCGGTGCGCGTAGCGGCGGGGTAGCGGCGCGCGACCCAGGCGTCGAGGTACTCCCGCGCGTTGCGGCCGTCCGTCTTCAGCGCGACGAGCCCCAGCCCCACGTTCGCGACGCCCACTCCCTTGGGAAAGATCCAGGCATAGCCACCCGGCGCGATCCGATCGCCGAACTGTAGGTAGATCGCGTCGGGGTCGACGGTGATCCCCTGGAGGACATACTGGGCGCACGATTCCATGTCGCGCGCCGGCACGCGGGTATCGAGCCCCGCCCAGCGACCCACCATCGCCTCGACACCGTCGGCGCCGATCACGATGCGCGCCCGCCACGTCTCTTCCGTGCCCCCCCCCCGCAGCACGCGCACGTCCCACCGCCCGTCCGACCGCCGGGTCATCCCCGCCGCCTCGGTGTCCACCAGCACCTCGGCGCCCGCGGCGGCAGCCTCCGCGGCGAGGTGGGCGTCGAACCGGGTGCGGTCCAGCACCCAGCCGACGTCGCGCTCGGCGACCATGACCTCGGTGTCGTCGGGCGCGAAGAAAACGACCCGCGTGATCTTGCGCGCGGCCCAATCGGCTCCCTCGGGAGTCGCGAACTCTCGCAGCCCCGCGTCTCCCACCCCCTCCGCGCAGCGGACGGGTGACCCGACCTTCGGGTCACGTTCCAGCAGCGCCACCTCCAGTCCCGGAGCCGCCTCCCGGGCGGCCCACGCCGCCGTCGCACCGGCGGGGCCGGCACCGACGACCAGGACGTCCACGTCAGGCATAGGCGACCATGGTCAGGGCGCCGACGGGGCAAGGGGCGATGCATTTCTCGCAACCCGTGCAGCTGCTTCGCTCGACTGTCAGCACGTTCCGCTCGAGCTGGAGGGCTGCAGGCGGGCACAGGGGAAGGCAGAGCCCGCACCGGTCGCACACGGCGAGGTCCACGGCGGCGATGGCGGCAGGCGTCATGCGACGCATGGCGGAACGGTAGCGGCCGGGGAAAAGAGCGTCAAGCTTCATCCTTGCTTGGGGTTACGCATTTCATTACCTTGATTTGCTCGCGGGGCGCCCGCCTCACCCTTTCAACCTGACGACACGTGCCTCTACGCTGGCCGAACTTCAGAATCGGAGCCTGGAGCCCGGCGAACGAGATTGCCGTCGACCTCGGCACCGCCAATACCCTGATCTACGTCAAGGGCGAGGGCATCGTGTTGAACGAGCCCTCGGTGGTCGCCATCGAGAAGTCCACGGGGAAGATCAAGGGGATTGGCCTGGAAGCGAAGCGCATGCTGGGCCGCACCCCCGACGGCATCCTCGCGGTCCGGCCGCTGAAGGACGGCGTCATCGCCGACTTCGACGTGACCGAGAAGATGTTGCGCTTCTTTCTCAAGACGATCATCGACCGCCATCTGTTCCGCGTGAAGCCGAAGGTGATCGTGTGCGTGCCCAGCGGGATCACCGAGGTGGAGAAGCGCGCCGTGCGCGACTCCGCGCAGTCCGCCGGCGCGAAGGAAGTGTACATGGTCGCGGAGCCGATGGCCGCCGCGATCGGCGTGGGCCTGCCGGTGGAGACGCCGACGGGCAACATGGTCATCGACATCGGCGGCGGGACGACGGAGATCGCCGTCATCGCGCTCTCGGGCATCGTGTCCGACACGTCCATCCGCACGGGCGGCGACGAGCTGGACCAGGCAATCGTTCAGTTCATGCGGAAGAATTACAACCTGCTGATCGGCGAGCCCACGGCGGAGCAGATCAAGATCCAAATCGGATCCGCGGCGCCGGTGGGTGAGGAACGGGAGATGGAGGTCAAAGGCCGCGATCTCGTTTCGGGAATCCCCAAGATCGTGCGCGTGCACTCGAGCGAGGTGCGCGAGGCGGTGCAGGAGCCGATCCAGCAGATCGTGGACGCCGTGCGGCGCGCCCTGGAGATCACGCCCCCGGAGCTGGCGAGCGACATCGTGGACCGCGGCATCGTCATGACCGGCGGCGGCGCCCTGATCCGCGGCCTCGACGTCCTGCTACAGCAGGAAACCGGCCTGCCGATACACCTCGATGAGGACCCCATGACCTGCGTGGTGCGGGGCGTGGGGCGGATTCTCGACGATCCCGAGAAGTACCGCAACGTCCTGACCACATAGCCGGACACGGACGAGGAGGCATGGCGCCGAGAGCGGATCGGTACGCATCGCGCGCCGACACCTTGATCTTCCTCGGGTGCGTCGGGCTCGCCGTCGCGGCGATGAGCGCTCCCGACGCGTGGCGTGACCCAATCGCCCAGGGTCTGCGCCAGACCGTGCTCGCGCCCTTCCTCGCGCTGCAGCAGGAGACCGACCTCCTCTCGGCGGCGCGCGCGCGCTACGACGCCGTCGTCGCCCAGCGCGACTCGGCCGCCCTCGCCGCCACGTTCCTTCCCGAATTGCGCAACGAGAACGTCCGGCTGCGGGGCCTGTTGGGCCTGGGGGCGCGCCTCGGCTGGGGCTACGTGCCCGCCGAGGTGCTGCACCAGCCAGAGCCGACCAATCCCCTCACCTTCCTCGTGTCGGCGGGCCGCAGAGACGGCGTGCATCCGCTTTCGGGCGTCGTGAGCCCGGAAGGTCTCGTCGGGATCGTCTCCGCGGCGGACGCAAAAACGAGCGTTGTGCTCAGCTGGGCACACCCTGAGTTCCGGGCCAGCGCCATCGCCGCTGACGGCAGCGTGGTGGGCATCGTGGCCCCACACGGCGCCGCGGGGCCCAGCGTCTGGCTGCTCGAGCTGCAGGGCGTGCCCTACCGCCAGCAGGTGTCGCCGGGCACGGTGATCCTCACGTCGGGGCTGGGCGGCGTCTTTCCCCGCGGCATTCCGATCGGCACCGTGGTCGGCCTCGCCGGCGAGGCGACGGGCTGGGAGCGAACCTACCTGGTCCGGCCGGCGGTGCATCCGGCCGCCCTGTCGCACGTGATGATTCTCATCGCGGCGCGCGGGGCCGGGTCGGACATCCGCGGCGCGTTCCAGGCGGACTCGGTGGTACCGTGAGGAAGAGCGACCGGTACCGCTACCTCATCATCCTGGCGGGCCTCGTCCTGCTCCAGTTCACCGTGCGCGACCGCCTCGGGGACGAGCGGGTGGCCCCCGACTTCTTGCTGCTGGCGCTTCTCATTTATACGATCCGCGCGCAGCCGGGCCGGAGCGCGGCCGCGGGGTTCGTGGTCGGGCTGCTGCGCGACGCCCTCACCCCGACGAGCTTCGGAGCGGGGGCGCTCGCCCACACCCTGGTGGGGTATCTCTCTTCGTGGGCCAAGGCCGTGTTCTTCGCCGAAAACGTGTTCGTGAACGGCTGCCTCTTCTTCGCGGGCACCTGGTTCCGGAATCTGGTGCTGCTGCTCGCATCGGGGGGCCTGGAACGCGCGCAGCTCGGGTGGGAGCTGCTGGTGTGGTCACCGCTACAGAGCTTTACCACGGCGGCCGTGGGCGTCGTCGTGTTGTGGATGTTCGGCCGGTCGCTCGCGCTCCGGCCGTGGAGCACTGAGGCATGACCACGTTCCATCCGCATCTCCTCGAGCGGCGGCTGCGCGTGGTGCGCACGTTCGTGTGGGCGGTGTTCGGGGTCATGGTCCTGGCGTTCTTCCGGACGCAGATCCTGGGGCACGGGAAGTACCAGCTCCAGTCGGAGACGAACCGCCTGCGTCCGATCCCGCTGCCGGCGCCGCGCGGTGTGATCGTGGACCGCAACGGCAAGGTGCTCGCCGAAAACGTCCCGGGGTACACGGTTTCCCTGCTGCCCGGTCCCGAGCCGAGCCTGCGGGCGACGCTACGGCGCATCGCCCCGATCGCGAAGCTCGACAGCGCCGCCATCGAGCGGGCGTTGCAGCACGCGCGCCGGGCGCCCTACCAGCCGGCCCTGGTCCTCGCCGACGCGCCGTTCGCCGTGGTCTCGGCGCTGGAAGAGCGACGGCTCGAGATCCCGGGGCTCGTGATCCAAACCGAGCCCAAGCGCTACTATCCCGACAGCGCCGTCGCCGGGCATCTGGTGGGCTACGTCGGAGAGGTCACGGAATCGGAGCGCACGAGCCGGCGGTTCGGGACGGTGCGGCTGGGCGGCCTGGTAGGCAAGGACGGGCTCGAGCGCGAATACGACGATTCCCTGCGCGGCTCGGACGGCGTGCGCTTCGTGGAAGTGAGCGCCGTCGGGCACATGGTGCGTGAGGCGAGCGGCGCGGCGACGCTCGCGCCCGTCCCCGGCGCCGAGCTGCACACGACGATCGACCTGGAGCTGCAACGCTATATCGCCAGCATTTTCCCACCGGGGAAGCGCGGCGCGGTGCTGGCGCTCAACCCGAACACCGGCGAGGTGCTGGCCCTCTACAGCGCGCCGGGGTTCGATCCCAACGCGTTCGTCGGTGGCGTGTCGACCGACTACTGGCGCGCGCTGAGCGTGAATCCCGCCACCCCGCTGCTCGACCGCGTCATCCAGGCGCGCTACCCCCCCGGCTCCACCTGGAAGCTCGGCATCGCGGCGATGGCGCTGAAGCGCGGGATCGTCACCTTTCGGACCCGGATGCCGATCCCCTGCCGCGGCGGCCTGCAGTACGGGAACCGCTTCTTCCGCTGCTGGTCGGCCCAGGGGCACGGCGACCTGACGCTCAGTGAAGCGATTGCGCAGAGCTGCGACGTGTACTTCTACCAACTCGGCATCAAGCTCGGCGTCACGTCGGTGCTGGAGGACGGCAACGGGTGGGGCTTCCGGGGGCGCACCGATATCGATCTGCCGAGCGAGATTCCCTCCGAGTTCCCGACCGGGCCCGAGTACTACGACCGGCTGTACGGGCCGAGGCGCTGGACCTCCTCGGTCGCGCTCAACCTCGCGATCGGACAGGGAGAGAACGCGCAGACGCTCGTCAACATGGTGCGCCTGTACCAGATGCTGGCGAGCGACGGCCGGGCTCGCACCCCGTTCGTCGTGCGCCAGGCGCGGGCGAGCGGCACCGTGTCGCTCGACCTCACCCCCGAGCAGCTGGCGGGCCTGCGCCAGGCGATGATCGCTGTGGTGGAGCAGGGCACCGCCCGCGCGTCGCGCCTCGCGAGCCTCACGATCGCGGGAAAAACCGGCACGGCGCAGAACTCCCACGGACCCGATCACGGGTGGTTCATCGGTTTCGGCCCCGCCGAGAAGCCGGAGATCGTGGTGGGGGCGATCGTCGAGTTCGCCCAGCACGGCACCGCGGTCGCGCCGCTCGTCAGCCGCGCGATCGCCCACTATCTCGGCCTCGACGAGAGCGTCGCCGCGAGCCTGCGCGTCACGGTGCCGACCGACTCGGCGCCCCAGCCGTTCCAGCTGCCGGTCATCATCCGGCTCGACACGATCCGGCCGATTCTGCCCCCGCCGCCGCACGATACGCTCGACACGCTCCATGTTATCCCGCCTCCGCCAGCTCGATAGGCCGCTGCTCGGCGCGGTCACGGCCCTCGCAGCCTACGGCCTGGCGACCCTGTACTCCGCGGGCCAGACCGAGGTGCCGACGTTCGTCGCGACCATCTGGGAGCGCCAGCTCGTCTGGCTGGGCCTGGGCGCGATCGTCATCTGGCTCATGTTCCGCACCTCGCCCCGGATGCTCGAGTGGGCCACGCCCTTCGTGTACGCCATCGCCGTATTCCTGCTCCTCCTCACCCTCCTCATCGGCACCGGTGCCGGCACGGCGGCGGGGAGCAAGTCCTGGATCGCCGTCGGCTCCGTGCGCCTCGGGCAGCCGGCGGAGCTCGCCAAGCTGGCCGTGATCCTGATGCTGTCGCGCTGGCTGGCGGGTTTGCGCGAGCCGCCGGCCACGCTGCGGGCGCTGCTCCCCCCGTGCGTCATCGCCGGCGTGCCGTGCTTGCTGGTGGCGCTGCAGCCCGATCTGGGCAGCGCCATCGTCTTCGTCGCCATCCTCTTCTGCATGCTCTTCTGGGCCGGCACCAAGCCGTCGCTCCTGCTGCTCCTCTCGTCGCCCGTGATCGGTCTCGCGCTCGCCTTCTCGACCGTCGCGTGGGGTCTGTGGATCGCGGTGCTGTGCGGCCTGTTGCTGTGGTGGCGGCCCTACGTGTGGGAGGGTCTCGGCGTCCTGGCGGTGAACGTGGCGATGGGTGTCTTCGCGATGCCGTTCTGGAACCGGCTCGCCCCGTACCAGCAAAACCGCCTGCTGGCATTCCTGAATCCCGAGGTCGATCCGCGGGCGACCGGGTGGCACGTGATCCAGTCGCGGGTCGCGATCGGCTCCGGAGGGCTGTTGGGCAACGGCTTCACCCAGGGGACGCAAAAGCGGCTCGCCTTCCTGCCCGCGCAGCATACCGACTTCATCTTCTCGGTCGTGGGGGAGGAGCTGGGATTCGTGGGCGTCCTCGCCGCGCTGGCGCTGTTCGGCGCGCTGGTGTTCGTGTTGCTCCGCATTGCGCGTCGGGCCACCGACCCGTTCTCCAGCCTGTGCGTCTTCGGTGTGGCCGGCATGCTGTTCACGCACATCGTCGAGAACATCGGGATGACGGTGAACCTGATGCCGATTACCGGGATCCCGCTGCCGTTCTTCTCGTACGGCGGGTCGTTCCTCTTGTGCTGCTGCCTCGCGGTGGGGATCGCGCTGCGCGTCGCGTGGGAGTCGCGCCAGTCCGGCTACGCTGAGATGTGACAACGAGTTAACGTATCGGGGCTAGCGTCCGGGGGCAGGCGCTCCCAAATTGTGCGCTTCGTCACCCCCCATATGGTACGAATGGCTTGGTTCAAGAAGGAACGTAAGCCGCGCACGTCCGAACGGGTCCGGCTGGAGATTCCGGCCGACGCGTGGGAAAAATGCGACGAGTGCGGTCACATCGACATCAAAGAGCGCTTCATCCGGGCGCTCAACGTCTGCCCCAGCTGCGGGCACCATCGCCGCATCAGCGCGCAGGAGTACGTCGACCTGCTCGTGGACGAGGGGTCGTGGCACGAGCTGTTCGTCGGTCTCAAATCGGCTGACCCGCTCAAGTTCGAGAACTACGCCGACCGTCTCCAGGCGGCCCAGAAGAAGGCCGGCCCGCTGGACGCGATCCGCACCGGCTACGGCCGGCTGCACGGGATGGCGATCGACCTGGGGGTGATGGACTTCGCCTTCATGGGCGGCTCGATGGGGTCGGTGGTGGGCGAAAAGATCGCGCGGCTGGCGCGGCGCTCCATCGACAAACGCATCCCCTTGATCATCGTCTCGGCCTCGGGGGGCGCGCGGATGCAGGAGGGGGTGCTGTCTCTCATGCAGATGGCGAAGACGTCGGTCGTGATCGCCGAGTTGCAGCAGGCTGCGATCCCGTTCGTGTCGATCCTCACCAACCCGACGACCGGGGGCGTGTCGGCCTCCTACGCCATGCAGGGCGACGCCATCCTCGCAGAGCCCGGTGCGGTCATCGGGTTCGCCGGCCCGCGCGTGATCAAGCAAACGATCGGCCAGGATCTCCCCGAGGGCTTTCAGACGGCGGAGTTTCTGCTCGAGCACGGCATGGTGGACGCCGTCGTCCCGCGCAGCGAGCTGCGCGACACCACCGCGCAGCTGCTGCGGCACATGACCGGCGCCCGGCCGGCAGAGGCCGCCGACTGACCTTCGCAGAAGCCTGCAGCTTCCTCTTCGCGCGACAAGCCGGCCGCATCAAATGGAGCCTCGGTCCCACCGAGGGTTTGCTGGACGTGCTGGGTCACCCGGAGCGTCACTTCCCGGCGATCCACGTCGGCGGCACCAACGGCAAAGGGTCGACCTGCGCGTTCGTGGCGGCGGAGCTCGAGGCCCGCGGTCTCCGGGTGGGCGTGTACACGTCGCCCCACCTCGTGTCTCCCCGCGAGCGCGTCACGGTGGACGGCGTTCCCATCAGCGAAGACGCCTTTGCTCGGTGGACGGCGCTGCTGCGGCCCCACATCGAGCGGCTCGACGCGAGCTTCTTCGAGGCCACGACGGCGATCGCCTTCGCCGACCTCGCCGCCCGCGGCGTGGACATCGCCGTCATCGAGGTCGGGCTGGGAGGGCGGCTCGACGCGACCAACGTGATCACGCCGCTGGTCAGCGTCGTCACGAAGATCGCGCTCGAGCACACCGACTATCTCGGCTCCGACCTGAAGGGAATCGCGCGCGAGAAGGCCGGGATAGCGAAGCCCGGGGTGCCGTTCGTCACCGGGGAGCCGGACCCCGAGCTGCGGGTCGAGTTGGTGCGGGAAGCCGAACGGCGGGGAGCGGACCCTGTGATTCTCGTGGACACCAGCCGGTACCCGGCACCCGGTACCCGCCTTGGTCTCCGAGGCCCGCACCAAATCACCAACGCCTGGGTCGCCCTCGCGGCCCTGAACCAGCTGCCGGCGCCCTTTGGAGGAGCGGGGAGCGGGGAGCGGGGAGCGGAGTCCTTCCCCGCGAGCTTCGCGAACGCCTACGTGCCCGGGCGGTTCGACCTGCGGGGCAAATGGATCTTCGACGTGGCGCACAACCCCGACGGGATGGCCGTGCTGGTGGCGGCCCTGCAGCAGCAGGCGCCCCCGCGGCCCCTGCACGCCCTGGTCGGGATTCGCAACGACAAGGATTGGCAGCGGATGCTCGAGCTATTGGCGCCGGTGGTGGACCGGTTGGTGCTCACCGTCCCACCATCCATTCCGGTGTTGCAGCGCTGGTCGCCGCGGGAGCTGGCGGGGCACGCGGAGTCGGAGCCCGAGTTCGGCGCGGCGCTGGCGCGCGTCCAGGAAGGGGCCGCGACCGTCGTCGTGACCGGCTCGTTTCACACCGTCGGCGACGCGCTCGCCCGCTTGCCCGGCTTCGCGCCGGTCGGCTAAATTGTTGCGATGCAAGGGAAAGCGCTCCCCGGCTTCCGCGATTTCTACCCTGAAGAGCTGGCTCTCCGCAATCACATCTTCGCCACCTGGCGCAGCGTCGCGACCCGGTACGCGTTCGAGGAGTACGACGGGCCGCCGCTCGAGCCGTTGGAGCTGTACACCCAGAAGAGCGGGGACGAGATCGTGCAGCAGCTGTATGCGTTTCGGGACAAGGGCGACCGGGAGGTGGCGCTGCGGCCCGAGATGACGCCCACGCTGGCGCGCATGGTCGCCGTCCGGGCGCAGGCCCTGAAGAAGCCGATCCGTTGGTTCTCGATCCCCCAGCTGTTCCGCTACGAGCGGCAGCAGCGGGGGCGCCTGCGGGAGCACTTCCAGCTCAACATGGACATCATCGGCGAGACGGGCCCGCTCGCCGACGCCGAGCTGATCGCGGCCGGACTCGACATCGTGCGGGCGTTCGGGTTCGGGCCCGGGGACGTCCAGGCGCGGGTCTCGGACCGGCGCGTGCTGCGGGCCCTGCTGCTGGGCCGCCGGGTGACCGCGCCCCAGTTGCCGGCGGCGTTCGCGGCGATCGACAAGAGCGAGCGGGTGCCGAAAGACGCCCTGGGCGAGATGCTTCGGGAAGCGGGAATCGGGAAACGGGAAACGGACGCGGTTTTGGAGATCGCGGGGCTCCGGGGCATCGAAGCGGTGACCACGGCGCTCGGCAAGATCAAGGGCGGGGAAGAGGCCGGGGAGCCCCTGCGCACCGCCGTCGAGGCGCTCGGCGCGATGGGCCTGGGCGACTTCGTGACGGTCGACCTCACGATCGTGCGCGGGCTCGCCTACTACACGGGGATCGTGTTCGAGCTGTTCGACGCCAAGCGGGCGCTGCGGGCGATCTCGGGCGGGGGCCGCTATGACGGCTTGCTGAAGGAATTGGGCGGGATCGACCTCCCCGCTCTGGGGTTCGGCATGGGAGACGTAGTCCTCGGGGAACTGCTCAAGGAGCGCGGTGCGCTCCCCAAGGCGTCGACCGAGCTCGGCGCCTTTTTAGTAGCCGTGGGCGGGGAGGACGTGGCCACCGTGCTGCGCCTCGCCCACACGCTGCGCGACCGGGGGATCGCGGTGGAGTACGGGCTGCGGCACGCCGCGGTGCGCAAGCAGCTCGAGCTGGCGGCGGCCCGGGGGGCGCCCCGTGCCGTGATCATCGGTCCCGACGAGCGCGCCGGGTCCGTGGCCGTGGTGCGGGACCTCCACCGGGGCACCGAGGAGAAGGTGCCCATCGACAAACTGCTCCAGGGATTCTTCGACTGATGGCACAAGCCCAGAAGATCACGCCTCGCGCCAAGGATTTCGCCGAGTGGTACGGCGACGTGATCATGCAGGCCCAGCTGGCCGACTACTCACCGGTCCGCGGCTGCATGGTGATCCGCCCCCACGGCTACCGCATCTGGGAGCTGATGCAGGGCGCCCTGGACGGGATGTTCAAGGCCACGGGCCACCGCAACGCCTACTTCCCGCTCTTCATTCCTATGAGCTTCCTCGCCAAGGAGGCGGAGCACGTCGAGGGATTCGCCAAAGAGGTGGCGCTCGTCACCCACACGCGGCTCCGCGCGACGGGAAAGACGGGAGCGGGGGCGATCGCGGTCGATCCCACGTCGGCGCTCGAGGAGCCGCTCGTCGTGCGGCCCACCTCCGAGACGATCATCTACGCGATGTTCGCCAAGTGGATCCAGAGCTACCGGGATCTGCCGCTCCTGTTGAACCAGTGGTGCAACGTCGTGCGCTGGGAGCTGAGGACGCGCTTGTTCCTCCGCACGACGGAGTTTCTCTGGCAGGAAGGGCACACCGCGCACGTGGACGAGGCGGACGCCGAGCGGGAGGCGCGGACGATCCTCGCCATCTACCGGCGCTTTGCCGAGGAGTGGCTGGCGATGCCCGTGCTCACCGGCGTGAAGACCGAGAGTGAAAGGTTCGCCGGGGCCTTGCGCACCTACGCCATCGAAGCGCTGATGCAAGACAACAAGGCGATCCAGGGCGGCACCTCGCACAACCTGGGCCAGAATTTCGCCAAGGCGTTCGGTGTGCAGTACCAGACCGCCGCGGGCGGGCTGGAGCACGTGTGGAACACGTCCTGGGGCGTCTCCACCCGGCTCATCGGCGGCCTGATCATGACCCACTCGGACGACAACGGCCTCGTCGCGCCTCCCAAGGTCGCGCCGGTGCAGGTGGTGATCGTGCCGATCTGGAAGAGTGAAGAAGAACGGGGTCAGGTGTCAGGGGTCGGGGGTCAGGTAAAGGCCGACCTGGAGAAGGCCGGTGTCCGCGTGGAGCTCGATCTGCGGGACAACATGAAGCCCGGGGCCAAGTACTTCGAGTGGGAAGCGCTGGGCGTGCCGGTGCGGCTCGAAATCGGACCGCGGGACATCGCGGCGGGACAGGTCGTGATGGCGCGGCGCACCGGCGGCAAGGCCCCGGCGCCGCTCGCCGGCGTGGTGGGCGCCGCCCAATCCGCACTCGACGAGATCCAGCGCGGCCTGCTCGAGGCCGCCAAGCAGCGGCGTGAGCAGGCCTCGATCCGCGGCGTCACCAAGGCGCAGTTCATCGAGTTCATGAAGGGCGGGGGCGGGTTCGCATACGGCGGCTTCTGCGGCAGCGCCGAGTGCGAGGCGCAGATCAAGGACGAAACGGCAGCCACGGTCCGCGTGCTGCCCGACCCCGAGTTCCGGAGCCGGGAGGCGCCCAAGACCTGCATGTGGTGTGGCAAGCCCAGCGTGGCCGAGGCCGTGTGGGCGCAGGCGTATTAGGGTTTGACCCGGGGCTGCTCCAGGCGATCGCCGATCGCGTGGGCACCCCCGCATACGTGTACAGCGCGAATCTGATCCGCGCCCAGTACCACGCCTTGGGCGATGCCTTGCAAGGCATCCGCCACCGCATCTGCTACTCCGTGAAGGCCAACGGCAACCTCGGCGTGCTGCGCGTGCTCAAGGAGCTCGGCGCCGGCGCGGACATCGTGTCGGTGGGGGAGCTGCGGCGCGTGCTGGCCGCGGGATTCGACCCCGACGGGATCGTCTTCTCGGGCGTGGGGAAGACCGGCACGGAACTGGAAGAGGCGATCCGCGCCCGCGTTGGGTTCATCAACGTCGAGTCCACGAGCGAGCTGGACGTCCTCTTCGCCGTGGCGCAGCGGCTCAAGCGCCCGGCCATGGTCGGCATCCGTGTGAATCCGGACGTCGCGACCGAGACGCACCCCTACACCAAGACAGGCGAGAAGACCGCCAAGTTCGGTGTGCCGTTCGACGAAGTCGTGGAGGTCGCCCGCCGGATCACCGCCGAACCGCTGCTCACGCTGCGCGGCCTGGCGATGCACATCGGCTCGCAGATCACCGACGTCGCCCCTTACCACCGGGGCACGGTGAAGTTGCTCGAGCTGGTGACCGCCCTGCGCGCCTCGGGGATCGACACCCTCGAGGCGCTCGACGTGGGCGGCGGCCTGGGGGTGCGCTACCACAACGAGAAAGCGCCGAGCCCCGCGGCCTTCGCCGAGGCGGTGGTGCCCCCGGTGAAGGCGGCAGGGCTCGGATTGTTGTGCGAGCCCGGCCGCTATCTCGTCGCGAACGCCGGCGTGCTCTTGACCCGGGTGCTGTATCGCAAGCACGCGGGGGGCAAGGATTTCGTGATCGTGGACGCGGGAATGACCGACTTCGTCCGTCCCAGCCATTACAATGCGCATCACGACATCATTCCCCTCCGGGACGGCAAACGCGGCGACGAGACAGTGAACGTGGTCGGGCCCATCTGCGAGACCGGCGACTTTCTCGCGCTCGACCGCAAGCTCCCCTCCGTCGCCCCGGGGGAGGTGCTGGCCGTGCTGGGCACCGGCGCGTACGGCTTCGTGATGAGCTCGACCTACAACCAGCGGCCCCGGCCGCCGGAGGTGGTGGTGGAGGGGGACCGCTACTACGTGGCGCGGCAGCGCGAGACGCTCGACGACCTGGTGCGGGGTGAGACCGCCGAGCCGACGACGTGGTACAAGGCGTGAACCGGATCCTCATTCTCGACTATGGCTCGCAGTTTACGCAGCTGATCGCGCGGCGGATTCGCGAGGCGCACGTCTACTGCGAGATCCATCCCCCGGCGCGCGGCGCGGACGTCGCGTTCGTGCGGTCGTTCCAGCCCCAAGGGATCGTCTTCTCGGGCGGGCCCAGCTCGGTGTTCGATCCCGGAGCCCCGACGGCGGACCCCGGGCTCCTCGAGCTCGGGATCCCCGTGCTCGGGATCTGCTACGGGATGCAGCTCATCGCCCATCTCGCCGGCGGCAAGGTGGAGCCGTCGAGCGCCCGGGAATACGGCCGGGCGGAGATCGCGGTGCGCGAGCCCGGAGGGCTGTTCGCCGGCTTCGAGGCGCAAGCGAGCGTGACCGTGTGGGCGAGCCACAGCGACCGCATCGAGCAGGCGCCGCCGCATTTCCGCGTGACGGCGACGAGCGGCAACGCCCCCGTCGCCGCGATGCGGCACGAGACCAAGCCGCTTTTCGGCGTCCTGTTTCACCCCGAGGTGGCCCACACCCCGCGCGGCGGGGAGATCATCCACAACTTCCTGTTCGCCATTTGCGGCTGCACGCCCGACTGGACGCCGGAGCACTTCATCGAGCAGGAAATCGCCCGCATCCGGGCAACGGTCGGGCCCGCAGGGCGCGCGATCTGCGGCCTCTCGGGCGGAGTCGACTCGGCCGTGGCCGCCGCGCTGGTGCACCGCGCGATCGGCGACCGGCTCACGTGCATCTTCGTGGATCACGGCCTGTTGCGACTCAACGAGCGGGAACAGGTGGAGCGCACCTTTCGTGCGCACCTCGGCATCGACCTCCGCGTCGTCAACGCGGAGGGAAAGTTCCTGATGGAGCTGGCGGGGGTGGAGGATCCCGAGGAGAAACGCCGCCGGATCGGCCACACCTTCATCGACGTGTTCGAGGACGCGGCCCAGCACGTGGAAGGGGAGGTCGGGTTCCTGGTGCAGGGCACGCTGTACCCGGATGTGATCGAGTCCACCTCGGCCCAGGGAGGCCCCTCGGCGACCATCAAGACCCACCACAACGTCGGCGGGCTCCGGCCGGACCTGCCGTGGAGATTGATCGAGCCGCTGCGCGAGCTGTTCAAGGACGAAGTGCGGCAGGTGGGCCGGGAGCTGGGACTTCCCGAGGAGATCGTGGGGCGGCACCCCTTTCCGGGACCGGGGCTCGCGATCCGTGTCCTCGGCCCCGTCACCGAGGAGCGGCTGAGCCTGCTGCGCCGCGTGGACGCGATCTACATCGAGGAGATCCGCGCCGCCGGCCTGTACGATCGGATCTGGCAGGCGTTCGCGGTCCTGCTGCCGATCAAGTCCGTGGGCGTGATGGGCGACGGTCGCACCTACGATCACGTGGTGGCGCTGCGGGCGGTGACGAGCCGCGATGGGATGACGGCGGACTGGTTTCCGTTTCCGCATGAAGTGTTGGCCCGGATCAGTAACCGGATCATCAATGAAGTCCGTGGAGTGAACAGGGTTGCTTATGACGTGAGTTCTAAGCCCCCTGCAACGATTGAGTGGGAGTAGGCAGGAACGGCGACGCTAGGGTGAGGCGACGCTAGGGAGGAGCGACGCTAGGCGCGCGCTGCCGCCTCCTCGATCCGGCGGAGTAGTGCATACACGAGCCGTGCGCAATTGGATCGCTTGATTCGCAACGGCCGCAATTGTTGCTCGGTGAAGTAGCCCAGCGCCTTCGCCAGCTCGAAAACCCCTTCGAGCTCGTGCAGAGAAGACCGCGCGATGTCGAGATACCTGCGGAATTCGCGCGGCCCGCGCCGACTATTCCCCTCGGCAAGATTCAGGACAACGCTATAAGCCGCGCGGCGCCACTGATCGCCCAGGGCATAACGCTCATACGAGGGAAGGGTCTTGATCGCGGCTGCACTGAGAGTCGCGAGGGATTTGGCTTCCTGCCACGCCTTCAGATTCCGGAAGTCGCCCATCCAACACGATGAGCCGCGAATTCAGAAACCCTGTCATCGTTTTGTTGCGCGGCCAATCCTTCCAACGCGCATCGCACTATCCTAGCGTCGCCTCACTCTGGCGTCGCCTTATCTTAGCGTTGCCTTAGATATTCTTCTCCTCCAGCAACTCAATAAACTCCCCCGGCCCCTTGAGCTTCGCCAGGCGGTCCGGCACGTCCGTCTCCTTGGCGAACTGGGCAATCTTGCCCAGCACCGGCAGGTACTGGTTGGAGACCTCGAGCGGGGGCGCGACGATCAGGAAAAAGTAGTTCACCGGTTTGTCGTCGATCGCCTTGAAGTCGATGCCCTCGAGCCGGCGGCCGAAGGCGCAGCGCAGGCGGTTCACGACCAGGGAGCGGCAGTGGGGGATCGCGATGTTCTGGCCGATGCCCGTGGAGCCGAGCGTCTCCCGCCGTTTCAGCATCTTGAACAACATGCTCTGCGCCTTCTCGTCGAGCTTGAGGAGGCTCACCAGCTCCTTGAGCACCGCGTCCTTCGTGGTGCTGTCGAGCTCGAGGTCGATGGCGTCGTCGGAGAAGAATTCGCGTAGCCGCACGGGCGCGAAACGTAATGGTTGGTTGCTTGGGGCGCAACGCGTTATTACGTTCCCCCACATGCAGTTTCCCTATCGCGTGACGCACGACGTCCCGCTCCTCCTCGCCCCCATGGCGGGGGTATCGGAGTCCCCCTTCCGGCAGTTGTGCCGCCGGTTCGGGGCCGATGCCGTCGTCTCGGAATTCATTTCGTCGGTCGGCGTTTCACTCGGCATCGAGCGCGTGCTCGCCGAGATGCGGTTCGAGCCGTGCGAGCGGCCGATCGGGATACAGATCTATGGCGCCGACGCCACGGTGATGGCCCGGGCGGCCGGCATGGTGACGGAACTGTTCGAGCCGGACTTCGTGGACATCAACTTCGGCTGCCCCGTGAAGAAGGTCGTCCGGAACAACGGTGGGTCGGGGTGCCTGAAGGACCTGTCGCTGGTCACCGGCATCATCCGCGCGGTGAAGCAGGCCACCCACCTCCCGGTGACGGTGAAGATCCGGAGCGGCTGGGACGAGGCGCAGCGCGAGCCGGTGGCGATCGCCCTGCGCTGCCAGGACGCCGGTGCCCAAGCCCTCACCCTCCATCCCCGGACCCGCACGCAGATGTATCAAGGCGCGGCGGACTGGGACGAAATCGCCCGCGTGGTCGAGGCGCTCGATGTGCCGGTGATCGGCAACGGCGACGTGCGGACGCCCGAAGACATCGTGGCCATGCGCCGGCACACCGGTTGCGCCGCCGTCATGATCGCGCGCGGCTCGTTCGGGAATCCCTGGCTGTTTGCCCAGGGGCGAGACCTGCTCGAGGGAAGGGCGAAGCGGCCCGACCCGACGCCTGAGGAGCGGTTTGCGACGGCGCTCGAGCACGCCCGCCTCGCCCTCCGGCTCCAGGGGGACAATCGCAAGACCGCGATCGAGTTCCGGAAGCACCTCGGCTGGTACACGAAGGGGCTGCCCGGTGCCGCGGACCTGCGCCAGCGGCTGTTCGCGATCGAATCGATGGCCGAAGCCGAGGCGATCTTCGCTGCGTACCTGGCCGAGACGGCCGTGGAGGCCGCCGCGTGAACGTCGAGCGGTTGCCGTTCGCTACGATCGATCACCTCCGGCCCGTGACGCAGGGTCACCAGGAAGTGATTTTTTGTCCCGGGAAGACGCCCGGACAGGCCGTGGCGATCGCGGAACGGCTCGAGGCGGCGAGCGGCAGCTTCCTCGCCACCCGCGCCGATCCCGAACATCGGGCGCGTCTGGCGGCGCGTTTCCCGCGCGCCGAGGTCAGCGAGCTGGGCCGCACGGTCTACCTCCCGCCCGACCCCGAGCCGGCCCCCACGGGGCGGGGCACGGTGCTCGTCGTGACCGCCGGCACGAGCGACCTGTCCGTCGCCGAAGAGGCAGCGGTCACCGCGCGGGCCCTCCGCAACGCCGTCGAGCGGCTGACGGACGTGGGCGTCGCCGGAATCCACCGACTGCTGACCCAGACCGACGTCCTGCGCTCGGCGGCAGTGGTCGTCGTCGTGGCCGGAATGGAAGGCGCCCTGCCGAGCGTGGTGGGCGGGCTCGTCAAGGCGCCCGTGATCGCCGTGCCGACGAGCGTCGGCTACGGCGCGTCCTTCGGCGGGCTCGCGGCGCTGCTCGCGATGCTCAACTCCTGCGCCGCAGGCGTCACGGTGGTGAACATCGACAACGGGTTCGGGGCCGCCGCCGCTGCGAGCCGCATCAACCACTCGTAGATCCGCCGGCGCGCGACGGTGGATCGCACTCGCGCTCCAGATCGCAGGACTGGCGGCGCTCGCCGTGAGTGTCTGGCGAGGCTCCGGGTGGGCGCTCCTGGCGGCCGCGGGTGGGGTCGCCGCCGTGTTCGGGTGGACCATCCGGTTCCGTCCCGGCCGCTTCCGGCGGCGGGGACCCCCGCCGCTCACGTTCCGGGAAATCCTCGACCTGCTGCGCCGGGCACACGGCGCCGTGGCGGGCTGGGTCGTCGGGCCGGTGGACGGCGCGATCGACGTGGCGGCCGGACCCGAGGTCTCGCCCGACTACCGGCGCCGCGGCTCGGCGATCGTCCAGCTGGCGTCGGTGGATGGGCGAGTGCACGTGGCCCGCGATCCTGAAGGGACCTACGTGGCGGTGGGGGATTTTCCGTATGGGGCCGGGTTGCTGCTCGCGGGACGCGATCATCCAGCGGAGGTCGCCGACGCAGCGGCGGCGGCGCTGCGCCGCTTCGTCGCGGGCGTCCGGCTCGCCGAGGAGCAGGTCGAGGGACACCGGGCACAGCTCCTGGGGCGGCGGTTGGCGCGCGTGGCGGGCGGCGCCCAGACACTCGAGGGGATCGCCCGCATCGCAGCGGAGCTCGCGCAGCAGCTCGCGCAGCGGGGCGCGGCGGTGGTGCTGGCGACGGCCGAGCAGCCCCGCATCCTGGCCGTGTCGGGGAGCGGCGACCCGCGCCTCGTGGGGCAACCGCTCCGCTCGGAAGCCCCCGTCGCCCGCGCGATGGCCACCGGGGTGCCGGTGGTGGCGCGGCAGGGGGAGGACGTGTTCGGTTCCGGCATGCCGGAGCGGCGGCGCGGCGAGCGCGCCGGGACCGCCTATCCCGTGTTCGATGGCCACGTGGTCGTGGGTTCGCTCGTGCTGCTCGGCGCGCCGATCGAGCCCGACGCGCCCGTGATGGAGCAGATCGGGCCGCTGATCGCGGAGCTCGGGCCGCGCCTCGCCGCCGCGCGGGCGGTGCATGACGCCGAGCAACGGGCGATTCGCGATCCGCTGACCGGGCTCCTGAACCGCCGCGAATTCGAGCGGGCGCTGGACCAATACCGCGGCGAGGGCCGGTCCCCGGCGCCGCCGGCGACGTTGGTTTACGTCGACCTGGACCACTTCAAGCGGTTGAACGACAGTCTGGGCCACGCGGCGGGCGACGCGGCGCTCAAGCACGTGGCGCAGCTGCTCGAAGGGGCGGTGCGCGACGGCGACCTCGTGGCGCGAATCGGCGGCGAGGAATTCGCGGTGTGGCTCCCCCGCACGCCGCCCGCCGAGGGCGCGGAGGTGGCGGAGCGCATCCGGGAAGCGGTGGCGGGCAGCACCTGGATCTGGCGCACCTCGCCGTGCCTGCTGACGGCGTCGTGCGGGGTCGCGGCCTACCCCGTCCCGATCGCCGATCTGGGCAATCTGTGCGTGGCGGCGGACGCCGCCCTGTACCGCGCGAAGCAGGCGGGCCGGAACCGAGTTGAAATGGCCGTCGCGGGCCACTAGCTTCCCCTCTCGACCTTCGGGGGCGACAGGCTTCGACGGGTTTGGCGAGGATACGGTTGCGTGCCCAGGTTCTCAGTCACCTGGTAAATCAACTGGGAAACTACAAAAGCCAACTCTGAACTGGCTCTGGCTGCGTAAGCTTCGGCTTATGCACCTGCGTGAGTGGCAGCCCGCCTGAGGCGGCGCTCACGTATCG
>DASYRJ010000100.1:0-8501 GCA_036004525.1 Gemmatimonadales bacterium | reverse complement strand
CCATCCCGACCTCGCGGTGAGCTGGGGGAAGGTGGGCGTGAAGCTGTGGACGCACAGCGCCGGCGGAGTGACGGCGAGCGACGTCGAGCTGGCGCGCCTGATCGAGCAGACGGCGCTGTGGCGCCCGGCTGCCGGCAGCGCGCTCCGCGCGACGCCGAAGAAGTTCGTGACCGGCTCGTGACGCCTCCCTTGACGCTGGGGTGACACGCCGCGGGCAAGATACAGCCTCCACTCCGTGCGACACACCACGTAGCCAGGAGGCATCCGATGGTTCACCGCTTGCTCCCCGCGGCGCCGCTGCTCGCGCTGATCGCCGCGTGCGACCGCATTCCCGCCGGCCCCGCTGCCGCGTTCTCGGCTCAAGCGCTGCACGCCGGCGCCGACTTCACGCCGCTCGCTGCCTCCGCGCAGTGCACCGGAGGGGGAAACGTCGCCGCCCTGCTGAACCTCCCCGAGGGGTACTCGCAGACCGTGATCGCGAGCGAGCCCGATTATCTCGACGTCCCCGATATGAACACGCTGAACGAGACCGGGCCGCAGGCCGGGCGGTTCCTGTACCACGCGCACGAGCCGGGCTCGAACGGCGGCGTCTCCGTCACCGACCTCTGGACGGGAGAGACCCGGGTGCTGGTGCGGCGCGCGGACTGGGAGGCGCTGGATCCGGTCGCCTGGACGCCGTGGGGGACCGTTCTCTTCGCCGAAGAGCGTACCGTGTCGAGCCGGCAATTCCCCGACCCCGACTTCCCTGCGGCGAGGGCGGGGCTCGTCTACGAGCTCGACCCCGCCTCGCTCGCCGTTACCGTCCGCCCCGCGATCGGCTCCAAAGCACACGAAGGCATGCGTTTCGACGTGCAGGGCAATCTGTATGGAATCTCCGAGACGAATCCGGGCGCGTTGTTCAAGTTCGTGCCGGACCGCCGCGGCGATCTGTCCGCGGGCCACCTCTACGCGCTCAAGGTCGTGACCGACGCCGGCGATGGAACCGGCGACGCCGTGTGGGTCCCCCTGAACCGGGATGCCGCGCAGATCGACGCCGACGCCGAAGCCATGCGCGTGGGTGCGACCGGCTACTTCCGGCCCGAGGACGTCGAAATCTCGACGAGCACCGGCAGCAGCCGCGGCCCCGTGCTTTACGTCGCAGTGACCGGCAACAGCTCGACGGTACGCGGCCGCGTGCTGGCGATCGAGCTGCGCAACGACGGGACGGCGCTCGTATCGAACTATGTGAAGGTCGGCGAGAACGTCTCGAATGACTTCCTGATGCCCGACAACCTGGCGTTGGATCAGATGGGTCGTTTGTTCATCGCCGAAGACCCCGGCTCGGCCGGCTCGACCGGCCAGGGCGACGACATCTGGGTGGCCACACCGGGCGCCGACCAACTTCACGCGGATCAGGTAGGCCGGTTCGCCTCGCTGACGGACTGCGCGGCCGAGCCTACCGGGCTCTATTTCGATCGGAGCAACGGCACGCTGTTCGTGAACATCCAACACCGCGGCGGCGACGGGCGGGACAAGACGCTCGCCGTGCGGCGGGACTAGGAGCTGGGAGCCGGGAGCTAGGAGCCGGGAGTCAAGAGTTGGGAGTCGGGGGGGTCAGCCCGGCTCCCGGCTCCCGCCTCACTTCCCCACGCAAAACGTCGCAAACACCCGATCCAGCACGTCGTCGGGGGTGACGATGCCGATGAGGTCGTCCAGGGCGGTGACCGCCGCCCGCAGATGCGTCGCCGCCGCCGCGGCATCCACACCGGCGCTCCGCGCCGCCCAGAACCCGTCCAGCTCCGTGAGCGCGCGCTCGAGCGCCGCCCGGTGGCGCGCCCGCGTGATCACCGGCTCCACGTCCCCCAGCGCGAGCAGCTGCCCGAATGCCACCTCGGCGAGACGGGCGCGCAGGATGTCGAGGCCTTCCCCCGTGACCGCCGACGCGCGCAGGCGGTCGGGCGGACGGGCGGTCGGGCGGTCGGCCAGATCACTTTTCGTGACGACCTCCACCACCGGCGTCGCGCCGGCGGCAAACTCGTCATCGTCCGCGTCGCGGCAGAACAGCACCAGGTCGGCGGCGGCCAGATATTTCCGGCTGACCTCGATGCCCAGCTTTTCGACGCGGTCGTCGCTGTCGCGCAAGCCGGCGGTGTCCACGAGCCGGAACGGGAACCCCTCGATCACCGCGTGGGCTTCGACCGCATCGCGCGTCGTGCCCGGAATCTCGGTCACGATCGCCCGCTCCGTGCCGAGCAGGGCGTTGAACAGGGACGACTTCCCCGCGTTGGGGCGGCCCGCGATCACGAGCAGGGCGCCGTCGCGCAGCCGCTCCCCCTCCGGGGCGGTCCGGAGCACGTCGGCCACGCGCCCACGCACCACGGACCACGCACGCCGCACGCGCTGTTCGCTCACCGGCCCCTCGTCCTCCTCCGGGAAGTCGATCTCGTAGGCGAGCAACGCGTCGAGGTCGAGGATTTCCCGGCGCAACGCGTCGAGCCTGGCCGAGAGCCCGCGCTCGAGCTGCTGCAGCGCGCGGCGCCGCTGCGCGGGCGAGCCCGCCTCGATCAGGTCCGCGGTGGCCTCGGCCTGAAGCAGGTCCATCTTGCCGTTCAGGACGGCGCGGCGGGTGAATTCGCCCGGCTCGGCGGGGCGCGCGCCCGCGGCGACCAGCGCCGCGACTGCTGCCGCCGGCACGACCAGGCCGCCGTGCGTCGAGATCTCCACCACGTCCTCGCCCGTGTAGGAGTGGGGTCCGGGGAAGCAGGCGGCGAGCACCTCGTCCACCGGCTCGCCGGTGTCGGGGTGCACCAGGCGCGCGCGAAACACCCTGCGGGGCGTGGGCTCGAATGGCTTCAGGCAACGCGCCGCGAGGGCAAACGCGCCGCGGCCCGAGAGCCGGGTGAGCGCGAGGGCGGCGCGACCGGGCGGCGTCGCCAGCGCGACGATGGGATCGGAGAGCAGCCTAGGTCTTCGCGGGCGCGCGCGCGACCGGCGCGTCGCGCAGCCGCCGTTTCGCGATCAGGTACTGCTGCGGAATGCTGAACAGGTTCTGCGCCGCGTAGTACAGGTTCAAGCCCGAGGCGAACCGCAGGAACAGGAACGTCATGAACACCGGCATCATGTACAGCATCGTCTTCGTTTGGGGATTCGGCGGCACGCCGATCTGTCCCACCTTGGACAGGGCGAACATCGACAGGCCCATCATCAGCGGGATGATGTACGTCGGATCGTGGCGCGACAAGTCCGGCAGCCACAGGAACGGCACGCCGCGGAACGCGATGGTGTTGGCGAACACGAAGAAGAGGGCGAGCAGCACCGGCATCGGCAGGAGCATCGGCAGGCAGCCGCCGAACGGATTCACCTTGTGCTCCTTGTACACGCGCAACATCTCGCGCTGCAGCCGCTCGGGGTCGTTCTTGTAGCGGTCCTGAATCTCCTTGATGATCGGGGCCACCGCCTGCATCCGGATCCCGGATTCCATCGCCTTCTGGTTCAGGGGCCAGAGCAGCACGCGCACCACGACGCCGAAGAGAATCAACACCCAGCCGTACGCCAGGTGCAGCCGCTCGTGCATCCACAGCAGGATGTTCACCACGAACACCGAGACCGGCTGGATGATCGGGCGGAAGATCCCGCCGTAGGGATTGGCGTCGTCCAGGCTGTGGCCGACCGCCGCCAGGCGCCGGTACTCGAGCGGGCCCACGTACACCCGGTAGCGGAAGCCGCCGGCGGGCGGCACCGGCAGCGTGAGCACGAGCGCCGCGCGGGTGGCCGCCTTTCCCGTGCGCGGGCCGCCGACCGCGATCGCCCCGCCGAACTTCGCCTGGTTCTCTTCCAGCGCGAGGGCAGCCGTGAAGAAATACTTCGACTTCACGCCCACCCACTCGAACGGCCCGTCCAACACGGCCCGCTCGCCCGGATCGAGGGACGAGAAGTCCGTGCGCTCCGTTTTCGAGGCCTTCGTCACGACGGAGTAATGCCGGTAGTCGTCGACCGAGTCCGCTTCGACCGACCGCAGGCCCTCCGCCAGGCCGATCGCCAGCACGGCGCCGCCGCCGCCCAATCCGGTCACCGAGCCCCGCACGTCGAACCGGTAGTCGTCGGGGAGGAAGCGGTACTCGAGCGTCACGCGCGAGCCGGAATGATCGGCCTCGAAGCGCAGCGTCGCCGAGTCCCGGACCTGGAGGGCCGGCGCGCTGGGCCGGAAGGTCCAGTCGGCAAGGGAGACGGTGTCGGCGCCGCCCGTCGCGACGAGTTTGTGGACCAAGAACGGGCGACCGGTGGGGACGAGCTGCACGCGCTGCGCCGAGTCGCCCGATGCAAAGGATTGATACTGCAGCAGTTGAGCCGACACGAGCTGACCGCCGCGGGTGCTGAAGCCGAGCCGATAGAGGGGCGAGGTGACCCACACCGTCTCGGCCGGAAGGGCGGACGGGCGGACGGGCGGAAGGACGGCCGGTGCCGCCGGTGCAGCGGGTTGCGTCACAGGGGACGTGGTGGACGTGCTGTCCGCCTGTCCGCCCGTCCGCCTGTCCGCCTTTTTTGGCGGCCAGATCAAGCTGGGAGCGATCGCCACGATGAGCATGAGCACGATCGCCAGGATGACGCGTCGTTCCACTTATCGATCCCCTCGGCGTCTAGGCGCCTCGGCGTCCTTGTTCCTCACGGTACGGGGTCGTAGCCGCCCGGGTGAAACGGGTGACACCGCAGGATGCGTCGCACCCCGAGCCAGCTGCCCTTCAGCGCACCGTATCGCTCGACAGCGTCATACGTGTAGCGCGAGCACGAAGGTTCGAAGCGACAGTGCGTGAACACCAAATGCGACAGCGTCGACTGGTACCCGCGGATCAGCGCCATGACGACGAGGCGCGGCACGCGCCGCAGGGTCATCCCAGTCCGCTCACCGCGTCGGCCAATTCGGCGCGCAGGACTGCGAACGGGGCGGCATACGCCGCACGCTTCGCGCGGATGACGAGATCGATCGGTGGTAGCCGGGAAAGCACGTCGCGTCTGAGGATCTCTCTCAGGCGGCGGCGCAAACGATTGCGGGCCACCGCGGAGGACTGATGGCGGGGACCGATGATCCCCGTCCGCGCGTGGCCCGCGAGATTCGGGCGCCAGGCCAAATCGAGATGCGGGGTGCGCCGGCGGCGCCCCGCCTCCCAGCAGCTGGTGAGGTCCGCTCCGCGCGTGAGGCGAACGCGGCGCGGGAACCGCTCGCTCGTTATCGGCTCCGGTGCTTGGACGGCAGGCGGACGGTGAGGCGTTTACGCCCCTTCTTGCGCCGGCGGGACAACGTAGCACGGCCCCAGACCGTCTTCATCCGCGCCCGGAACCCGTGCTTATTGATGCGCCGCCGATTGCGCGGCCGATACGACGGACCCATAGATTCCTCGGAGTGAGGCGGGGAAACCTACACCGCCGCCCGAGCGGCGGTCAAGGTTGACTTTTCCACATGGGGCCCGTACTTTCGGGCGCCCTTGCTGGACATCCTTCCTTTTCGAATCGTCGATGGAGCAGTCAGTCAAAGAAGCCTGGAAGCGCCTCCTCGATGAGGCGCGGCGTGAACTTCCCGAAGCGACGGTGCGGACCTGGCTCGAGCCGGCCGAACCGATCGCCTTGGACGACGGCCGCCTGATCCTCGGCGCGCCCGATCAATTCGCTGCCGAGTGGAACGAGACGAAACACGCGCCGTTGCTGGCGCGCGCGGCGGAGCGCGTGTTGGGACGTCCCACCGCGGTGGTCTTCCGCGTGCAGGAAGACCGCCGGCAGCGGCCCCAGATGGACTTCTTCGTGGCGCCGCGCGAGGCGGCGGCGACCGCCACCGCGGCGCCCGTGGCCACGACGCCGCTCAACGAGCGGTACACCTTCCAGACGTTCGTCATCGGGAAATCGAACGAGCTGGCCGCCGCCGCGGCGCACGCCGTCGCCGAGGCCCCGGGCAAGACCTACAACCCGTTGTTCATCTACGGCGCGACGGGCCTCGGCAAGACGCACCTGATGCAGGCGATCGCCCACGCCGTGCTCGAGAAGCACCCGGAGACGCGGCTGCAGTACTTCGGGGCCGAGCAATTCATCAACGACGTGATCGAGTCGATCCACGCGCGCACGATGTCGGAGTTCCGGCGGCGCTACCGCAACGACGTGGACCTCCTCCTCGTGGACGACGTGCATTTCCTCGAAGGCAAGGAAATGACGCAGGAGGAATTCTTCCACACCTTCAACGCGCTGTTCGAGGCGCACAAGCAGATCGTGCTGACGTCCGATCGGCCCCCGAAGGAGATCCCGGGACTCGAGGACCGCCTGATCTCGCGGTTCGAGTGGGGGATGGTCGCCGACATCGGGCACCCGGACCTCGAGCACCGCATCGCGATCCTGCGCAAAAAGGCCGAGCAAGATCACCTGGAGCTCACGATTCCAGACGACGTGCTGCGGTTCATCGCCGAGCACGTGCGGTCCAGCGTCCGGGAGCTGGAGGGCTGCATCATCAAGCTGTTGCTGTTCGCCTCTCTCAAGAACCGGGAGGTGACGATCGAGTTGGCGCGCGACGCCCTGTCCGACAAAATCCGCCAGGGGGAGGAGGGCTCGGGGTACGGCAGCCAGTCCACGCCCAGCATCGACCGGGTCCAGGAAGTCGTGGCGCGCCGGTGGGGCGTCACACCCGAGGGGCTGCGCTCCAAGGCCCGCACCAAGACGCTCACGATCCCGCGCCAGGTGGCCATGTACCTCGCGCGCGATATGCTGGGGATGCAGCTCGTCGAGATCGGACAGGCGTTCGGCGGGCGGGATCACTCCACGGTGATCCACAGCGTCGACAAGGTCGAGCGGCAGATGATGCGGGACCGGACGTTCAAGGAGCGCGTCGAAATGGCGCGCCAGGAGTTGTCCGCACTGTAACCAACAAACGGCGTGGGGAAAAACCGTGGGATGTGGGTTGTGGGGAAACCGCGTTGCCTATCCGCAATGCGCCAACAAACCCCACAGGACGCCAACATCGGGAGCGTGATCCAGACGACGAGGGAGGCGCGACTTAGCACCGCCGCCCACATTTCCCCCGTCTCTACTACTACTACTAGTAGTTCTATATAGTATAGAAGCAGTAAGACTTTCCCATACGGAGACGACCGGCACGCATGAAGTTCACGATCACGCGGGAGCAATTGCAGGAAGGGTTGGCGGCGGTAGCGGCGGCGATTCCCGCCAAGACGACGCTGCCGGTGCTCGCCAACGTCCTGGTCGAAGCGACCAAGCAGGGGCTGCGGCTCTCCGGTACCGATCTCGACATCGCGGTCAGCACCACCGTCCCTGCGGATGTGGACGCGGAGGGAGCGGTCACGCTCCCGGCCAAGAAGCTCGTGGACATCGCCCGCGAGCTGCCGGCCGGGTCGGTCCGAGTGACGGCGGCGGGAGAAGCCCGGGTGTCGATCGAGTCGGGGCGCTCCAAGTTCAAGCTGCTCGGCCTGCCTCGGGAAGAGTTCCCGTCGTTCCCCGCGGTCAAGTTCGACAAGGCGTGGAAGGCTCCGGCGGGCGTGGTGCACAAACTGGTGGGCCATGTCGCCTTCGCCGCGTCCACGGAGGAGAGCCGGCCCATCCTGAACGGCGTCCTCTGGGAGCTGCGCCCCGACCGGATGCGCATGGTGGCGACCAACGGCCACCGGTTGGCGAAGATGGACGTCCCCGCGACCGGGGGCTCGACCGCCGACCTGATCGTCCCCCCCAAAGCGCTCGAGCAGATCCGGCGGCTCTATGCCGCCGATGCCGAAATCGAAGTCGCCAAGAGCGACAATCACATCGGGTTCCGGGCGGGCGGCACGCTCGTGTTTTCGCGGCTGATCGAGGGGCCGTACCCGAACTACGAGCAGGTGATCCCGCGGGAGAACGACAAGGCAGCCACCGCGGACAAGGTCGCGATGGCCGCCGCGTTGCGGCGCATGAGCGTGGTGGCGAGCGACCAGACGCACCGCATCCGGCTCGCCTTCTCCGGCGGGACGGTCAAGTTCTCGGTGCAGACGCCCGACCTGGGCGAAGCCCAGGACGAGCTGGCCGTGACCTACGAGGGCGAGCCGCTCGAGATCGGCTTCAACGCCATGTACCTGCTGGAAATCCTCAAGTACATGCCCACCGACGAGGTCCGCTTCACCTTCAAGGCCCCGGAGCGCGCCTCCACGATCGAGCCGGTCGGATGGAACGATCCGGCGAGCTACATGGCCCTGGTCATGCCGCTCCGCTTGGTCGACTAGCCTTTCCTTGTTGTATCCTGCACGGTGTCCGTCTGCACCCTGAGGGAATCCAGCAGCGAGTCGATCACCGGCGGGATGACCGGCACCACGATCGGTGGGATCGGCGGGAGCGAGTCGAGGTCCACCTCCTCCATCACGGGCGGGATGTACACGTCCACGCCGCGATAGCGCGCCAGGATCAGGTCGCGCCGGGCGAGCATCCGTGCCGGGAGGTAGGTGGGGTTCGAGGTGCGGGGCTGGGGCAGCGTCGCGGCGAGCGCGGCAGCCTGCTCCTCGGTGAGC
>DASYRJ010000099.1:0-12574 GCA_036004525.1 Gemmatimonadales bacterium | reverse complement strand
CCGAACCGGGGCAGCGACAGGCGTATCGCCGGATACGGAGGGAACGGGAGGGAGGCGATCCGCAGCTCGCCCTGTTCGGGGCGGAGCGGGTCGTGGCCGGGGTAGCGGGGCGCTACGACCACCACGGCGTGCCCGAACTCCCGCAGCACCCGGGCGATACGGGCCACGACGGTCGTCACGCCGTTCACCTGTGGCGTGTACGTGTCGGTCAGGAGCGCGATGCGCACGCGGGAACGATGCCCGCCCGCAGTCAACGGTATGTGACGCCCGCGTTACGGCTTCGTAACGACGGGGAAGTGCATCCGGATCGTGGTGCCACGGCCGAGGGCGCTCTCCGCCTCCACTCGGCCCCCGTGGGCCTCGACGAGGTGCTTCACAATGGCGAGCCCCAGGCCCGTCCCTCCCTCATAGCGCGCCCGGCCGGGATCGACCCGGTAGAAGCGCTCGAAGATGCGGGGCAGGTGGTCGGCGGGGATGCCGCTTCCGGTGTCGGCCACGTTCAGGGCGATGCCGTCCCTGGCGAGCTCCGCGGTCACCCGCAGCCGGCCCCCCGCCGGAGTGTGGCGCAACGCGTTGTCGAACAGGTTCGTGAAGATCTGGCGGAGCGAGTCGGGGTCCACGGGAAGGGCGTGCGCGTCGCGCGCGACGGCGGTCTCGAACCGGACACCGGCGCCCGCGGCGCGGTCGGCGAAGGGTGTCCAGGCGTCGCGGGCCGCCGCCTCGATCTCCACTACGCGGGGTTGGGGCTGCCACCCCCCCGATTCGATGCGGGAGAGGTCCAGCAGGTCATCCACCAGCCGCTGCATGCGCCGCGCGTTCTGCACGATGGTCTGCCCGAAGCCGGCCATCTGCGATCCGCTTGGCGCCTCGTGGGCCAGCGTCTCGGCGTACCCCGCGATCGCCGTGAGCGGCGTCTTCAGCTCGTGCGACACGTTGGCGACGAAGTCGCGCCGCACCGCCTCGAGCCGGCGGAGATCGGAGACGTCGTTGAGTACCAGCACCGTGCCCCCACCCTCGAGCGGGCGGCCGGACACGACCACCCTGCGCCCGCCCAGGTCCAGCTCCCGCTGCTCGACAGCGCGTCCCGCGAGCAGCTCGCGCACCAGGGCGCGGTGCGGTTGGTCGTGGAACAGCTGCGCGAGCGGCGGCAGGGGCTCGGCGGCGTCGTAGCCGAGCAGGCGGCGGGCGGCGGCGTTGCTGGAGATGATGGTGCCGCGCGCGTCCGCGGCGACGACCCCGTCGGTGAGTGCCTCGAGCAACGTGCGGGATTCCTCCCGCTCGCGCCGCAGGTCGGCGAAGCGGCGCTCCAGCTCCTGGTGCATCTCGCGCAGCGCGTCCACGTGCCGCGCCAGCTCGGGCACGCGCACGTCGGGGAAGGTCGCCGGGCGGCCGGCGGCGATGTCGCGCGCGGCGCCGGCGATGGCGACGAGCGGACGGGCGAGCGCGCGGGCGAGGAGCCACGCCACGAGCGCGGCGGCCAGCAGCATCGCGAGGCCCGCACCGGCGACGGCTCGCTGTACGGCGTGGATCTGCGCGTCCACGGTCTCGAGCGACGCCGACACGCGCACCGCGGCGAGCCCTGTGGGGCCGCCCTGCACCGCGACGTAGAGCTGCCGACTGTTGGTGGAGGCGCTGAGGCGCGTATCGCGGCCCATGCCGGTCGCGAGCGCAGCGCGCACCTCGGGGCGGCCCGCGTGATTCTCGAGCCGCGCCAAGGCGGGACGGTCGAACTCGGTATCGCCCCGCACCCGGCCGGTGGAATCGATCAGCGTCACCCGGCGCGCGAGCCGTTGCCCGGCGAGCCGCGCGAACTCGGGCCAGCTCGTCGAGTCGCCCGGGATCGCGGCGGCGACGAGGCGCGCCTCGCGCGCGAGCTCGGCGGCGGTCTCCACCTCGAGGTGCCGGCGCAGCAGCACGTCGGCGCCGATGATCGAGCCGGCCACGGCGGCGGCCACGAGCAGGCTGATGCTCGCGAACAGCCGCGTCGCCAGCCTCATGCGCGGCGGCGGCGGGCGGAGTGCGCCGAGGGGGGCGGAGGCTCGCGGAAGCGGTAGCCGACGCCCCGCACCGTCTCGATCCAGGCGCCCGCCTCCTCGAGCTTGGCGCGCAGGCGCTGGACGTGCATGTCCACCGTACGGGTCTGGATGTCGGGCTGGGCCTGCCACACCGACTCGAGCAACTGGGTGCGACTCTGCACCCGGTCGCGCCGCTCGATCAGGCGATCGAGCAGCTTGAATTCGGTGGCGGTCAGGTCGATCTCGCGGTCGTGCACGGTCACGCGGTGGGCGTGCCGGTCGAGCGTGATCGAGCCCGCCACCAGCCGGCCGCCCGTGGCGACGGGCGGCGCTGCGAGCCGCCGGAGGATCGCGCCGACCCGCAGCACGAGCTCTTTCGGCGAGAACGGCTTGGCGAGATAGTCGTCGGCGCCGAGCGACAGCCCCCTGATGCGGTCGGGCTCATCTTTGCGCGCGGTCAGCAGGAGGACGCCCACCTCGCGTGTCTCTTCGCGCCGGCGCAGCTCCGCGAGGACGTCGAAGCCGGAGAGGCCGGGGAGCATCAGATCGAGCACGACGAGGTCGGGCCGCTCCTCACGTGCGGACCGCAGGGCGTCGGTGCCATTGCCGGCGGTCGTGACGCGGAAGCCTTCCTTCGCGAGATGATACGCGACGAGCGCCGTGATGTCGGGCTCGTCGTCAACGACGAGGATGCGATGGACGGGGCCGGTCTCGGGTGACATGGGCAGGCGGGAAGGTAGCGCGGCGCACGTGCCTTTGGCAATTTTCAGCGCACTATGCACCTCCTCTACGCGCTGCTGCTCGCAGTCCAGTCTCCCGACACCGCGCACATCGTGATCGTCGCCACCACCGACGTGCACGGCCGCATCCTGGGGTGGGACTACGTGCACGACGCCGCAGCGCAAGGCGGCCTGTCGCGTGCCGCGACGGCGCTCGAGACCCTGCGCGCCCAATACCCCGGCGCCATCGTGCTGCTCGACGCCGGCGACCTGCTCGAAGGGAATCCCTTCGCGGCCTTCTTCGGCAGCCAGGACCACCGCCAACCCCATCCGATCGTCGACGCGCTCAACGCGCTCCAGTACGACGCCGCCACCCCGGGGAACCACGACTTCGATTTCGGCCTCGACCAGCTGCGCCGCGCCACCAGTGACGCGACGTACCACTACGTCTCTGCTAATGTGGAGCAGGCGGGGGCGACGCTCTTCCCCCCCGTCGTGCAGCTCCAACGGGCCGGGGTGCGGATCGGCGTGACCGGGTTCACGACTCCCGGCGTGATGCTGTGGGACCGCGCCCAGCTCGGCGCACAAGTGCGGGTGCGGCGGATCGCGGAAACGGCCCCCGCCGCGCTCGCCCGGCTCGAGCGCGAGGGCGCCGATCTGAAGATCGTGCTGATCCACAGCGGTTTGGGGGGCACTTCCAGCTACGACACCACGGGCGTCGGCCCGGAGAACGACGCGGCGGTCCTTGCGACCGTGACGCCCAAGCCCGACGTCGTGATCGTCGGGCACAGCCACCGCGAAATCCGCGACACGGTGATCAACGGCGTCCACTTCGTCCAGCCCAGGAACTGGGCCGGGAGCCTGTCGGTCGTGCACGTGTGGCTCGTCAAGGGAGCGGACCGCTGGCGCGTGTCGTCTATTCGGGCCGACCTGATCCCCCTCGCCACGACGCCTGAGCTGCCGCGCTTCACGCGGCGTCTCGAGGCGGCGCACGAGGCCGTCCGCCTCTGGGCCGGGACGACCCTCGGCACCGCGGGTCCGGGCTTCGACGGCCGGTACGCCCGCGTGCAGGACACGCCGCTGCTCGACTTCATCAACGAGGTGCAGCGCCGCACGGCGGGAGCCCAGCTGTCCGCGACGGCGGCCTTCGAGGTGCCGGCCGGGTTCGTGGAGGGCGAGGTGCACCTGCGCGACGTGGCAGGCGTCTACCCGTACGAGAACACGCTGCGCGCGGTGCGCGTCTCGGGCCAGCAGCTGCGCGAGTTCCTGGAGCACTCGGCGCGTTACTTCCGCACCTACACGCCCGGGCAGCCAGTCGTGAACGACAGCGTGCCGGGCTACAACTTCGACGTCGTCAGCGGCGTGACGTACAACCTCGACCTGTCGCGCCCTCCCGGCCAGCGCGTTCGAGGGCTGGCCTTCGAGGGCCGGCTGGTCCAGGCGACCGACAGCTTCACGCTCGCCTTGAACAGCTACCGCCAGGTGGGCGGGGGCGGCTACGGCATGCTGCGAGGCGCGCCGGTCGTGTACGATCGTGGCGAGAGCGTCCGGGACCTCCTCGTCGCGGAGATTCGCCGCGCGCGCGCCCTCGACGCGCGCGCGTACTATCGCGCCAGCTGGCAGATCATCCCCCCCGAGGCGCGGGAGGCGGCGCGTGCCGCCTTCGCGCCCGCGGCGCCGGCCGTCAGCACGGCGGACAGCACGCTGCTCCGCGTGCTGGCGATCGCGGACCTCCACGGGCAACTCGAGCCGAGGGTCTGGGATTGGTCGGCGGGCCGGCCGGTCGGCGGCGCGGCGGCGCTCAAGTCCTGGCTCGACAGCCTGGCGAAGGTCTGCGGCTGTACCAACGTGCGGCTCGATGCCGGCGACGAGATGCAGGGGGCGCCGCTCTCGAACCTCACCTACGGCCGAGCCGCGATCGAGGCCTTCAACGCGTTGGGCATCGATGCGGCGGCGATCGGCAACCACGAATTCGACTGGTCGGTGGATACGCTGGTCGCCCGCATGCGGGAGGCGCGCCACAAGTTCGTGTCCGCCAACATCACCAACGCGGCTGGCACCGCCCGCCCCGACTGGGCCGAGCCGTGGACCCTCGTGACGCGGGGCGGGGTCAAGATCGCCGTCATCGGGCTCACCACACGGAGCACGCCCACATCGACGGCGCCGCGCAACGTGCAGGGACTGGCCTTCGGCGACGGCGCGCAGGCGATCCGCCGCTACCTGCCTGCCGCCCGCGCAGCGGCCGACTTCGTGATCGTCGCGGCGCACGAAGGCTCCGGCGCCATTCTCGACGTCGCGCGCCGGCTGGATTCGGCGTCGGTGGATCTGATTGTCGCCGGGCACACCCACCAGCTGATCGACACGACGGTGAACGGCATCCCCGTCGTGGAGGCCGGTTCGAGCGGCGGTGCCGTGGCGGTCGTGGACTTCGTCCGCGTCGGAGGCCGGCGGCGCGAGGTGCGGGCGCGGCTCGTCACGCCCTACGCCGACCAGGTGAAGCCCGACGTCGAGTTGACCGAGGCCCTCGCCCGGCAGCAGCGCGGCATCGAGACGATCACCAGCCGGGTAGTGGCGCGGCTCAAGTTCCCGCTGCGCCGGGCGGGCGGGGAATACTCGCTCGGCCGGCTCATCGCCGATGCGCAGCGCACCGCCGGCAAGGCCGACGTGGCAATCATGAACAACGGCGGCATCCGCGCCGACCTGCCCGAGGGCGCCGTCACGTGGGGCAACCTCCAGCAGGTGCAGCCGTTCCAGAACCGGTTGCTCCGCCTCACCGTGAAGGGCGCGGTGCTGCTCGACGCGCTCGAGCACTGCGTGGCGGGGACCGGCGGAGAGCCGGACTGCCACGTCTCGGGGATCGAGGTGTGGTACGATCCGCGGCACAAGGCGGGGAAGCGCATCACACGCGCGCGCCTCGAGGGCGGCAAGGGGATCGACGGGGGCCGCGCCTATACGCTGGTCGTGAGCGACTTCATGGCGACGGGCGGCTCGGGCTTCGCGATGTTCGCCGGCGCGCCGGCGGACGATCTCGATCTCGTGGACCTCGATGCCCTGATCCGCTACCTGGGAGTTCTGCGGCCGCCGGTGGAGGCGCCAGCGGATGTGCGCTTCCACCGCGCGGGCCGCTGATGCGCGTCTTCGTCAACGAGCAGGCGGTCGAGGTGCCCCGCGGGGCCGCCGTGCGCGACGCGGTGGCAGCCGCGGACGCGGGGCTCGCGCGCCTGCTCGCGAGCGAGGGCGCCTTCGTGACGGACGCGGCGGGCCGCCCGATCGACGCGGGGGACCCCGTGGGCGAGGCCGGCGCCGTCTTTCGGGTCGTGGTCTCGGCGCGCCGCGGTGGCCCCCGCCTCACCAAGGAAATCCTGCGGCGCTGGCCCAAGGCCGAGCTGCACGTGCACCTGGACGGCGCGCTGCGGCCCGCCACGATGTTGGACCTGGCGCGGCAGCAGAGGATCCGCCTCCCCGCCGACACGCCCGAGGCGCTCGCACAGGTCATGCTCGTGCGGGATGCAAGGAGCCTCGAGGAGTACCTCCAGAAGTACGAGATCACTCTCTCCGTGCTCCAGACCGCGGCCGCGCTCGAGCGCGTCGCCTACGAGTTCGTCGTGGACGTCGCGGCGGAGCGGGTGCGGTACGTGGAAGTGCGGTACTCGCCGCTGCTGCACCGGCCGGCCCTGACGCTGGCCGAGGCGATCGAAGCCCCGTTGCGCGGGATCCGGCGGGCCGAGGCGGAGACGGGGACGAAGGTGGGGCTGATCGTGTGCGGGATCCGCACCCGGCCGCCGGCGGAGTCGCTCGAACTGGCGCGGGCGGCGGCGGAGTATCGCGCGGCGGGAGTGATCGCGTTCGACCTGGCGGGCCCCGAGCGGGGCCACCCGGCGCGCGACCACCGCGCGGCGTTCGAGTACGCGGCGGCGCACGGCATGGCCTGCACCTGCCACGCGGGGGAAGGCGACGGCCCGCAGTCGATCGACCAGGCACTGCACGTCTGCGGGGCCCAGCGGATCGGACACGGGACGCGGCTCGCCGAAGACCCGTCCTTGCTCGAGGAAGTCGTTCAACGCCGCATTCCGCTGGAGATGTGCCTCTCCAGCAACGTCCACACGCACGCCGTGGCCACGGTGGCGGAGCACCCGTTCCGGCGCTATCTCCAGCAGGGCGTCGTCGTCACCCTCAACACCGACGGCCGCCTGACCGACGGGATCACCCTGACCGACGAGTACTACCTGGCGCACGCGGCGCTGGGGCTGTCGCAGGACGAGCTGGCCCGCGTCGTGCTCAACGCCTGCGAGAGCGCCTTTCTGCCCGAGTACGAGAAAGTCGCGCTCGTCTCCCGGGTGCAAAGCGAACTGGAGGCCCTGCAATGACGGGACTGTGGGTGGTGCAGACGGCGGCGGAACGGTTGGCGCAGGCACGGGGAGGGCTGGATACGCCGTTCCCCGAGCGCCTGCTGGGGCTCGTCGGGATCGCCACGATGCTGGCCATCGCGTACGGCATCTCCTACGACCGCCGGCACATCAATTGGCGGATGGTGGGGGCGGGCGTGGCGCTCCAGATCTTCTTTGGCTTCATCGTCCTCAAGACCGGCGTGGGACGGGCGCTGTTCACGTTCGCGAACGATCTGGTGACGCGGCTGCTGTCGTTCCAGGAGCAGGGAGCCCGGTTCGTGTTCGGCAATCTGGTGCAGAGCGAGGTGCCGCTGGGCGGCGGCGCCACGGGCGTGGCCCTCACCGGCGCCTTCTTCGCCTTCAACGTCCTGCCCACGATCATCTTCTTCTCGTCCCTCATGACGGTGCTGTACTACCTCAACATCATGCAATGGGTGGTGAAGGGGATCGCCTGGGTGATGCAGAAGAGCCTCAAGACGTCGGGCGCCGAAACGCTCTCGGCGGCGGGAAACATCTTTCTCGGCCAGACCGAAGCGCCGCTCCTGATCAAGCCGTTCGTCGGCAAGATGACGAACTCCGAGCTGAACACCGTCATGGTCGGCGGATTCGCCACGGTCGCGGGCGGGGTGATGGCGGCGTACGTCGGCATGCTGAAGGGATACTTCCCGGACATCGCCGGCCACCTCCTCACGGCGAGCGTGATGAACGCCCCCGCCGGCCTGCTGCTGTCGAAGATGATCCTCCCCGAGACCGGCACGCCGGAGACGCGCGACACGCTGCACGTCGTGGTCGAAAAGCAGGAGGCGAACGTGATTGACGCCGCCGCCTCCGGCGCCGCGACCGGCGTCCAGCTCGCGATCAACGTGGCGGCGATGCTGATGGCCTTCGTCGCCCTCGTGGCGCTGCTCAACTTCGGCGTCGGGTGGGTGGGCGGCCTCTTCGGCCACCCCGAGATCACGATCCAGTGGCTCCTGGGCAAGGCCCTGTGGCCCGTCGCCGTGCTGATGGGCGTCCCTCCCGCCGACGCCGGCACCGTCGGATCGTTCATCGGCGTGAAGACGGTGCTCAACGAGTTCGTCGCCTACGCCGACTTCGCCAAGCAGATGGGGTCGGGGCTGGTCATGAGCCCCAAGGCGGCGATCATGACGACCTACTGCCTGCTCGGGTTCGCGAACTTCTCGTCGATCGCGATCCAAATCGGCGGGATCGGGGGGCTCGCCCCGCACCGCCGCGGCGATCTCTCCCGCCTCGGTCTGCGCGCCATGATCGCGGGCAACCTGGCCGCCTTCATGAGCGCGTCGATCGCGGGGATGCTGGTCTGACGGGAAACGGGATGCGGGATGCGGGAAACGTAACGGCAGCGACCGAGGCCGTCCGGGCGCGACTGGGCAAGGTGCAGCCGCGTGTCGCGATTGTGTTGGGTTCCGGGCTGGGACCCCTCGCTGACGACGTTCAATCCGCAATCCGCATTCCGCAATCCGCAATTCCAGGCTTCCCCGAGCCCACCGTCGCCGGACACAAGGGGGACCTGGTTGCGGGCACCCTGGAGGGCGTGCCCGTGATCGTGCAGGCGGGGCGCTTTCATCTTTATGAGGGCCACGCCGCCGCGGTGGCAGCGCTGCCCGTCCGCGTGTTTGCCGGCTTGGGCGTGACGACGTTGATCGTCACCAACGCTGCCGGCGGCGTGCGGCGCACCTTCCGCGCCGGCACGCTGATGCTCATCGCCGACCACATCAACCTCATGTGGCGCAATCCCCTGACCGGCCGGCCCGAGCCGGGAGAAGAGCGCTTCCCCCTGATGCACGAGCCGTACGACGCGGAGCTGCGGGCGCGCGCCCGCGCCGTGGCGGCTGACGCAGGTGTCGAGCTCGAGGAGGGGGTGTACGCCGCCCTGCTGGGCCCGTCCTACGAGACGCCCGCCGAGGTGCGGATGCTGGAGCGGCTGGGCGCCGACGCCGTGGGGATGTCCACGGTGCCGGAGGTCCTGGCGGCCCGAGCGCGGGGGATCCGCTGTCTCGGGTTCTCCTCTATCACGAATCCCGCGGCCGGCCTGGGCGAGCCGTTGGCGCACGAGGAGGTGCTGGAGGTGGGGAAGGCCGTGGCCCGGGGCTTGAGCGTCGTCATACGGGGGGTGCTGCGGAGCCTCGAGTCGGCCTAACGCTGCAACCGATATCCCACCTTCCACACGGTGAGAATGTGCCTGGGTTCTGCCGGGTTCGCTTCCAGTTTGCGGTGCAGCTCGGCAATGTGCGTGTCGACGGTGCGCGTGGTGACGGCGGACGAATACCCCCACACGTCCCGGAGCAGCTCGACGCGCCGGACTGGGCGAGGCTGCCGGGGTGAGGAGCCAGAGCGCTTACGTCTCACTCTGTAACGCCGGATCGGTATGGTCACGCCGCTGTCCACGCGTTCCTGACCAATCGCTTGCAACCTTTTTCCGTTCCATCCTGTCATATGTGGCGTTAACGCCGCAGCGCGCCGCCGTCCCGCGTCCGCGACTCGGAATCCACCGTCCCTTTCAGCCGAGCGCACCTATGACGACGACGCTCTCGTTGTGTGTCGTGCTGGCGGCCCTGCCGGCACCGGCGGTCCCAGCCGATTCTCCCGCCACGGCGCCGCTCCAGGTTCGCGCGGCGCGGCTCGCCCGGCCCATCGTCATCGACGGCCTGCTCACCGACGCCATTTGGCAGTCCGCCGACCGCGTCACGGCGTTCCTGCAGCGCGACCCCACCGAGGGAGCGCAGGCGAGCGAGAGCACGGTGGTGTACATCGCCTACGACGATGCGGCGCTGTATGTGGCGGCGCGGTTGCACGACACGCGCCCCGATTCGATCGTGGCCCGGTTGGCGCGACGCGATCAGGGCACCAACTCCGACCGGTTCACCGTCTACATCGATCCCTACCACGACAAACGCAGCGGCTTCTATTTCGGCATCAGCGCCGCGGGGACGCTGTACGACGGCACGCTCTACAACGACGAGTGGAACGACGACAGCTGGGACGGCGTGTGGGAGGGGAAGGTGACCCGCGACGCGGCCGGGTGGACCGCCGAGCTGCGGATTCCGTACTCGCAGCTGCGGTTCGTCAGGCAGGCCGCGTACGTCTGGGGGATCAACTTCCGGCGCGACATCGCCCGGAAGAACGAATTCGACTTTCTCGTCTTCACGCCGAAGAACGCGAGCGGCTTCGTCTCGCGGTTTCCCGATCTCGTGGGCATCGAGCGGATCGAGCCGCCGCGCCGCATCGAGGTGATGCCCTACATGACCACGCGCGCGGCCTTCACGCCGCACGCCGCCGGCGACCCGTTCAACGACGGGTCCAAGCTCGCCCCCGGCCTCGGCGCGGACGCGCGCATCGGCCTGGGCTCGAACCTGACCCTGAACGCGACGGTGAATCCCGACTTCGGGCAGGTGGAGGTGGACCCGGCCGTCGTCAACCTGAGCGACGTGGAGACGTTCTTCAACGAGAAGCGACCGTTCTTCGTCGAGGGGTCGTCCACGTTCGGTTTCGGGTTCGGTGGCCAACGCAACTTCTGGGGCTTCAACTGGCCGGGGCCGAACGTCTTCTACAGCCGGCGCATCGGCCGGTCGCTGGGCGTCGGCGCGCCGGACAAAGGGTATGCCGACGGCCCCGACGGCGCTCACATCCTGGGCGCCCTGAAGCTCACCGGGAAGGTCGCCGGCAGCTGGAACGTGGGCGGGCTCACCGCCGTCACCGCGCGCGAGCGGGCGACGCTGGTCGATAGCCTCGGCTATCGCTGGCACGAGGAGATCGAGCCGCTCGCGGCGTACGGCGTCTATCGGGCGCAGAAGGAGTTCGCCAAAGGTCGCCAGGGACTCGGCTTCATCTCGACCGTCGCCGCGCGGGACTTCGACGCCGCGGCGCTGCGCGACGCCCGCAACAGTCAGTCACTCTTCCTCGGCATGGACGGTTGGACGTTCCTGGACACGACCAAGACCTGGGTCACGACGGCGTGGGTCGGCGCGAGCCGCATCGCCGGCACGCCCACCCGCATGGTGGCGGTGCAGCAGAGTTCGACGCACTACTTCCAGCAGCCCGACGCCCAGCACGTGTCCGTGGACAGCAACGCGACCTCGCTCTCCGGTGCTGCCGTCCGCCTCACCCTGGCGAAGCAGCGCGGCAACACGTTCGTGAACTCTGCGTTCGGCGTCATCTCTCCCGGCTTCGACCTCAACGATCTCGGCTTCCTGTCGCGCACGGGCATCGTCAACATGCACGTGGGCGGCGGGCTCAAGTGGACCAAGCCAGGGAAGGTCTTCCAGTATGCTGAAGCCGGCGGTGCCGTGTTCCGTACCTACGACTGGGATGGCAACATCATCTGGTCGGGCGCGTTCAACTTCGGGTACGTCCAGTTCAAGAACTACTACGGGATCAACTGGAACCTGGCCTACAATCCCTGGACGGTCGACAAGCGGCTCACGCGCGGCGGCCCGCTGACCCTGACGCCCCCGGGCTACCAGGCCGGGATCGATCTCGGGAGCGACAGCCGCAAGACGCTCGTGCTCGGAGTCGGCCTCTTTACCTACTATCGGTCGCGCGCCGACCAGGAGTGGTCGACGTACGCGAACCTGCAGTACCGCCCTGCGCCGAACGTCTCGCTCACGGTCGGCCCCAATCTTTCGTATGCCCGCACGCCCAGGCAGTACATCGGCGCGTTCAGCGATTCGACGGCGACCGCGACCTACGACACGCGGTATGTGTTCGGACGCCTGCGCCAGACCGAGCTGTCGGCGGGCATCCGCGCGAACTGGACGTACAGTCCGACGCTGTCACTGCAGGTGTACGTGCAGCCCCTGATCTCGGCCGGCGGCTACGAGGGGTTCCGGGAGCTCGCCCGGGCGCGCACCTCCCGGTTCAACGAGTACGGGCAGGACAACGGCTCCACGATCGCGTTCAACGACAGCACGCAGCAATGGGTCGTGGACCCCGATGGCGCCGGGCCCGCGGACACGCTGCGGTTCGGCAAGCCGGACTTCAACTCCAAGTTCCTGCGCGGCAACGCCGTGCTCCGGTGGGAATACCTGCCGGGGTCGACGCTGTACTTCGTGTGGACGCAGAGTCGCGAAGCCTTCGACGGCGTGGGGGAGTTCCGGTTTGGGCCCTCGATGCGGCGCATGCTCGGCGCGCCGGCCGAGAACATTTTCATGATCAAGGCGACGTATTGGTGGAACCCATAACAAAGACGCCGAGCCGCCGAGACGCCTAGGGTTCTCTCTACAGCCCGTCCGTGGGTGGGCGCGGCGGAGCGGGGACGAAGTGATTCAGGGGACCGTGACCCCGCCCCAACGCCGGCGCCGCGGCCATGGCCCGGTGCACGAAATCCAAGGCGTCGCTGACCGCCTGCGCGAGCGGCCGGCCGTGGGCGAGGCCCGCCGCCACCGCGGCCGACAGCGTACAGCCGGTGCCGTGCGTCGATGTTGTGTCGAGCCGC
>DASYRJ010000098.1:0-11507 GCA_036004525.1 Gemmatimonadales bacterium | reverse complement strand
GGCGCCGCGGCCATGGCCCGGTGCACGAAATCCAAGGCGTCGCTGACCGCCTGCGCGAGCGGCCGGCCGTGGGCGAGGCCCGCCGCCACCGCGGCCGACAGCGTACAGCCGGTGCCGTGCGTCGATGTTGTGTCGAGCCGCGTGTGCGTGAATCGTTGCACCGCGCCGTCCACAGTCAGCACATCGACGATCTCGTCACCGGTGAGGTGACCCCCCTTCACGAGCGCCGACCGCGCGCCCATCCGGATCAAGGCGCGGCCCGCGCGCTCCATCTGATGGGGTGCGCGCACCTCCTCGCCTACCAGGATCGCGGCTTCGTCGAGGTTCGGCGTCACGAGAGCGGCGAGCGGGACGAGCCGCCGAGCGATGAGGGCTTCCGCGTCCAGGTTCAGGAGCCGGTCTCCAGAGGTCGCCACCATCACGGGGTCGAGGACGTAGTTGGGGAAGCCATGCCGCGCGATCCCCGCCGCCACGGTTTCCACCAGCTCGGCCGTGCCGAGCATCCCGCTCTTCACGGCGAGCGGCGGCAGGTCCTCCGCCAGGGCGTCGATCTGCCGGGCCACGAGCGCGACGGGGAGCGCTTCCCAGGCCCGGACCCCCACCGTGTTCTGCGCGGTCACGGCGGTGATGACGCTCGTGCCGAACACGCCGAACTGGTGGAAGGTCTTGAGGTCGGCCTGAATCCCCGCACCCCCGCCCGAGTCGGAACCCGCGATCGTGAGGGCGACTCTCATCGCGCCTGCTTGGCGAACATGGCCGCGGGGGCGATGTTAGGGGGCACGGACCGAGGGACGGGGGAGCGCATCGCCAGTAATCTGCAGTCGACCGTCCGGGATCTTCAACGGCGCAAGGCGCGCGGCCGCCGCGGCCTCGCGGTGCTCGAAGGCGTCCGCCTGGTGGAAGAAGCCCTGGCGGCGGGTCTCGAGTTGCGCGGCGCGGTCGTCACCGCCGACCTGGCCCGCACGACGCGCGGGCAGGCGCTGGTCGTCGATCTCGCGAGTCACGCCGTCCCGGTCGAAGAGGTCGGCGCGCGCACCTTCGGCCAGCTCGCGGGTACGGAGACGCCGCAGGGCATCGTGGCCGTCGTGGTGCCGCGCGTGTGGACGGTCGCGGACGTGTCGCCCGCGCCGGGCGGGGGGGAGGCGCGGGGGGGCGCGGTCCTGGTGGTGGACGGCGTGCAGGATCCGGGGAACGTCGGCACGCTGATCCGCACGGCGCACGCCCTGGGCGCGGCGGCGACGGTCTTGCTGCGGGGAACCGCCGACCCCTTGAACGCGAAGGCGCTGCGTGCCGCGATGGGCGCGACGTTCCGGCATCCCGTGGTGCCGCTCGACGACGCCGCGTTCATCGCCTGGGCGCAGCGCCAGGGCCTCACCCTGTGGGCGGCGGCGACCGACGGCATCCCGCTGGCCCGCGCGCTCGACGCCGGACGGGACGCGGCCCCACGAAAGGAGCTCATCGCGGTGATCGTGGGCAACGAAGGTGCCGGCATCCGGCCTCAGCTCAACGCCGTCACGGCGCAACGCGTCGCGATCCCGCTGGCACACGGCGCCGAGTCGCTCAACGTCGCCGTGGCGGCGGGCATCCTACTGTACGAGGTGCTGCGTGGCCGTTGACGCCCTCCTCATCGCGGGGGCCGTGGCGGTGGGGCTCTGCTTCGGCAGCTTCCTCAACGTCTGCATCCTGCGGCTCCCGCACGACCAGTCGCTGCTCCGGCCGCGCTCCCGCTGCCCGCATTGCAAGCAGCCGATCGCCTGGCGCGACAACGTCCCCGTCTTCTCCTGGCTGTGGTTGCGCGGCAAGTGCCGTTGGTGCCACAAGCCCATCTCGCTCCAGTATCCCGTCATCGAAGCGTTGGTCGGCCTGCTGTTCGGCGCCTCGGTCGCGGGCTACGGGCTGTCCTTGCAGGCGGCCGGCAGCGCCGTCTTCGGCACGCTCCTGCTCGGGATCGCCATCACCGACGCCCGCCACTACCTGATCCCCGACGAGTATACGTGGGGCGGGCTGGTGTTGGGCCTGCTGCTGGCGCTCGGCGGCGGCGTGCCCGGCTTCCTGCAGGCGCTGCTCGGGGCCGGCGTCGGCTTCGCGCTGCTGTGGGGCGTGGCTCGGGTGGGCTCCTGGGTCTTCCGGGAAGAGGCGATGGGCGGCGGCGACATCAAGATGATGGCGATGGTCGGCAGCTTCGTCGGGTGGCGCGGCGTGTTGCTCACCGTCTTCGCCGGCGCCGCGCTGGGCTCGATCATCTTCGTGCCGCTGTCGCTCAAGAAAAAGCGTCTCGTCCCCTTCGGGGTATTCCTCGCCGTGGGGGCGGCGGTGACGTTCGTGTTCGGGGACGCCATCCTCGCCTGGTACGGGCACTTCCTGCGAGGCGACTGACCTCCCGATGGGCGATCCCTTCGAAGGGCTGTTCGACGGCGGCGACGTCCTGGAGCGCGTGGGGATCGATCTCACCGCGCTGGCGCGGCGCGGCGACCTCGAGCCGGTGCGCTGCCGCGAGGCCGAGATCGCACGCGTCGTGGACATCCTGCTGCGCCAGGGGAAGAACAACCCGGGCCTCGTGGGCCGGGCCGGCGTGGGGAAGACCGCGATCGTCGAAGGACTGGCCCAGCGCATCGCCGGCGGGGAAGTGCCGCCGGCGCTCAAGGACGCGCGCGTCGTCCAGCTCGACCACGTCGCGCTGCTCGCCGGCACCGCCTTCCGCGGCCAGTACGAAGACCGCGTGCGCCGGCTGGTGCGCGCCCTCGCCGCCGACGCCGACCTCATTCTCTTCGTCGACGAGCTGCACAACCTCATCGGCCAGGGGACCGCGATGGGGGCCGCCATGGACGCCGCGAATATGCTGAAGCCGGCCCTCGTGCGCGGCGACATTCGGGTGATCGGGGCCACCACGGGGGAGGAATACGACAAGTGGATCCGTCAGGATCCCGCCCTCGAGCGCCGCTTCCAGCCCGTGATGGTCGACGAGCTCGATGCGATCCAGACGTGGGAGGTGCTGGTGGCGCGGCGGCCGCGGTTCGAGCGCCACCACGCCGTCGCCATCGAGGACGACGCCCTCAAGGCGGCCATCGTCCTCACCGACCGCTTCGTGCCCGAGCGCGCCCGACCCGACAAGGCGATCGACGTCCTCGACGAGGCCTGCGCCCACGCCCAGGCGACCGCGCAGGTATCGCCCGAGCTCGACCGCCTGATCCGCGAGCGCCGCAAGGTCGAGGCGATGATCCGGCGCGGGCTGACCGAGGAGCGTCCGCCGGACGAGCCGATGCCGGATCTGGCGACGGTGCTGGAGCAGGTCGTGGCGGACTTCCAGGAGATACTGGGCGGCGGAGGACGGCGTAAGACGGCGGAGGAGCCTGCGCCGTCCTCCGCCGACCTTCGCCGTCCTCCGACTCTCGAAGAGCGGCGAGCGGAGCTCGACCGCCTCCTGCGCGCCGAGCTCGAGCGCCAGGGCATCGTGGTCACGGGCCGGGATGTGGCGCGTGTGGTCGGTGCGGCGGTCGGCAAGGGGATCGAGTGGGCAGGCTGACGCTCCCGGCAGCGCTCGCGGCCGCCGGACTCGCGCTCGGCTGCCGCGAGCGGGCCGAGGCCGTGCAGGGCGACGCCGAGCTGCGCGACATCGTGCGGCGGATGATGCCCGTGGTGGCGCAGGCGACGCAGCTGTCGTTCAAGCGGGAACCGGCGGTGTTGCGGCGCTCCCGCTCCCAGGTGCGCGACTACGTCGTCCACAAGTTCGACCAGGACCTCCCGCCCCGGGAGCTCGCGGGGCTGCAGGCCGCGCTCCGGCTGTTCGGCCTGATCCCCCCGACGCTGGCGCTGCGGCCCACGTTGGTCGACCTGCTGACGGAGCAGATCGCGGGGTATTACGATCCCGACTCGAACGCGCTGTACATCCCCGCCGATATCGAGCCGTTCCAGCTACGGGTCGTCGTGTCGCACGAGCTGGTCCACGCGCTGCAGGACCAATACATCCGGCTCGATTCGATCATCACGCAGCAGCGCCGCAACGACCGCCGCTCGGCGGCCCAGGCGATCCTCGAGGGCCAGGCCACGTTCGCGCAGATCCCCGTCTTGATGCCGGAGCAGCACCCCGACACGTTCCCGCTCGGTTGGTTCTGGAGCCAACGCGTGGTCGCGGCACGGCAGCAGGCGCAAATGACGCAGTTCGCCAGCTCCCCCCTGTGGGTCCGCGAGGGGCTGATCTTCCCGTATCTCGGCGGCGCGGACTTCGTCGTGTGGTTTCGCCGGAACCGCCCCGGTCGCTCCGTGCTGAGCGCCATGCCGACGTCCACCGAGCAGATCCTGCACCCCGACCGCTACGCGGCGGGCGATCAGCCGACCGAGCTCGCGTTCACCGGACCGACCTCCGATACGGTGCGCTACGAGGACGGCCTGGGCGAGTTCGAGACCCGGCTGCTGCTCGAGCAGCATCTCGGCGACGAGTCCGAGGCCGCGCTCCTCGCCGAGGGGTGGGACGGAGACCGTTACCAGGTGCTCGGGCAGCGTGGCGACGCGTTGGTCTGGTACAGCGTGTGGGACGACGCGCGCGCCGCAGATCGGTTCGCGGGCGGGCTGGGGCGGGCGTGGAACAAGAGGCGGACGGGCGGACGGGCGGACCGGCGGTCGGAAATAAAACGGATCACTATTGACGGCCGGCCTGTGGTGCGGCTCGTGGATGCGCCGCCGAACTGGGCCGGATGGAGGAATCTGCCGAAGGTCACCCTATCAGGCGGTTGAGACCGAACGCCACCAGGCCGACGAGCGCGCCGAGCACGTAGCCCAGCTGGACGATGAGCCGCAGCTCGCGCTGCGTGACGTTCTTGATGATCTCCTCCATCCGCTGCACTGAGAAGCCCAGCACCTTCTGCTCCACCATCTCCTGCACCGACAGCTGCGACACGATCACGGGCACCTGCCGCTGCATCCAACCCCACAGCGGCTCGGTAAGCGCGCGGCGCAGCCGAGCCTCGGCGTCGGCGGGGAGCAGGTCGGCCGGGCGGCCGATCGGGCGCTCGAGCAGGGCGCGGACGGCGCGGTGCGCCGCCTCCGCCACGTGCTGCCGGCCCGCCTCGCCCGCGAGCGCCGTCCGCCCGAGCGCGATGGCGTCGTGCGCCCGCGCGACGGCCCACGCGCGGGTCTCGGGCGCGCGCAGCGCGGCGAGAATGTAGTCGGCGGCCGTGCGCTCCACCCCGTCCAGCCGCTCCGGGCCGAGAGCCCAGAGGCGGTCGGCGAGCGGCGCGCGGAGGAACCGCACCACGGCGTCGTTCACCGCGCGGGCCACCTGGGCGCGGAAATCGGGCGTCTCGAGCACCTCCGCGAGGTCGGCGAACCCGCCCTCTTCGAGCCCGTCGAGCAGGCGATCGAGCCGGTTCTCGGTGATCACGAGCTTGGCCATGACGCGCTCGTGTACCATCAGGTTCTTGATGGCCCGGTCGAGAAAGCGCTTGAGGCCGGTGCGGATCCGTTCCCGGGCCTCCGGATCGGCGAGGAGGGCGCCGAGGCGCTCCACCGCGATGGGGAGGTAGTCGGCGATGGCCTGCTGCAGCGCCGCGATCAGGCCCTCGGGCAGCCGCTCGAGCAAGGGACGCTCGTCCAGAAGCAGCCGGGCCCGCTGCGCGGCGACGAACCGCCGCACCGCCTGCTCCAGCTCCGGCCGCGCGACCCCTTCCTCCACCCAGCGGTCCAGCTGGATGTATTTCTCGACGGCGTCGGCGAAACCAGGACCCGTCACGAACTCCGCCAGTCGCCCGGCAAGGGCCGCCGCGAGGGGCTCGAGCGAGGCCTCGATTTCCGCGACGAGGGGGGCGGGCAGCTCGTCGCGCAACGCGCCGCGGGGGGTGTTGAGGGCGCGATCCAGGAATCCGGCGATCGCCCGGTCGAACGCCTCGCGCAGGCCGGGCGCACCCAGCTGCCGCGCCAGGTCTTCCTCGGTGAGGAGCCGCTGGCCGACGGTCTTCCCGATGCTCTTGGCCAGGCGGCCCTTGTTCTTGGGAATGGCGCCGTGGATGGCGAGCGGACCGATCCCCCGCCGCTCGTAGGGGTGGAACAGCATCCAGACCGCGACCGCGTTGGTGATTCCGCCGGAGATGGCGCCGACCCCCACCGTCACGAGTCCTTGCAGCCACACGCTTTCCGCCATAGGCTGCGAAATAACACTCCCCACTTGGATTCGGGCAACTCGCTAACTATTTTGCGAGGCTTATGTTTACGGCCCTTTCCGAGCAGCTCACCGGGGTACTGAAGCGTCTCACCGGCCGCGGCGTGCTCTCGGAGGACGACGTGACCGAGGCGCTGCGAGAGATCCGCCGCCACCTGCTCGAAGCGGACGTCAGCTTCGAGGTCACGCGGGGCTTCGTCGAGCGGGTGCGCGAGCGGGCGATCGGGGCGCTCCAGATCAAGTCGGTGAGCCCCGGCCAGCAAGTGGTGAAATTCGTCCACGACGAATTGGCCAGGATGCTGGGTGCGTCGGACGCGGCTGTGACTGGCCTGCAGTTCGCCTCCGTTGGCCCGACGGTGATTCTGCTGGTCGGGTTGCAGGGTTCGGGAAAGACGACGACCGCGGCGAAGCTGGCGCGGCGGCTGAAGCTGGAGCAGAAGGCCCCGGGGCTCGTGGCAGCGGACCCGTACCGGCCGGCGGCGGCGGAGCAGCTGCGGCAGTTGGGTGCGCAGGTCGGCGTGCCGGTGTTTGGCGGCGGGGACGGCGCCGTAGGGGCGCAGCATGCCGTGCCCCTCCTGGTCCGGGACGCGCTGCGCGAGGCCGAGTCGGCGCGCTGCCGCACCGTGATCGTGGATACGGCCGGGCGGCTGCAGATCGACGCGGCGCTGATGGACGAGCTTCGCGCACTGAAGGGGGCCGTCGCCCCAGGCGAAGTGCTGCTGGTCGCCGACGGAATGACGGGGCAGGACGCGGTGCGCATCGCCCGCGGGTTTCACGAGGGCGTCGGCCTGACCGGCGTGATCCTCACGAAGCTCGACGGCGACGCGCGCGGCGGGGCGGCCCTGTCGATTCATGGTGTGACGGGCGTGCCCATCAAGTACGTCGGCATAGGCGAGAAGGCCGACGCGCTGGAGCCGTTCGATCCCGTTCGCATGGCCGGCCGGATCCTCGGGCAGGGCGATGTCGTGGCCCTGGTCGAGAAGGCCGCGGCCGGCGTCGACGCGGAGGCGGCCAGGCGGCTCGCGCAGAAGGCGCGCTCCAAGCGCGGCATGGATCTCGGCGACTTCCTGGTCGCGCTGAAGCAGATGCAGGCGATGGGTCCGCTCAAGCAGGTCCTCGGTCTGTTGCCCGGGGTGAACGCGCAGGCGCTGCGGGCGCTGCCGGCGGACGATAAGCGGTTGAAGCATGTCGAGGCGATCGTGCTGTCCATGACACCGGCCGAGCGGGCCGACCCCGGGGTGCTCGACGGGTCGCGCAAGCGGCGGATCGCCCTGGGGGCGGGGCGGCCCGTGCAGGAAGTGAACCGGCTGCTGGAGCAGTTCCAGCAGATGCGCAAGCTCATGAAAAGGATGTAGCGACGTATGGCAACTCGAATTCGACTGCGGCGCGTGGGACGGAAGGGCCAAGCCTTTTTCCGGATCGTGGTCGCCGACTCTCGCTCGCCGCGGGACGGGCGGTTCGTGGCGACGATCGGGAACTACAACCCGCGTGCCAACCCGGCCGTCATCCAGGTGAACGCCGAGCAGGCGCAGGCCTGGCTGGCCAAGGGCGCGATGCCCACGGACACCGTGCGCTCGCTCCTCAAGAAAGCCGGCGTGTTGGGCAAACGGCCCCCCGCCGCGTAGTCGGGCGGCTGCGCAAGCCGCACGGGCAGCACGGGGAGGTCGCGGTCTTCCCGCTGGTCGAGCACCCGGGGCGGGTGTTCGTCCCGAAGGCGCAAGTGTACGTGATGGACGAGGACCGCAACGTGCTGGCCGGGCCGCTCGTCGTCGCGCGTCGCCGGGCCTACCACCGGGAGTGGCTGCTCGGCTTCGAGGGCATCACCTCCCGGGCGGCCGTGGAGGGCTGGCGCGATCAGCTCGTGGCGGTCGAAGACTAGGGACGCCGATGCTGACGGTGAACGTCGTCACGCTGTTCCCCGAGTGGTTCGCCGCGCCGCTCGCGTCGAGCATCCTGGGACGGGCCGCGGCGGCGGGTGTGGTGCGGTACCGGGTCGTGCAGCTGCGCGACTACACGCACGACAAGCACCACACCGTGGACGACGCGCCCTACGGGGGCGGCGCGGGCATGGTGCTGAAACCAGAACCGTTTTTCGAGGCGGTCGAGGATGTGAAGGCACGGCCGCCGATCGTGCTCCTGTCGGCTCGGGGCCGGCTGTTCACGCACGAGACCGCGGTGCGCTACGCCGTGGGCCAGGAGCTGACGCTGCTCTGCGGCCACTATAAGGACGTGGACCAACGGGTGGCGGACGGGCTCGGCGCCGAAGAGGTCTCGATCGGCGACTTCGTGCTGTCGGGCGGGGAGCCGGCGGCGCTGTGCGTCGTGGATGCGGTGGTGCGCCTGCTGCCGGGCGCACTCGGCGATCACGAATCGGCGGCCACCGATTCGCATTACGACGGCCTGCTGGCGCCCCCCAGCTACACCCGGCCCCCGAGGTATCGCGGCCTCGACGTCCCCGAGGTATTGTTGAGCGGCGATCACGAGAAGATTGCGGCCTGGCGGGCGGCGGAAGCCGAGCGTCTGACGCGCGAACGGCGGCCCGATCTGTGGAAAAAACTAGACGTCTAGGCGCCTAGACGCCTAGGTAGAGAGAGGGTAGGGCAATGGAGAAACTTCGAGCGATCGAACGCGAGGGCCTGAAGACTAACCTCCCGGCCTTTGCTCCCGGCGACACGCTGCGCGTGATGGTGCGCGTGCGCGAGGGGGAAAAAGAGCGCCTCCAGGCGTTCGAGGGCGTCTGCATCGCGCGCCGCGGCGGCGGCATCAACGAGACCTTCACCGTCCGCAAGATCTCGGCCGGCGTGGGGGTCGAACGGATCTTCCCGCTGCACGCCCCGGCCATCGCCGAAATCGAGCTGGTCCGCAAGGGTCGCGTGCGGCGCGCCAAGCTGTACTTCCTGCGCCGCCTCGCGGGCAAGGCGGCCCGCATCCGCGAGAAGCGCGGCGCCGGCGTGGAAGTGCCCGAGACGACGGGCAGCGAGCAGCCGCAGGCGTGAGACGCCGCCGCCCTTCGCTCGAGCGCGAAACCGCGCTCTGGCGCGAAGGGCGGAGCGTCGTCGTCGGTCTGGACGAAGCAGGCCGCGGCCCACTGGCTGGACCGGTGGTGGCCGCGGCCGTCGTGTTTCCGGTCGGCGCCAAGCCGATCCGGGGCCTCGACGACTCGAAACTGCTGACGCCCCGCCAGCGCGCCCGGCTCGCCGTCCGCATTCGCGCCCGCGCCGTCGCCGTGGCGGTGGGCGCGGCGAGCGTCCGCGAGATCGACCGATTCAACATCCGCCGCGCCAGCATCCTCGCCATGCGGCGCGCCTTGCGCCGGCTCGGCGTCGCGCCGGCCCATGTGCTGGTCGACGGCCTCCCCTGTCCCGAGCTCGACTGCCCCCACGAGGCCATCATCGACGGGGACGCGCGCTGCCACTCGATCGCCGCCGCTTCCGTCATCGCCAAAACGGTGCGCGATCTGTTGATGGACCGCCTCGGCGCCCGCCATCCGGCGTATGGCTGGGAGGCGAACAAGGGCTACGGGACGCCCGACCACCTCGAGGCGCTGCAGCTGCACGGCCCGACCCGCCACCATCGGTACAGCTTCATGCCCGTCGCGCAGCTGGAGCTGACCGTCTAGCGGCGCTTCGCCCGCCGCAATCCCTGCAGGAAGTCCGGCAGCGACCGCGTGTTCGCGACGTCGTCCGCCTCGAGGCCCGCCCGCCGCGCCACCGCCACCGCGAACCGCATGTTGCCGAGCTGACCCGGGTGGTGGGCGTCGGTCGAGAGCACGAACCGCACGCCCTGCGCCTTGGCCGCGGCGGCGAGCGTGTCGGGCAGGTCCATCCGCTCGCTCCCATTGATCTCCAACAGGCACCCCGCCCCCGCGGCGGCGCGCGCGACGGCATCGAAGTCGAGCGGGTAGGGACCGCGCGCGTTCACGACCCGTCCCGTGGGGTGGCCGATCGCATCGACCCAGGGGTTCGCGATCGCGCCCAGCAAGCGCTCGGTGATCTGGCGCTCGCTCTGCTTCAGCCCGTAGTGGATCGTCGCCACCACGTAGTCGGCCTCTGCCAGCACGTCATCGGGCAGGTCCAGCCGTCCGTTCTCGAGCACGTCGAGCTCCACGCTCTTCAACACCCGCACCCCGTCCCCGTCGGCGTTCACCTTGTCGATCGCTTTCCATTGGGCGCGCAGCTGTGCGGCGTCGAGGCCGGACATGGAGACGCGTTTCGAGTGGTCGGTGATCGCGATGTAGGCGTAGCCCAGGGCGCGCGCCGCGTCGATCAGAGGCCCGATCGGCGTTTTCCCGTCGCTCGCATCGCTGTGCATCTGCAGGTCGCCCCGGATCTGCTCGAGCGTCACGAGGGCGGGCAGCCGGTGCGTCCGGGCCAGCTCGATCTCGCCGCGGGCCTCGCGCAGCTCGGGTGGTATCCAATCGAGGCCCAGCTTGGCGTAGATCTCCTGTTCCGTCCGCCCGGCGATCCGGCGCGTCCCCTGGTACAGCCCGTATTCGTTGAGCTTGAGCTTCTTGGCCTGGGCGATCGTCCGCAGCTCCACGTTGTGCGCCTTCGAGCCGGTGAAGTACATGAGCGCCGAGCCGTAGGCATCGGGCTCGACCGCGCGGAGGTCGACCTGGAGGCCGCTCGCGAGCCGCACGGTGGCGCGCGTCGGCCCTTGCGAGGCCACACGCTTCACGTCGGGGTAGCGGGTGAACCGGCCGATCAGCTGGTCCGGTGCCGGGCCGGTGACGAGCACATCCAGATCGCCGATCGTCTCCCGGCGGCGGCGGAAGCTCCCCGCCACCTCGATCTGGTCGATGCCGCCACCGGTGCGCATGTATTCGACCAGCGCGTGGGCGTGCTGCTCCGCCTCGTGGAGCAGGAGGCGGGACTCGGTGCGCCGGGCCTGCCCCAGCCCGGCGCGGATTTTCTCGACCATCGTCGGGCCGAATCCCCGCAGCTCGGCGACCTTCCCCTGCTCGACGGCCTTCGCGAGGTCGGCCACGGTCTTCACCTTGAGCTTGTCGTGCAACAGCTTCACGCGCTTGGGGCCGAGCCCCGCGATCCGCAGCAGGTCGAGCAGGCCCGGTGGCAGCTTGCGGACGAGCGCGCGGCGCTGCGGCAGCTCGCCCGTCGCCACGAGCGCCTCGATCTCTTCTGCGATCCCCTCGCCGATGCTGGGCAGGTCGGTGAGGTCGAACCCGCCGGCGCGCACCAGGTCGGCGAGCGGCTCAGGGTGGTCGCGCACGGTGCGGGCCGCGTTGTGATACGCGCGCACCTTGAACGGGTTGGCCTCGGAGATCTCCAGGAGGTCGGCGACCTCGTCGAGCAGGCGGGCGATATCGGCGTTCTGCATCGCGCTAGAAAGCTAGCAT
>DASYRJ010000097.1:0-31319 GCA_036004525.1 Gemmatimonadales bacterium | reverse complement strand
CCCTGGAAGGAGACGCCCAGCTTGTCCACCTCGTCGAGCAGGAAGACGGGGTTCTTCGCCCCCGCCTGCTTCATCCCCTGGATGATGCGGCCGGGCATGGCGCCGACGTAGGTGCGCCGGTGGCCGCGGATGTCGGCCTCGTCCCGGGCACCGCCCAAGGAGATGCGGACGTACGGGCGACCCATCGCGCGGGCGATCGACTTCGCGATCGAGGTCTTGCCGACGCCGGGCGGGCCGACGAAGAGCAGGATCGGGCCCTTGGCGCCCTTGTCGTCTTCGTTGCCCGGCGCATCGGCCGCCGGCTGCCGCTGCCGCAACTGGCGAACGGCCAGGAACTCGAGCACGTGGTTCTTGACGTCCTGGAGACCGTAGTGATCCTCCTCGAGAATCTCCGCCGCCCGCTTCAGGTCGAGCGACTCCTCCGAACGCTTGCCCCAGGGAAGCTCGGCAATCGTCTCGAGATAGGTCCGGATGACTTGCGCCTCCATCGACTCGCGACCCGCCCGCTCCAGGCGGTTCAGCTCGCGGTCGACCTCCTTGCGCGCGGCTTCCGGCAGATCGAGCGCGGCGAGCCGCTTGCGCAGCTCCTCCACCTCGGTCCCCTCGTCCTCCTCGCCCAGCTCCTTCCGGATCGCTTTCATCTGCTCCCGCAGGAACATCTCCCGCTGCCGCTCGCCGATCTCCTCCTGCACCTGCGACTTGATGTCCTCCTGCGCGTCGAGAACCGAGATCTGCCGCTGCACATGCACCAGCACGCGGCGTAGCCGGTCCTCCACCGAAATGGTCTCGAGCAGCTGCTGCCGCTCGGCGGGGCGGATGTCGAGGTGACCGGCCACCAGGTCGGCCAGGCGGCCGGGATCGGTGACCCCCTCCAAGACCTGCTTCACCACGTCATCGGGGAGGCCCGACTTCTGGCCCAGCTCAGCAGCGCGCTCCCGCGCCTCGCGGTGCAGCCCGACAAAGGCGGCATCATCCACGTTGAGGGGCGGGAGGTCCGCCAGCTCGTGAACCACCGCCTGGAGGTAGCCGCCCGTCTCCGCGTACTGCAGCGCGGTCCCGCGGACCTCGCCCTGCAGAATCAGCTGCACGCCGGCGAGCCCGCGCTGGACCTGGCCGATACGCGCGATCGTGCCGGTGGTGTAGAGCACCCCCGGCGTCACCTGATCCACGTTTTCCTTTTGCGCCACTGCGAAGATCAACCGTTGCTCGTGCTTCAGCGCGGCCTCGATCGCCCGCAAGGTGGAGGGCCGGCCGGCGCCGATGGGCGTGCTGACGCCCGGGAAGAGCACCACCTCGCGCAGCGGCAGCACCGGCAGAGTCAATCGCTCAGACATGGGAACTCCGAATTGAGAGACGAGCACAACGCGTGAGCGCGGACTGTGCAGCGTCCGTGCCATCAGAAAACGCCCGCGGCGGCAGCGGCGTTCCAGAAAACGCCGCCAAACAGGCGGGGACTGCCAAGTCGGCCGCCGGGGGCGCGGCGGGGCGCGCGATTCGACGCCTAACGGCTGACCGTTGAATATGTTGCAACGCCGCCCCGATGCGGCTAAATCTATCGGCGCATGCTCCGCGACCGCGCATGAACGATCCGCTCGCACAGCGCTTGACTCAAGCGCTCGGCGCCTCCTTCACTCTCGAAGGAGAGATCGGGCGCGGCGGCATGGGCGTCGTCTACCACGCCCGCGACGAACGCCTCAAGCGAAAGGTCGCGGTGAAGGTGCTGCCGCCGGAGCTCGCGTTCCGGGAAGAGATCCGCATCCGCTTCCTGCGGGAGGCGGAGACCGCCGCTCGCCTCTCCCACCCGCACATCGTGCCGATTCATTCGGTCGGCGAGGGCCCCGAAGGACTCGTCTATTTCGTCATGGCCTACGTGGACGGCGAATCGCTCGCCGCGCGGCTCAAACGACGCGGGCAGCTCGCGGCCGAGGAAAGCCGTCGCATCCTGATGGAGACGGCGGACGCGCTCGGCGCAGGGCACGCGCTGGGAATCGTGCACCGCGATGTGAAGCCCGACAACATCCTGCTCGAAGGCAGCCGGGGCCGGGTCGTGCTGACGGACTTCGGCATCGCCAAGGCGCTCACGTCGTCCACGGGTCCGGGCACGCTGACCGCCACCGGCGTGGCGATCGGCACACCGCACTACATGAGCCCCGAGCAGGCCGCCGGGGATCGGGAGATCGACGGCCGCTCGGACATCTACAGCCTGGGCGTCGTCGGCTACCAGATGTTGACCGGTGAGCTGCCGTTTTCGGCGCCCACGGTTCCGGGCCTCCTGCTCAAGCAGATCACCGAGCAGGCGCCGTATCTCAAGGACAAGGCACCGGCGTGCCCCGACGACCTGGCGTCGTGCGTGATGCGCTCGCTCGAGAAGGAGCCCGAGGCCCGCTGGCCGACCGCGGACGCGCTGCGCCGGGCGCTCGAATCGCGCACGGCCCCGCCCTACCGTCGCCGGGCGACGGGCGCGCGCGGCACGCGATTCGGCGCGCCGGCCCCCCCTGCGTTGCCCGCACCCGCCCGCCCCGAGCCGCCGGCGCGGCGATCGCGCCTCCGCGCCGCTGCCGCCCGGGACGCCCAGTCGCAGCTCACCGCGAGCGGCGAGCCCAAGATCGTCGCCCGCGTGCGCGACGCGTTCGTCTCGTGGGCGTCCGTGTGCGGCGGTCTGATGCTGATCGACCTGATCCAGGGCGGCGGCCTCCAATGGTCCATCTGGGTGGCGGGGATGTGGGGCGGCTTCGGGGTGTTCCCGCAGTTCCTGAAGCTGTGGAACGCCGGCTACTCGTGGCGTGACGTGCTCCAGCGGCCGGCGGCGCCGGACGGCGCGGAGGCCCGTCTGGGGCGCGGCTCGGGGCGCGGGGCAGCGATGCTCGGGCCGCTCAACAGCGACGAGTTCGGGCGCCAGATGGCTGCCGTGCGCCAGACACGCGCCGACCGGGAGGCGATCCTCAAGATCATGGAGCGGCTGCCGGCGTCGGAGCGGCAGCTGCTGCCCGACGTCGTGGTCACGGTGGACGCCCTCCTGAAACGCGCCGAGGATCTCGCGCGCATGCTCCACGGGATGAGCGCGGACGTGGACGACCGGGCGTTGGCGCGCATCGAGGAGAAGATCGAATCCGTCAAGCGCCACGAGGAAGGGACGGAGCGGGAGCGCCAGCTCGGCCTGCTCGAGCGGCAGCGTCAGGCGCTGAGCGATCTCCTGACGCGCCGCACGCGCGTCGAAGAGCAAATCGAGTCGTGCGTGCTGGCGATGCAGAACGTGCGGTTCGACCTGCTGCGGCTCCGGTCCGCCGGTGTCGCCGCAGTGCTGAGCGACCTCACCAACGCCACCCAACAGGCGCGGGCGCTGTCGCGCGACGTCGATCACGCGATCGCGGCGGCAGGCGAGATCCGCGACGTTCTGGGCGAGCGGCCCCGCCCTTAGCCGTCCGGCGCTCTAGAAGGCATGCACCTCGCGCATCGCCTGCGCGAGGTCTTCCACCTGGGGCAGGATGAAATCCTCGAGATCGGGGGCGTATCCGACGAAGGTGTCGGTGGACGCGACCCGCTTCACCGGCGCATCGAGCCACGGGAAGCATTGGTCGGCGATCCGCGCGACGATCTCCGCGCCGTAGCCCCACGAGAGCGCATCCTCGTAGGCGACGATCACTTTGTTGGTTTTCCGGACGGAACGCTCGATCGCCTCCCAATCCACGGGAGACAACGACCGCAGGTCGATCACCTCTACGCTCACGCCGTCCCGCTCCTCGAGCTCCTTGGCCGCGACGAGCGCGCGCTGCACGACGGCGCCGTAGGTGATGACGCTGACGTGGACGCCCTCGCGCACGACCTTCGCCTTGCCGAACGGAATCATGAAGTTCGGGCCGGGGTTGGGTGCCTTGTTGTAGGTCTGACGGTAGAGATGTTTGTGCTCGAGGAAGAGGACGGGGTCGTCGCAGCGGATCGCGGTGCGCAGCAGGCCGTTGGCGTCGAGCGCCGTGGCGGGGCAAATCACCCGCAGACCGGGCACCGCGGTGAAGACCACCGCCCCGGTTTGAGAGTGGTAAATGGAACCGCCCTTCAGATACCCGCCGTAGGTGACGCGGACCACGGCTGGGCAGCTGAACGCGTTGCTCGAGCGCCACCGCAACGTCGCCATTTCGTTGCGCAGCTGGTGGTAGGCCGGCCAGATGTAGTCGAAGAACTGGACCTCGACGACGGGCTTCAGGCCCCGCGTGGCGAGACCGATCGCCCGGCCGACGATGTTGGCCTCCGCCAAAGGCGAGTTGTACACCCGGGCGCTCCCGAACCGGCGCTGCAGCCCCCAGGTCACCTTGAACACGCCGCCCTTTCCCTTCACGTCCTTCAGATGCTGCTCGCGGCTGGCGTCGGCCACGTCCTCGCCGAACACGACGATGCGCGGGTCGCGCGCCATCTCGTCCCTCATGCACGCGTTGAGGAGGTCCACCATCGTCGTCGGCTCCCCGGTGAAGCGGGGATCGTCCTCGGTATCGAACTGCTCGGACGTGGGATCGACGTCGGGCGAATAGACCCACAGCAGCGCCGTCTCGGGCTTGGGTTGGGGCGAGGCGAGCGCCATGTCGGCGGCGACCTGGATCTCTTCCTCCACCTCCGCCTTGATCGCCTCGATCTCCGCCTCGGTCGCGACCCCTTCCGTCACGAGCCGCTTGGGAAAGCTGGTCAGGCAGTCCCGCTTGGCCTCTTCCTCCCGCTCCCGGGGCGGCTTGTAGAGGACCTCGTCGTCGGAGAGCGAGTGGGAGTAGGGGCGAATCACGTGCGCGTGCACGAGCGCCGGCCCGGTGCGCCGGCGGCACCACTCCGCCGCCCGGACTAGCGCCTCGTACGAGGCCACCGGGTCGCACCCATCCACCTCCTCCACCAGGAGGTCGGGGAAATTGCGGATCAGCGTCGAGACCGAGCCGCCGGCGGTCTGCACCTCGATCGGCACCGAGATGGCGTACTTGTTGTCCTCGATCAGGAACAACACGGGCAGTTTCAGGTTGCTCGCGCTGTTCAACGCCTCCCAGAACTCACCCTCGCTCGTGGTCCCGTCCCCGGCGGAACAGTACACCAACTCGTCGCCCTTGACGGGTTTGTCGGTGATCTCGTCGATGCGGTCGTAGCGGAGCCATGCCTCGGCGCACCCCACCGCCTGGAGGAACTGGGTGCCGGTGGGGCTCGACTGGCTGACGATGTTGAGGGCCTTGTGGCCCCAGTGGGAGGGCATCTGGCGGCCGCCCGAGTTGGGATCCTCGGCGGCGCCCACGGCCGAGAGGAACATCTCCGTGGGGGTCATGCCGAGCGCCAGGCAGAGGGCGCGGTCCCGGTAATACGGATAGAACCAGTCGTAGGCGGGCCGCAGGGCTTTGGCTGCGGCGACCAGCACGGCCTCGTGCCCGGCGCCGGAGATCTGGAAGAAGATCTTGTTCTGCCGCTTGAGCTGGATCTCCTTGTCGTCGATGCGGCGCGACAGGAGCATCAGGCGGTAGATGTCGAGCAGGTCGGCCTTCGCGAGCGTGCCCTTCGCGGGCCGCCCGGTCTTCGCCGTCGCGCGGGTGCGGGTCGCCATGGACCTGAAAAATAGCCTACTTGCCCAGGGATGGTGGGGCCAGGAGCGCCTTTAGGCGGGGGAACTGCTCGAGGGCGACGCGGATCGTGCCATCGTTCCGCACGATGAACTCCTCCCGGGTGTCGGGCCCCCACCGCACCTCGGTGACCCGCGCGGCGAGGATCCGGGCGAGGCGGCGGTCCAACAGGCTGTCCGTCTGGGCGCTCACGCCGAGGCGCGCGCGCACCCGTGAGAGGAAGGGCGGAAGGAGCCTGGCCCGCCACTCGCTCTCGGCCGTCAGCCACGCGGCGGCGGCGGGGGGCACGGTATGGGCCACGCTGTCCGACACGGCGTCGTCGAACCCGGAATCGGCGGCGGCGCTCCACCAGACGGGAAGCGGTGCCGCGATGGGGACGAACAGATCGGGCGCGATCCCCCCCCCACCACGGACGGCACGCCCGGCGTCGGTCTTGAAGACCGCCGCCGTGTCTTCCTCGGCACCGGACTTTCCGGCGAAGCTCAAGTACTGCTCGTAGCCGAGGCCGCGGTAGCGACGCTGGATGAAGCGGCCGTTGGGCGTGAAGACGCGCCCCACCGTGAGCCAGATGATGTCGCCGGAAGGGAGGAAGAACACCGATTGCATCAGCGCCTTGCCGAAGGTGCGGCGGCCGACGAGGAGCGCCCGGTCGTGATCCTGGAGCGACCCGGCGAGCGCTTCGGCGGCGCTGGCGCTGCGTTCGTCGATGAGCACGATGAGCGGCAGGTCGCGGAACTCCCCGTCCCGCTTGGTGACGAACGTCGTGTCCACGTCGCGCTTGCGGCCCTTGGTCCGAAAGATGACGGTTCCCTTGGGGAAGAACTCGCTCGCGATCTCCACCGCGTAGATGACGTTGCCGCCGGGGTTGCCGCGCAGGTCGAGGATCACGCGCTGGGCGCGCATCCCGCGCAGCCGCTTCAGGGCATCGTGCATCTCCTCCGCGGCGTTGCCGAGAAAGTCCTCGAGCCGCAGGTAGCCCGTCACGGAGTCGGCCATCCGGACGATCGACACCGAGCGTACCTGGAAGGCGTTGCGCTTGAGGGTCACGCTGAACGTGTCGGGCTCGAGGCGGGGGCCGCGCTCGAGCCGGAGCCGCACCTTCGATCCCTTCTCGCCGGCGAGACGCAGCTCCAGGGTGTTCATCTCGAGGCCGACCACGGACGTATCGTTGAGCTCCAGGAGACGGTCGCCGGCGAGCACGCCGCCCTTCTCGGCAGGGCTGCGGGGCGCGACGGCGAGCACCGTGGCGACACCGTCCACCTCTTCGAGGGCAAGGCCGACGGTGAACAGCTCGCCGTGCTCCAGGGCGGTGCGCTTCTCCCATTCCATCCGGGACGCGTAGGAGCTGTGGGGGTCGAGGGCGCGCAGCACGCCGCGAATGGCCGCGGCCACGAGCTCGCTGTAGCTCACGGAGTCGGGGTAATTCAGATGGATGTGGTTCAGCACCCCCGAAAAGGTCTGGAGCTCCTCGTAGGCCGCACGGTTCTGGGCACCCGCCGGCGCGACTCCGGCCCCGCACAGCAGCAGCGCGAGGAAGGCCCCCCTAGTGCAAGATCTGTCGGTCATAACCGCCCCCTCAATCCTGGAGCATAGCCAGCCGCCGCTTGGCGTCGGCGATTTGGTCTTCGTAGCGCCGCGGCGCGAGGGCGAGATACTGCGTGAGCGCTTCCCGGGCCAACGCGCCTTTCCCCAGACGCATGCGCACGAAGCCCAACAGATAATAGGTCCGAGCCTCGCGCGGGTGGACGCCCGCGTACGTCAGGAGCGTCTCCTCAGCTTCGGCGTACTCGCCGCCGTACGCCAGCGTGGAACCCAGATCGAAAAGCAGGGCGGGCTCTTCAGGATTCGCGTCGATCGCCCGACGGCGCTCCTGGATCGCATCAGCCCAGCGCCCTTGCTCTTCGTAGATCTCGGCGAGGTGGGAATGAGCGAGGTCCAACCCGAGGTTCCGCTCGAGCAGCTCCTGGTAGAGGCGAATCGCGTCATCCCAGCGACGCGCCTGCTGGTGGACATACGCGAGGATGTATCGCAGCTCGTCGCCCACGAAGGGATTCCACGTCAGGGCCTGGGACGTGGTGTCGCCTAAGCGGAGCGCCAGGAGCCATTTCACATCGCGGATCGCCGCGTCATAGTCACCGAGCCGCATGGCACTCCGAGCGCGGAACCACAAGGCGACAGGTGGGACGTCCATGGAGTCGGTCGGTCGGACGGTGCGGTCGACGACGGTCGTGAAGCCCGCGATCGCGTCGACCCACCGCTCGTGTTCGTAGTCACGCAGCGCGCGGCCCAGCGTTTCGCGCCAAGCCGCAGGTAAGAAGGCACGGGGGGGTGGGCCGAGCTCGAGGAGCGGGTCGATCAAGAAGGCCCGCCGCTGCAGGCGCGCGGTTTCGCCGCCGCTCGCATCCCTCCGCAGGAACACGATGCGCCGGTTTCCCACGACGACCGCGAGCGGGGCGCCGACGAGGCTCATGCGCACGCGGGCGAGCAGGAGGAGCGCAGGCGCGTATTCCGGATCGATGTCGATGGCCTGACGTAGTGATCGCTCGGCCTCGGCATATCGCCGGCCTTCGACCAACACGGCCGCGACATTGTAATGCGCCACGGGATCGTTGGAGTCCGCCCGCGCCAGAGCTTCGAGTTCGGGGAGGGTCGCGCGTCGCTGGGCGGTCAGGCCCGCAGGGAGCGTGAGGACGGCCGCGACAGGGAGCAGGACGCCCCACCGCGTCATGTCGTGTCTTCCGTCACGGCCGCAGCGCCGCCAGACGCGTCGTGGCGTCCGCCGCGAGGGGCGCCAACTTCTGGGAGGCCGTGGCGAGGAACCGCGTATAGTGCTCGCGCGCCTCGGCGGACCGCCCCAGCTCCTCCGCGACACGGCCGAGGAGATAATGCGGCGGCGCGTACCGCGGGTTCAGCTCGACCGCCCGCCGGGCCGGCTCCTCGGCGTCGGCCGTCCGCTGGAGGTTGAACAGGGCCGCCGCGAAATCGAACTGCGCCGACGGATCGTCGACGCCGGCTTCGGCCCCGCGACGCCGCTCGGCGAGGGCCGAGTCCGGCTTACCCGCCGCCTCGTAGATCCCCGCCAGATACTCGTGGGCCATGACCAGGCCCAGGTCGTTCGCCAGCGCCTCCTGATACAGGGCGATCGCGCTGTCGGCGTGGCCCGCCACGTGATGCAGCGCCGCGAGCATGAACCGGTATTCGTTGATCCGCAGAGGCACGTGCACGATCTCGTCCTTCTGCTCCTGCTTGCGGGCGCGGTCGAGCAACGACTGAAAGTCTGCGATGGCGGGGGCGTAGCGCAAACTGTGCGCAGCCGCGAGCCCGCGATACCACAAGATGTAGTCGGGTACCTTGTCCGGATGCTTGCCTTCGTCCCACAGCCGCTGCGCCAGGCGCGTGAGCCGCTCGTGGGCCGACCGGTACCGCCCCAACCCGAGGTCGAACAGCCAGGCGTAGTACCGCTCGTAGATCAGGAACTCCTCGCTCGTATAGTCGGTGAATCGCGGCTCTTCGATCTCGAACGCGACCGCCATCACCCGGAGGCTGACGAGCGGGTCCGTGCGGAACGCGCGTTGATAGAATCGGTATGCTTCGTCCACCGCGGGCCGCCAGGCCTCGGGGACGCGGCCGCGCTCTTCATCTCTGTAGAGAGAGGGCCGGCGCGCGAACGGCAGGTAATACAGGGCGAGATAGGCCTCGGCGAAGCGCGGCTCCAACTGCACGGCGAGCCGCAGCAGGCTGTCGGCCTGCTGCCAGCGATGCCTCTTCCAGTTCCCGAGTGCAAGGTAAAACTGCATCTCGGCGTCGTTCGAGTCGGTTCGCGCCAGCGTTTCGAGTTCCTTGACGTCCCGGCTCAGCAGGGGGATCGCCTGTCCCGCACCACCGCGGGCGCCGCCCACGGTGAGCAGGAACAGAAGTGCCGTCGCGTTACGGCAGCGCCGCCAGGCGCTGCTGCGTGTCTCGTATTTGTCGGTCATAACGGCTCGGAGCGAGAGAAAGGAACCGCGTGAACGCGGTACGGGCCTCGGCCAGCTTCCCCGCGTCCTGCAACGTGATTCCCAGGTGGTACGGAACGCGCGCGTCACGCGGATTGGCATCCATGGCCTGACCGAGAATCGTTTCGGCCTCGCCGAAGCGCCTTGCCTCTCGCAGCACGACGCCGAGGTCGAGCAGCAGGCTCGGGTCATCGGGGCTCACGGCCACCGCCCGCTGAAACTGATCGACCGCTTCAGGCCACATCTGATACTCTTCGTAAATGCGACCCATCTGCACGTGAGCCATGAAGAGGCCGATATCATTCGCGAGGGCCTCCTTGTAGAGGTCAATGGCGTCCTGGAAGCGGCGAGCACGGTACTGAAACAGAGCGAGGACGTATCGACAGTCGTTGGTGTTGAGTGGGATGTGAACCAGCGAGTCCGCCCGCTCAAGCCTGATGCCCCGCGACAGCAGTGTTGTGAAGTCCGCAACCGCAGTGTCGTAGGCTCCCACATGCCCGGCGGACAAGCCGCGGTACCACAACAAGCCGCTGGGAATCGAATCTCGTGCCGCACCTTTGAAGCTCGCCGTCACCACCTGATTGAACATGGAATAGGCGAGCTGGTAGTCACCGCGTACGAACGCGGAGAAGGGATCAACGACGATGGTAAGCCGCCCATGCCGGTCGACGCCAAGGACACCACCCCCAACCGGCACTACTGCGCCCAGGATGCGTAAATCGACGAGCGGGTCAATCAGGAAGGCGCGCCGTCGCAGGCGCCACGATTCTTCGACCCGCTCGCGCCATTCCGCGGGCACGCGCCCCTTGAGCTCTTCCGCCATCAGCTTTGGCCGTCGCGCATACGGCAGGTACGCCAGGGCGAGGTACCCTGCTGCAAACCGACGCTCGATCGTCAAGGCCGTCCGCAGCGCGTGCTCCGCGTCGTCAAATCGCTTCTTGCCCCAGTAGGCGAGCGCGAGCTGATAGTGCACCTCCGCATCGTTGGAGTCTTGCCTCGCGCGCACCTCAAGGTCTTGGAGAGTGGGAGGCTTGGGGGGCGGACGTTGTTGCGCCCGCGCGCCGCGTGACACCATGGCAAGCACCAACGCAATAACCAAGGTCGATGTCGGCTTGCGGGACATTCCGGAGGCCTCCCAAGCGCCAACTTGGCTTCCCGCCCCCTGCCGGTCAATATTCCCCGATCCCGAGGACACCATGGACCAGGCCGCCAAGAAGACCGTGCTACGCCACTTTCCATACGGGCTGTACGTCATCACCGTCGCCCACGGCGGGGAGGAGCACGGCATGACGGCCAACTGGCTGACGCAGGCGGCGTTCGATCCCCCGATGGTCGTCGTCGCCGTAGAGAACACCTCCAAGACGATCGGCATGATCCGCGATGCCCATCACTTCGCGATCAATGTCCTCCAGCAGGGACAGCGGGAGCTGGCCGGCAAGCTGGGCCGCACTTCAGAGCAGGCGCCCCAGAAGCTCAAGGGGATCAAGACGAAGCCGGCGCCCGTATCGGGAGCGCCGGTGCTGGCGGACAGCGTCGGGTGGGTCGAATGCCGGGTGGTCGCGACGCTCCCGTCAGGGGATCACACCCTGGTGCTCGGCGAGGTGGTGGAAGCCGGGGTCGAGCACGGCGACGCCCAGCCGCTGACGCTCCAGGAGGCGGGATTCAAGTACTCGGGTTAGGGACTGGGGGCTAGGGGATCGGGGTTAGGGATTCGCATAGACAACTTTCCCGCCCACAATCGTATACCGCACTTTCGCCGCGCCGATCGACTCCGCCGGCATGGCGAACAGGTCCCGGTCCAGAACGACGATGTCCGCGTACCGGCTGGCCGCGAGCGCGCCCCATTTCTGCTCCATGAACGTCGCCCAGGCGTTGCCGTAGGTATACGCGCGCAGCGCCTCGCCGACGCCGATCTTCTGCTCCGGGACCCACCCACCCGGATTCCTGCCGTCGAGCGTGCGCCGGGTGACTGCCGCGTAGACGCCGAGCAGCGGGTCGAGGGGCGCGACCGTCCAGTCCGACCCGAACGCGAGAGGCGCGTCGGCGTCGATCAGCGCCCGGAACGCGTATGTCGTGCGGATCCGCACCGGTCCGATCCGCTTGAGCAGCCAGCGGCCGTCGTCGATCGCGTGGTAGGGCTGCATGGACGGCACCACGCGCAGCGCACCGAAGCGCGGGATGTCCTGCGGCCGCAGATGCTGGGCGTGCTCGTCACGGAAGCGCCGGTCGCGGGCGCCGTGGACTCGGGCCACGCTGTCGTAGATGGCGAGGAGGAGCGCGTTGGCGCGGTCGCCGATGGCGTGGACGGCGATTTGGAGGCCCGCCGAGTCCGCGCCGCCGATCCAGGTGCGCAGCTCCGCCTCGCTGTGCTGCATCAGCCCCGCGTAGCCCGCCGAGTCCGAGAACGGCTCGAAGAAGTACGCCGTGCGTGAGCCGGCGGAGCCGTCCACGTAGCCCTTGACGCCGCCGATCCGCACCCAGTCGTCGCTCCCGCCACCTTCGCGCGCCACCGACTCCGCGACGGTACGCCAGTCGTCGAGCGGCAGATACACGGCGACCCGCAGCGTCATGCGGCCCGCCTGCTCGAGGCGCCGGTAGCTCGCGAGGTCGGCCCACGAGGCGGACATGTGAGCGGTGGCCGTGACGCCGAGGGACGCGGCATGGGCCAGGGCGCGGGCCAGGGCTGAGTCGCGCTGCTCGGGGGTTGGGGCGGGAAAGGCCGCCCAGATGAGCCCCATGGCCTGGTCCTTGAAGACTCCCAGGGGCTCGCCGGTGTCCGCGTCACGGACGATCTCGCCGCCGGGCGGCGTGGGCGTGCGCCTGGTGACGCCCGCGGCGCGGATCGCGGCGCTATTGGCGAGCGCCATGTGACCATCGAGCCGGTTGACGAACACGGGGTTCGCGGGCGTCACCGAATCGATCCAGTCGCGCTGCGGCAGCGGCGCGCCGCGCCACAGCTCGTGATCCCAGTCGCCCCCGGTGATCCACTCGCCGGGCTTGAGCCCCGCCGCGTAGTCCTTCAGGCGCCGGATGAATTCTTCGGGGGTGGCCGCGTCGCGCAGGTTGACGGACGCGAGCTGGAAGCCGCCGTCGATGAAATGGGTGTGCCCGTCGGCGAACCCCGGCATCACCAGCCCGCCGCCGGCGCGCAGGATCTCCGTCTTGGCGTCGACGTAGCGCGCGATGTCGGTCGAATCGCCGACGGCGAGGATCTTCCCGTTCGCGATCGCGACGGCCCCCGGCCGTCCGCGGCCGGTCGAGAGGCCGGTCCACACCATGCCGCCGGTGACGACGAGATCGGCCTTCGGGCCGCACCCGCTGGTGAGGATGACGGCGCAGCCGAGCAACGATGCGCGACGGAACATGGGGGCTCCTCAGCGCAGACGAGTGATGCGGCGGATGGTCTCGAGCGCGGCGACCGGATCGGCGCTCTTGTCCCGTGGTGCGCTCGGTGTGCCCACGGCGTCTCGGATGTCGAGCAGCACCTCGAGCAGCAGCTGCTCGCGCTGATAGGACGCGTCGAGATCGGCCATGCGCCGCTCATCGCCGGCCGCCTTGGCGCGGTCGTAGGCCTCGCGGTAGATCGCGTCGAGGTTGTCGAGGATCTGCTGGCGGTGGCGTAGACTCATCGGGCGGAAAGATATAGGTTCACGGCATGACCCTCAAAGGGAAGCGGGTGCTCTTCTTTGCCGCGCCGCTGTACGAAGACCTCGAGCTCTGGTATCCCAAGATCCGGCTGGAGGAGGAAGGCGCGGTCACCACGGTCGCCGGGCTCGGCGACAAGACCTATCAAGGGAAACGTGGCTACCCGGTGACGGTCGACGCCGACGTCGACCACATCGATGCGGCGCGGTTCGACGGCCTGGTGATCCCCGGCGGCTTCGCTCCCGATCAGCTGCGCCGCTTCGACAAGGTGCTGCAGCTCACGCGCGAGATTCATCAAGCCGGCAAGCCGCTGGCCTTCATCTGCCACGCCGGGTGGGTGCCGATCTCCGCCAAGATCCTCCAGGGCAAGCGGGCGACCAGCGTGCGCGCGATCAAGGACGACATGGAGAACGCCGGCGTGCGCTGGGAGGACAGCCCCGTGGTCGTTGACGGCAACCTCATCTCGTCCCGCACGCCAGCCGACCTGCCGCACTTTTGCAAGGCGCTGATCGCCGCGCTACGCCAGGGGCCGAGAGACTAAAAGCCGACGGAAGGACGGAACGACGGAAAGGGGATGGCCTCTCAGGTCTCCGAGTGACTGCGCGACTTTCGCGCTTGCTTCGCGATGCTCGAATACAAACCCCAGGTGAGTTTCCCGACCCTCACTCGTAGGGCCTCGAGGCGATCGAAGTCCTCCCGTACCAAGAGGCCGACGTCGCGAGCGAAGACGATCGCATAAGAGACTTCGGCGAAGGACCCGACGGCGATGTCGAGGAAACGGCGAAATTCGGCGCTTCCCCGTTTCGCAGACCCCTCCGCGATGTTCGCCGGAATCGAGAAGGCCGCCCTGCGAATCTGGGACGTGAGACCGTAGAGCTCGCTCTTTGGGAACGCGTGCGTCGTTCGATACACTGCGACCGCAAACTCGTGAGCGATCTTCCACGCCGTCAGGCGCTCGTACGCCATCATGCGGCAGCATAGGTCGGAAACTCCGGCCAACTGTCATCAAAAACCCGCCCTCACGACCGAAACATCGCACGTCGACCCCCTTCCGTCCTTCCGTCCTTCCGTCGCCGTCTAAAGAGGTCGCAGCACCAAGCCGCTCGGCACCTTCGGAAAGAAATACGTCGACTTCGGCGGCATCACGTCCGCCGCGTCCGCGACCGCAAAGACCTGCTCGAGGCGCGTGGGATTGAGCAGCACCGCGGCCGTCGCGCCGCCGCCCCGCACTGCGGCGAGCGCATCAGCGCCGTCCGCCACGTAGCGGAGCAGGGGCGTGGAGGTGCCGGCGGACAGGATCGCCTTCACGACCAGGATCTCGACGCGGGCCACGTCGAGGGCGCGCACTGCCGGACTGGCGCCCAGCCCGGGCACGCTGTCGAGGGGCGCGTCGGGCCGCAGGGCGAGACCGGTGACGCTCCCGTCGGGCCAGGCGACGAGACACGCGGTGCGGTCCCGGCCCAGGATCGCGAGGTGCCCCAGCGGGTCGGCACCTTGCGGCACGTCCGCGAGGTCGAACCAACCACGCCAGCGCTCGAGCAGCGCCGCCGGCTCCCGCCCGGCGCCGAAGATCACCCGGTGCGTGGGTAAGATCGTGAGCCCCGGGTCCCGTGCCGAGACGATGAACGCCAGCACCCGATCGGCCGCGGGGTTCTCCCGGGCGTAGGCGCTCGCGGTTTCGTATCGATGGTGGCCGTCGGCCATATACAACGGGAGCCGGGAGGCGGGAGCCAGGAGGCGGGTGGCCCCCTGGCCGCTCACGACCCACAACCGGATCGCGACCCCATCCAGCTCGGCGGCGGCGGCGGGCGGCGCCTGAGCGACGCCCGCGAGGGCCCGGGCGAGCCCCCCGTCCGCATCCGGCGCGATCAGGAAGATCGATTCGATGTTGGTGCGAGTGGCGCGGAGCAGGGCGAGCCGATCGGCCTTGGGCCCGGCGTGCGTCTTCTCATGCGGCCGCACGCGGCGCGGCTCGTACCCCTCCGCCGCCACGGCGGCGAACACGCCGACCCGCTTGCCCTGCGCCATGACGTAGACGGCATCCTCGGCATCCCGCGCCAGTGCGCCGGCGGCGCGCCACGCGGCGAGCAGCTCGGCCGCGTGAGCGTAGCGGTCGCCGACGGGAGCTTCCGGCAGCATGACGTGCACGATATTGTGTTCGTCGAGCGCCGCGAGCCGTGCGCGCTCCGGCGGCGCAATCACGTCGTACGGCGGCGCGATCAGGCGGCTCAGCCGATCGGCCGCGCGGTAGCGCTCCCCGCGGAACGGCACCACCAGGTCAGAGGGTCCCATGAGCTTTCGCGAAGCGCAGCAGGCCGTCGACCGCTGGATCGGCCAGTACGAGGAAGGATACTTTCCCCCCCTCGCGAACGTCGCCCGCCTGGCGGAAGAGGTAGGCGAGCTGGCGCGCGAGGTCAATCACCAGTTTGGCCCCAAGACCAAGAAGGCCGACGAGCAGCCCGGGTCGATCCCCATGGAGCTGGCGGATATCCTGTTCGTCGTGATCTGTCTCGCCAACTCGCAGCACATCGACCTCGATGCGGCGTTCGCACAGATGATGGCCAAAGTCACCGCCCGCGACGCCGGCCGCTGGACCAGGAAGGCTCGCTGACTTCTTCGTAAATACGCTCGTACGACACGAGGCGATCCGGATCGATCTCCGGCGCCCGGCGCACCGCGCACCCGGGCTCGGTGAGATGGCGGCAGTTGTCGAACCGGCACTGGTCGAGGTACGGCCGGAAGTCCGGAAAGCAGGCGCCGAGGGCGTCGGGGTCGATGCCCCAGGCCGCCACCTCGCGCAGGCCCGGCGTATCGACGACGTAGCCCACCCCGGCGACCGGCACCAGCTCCGCCGCCGTGGTGGTGTGCTTCCCGGTGCGCCATTTCTCGCTGATGGCGCCCACGCGCAGTTTCAAACCCGGCTCGAGCGCGTTGAGCAGGCTCGACTTCCCGACCCCCGAGACTCCCGTGAACACCGAGTGCCGCCCGCGGAGCAGGTCGCGCAGCGCGGGGAGGCCTTGGCCGGCCTTTACCGAGGTGGGCAGCACCTGGTAGCCGGCGCCGGCGTACCGCCGGGTCAGCGCGTCGGTGACGCTCCGGTCGAGCTCGACCTTGTTCACCACGAGCACGGCCGGCAGGCCGTTGGCCTCCGCGATCACGAGGAAGCGATCGAGCGTGCGGGGGTTCGCCTCGGGATCGCGGGCCGATGTGACCACGACGACCTGATCCACATTCGCGGCGACGGGCTGGGCCCGCCGGGCACCTCCACCACTCCCCCCCTGCGCCGCACGGCGCGCCAACACGGAACGGCGCGGCCGGATCGCCGTGATCGCCGCTTCACGGTCTCCGTGGAGGTCGAGGTCCACCACATCGCCGGGAACCACACGGTCGTCATCCCGATGTTTGAGCTTGCCCCGCAAGGTCGCCGTGACCTCGCCGGCCTCGGTGTGGACGCGATAGACGCCGCCCTCGCGCACCAGGACTACGCCGGTCGCCGTCACGTCCGTCTCCCCGCTCCCTTCTCCCTCTCGACACACCGATCCAGGTGCGCCTTGACGTCCTGCAGCGTCAGCGCGAGGACCGGCCCGAGCGCCTCTTCGGGGGTCGGACCGAACGCGAGGTAGTCGGTCTCGAGGTGGCCGACCGGCCGCTCACCTTCTCCCCACTGGACGAACAGGAGCGCCGCGCCGTATCGTCCCGCGGCGTCGGGGGCGTCGTCCACGAAGGTCGAGACGGAGTAGGCCCGGCCGTCGGCGCCGCCGAACGCCGGTGGCCGCCGGTGCACCTCCTGGTAACCGCCGAGGGTGGCGTCGTCCGTCACTTCGGCCGTAGCGACTCCTTGAGGACGTTGGCGACGATGAACACGACGTTCGCCGGCCGCTCGGCGAGCCGGCGCAGCAGATACGGATACCAGTGCGTCCCGAACGGCACGTAGACGCGCACGTTGTAGCCCTCGCGCCGGAGCCGGTTCTGGAGGTCGCGCCGCACGCCGTACAACATCTGGAACTCGAAACGGTCGAGCGGGATGCGCTTCTCGCTCACGAAGCGTTTCGCGTGCGCGATGATCTTCTCGTCGTGGGTGGCGATGCCGGGGTAGGCCCCTCGCTCCAGCAAGCGCTCCATGCAGGCGACGTAGTTGGCGTCCACATCGCGCTTGGACGCGAAGGCCACGTCTTCCGGCTCCTTGTAGGCGCCTTTGCAGAGGCGCACCCGCGCGCCGAGGGCGATCATCTCGTCCACGTCCTGCGCGGTGCGCCGCAAATACGATTGTAGCACCACCCCGACTGCGTTGCCGAACTCCGGGTAGAAGGTCTGCCGGAAGAGCCCGAGCGTCTTTGCGGTGTAGCCCGCCTGCTCCATGTCGATGCGCACGAACGAATCGTGGGCCTTCGCGCGGGCGATGATCGCGCGCAGGTTCGCAACACAGAGCGCCTCATCCACGTCGAGGCCCATCTGGGTCAGCTTGACCGATACGTTGGCGTCGGCGCCCGTGGCCCGGATGCGGTCGAGGGTCTCGAGGTAGATGTCGCGGGCGCGGCGCGCCTCTGCAGCGTGCTCAACCGACTCGCCCAGCAGGTCGAGCGTGGCCGAGATGCCGGCGCCGTTCAGGTCACGCACGGCAGTCACCGCGGACTCAACCGTCTCCCCCGCGACGAAGCGCGAAGCGAAGCGGCGGGCGAGCCCGTTGCCGCGGACGAAACGGAAGATGCGCGGCTGTTCGCTCAGCCAGAGCAGGCCGGTCCGGAGCATCGGGCGTCAGGAGTCGGGAGTCAGGGGTAGAACTTGGCGTTGCGGCGCGCGAGGTCCTGCAGAACGTCGCAGGGGGCGAATCGCGGGCCGTGGCGCTCGGCCAGCCGCTCGAGGTCGGCGACGAGCCGGGCGGCGCCGAGGTCGTCGGCGTGGCGCAGCGGGCCGCCGCGGAACGGCGGAAAGCCGAACCCGAAGATGGCGCCGACGTCGCCGTCGCGGGGGGCCCGCACCACACCCTCGCCGACCGCCCGCGCCGCCTCGTTCAGCATCCCCAACACCAGCCGCTGCAGGATCTCCGCGGGCCGGGGGCCGCCGTTGGGGTGGACGCCCAGGAGCTCGTACACCCCGCCGTCCACGCCCCGCTTCCTCCCGCCCCGGTAGACGTAGAATCCGCGCCCGGACTTCCGGCCCAGCCGCCCAGCCTTCACGAGCGCGGCCACGCCGTTGCTCGGCTGCAAGCGGTCGCCGTAGGCCGCCGCCATCACGTGCGCGACTTTCTCGGCGACATCCAGCCCGACCTCGTCGAGCAGCGTGACCGGCCCGACCGGAAAGCCGAAGCGCACCGCCATCTCGTCGATCTCCTCGACCGACGCCCCCTCGGCCAGGAGATGGCCGATCTCGCCGGCGTAGGGGGCGAGGATGCGGTTCACCCAGAACCCGGGGCTGTCCTTCACCACGATGACCGTCTTCCCCATGCGGCGCCCGAACGCGACGGCCGTGCTCACGGCGCCCGGCGCCGTGCGGGCCGCGGGGATCACCTCGAGCAGCGGCATCTTGGCGACCGGCGAGAAGAAGTGCATGCCGATGACGCGCTCAGGCCGCGTCGCTGCCTCGGCGATGCGCGTGATCGGGATGGTGGAGGTATTGGAGGCGAACACGGCGGTCTCGCGCGTCGCGCCCTCCACCTCCTTCAGCACCTGCTGCTTCACCGCGAGATCTTCGAACACGGCCTCGATCACGAGGTCGGCCCGGCCGAATCCCGCATAGCCGTCCCCCCCCGAGAGCAGCGCCACGAGCCGGGCGTGCTCGTACTTCGTGATGCGGCGGCGCTCGAGCCGCTCGTCGAGGATGGCGCGCGCCGCGCCCAGTCCCTGCGCGACGCGCGCCAGATCGGCGTCTTTCAGGCGGACGTCCACGAGCGCCTGCGCCACGGCGGTCCCCGCGATCCCCGAGCCCATGAACCCCGACCCGACGATGCCCAGGCGCTTCACCTCCACGGGCGGGGGGGCGCCCGTTGGCGCCGCGTCCTTCTTGAGCTGCGTGGTCGCGAAGAAGATCTGCACCAGCTTGCGGGACACGTCGGTGACGGCGAGCTGCCCGAACAGCTGCGCTTCGCGCTTCAGGCCCTCGGCGATCCCGTGGCGCAGCCCGTGCTCCACGGCCTCGAGGGCCGCGAACGGGGCCGGGTAGTGGCCGCCACTCTTGGCCCACACGGCTTTGCGTGCCGCCCGGAAGACGATGCGGCGCCCGAGCGGATTGCCGTCCAGCAGCCATCCGGTGAACCCTCCGGGGCGCTTGCGCTTGGGTCGCCAGCCTCCGGCCATCCGGCGCGCCGCGCCGATGGTGATCTCCCGCAGGATCGCCGGCGGGACCAGCTCGTCCACCATCCCCAGCCGAAACGCTTTCGCCGCGCGCTCGGTCTTGCCGGCGAGGATCATGTCGAGCGCCGCGCGCGCGCCGACGAGGCGCGGCAGGCGCTGGCAGCCGCCCGCCCCGGGCAGGATGCCGAGCTGAACCTCGGGCAGGCCGATCTGGGTTTTGGGGTGGTCGGTCGCGACGCGATAGTGGCACGCGAGGGCGAACTCGAAGCCGCCCCCGAGGCACCCGCCGTGAATCCCCGCGACGACGGGTTTGGGAAGCCGCGCCACGCGGTCGAGCATCTCCTGGCCGTCCGCCGAAAGGCGCTCCGCTTCGGCGGCCGAGCCCAGTTGGATGAATTCCTCGATGTCGGCGCCGGCGATGAAGTTGTCCGGTTTCCCCGAGAAGAACGCCACGGCGCGCACGCTGGCGTCGCCCGCCAGCGTCTCGAAGCAGGCGACGAACTCGTCCTTCACCGCGCGGGAGATGGTGTTGACGGGGCGGTCCTTGGAGTCGAGGACCACCACGGCGATGCCATCGGTGATGTCCCACGTGAGGGCGGGACCGGACGCGCCCACTAACGGCGCTCCAGGACCATCGCGAATCCCATGCCGCCCTGGGCGCACACCGACACGAGGCCGAACTGCACGTCGCGGCGCCGCATCTCGTTCGCCAGGGTCGTGACGATTCGGCCGCCCGTGGCGCCGAAGGGATGGCCGATGGCGATGGAGCCGCCCATGACGTTGATGATGTCTTTGTTGATCTCCCAACCCTTCTCGGCGAATCCCTTGAGGTTCGAGAGCACCTGGGCGGCGAAGGCTTCGTGGATTTCGATGAGGCCGAGGTCCTTCCATTCGATGCGGGCGCGCTCGAGGGCTTTGGGGACCGCCCACACCGGCGCCTGCAACAGCTGCCACCCTGGGTCCACGGCGGCGACCGCGTAGGAGCGAATGTACGCCAACGGCTCGTACCCCAGCGCCCGCGCGGCTTCGTCGCTCGTCAGCAGCACGGCGGACGCGCCGTCGGTGAGGGGTGACGCGTTCGCGGCCGTCACGCTGCCGTACCGGCGGTCGAACACGGGCTTGAGCTTCGCCATCTGCTCGAGCGACGTGTCCGCGCGGATACCGTTGTCCTGCGTGACCACCGGATCGCCGGGACGCGAGGGAAACCACGGCGCGATCTCCGCGGTGAGTCGACCGTCGGTGGTGCCTTGAGCGGCCTGGCGGTGGCTGCGCAGCGCCCAGCTGTCCTGCGCCTCCCGGCTGATCCCGTTTTCCTTCGCCATCTTCTCGGCCGACTGACCCATCGACTCGCCGGTGGACGGCTCCGCGATGGCGGGGGAGACCGGGATCAGGTCCCTGGGACGGATCTTGGCGAAGGTGCGCACGCGCGCGCCGAGCGATTTTGCCTTGCTCGCCTCGACCAGGATGTCGGCGAGACGGCGCGAGGCCAGGATGGGGATATCGGAGAGCGCTTCGGCACCGCCGGCGATGATCACGTCCGCGTGGCCCAGGGCGATCTGGTCGTGGGCGGCGGTGATCGCCTGATTGGCCGAGGCGCAGGCGCGGTTCACCGAAAAGGCGGGAATCTCCTTGGGAAACTGGGGGAGGAGGCTCACCTCGCGGCCGACATTCGGCACCAGGGCCGAGGGTACCACCTGCCCGAAGATCACTTCGTCCACCTCGGCGCCGTCGAGACTCGTGCGCTCCAGCAGCTCGCGGGCTGCGTGGCGCGCGAGATCCACGGCGCGTGCGTCCTTGAGCGCGGTCCCCGCTTTGCAGAACGGCGTGCGACAACCGGCGACGACGGCGACGCGCCGTCCGTTTCCACCCGGCATTAGATTCTCCCCTCGCGATAGCCACGAAACCTACCACGGCCTCCAACCGGAGGGGAGTTGGCCGCCGAGACACCGTTCTCGCATCAGAGCCGCGCCGCGGCGCTCGCGTCGATGGCCGTCGAGCCCGTGGATCTGCTCGTCATTGGCGGCGGGATCACGGGGGCGGGGATCGCGCGCGACGCCGCACTGCGCGGATTCCGCACCGCGCTGGTGGACAAGGGCGACTTCGGTGCCGGGACCTCGTCCCTGTCGTCGCGCCTCATCCACGGCGGCATCCGCTACCTGGAGCAGAGAGACTTCCGTCTGGTGTTCGAGGCCAGCCACGAGCGGCGGGTGCTGCTCAGGATCGCTCCGCATCTGGTGCGGCCGCTGGCCTTCCTGTTTCCGGTCTACCGCGGCGCGCGCGTTCCCGCCTGGAAGCTCCGGGCCGGGATGTGGCTGTACGACGCATTGGCGGCGTTCCGCAACGTGAAGAGCCACCGCTGGCTCGGCCCCAAACAGGTGCGCCGCGCCGAGCCGGCCCTGAAGGATCGCGGCCTGCGCGGCGCGGCGCTGTACTATGACGCCCAGGCCGACGACGCGCGCCTGGTGCTCGCCACGGTCCGCGCCGCGGCGCGCGCCGGGGCGCTGGTCGCGAACTACGCCGAGGTGACCAGCCTCTTGAAGCCCGACGGCCGCGTGCGCGGCGCGGTCCTGCGCGACGCGCTGGGCGGCGAAAAGCGCACCGTGCGGGCGCTCGTCGTGGTGAACGCCGGCGGTCCCTGGGTCGACGCGCTGCGCCGGCTGGACGATCCGGCGGCCGCGCCGCTGCTGCGAGCCACCAAGGGTGCTCACGTGGCCGTGCCGCGACGGCGGATCGGGAATGAGCACGCCGTCACCCTCTTCTCCCCGCTCGATGGGCGCGTGATGTTCGTGCTCCCCTGGGGCGACCTGTCCTACGTCGGCACGACGGACACCGACGCCGACACGCCTCCCGACGCCGTGCGCGTCACCGCCGAAGACGTGACCTACCTGCTGCGGTCCGCCAACGCCGCGTTTCCGAATGCGCACCTCGCCCCGAACGACGTGGTCTCGGTGTGGGCCGGGCTGCGCCCACTGCTCCGCGCCGACAGAGCCGCGGCGCCGTCGCAGGTCTCACGCGAGCACCGGGTGGTGGAGAGCGCGCAAGGGCTGATCACGATCGCGGGGGGGAAGCTCACCACGTACCGGGTGATGGCGCGCGACGTCGCCGACCGTGTAGCGGCGCGGTTGCACGAGCTCGACGGCCGGCCGGTCGCCCCACGGCCGCCCACCGACCGGCTTCCCCTTCCAGGCGGCGAGGCGGCAGCGCTCGACGTCCTGATCGAGGGCGCGCGGGCGCGGGGCGTCGCGGCGGCCACGGCGCGGCACCTCGTCGCGAGCTACGGCAGCGAGGCGCCCGCGATCCTGAACCTCGTCGATCGAGATCGGGGGTTGGGCGAGCCCCTCTTGCCGGGCCAGCCGCAGATCTGGGCGGAGGTCGTCCATGCGGTGGACCGGGAGATGGCGCTGCGCGTCCAGGACGTGCTGGTGCGCCGGCTGCACCTGTTCTACGAGCGCCCCGAGCAGACGATGGGCGTGGTCACGCCCGTGGCGCGCCGGATGAAACAGCTCCTCGGCTGGGACGAGGTCCGCGAAGCCGAGGAGCTGGTGGATTACTTCAAGCTGGTGGAGCGCGCCCGCGCCTTCCGCGCCGACATCGGGCGCGGGAGCCGCGAGGTCACAATTTGACGCGCACCCGAGGCCGGACTCGCACCTTGGGCCGATCCTCGTCGTCGATCTGCCGCAGCGCCCAGCTGGCGGCCCGCCGCACCGACCCCGACTCGTCCTGCTGAGCCGCCTTCAGGGCCTCGAGCGCCAGGGGGCTCTCGATCTCACCCAGCGCCCACGCGGCCGCCACGCGCACGTCGATGTCGGGATCCTTGAGCGCCGCGACGAGCGGCTCGACGCCGCCGCCATCCTCGATCTCGCCGAGGGCCCAACACGCCAACACGCGCACGTCGGGGTCGGCGTCCTTGAGCCCGACGGCGGCGGCGGCCACACCGCTCCCATCCTCGATCTCGCCCAGCGCCCACAGCGCGGTCTTGCGCACCTCGAGGGCGGGGTCGCGCACGAGGGCTCCGAGCGGCGTCACGCCCTGTGCGCTTTCGATCTCGCCCAGCGCCCAGGCCGCCGCCTGGCGCACTTTCGGCTCCCGGTCCTTGGCCGCTCCGGCGAGGAGGGGGACGGCCGCCGCGTCCTCGATCTCCCCGAGGGCCCACGCCGCCGCGACGCGGACGTCGACCGACGCGTCGGCGAGGGCGTCGCCCAGGGGCCGGACGGCGCGCACGTTCTCGATCTGGCCGAGTGCCCAGGCCGCGGTGCGGCGCACCTCCGGCGCGCGGTCCCGCAGCGCGCGGGCGAGCGGGTCGATCGCCGCCACCTCTTCGATCTCGCCCAGCGCCCATGCCGCCCGAACGCGCACGGCGACCTCGGCGTCACCCAGCGCATCGCTCAGCGGGCCGATGGCGCGCGAGTCTTCGAGCTCACCCAGACCGATGGCACCGGTCTCGCGCAGACCGGGCTTCGCGTCGCGCAGCAGCCCGATGAACAGCTCGTAGGTGCCCGCCGGGCCGTGATTCCCCAGCACGCGGGCGGCGATGTTGCGGATGCAGCGGTTGTCGTCCCGCAGCACCGCGCGGAAGGCGCCGAGCGTGGCGGCAGCGACGCCGGATTTGTGACCTGCATCCCCATGCATCACGTCGTGCATGACGCCCGCCATCCCACCGCCGCCGCCGGGCATCGGCATCGGGGTGGGCATCGGCCGCGGCATCGGTATGTCGGAGCGGGAGCGATTCCAGAAGCCGCCGTAGTTCGTCAGGGACTGGCCGGCCAACTCGCACACCGTGGAGTCGCTCGCCTTGAGCTGCACGAGCACGCGGGCGACTTCGGCAGAGTCGAGCGTGACGGATGCCTGGAGCACGAGGAGAAGCAGCAGCGCTGCATGCATGACGACCTCGACATCGAAGGTGTCGGCAAGGGACGGGATATCACCTCCTTGGATGAGCGGGCGGGCTCAAAGGTTGCCGCGCCCCGTGACGACGGTCACGGCCGGGCTGGTCGGGCCGGAGCGCCGCCTGGGGGACCCTTGCGCCGCCCCGCCGGGTAGGAGCGGCCGAACATCGACCAGAGAGCCAAGATGCTGATGCGACGGATCGCGCTGACGGCGGTTGTGCTGCTGGTGTGCGCGGGCGGCGTCTCTCGTGCCGCGGCGCAGCGGTCGCATTTCGGGCTGCACGGCGGTTACAACTTCGATCTGGAAGAAGGGCTCATCGGCGCGCAGATCCATATGCCGCTCACACCATCGATCGAGCTGTACCCGTCGTTCGACTACTACTTCGTGGACGCCGGGACGTTGCTGGGCTTCAACGGGGATCTCAAGTTTCGCACCCCGGGCGCGCCGCTGTACTTCGGCGGCGGCCTGAACGTGCTGCACACGACCGGCAACTCCGACACGGGATTCGACCTGTTCGGGGGCTTCGAGACGCGCTACGGCCGGACGCACCCGTACGTCGAGGGGCGCGGCCTGTTCCACGACGGCAGGTCGTTCCAGCTGCTGTTCGGGCTCAACATCACGCTGTACTGACGTCGCTTGACATCCGCCGCCAGGCGGGCTTAGATACAGCGTATGCAGCGCATCGCGCAGCACCACCGGCACCATCACCGCCACTCGACCGAGGGGCCGCCGGAGGTGCACGCGAGGTAATCTCAGCCTGAGACCTTGAGTCCATCGCCGACGCCGGCCCCTTGGGGCCGGCGTTTTTTGTTTTGTCCTTATCCCGAAGCCGGAGACGCACGAGATGTGCCCACAACCTGATCCGACCCGCGTTCTGCGCCTGGGCCTGCCGAAGGGACGGATGGAAACCGGCGTCCTCACGCTCCTGGCCGACGCCGGAATCCACGTCCGCCCGGGCGCCCGCGGGTACCGGCCGGAAGTGTCGCTCGCCGAGACAGAGGCCAAGCTGCTCAAGCCGCAAAACGTGGTGGAGATGCTCGCCGCGGGGAGTCGCGATGCCGGATTCGCCGGCGCCGACTGGGTCGCCGAGCTCGAGGTGGAGCTGATCGATCTGCTCGATACGGAGCTCGATCCCGTGCAGATCGTGGCGGCGGCGCCGGGCCCGCTTCCCGACCGCACCCTGGTCGTGGCGTCGGAATACGAGCGACTCGCCCGCGCCTGGATCGCCCGCCGCGGCCTCCGTGCCGACTTCGTGCGCTCCTACGGAGCCACGGAGGTGTTCCCGCCGGAAGATGCGGACGTGATCGTGGACAACACCGCCACGGGCGCTACGCTCGAAGCAAACGGGCTCAAGGTCGTGGATGTCCTGATGCGGTCGTCCACGCACCTCTACGCCAACCCGCGTGCCCTCGAGAGCCCGGAGCGCCGCCGCCGCGTGGAGGATCTCGTCCTCCTGCTGCGCTCCGTGCTCGACGCCCGACGCCGGGTGATGCTCGAGGTCAACGCCTCGGCCGAGTGCCTGAATGCGGTCGTGGCGGCGCTCCCCGCCATGCGCCAGGCGACCGTCGCGCCGCTATACGGCAACGGCGGCTACGCGGTGAAGGCGGCGGTGCCGCGCGACGTCCTGCCCCTCGTCATTCCCGCCGTCAAGGCGGCCGGCGGCACCGACGTCGTGGTCTCCCGCCTCGCCCAGATCGTCCCATGAACCGTACGCTGAAGCTCGACCGCAACGAGGGACCGCCGCCCTCCCCTGCACTGCTCGAGGCGCTGGCCGGCATCGACCCGGAAGCGTTGCGCCGTTACCGCGAGGTGTCGATCCTCGAGGCTGCGCTCGCGGACGCGTGCGGTGTGCTACCTGACCAGGTGATCGTGACGGCGGGCGCGGACGAAGCGATCGACCGAGCCTGCCGGGCGTATCTTAGCCCCGGCCGCACTATGCTGCTCGCCGAACCGACGTTCGAGATGTTCGATCACTTCGCCGCGCTCGCGGGAGGGACGCTCACCCGCGTGCCCTGGCCGGGGGGACCGTTTCCCATCGACGGGTTTCTCGGCCGCCTCGACACCCGTCCCGCCGTGATCGCCGTGGTATCGCCCAACAACCCGACGGGAGGGGTAGCGGGCGCGGACGACGTGCGACGCCTGGCGGCGGGGGCGCCGGAGGCGCTCGTGCTGCTCGACCACGCGTACGTGGAGTACGCGGACGCGGACCTCACGCCGGCCGTGGCCGACCTCCCCAACGTACTCGTGGTTCGCACCCTGTCGAAGGCGTGGGGACTCGCGGGGTGCCGGGTGGGTTACGCGATCGGCAGCCCGACCGTCGTCGCGGCGCTCCGGGCGGCGGGCGGCCCCTATACGGTCGCGGGCCCGTCGGTCGCGCTCGCGCTCACGCAGCTCAAACTGGGCCAGACCGCGGTCCGCGAGCATGTCGCCCGCGTGCGGGAGGAGCGCCGATCGCTGGGCCAGCGACTCACTGCGCTCGGCGCGGCACCGTGGCCGTCGCAGGCCAATTTCGTGTACGTCGAGTGCGGGTCTCGGGCTCCGTTCCTTGCGGCGGCCCTTCGAGCACTCGGTGTCCTCGTGCGGGGTTTCCCCGGCCGCGCGCGCTGCGAGACCGCGCTCCGCATCACCCTCCCGGGCGACGAGGCGGAGTTCGCGCAGCTCGTCGCTGCGCTCGAAACCGCGCTCGCGCCGCAGGCCCTGCTCCTTGACCTCGACGGCGTGCTGGCGGACGTGCGGGATTCGCAGTGCGCCGCCATCGCGGCGACCGCCGCCTCTCTCGGCGTACGCGTCACGGCAACCGAGGTCGCGGCCGCGGTCCAGGGGGGCGACGCGGCAAACGACTGGACGGTGACGCGGCGCCTGGTCGAGAGCCGCGGGGCCCGGGCGACGCTCGAGGACGTCACCGCGCGCTATCAGGCCCTGTATCTCGGGAGGCCCGGGACGTCCGGCCTGCGCGAGCAGGAACGGCTCATTCCCAAGCGTGCGCTGCTCGAGCGCCTGGGCGCGCGTCTGCCGCTCGCGATCGTGACCGGGCGCCCGCGCGACGAAGCGCGATGGTTCCTCGAGCGCGCGGGCGTGGCCGATCTGTTCCGCGTGGTCGTCGCCATGGAAGACGCGCCGCCCAAACCCGATCCGGCCCCCGTGCGGCTCGCGCTCGAGCGCCTGGGGGTGCGCCGCGCGTGGATGGTGGGCGATACCCCCGACGATGCGCACGCCGCGGCCGCCGCGGCGGTGCTGCCGCTCGGCGTCGTCGCCCCCGGGGACGATCGCGCGGCGACGAGCGCCGCCCTCGGGCGCGCAGGCGTCGCACGGGTGCTCGACGATCTCACCGCTCTCCTGGAGGTTCTGCCATGACCCGCGCCGCGGCCGTCGAACGCGCCACGCAGGAGACCGCCATTCGCGCGTCGCTCGATCTCGAAGGACGGGGCGTGGCGCAGGTGCGGACCGGGATCGGATTCCTCGACCACCTGCTCGAGTCGCTGGCGCGGCACGCCCGGTTCGACCTGACGCTCTCATGCGAGGGCGATCTGCGCGTCGACGACCACCACACCGCCGAGGATTGCGGGCTGGTGCTGGGCGAGGCCGTGGACCGCGCCCTGGGGACCCGCCGCGGCGTCGCCCGGTTCGGCTGGGCATACGCCCCTCTGGACGAGGCCTTGGCGCGCGCCGTCGTGGATCTCTCGGGGCGCCCGTTTGCGGCCGTCGACCTGGGGCTGCGGCGCGAAGCGATCGGTGAGCTCGCCTGCGAGAACATCGGCCACGTGCTCCGCTCGCTGGCGGTTGCCGGACGCCTCACCCTGCACGTCGATGTGCTGCGCGGCGAGAACGACCATCACCGCGCCGAGGCCGCGTTCAAGGCCGTGGCGCTCGCGCTCCGCCAAGCCGTGGCGTGCTCGGGATTCGACGACGTTCCCTCGACCAAGGGCACGCTGGGCGAGCGCGGCGATGCGTGACCTCGTCGTGGTGGACACCGGCGTCGCCAACCTGGCGTCGATTGCGAGCGCCTTCGCGCGGATCGGCGCGCGCACCACGGTCACCCGCGATCCCGAGACCGTGCGGCGAGCGGAACGCCTGGTCCTTCCGGGCGTCGGCTCGTTCGGGACCGCGGCGGCCTTTCTGCGCGCCGGGGGGCTCGACGCTGCGGTCCGCGACGCCGTCGAACGCGGCACGCCTCTGCTGGCGGTCTGCCTCGGGCTCCAGCTGCTGTGTGAAGGAAGCGAAGAGTCACCGGAGGCGGCAGGGCTCGGGATCATCCCCGGGGTCTGCCGCCGGCTGCCCGCGGGGGGGGAGGGGGGCGCGCGCGTGCCGCACCTGGGCTGGAATCGCGTGGATGCAGCGCCAGACGCAGGGCTCCGGTTCGTCGGGACCGGGGAGGCGGCGTTCGCCAACTCGTACGCGTTGCGGGAGGCGCCGCCGGGCTGGACGGCCGCGTGGACGATCCACGGCGCACCGTTCGTCGCGGCGCTCGAGCGCGGCGGGACGCTGGCCTGCCAGTTTCACCCCGAGCTGTCGGGGGTCTATGGCGAGGCCGTCCTGGCGGGTTGGCTGGGCAGCCGGCGCGAGGGTTCCCTGCCCGTCCTTCCCGCGCGCGGCGGCGGCGTCCTGCGCCGCATCGTCCCTTGTCTCGACGTGAAGGATGGCCGCGTGGTGAAGGGCGTGAACTTCCAGGGTTTGCGCGACGCCGGTGATCCGGCCGAGTGCGCCGCCCGCTACGAAGCGCAGGGCGCGGACGAGATCGTGCTGCTGGATGTCGCAGCCGCGCCGGAGGGGCGGCCTACGCACGTCGACACGGTGCGGCGGGTCCGCGCCGCGATTCGCATCCCGTTGACCGTGGGCGGTGGCGTCCGCGCCGTGGGAGACGCGCGCCGGCTGCTCGGCGCGGGCGCCGACAAGGTGAGCGTCAACACCGCCGCAGCGCGCCGTCCCGAGCTACTCGGCGAGCTGGCGGAGGCGTTCGGCACGCAGTGCGTGGTGCTGGCGATCGACGCTCGCCGCGTCCGTGGCGGGCAGGAGCCACGGTGGGAGGCCCTCGTGGTGGGCGGCCGCGCGCCCGGGCTCGCCGACGCCGTGGCCTGGGCGACCGAAGGCGCCGCGCGCGGTGCGGGCGAGATCCTGCTGACGAGCTGGGACGCCGACGGGACGCGCGCGGGACACGACCTGGCGTTGCTGCGCGCCGTCGTGGGTGCCGTGCGGGTCCCGGTGATCGCCTCCGGAGGGATCGGGACCCGGGCGCACGTCGCCGAGGCGTTCGCGGCGGGCGCCGACGCGGTGCTGGCCGCGTCGGTGCTCCACGACGGCGACGAGACCGTGCACGCCATCAAGGGCGCGGTCGCGGCGCGCGGCATTCCGGTGCGCCAGTGATCGTGCCCAGCATCGATGTGATGGGCGGGCGCGCCGTCCAGCTGCGTCACGGGCGCGAGCTGGTGCTGGACGGCGGCGATCCGCTGGAGCGCCTGGAAGAGTTCGCCGTGGCGGGCGAGGTGGCCGTGGTGGACCTCGATGCGGCGCTCGGACGCGGCTCGAACGCCGCGATGATCCGGACGATGCTGCGCCGCGGCCGGTGTCGCGTGGGCGGCGGCATCCGTAGCCTCGACGCGGCGCGCGGGTGGCTCGACGCCGGCGCCGCCAAAGTCGTCCTGGGCACGGCCGCGAGCCCGGAGTTGTGCGGGCGCCTGCCGCGGGAGCGCGTCATCGCGGCGGTTGACGCCGAGCGGGGCGACGTCGTGGTGAACGGCTGGCGCGCCAAGACCGGCATCCGCGTCCTCGACCGCATCGCCGAACTGGCGCCGGCGGTCGGCGGCTTCCTGTTCACGCAGGTCGAGCACGAAGGGGCCATGCAGGGGTTCGACCTCGAGCTGGTGCGCGCCGCCGTCGCCGCCGCCGGTGACGCGCGTGTCACCGCGGCAGGCGGGATCACGGCCGCCGCCGAGATCGCGGCCCTCGATGCGCTCGGCGCCGATGCTCAGGTCGGGATGGCGCTCTACGCGGGCCGCCTGCCGCTGGGCGAAGCGGTCGCGGCACCGCTCGTCAAGCCGGTAAACGGCGATGTGTGGCCGACGGTTGTGTGCGACGAGCTAGGACGGACGCTGGGGCTGGTGTGGAGCACCAAACAATCGCTCGCGCGCGCCGTGGCCGAGCGGCGCGGCATCTACTGGTCGCGCAGCCGGGGCGCGCTGTGGGTGAAGGGCGAGACGTCCGGGAACACCCAGGAGCTGGTCCGGGTCGATCTCGACTGCGATCGCGACGCGCTGCGGTTCACGGTGCGGCAGCGCGGCGCGGGGTTCTGTCACCGGCTGAACCGGTCCTGTTGGCCTGACGCCTTCGATTTGGGCGATCTGGAGCGCGTGATCGAAGCGCGCCGGGCCAATCGAGAGCCGGAGTCGGGGACGGCGCGGCTCCTCGCCGACGCCGCCCTCCTCGAGGCGAAGCTCCACGAGGAGGCGGCTGAGCTGGCCGCCGCGGGGACGGCCTCCGAGGCCGTGCACGAAACGGCGGATCTCTTCTACCTGGCGATGGTCGCGCTGGCGCGTGCCGGCGGATCGCTCACGGACGTGCGCGCGGAGCTCGAGCGCCGCCATCGCGCCGTGAGCCGAAGGCCGATGGTGGCGAAGTGACGAGCGCTCCGCCGTTGCTCCGGCCCCGCTCGCCGTCGGATCTGGCGCGTCGCCGTGGGACGGCTGTGTCGGCCGAGGCGCTCGCCGCGGCGCAGCCGATCGTCGAAGGCGTGCGCGCACGCGCCGAGGCGGCCCTCCGCGAGTATGCGCAGCGGTTCGGCGAAATCAGGCCGGGCGAGCCGATCGTCATCGAACGCCCCGCGCTGGAGCGGGCACTTGGCAGCCTCGATCCGGTGGACCGGGAACGCCTGGAACGCGTCGCCGGGAGGATCCGCGCGTTCGCCGAAGCCCAGCGCCGGTCGCTCGTGG
>DASYRJ010000096.1:0-43754 GCA_036004525.1 Gemmatimonadales bacterium | reverse complement strand
CGCCGGCTTCCAGGGCCATTTCCCGACCGAAACGGTGGCGCAGCTCGGCCTCGCCCCGGAGTTGTACAACCCGGACGTGTTCGAGTGGTACGGCCGCATGAACTGGCTCAAGGGCGGCCTGGCGTTCTCGGACGCGGCCGTGACCGTGAGCCCCACGCACGCGCAGGAACTGTGCACGCCGGAGGGCGGATTCGGCTTGCAGGAGACGTTCGTCGCGATGGGCGACCGGCTGAGCGGGATCCTGAACGGCATCGATCCCGTCCTGTGGAATCCTGCGACGGATCCCGAGATCCCCGGGAACTACTCGCGCGACGACCTCGCCGGCAAAAAGCGCTGCAAGGCGGCGCTGCAGAAGTCGTACGGCCTGGCCCTCGAGCCGCACACGCCGCTCTTCGGGATGAGCGCGCGCATGGTGTCGCAGAAGGGCCTGGACCTGGTGCTTGGCGCCAACCTGCTGGAGACGTCGGATGCGCAGTTCATTTTCCTGGGAGCGGGCGAGCACCGCTACCACGAGGCGCTGGCGAACCTCGCCGCCGCGGCCCCGACCCGCGTCGCGGTCGAGTTCATGTTCACCGATCACATCGAGCACCGCGTGCTGGCCGGGGTGGACGCCCTGCTGATGCCGTCCCTGTACGAGCCCTGCGGGCTCACGCAGATGCGCGCGCAGCACTACGGGGCGGTTCCGGTGGCCCGCCGCGTGGGCGGCTTGAGCGACAGCATCGAGGACGGCGTGACCGGGTTCCTGTTCGATGAGTACGAGCCCGCGGCGCTCGCCCGGGCGATCCGTCGGGCGGTGGAGAGCTACGCCGACCGTCCGGCGTGGCGGAAGCTCATTCGTGCGGCCATGGCCCGGCAGTTCGGGTGGGATCGCTCCGCCGAGCAGTACCTCGCCCTGTACGGCCGGGCGCTCGCGCTGCGGTGATGGACTTCGTCCTCGCGCTGCACAGTCATCTCCCGTACGTCCTGCACCACGGCCGCTGGCCCCACGGCAGCGACTGGCTGTGCGAGGCCGCGCTCGACACCTATCTCCCCCTGCTCGAACGGCTCGAGGAGCTGGAAGCCGAGGGGGCGCCCGCGCCGGTGACGATCGGTTTCACACCGGTGCTCGCGAACCAGCTGGCGAGCCCGGCATTCGTCAAGGAGATGGACGCGTTCTTCGCCCAACGCCTCGCCATGTGCGACGAAGCGCCGGCGTCGCTGAGGGAGACCGGCGACGGGGGCCTCGTGCCGCTCGTGGCCTTCTGGAAGGAGCGCCTCACGCGCCTGCGGGCGCTGTTCCACTCGATCGACCGCGACGTGATCTCCGCGTTTCGACGCCTCCAAGAGCGCGGCCGCCTGGAGGTGATCGGATCCGCGGCCACGCACGGCTACCTGCCGCTCCTCGCCCGGGAAGAGAGCATCCGGCTGCAGCTGGCGGTGGGGCAGGCGGAGCACCGGCGTCTCTTCGGCGTCGCACCGCGGGGGTGCTGGTTACCCGAGTGCGCCTACCGCCCCGGGCTGGAAAAGAATCTGGCGGAGGCCGGCTTCCGCTATTTTTTCACCGACGCGCATCTGGCGCACGCCGGCTCGCCGCTCCGCGCCTACAGCGATAGCCTCGCCGAGTGGCCCGAGAAGGCCACGAAGTCGCCGTACCAGGCGTACAGCGTCTCGCGTCGCACGGGGCGCGGGTCGGTCGCCGCGCTCGTACGGGACCCGCGCTCCTCGATGCAGATCTGGAGCCGGCACCAGGGCTACCCGGGCGACGAGTGGTACCTCGAGTTCCACAAGATCCGCTGGCCCGGCGGGCTGAAGCTGTGGCGCGTCACCGGTGCGAACGTGGACCTCGGCGGGAAACGCCCGTACGAGCCGCCGCTCGCGTTCCGGCGGGCCGCCGATCATGCGTCGCACTTTGTGCACTTGCTCCAAGGGTTGCCGGAAGGAAAGCCCAAGGAACGGGACGGCGTCATTGTGGCGCCGTTCGACACCGAGCTGTTCGGGCACTGGTGGTTCGAGGGCGCGGACTTCCTGGCCGCGACCTACCGCGCGCTGCGCGGCCGTGGCGTACGTGCGGTGACCGCCTCGCAGCACCTTGAGGCCCATCCACCCCGCATGGCGTTGCAGCTCGCGGAAGGGTCCTGGGGGGCGAACGGCGATCACAGCATGTGGCTGAACGAGCGGACGGCGTGGACCTGGGAGCGCCTGAAGCGCCTCGAAACGGCGTTCTGGGACGCGGCACCCGCGGCGCTCGCATCACCCGCCGCACGCCCCATCCTCGCGCAGGCGGCGCGCGAGCTGCTCCTGGCGCAATCGTCCGACTGGCAGTTCATCATCTCGACGGGTGCCGTGGTCGACTACGCCGAGCGTCGCTTCACCCTGCACTGTGACGACGCCGAGCGGCTGATCGGCGCGCTCGCCCCGAAGGGATCGCTCGAATCGGGGGCGCGCATCGCGGACGAGCTCGCCAAGCGAGACGATCTGTTCCCCGATGTGCTTGCCCAGGTGGCGGAGGCTGTCGCCGGTTGATGGGGTTGACGCGGTCCATCGTGATCCACGGGCATTTCTACCAGCCGCCCCGTGACGATCCTTGGACCGGGACCATCCCGCGCGAGCCGAATGCCGCGCCGTTTCACGACTGGAACGAGCGCATCGAACAGGAATGCTACGGCCCCCTAGCCCGGGCGGGCTCACTCGCTTCCCTCAGCTTCGACTTCGGGCCGACGCTGCTCGAGTGGATGGAGGGCGCGGCGCCCGAAACGTACGGGGCGGTGCTCGCCGCCGACCGCGCCGGCGGTAACGCGGTCGCCATGCCGTACCACCATACGATCCTGCCGCTCAGCCCGCGCCGCGACAAGGAAACCGAAGTGCGCTGGGGGATCGCCGACTTCAAGCGGCGGTTCGGGCGCGAGCCGGAGGGGATGTGGCTGCCGGAAACGGCGGTGGACGATGAGACCCTCGACGTCCTCGCCGCCGCGGGGATCCGCTTCACGATCCTCGCGCCGCATCAGGTGGAGCGCGTGCCGGCGGGCGGGCTCCCGGGCTGGTATCGCACCAGCGGCGGCCATCGGATCGCCCTCTTCCTTTATGACGGCGGCCTCTCGCACGGCGTCGCGTTCGGCCCGCTGATTAACGACGCCGCGGCGTGGCTCGAGCGCCTGACTTCCGTCACGGCCGACGTCGTGGCGATCGCGACCGACGGCGAGACCTACGGACATCATCACAAGGGCGGCGACGTCACGCTCGCGCGCGTGCTCGAGGGTCTGGCGGGGCGGAGCGACGTCCGGGTCGAGAACTTCGCGACGGTGCTCGCCCGGCATCCGCCGCAGGAAGACGTGCGGCTCGTGGCGCCGAGCTCGTGGAGCTGTCCCCACGGGGTCGAGCGCTGGCGGTCCGAATGCGGCTGCCGGGCGGCGCCCGAGCGGGCCACGCAGCAACGCTGGCGCGCGCCGCTGCGTGCGGCGCTCGAATGGCTGTCGGCAGAAGTGCGCGCGATTCTCGAGCGCCAAGGCCGGGCGCTGCCCACGGAGCTCGAGCATCACCTGCTGCGCATGTTCACGTCGTGCGGCTGGTTCTTCGACGACATCGCCGGGATCGAGTCCGTGATCGTGTTACGCTCCGCAGCGCGGGCGATCGAGCTCGTGGGCTCTCCTGCGGAGTCCGCGCGCCTCGAAGCAGGTCTGCTCGAGCGTCTCGCCCTGGCGCCGAGCAACGATCCGGCGGTGGGCTCCGGGCGGGAGCTGTACCTGCAGCGCGTGAAGCACTGAAATGGATCCGGTCCGCTTCGTGTTCGGCGTGCACCTCCACCAGCCGGTGGGGAACTTCGATCACGTCTTCGAGCAACACCTGCGGGACGTGTACCGGCCGCTGGTCGACCGACTCGCGGCGCACCGCTTCTTTCCGTTCACGCTGCACATCTCGGGGCCGCTCCTCGAGTGGCTCGAGGCGCACGACACGGCGTACCTCGACCTGCTCGGCCGCCTGGCGGCGGATGGCCACGTCGAGCTGTTGCTCGCGGGTTTCTACGAGCCGGTGCTCGCGTCCCTCCCGCGCCCCGACCGGATCGAGCAGATCGGCTGGATGCGCGAGGCGATCCGGCGCCGCTTCGGCGTGGACGCGACGGGTCTGTGGCTCACCGAGCGCGTGTGGGAGCCGGACCTCGCCGGAGACTTGGCCGATGCCGGCGTGGGCTACGTCCTCGTGGACGACCGCCACTTCCTCGTGAGCGGCTTCGAGCGCGACGCGCTGCATGCGCCCTTCTGGACCGAGAGCGGCGGCAAGCGGGTCGCCGTGTTCCCCATCGACGAGCGGCTCCGCTACCTCATCCCGTTCAAGCCGCCCGCCGGCATCGCGGCCTACCTCCGCGAGTTGCGGGCGGCCGGCCGGCCGCTCGCCGTCTTCGTGGACGACGGCGAGAAATTCGGCGGCTGGCCCGGGACCAAGGATTGGGTATACACGCGCGGTTGGCTCGACCAGTTCTTGGACGCCATGACGGCATTGGTGGACGGCGGCGAGGTGCGCCTCACCACGCCGGGTGCGGCGCTCGCCGAAGTGCCGAGCGCCGGCCTCGCGTATCTGCCCACGGCGTCGTACCGCGAGATGGAAACCTGGGCGTTGCCGCCCGCCGCCGCGGGGCGGCTCGTCGCGCTCGAGCACGAGCTGGGCGAGGAGCGCATGGCAGGGCCGGACGGAGCGCTCGTGCGCGGGGGACACTGGCGCAACTTTCTCGTGAAGTACCCCGAAGCGAATCGCATGCACAAGAAGATGCAGGCGCTCTCGGCCCTGTGCCGGGAGCGGGGCGACCCGCCGCCGGCGCGGCGGGCCATCGGCCGCGCCCAGTGCAACGACGCCTACTGGCACGGGGTGTTCGGCGGCCTGTATCTGCCGCACTTGAGAGCGGCGATCTGGCGGAACTTGGCCCGGGCCGAGCAGGTATTGCGGCAGGGTGAGCCGCTCGCCCTCGAGCAGCTGGACCTGGATGGTGACGGGTCGCCCGAAACCTGGATTCATTCATCGACGTTTTCGGCCGTCGTGAGTCCCAAGCGGGGTGCAGTGATCGAGGAGTACACGCTGTTCGAATCGGGCGTCAACTACGCCGACGTGCTCACCCGCCGGCGCGAAGTGTATCACGAGGCCGGCGGTGACGAGGTGCAGGCCGCCGCGTCGTCCGACGGCACGCCCAGCATTCACGATCTCGAACGCAGCAGCCGTCTGGAGCGGCTGCCGCCGGTCGATCAGGTGGATCGGGCCTTGTTCGTGGATCGGGTCATCGCCGGCGACGGCACGCGTGAGGTCGCCTCGTGGGCGCGCGCAGAGTTCGAGGTGACCGTCGCGACGAGCGCGGAGGCAGTGGACCTGGTCCTGCGTGCGGCGTCCCTCGAGAAACGCATGCGCTTCGGTCCCTCCGGCGAGGTGGCCGTGAGCTACCGCTGGGATCCCACCGCCTTCCCAGCCGATGCCTTCTTCTGCACGGAGATCTCGGTGTCCCGCACGCTGGACCTCGACCTGACGCCGGTAGCCTTCGCCACCGTCTCCCGATCGGAGCGCGGGTTCGAGGAGACCGTTCAGGGGTACGCGTACACGCCGCGGTGGCCGGCGGGGACCGGGGCAGCACGGGTGGCGCTGCGCCTGTCGCCCGACTGACGCGCGGGGTCGCTCTGGCGTTACCGCAACACCACCGCCACGCCCATCCCCAGCACCATGCCGATCTGCGAGTTGTACTCGTCGTCGAGCGGCACGAGCAGGTGCAGCGCCGGCCGCACCGGGCCGCGGGCCATGCCCACCGACGCGCCGATCTGGTTGACCGTACGCTCGCCCACGCCGCCGGCGTCCTCCGTGATGATGGTCCAGCCGCCGAACCCGACGGCGAACCACACCGCGGCGCCCTGATAGCCCGCTGCCATGTGATGGTGCAGCGCCAGCTCGGGATCACCGCCACCCTTCGTGGGAACCCACAGCGACGGGCCACCCCCGGCATCGAAGGTGAAGCCATCGGGGGCACGGACCCGATAGCGGGCGCGGGTTGCGAGCATCAGTGTGTTCGGGAGAAATGCCTCCGCCCGCGTGATGTCGCTGAACCCGCCGATCGTCGTCGCCAGGTATTCGTCGTCGGACGCCAGCGGGATCCGCGCGCCCGCTTCACCGGACAACCCCGTTGGGCCGCCCAACTCCAGGCCGACATACGGATTCCCAAGGGAGGAGCTGGACCCGACGTCCGTGGCGCCGCGGGCATAGGGGACCTCGAGCCGCACGGTCGTCCTGCCGAGCGGCAGCCGCGCCGAGAAGAACGCGGCGACGCTGAGGAACGACGTGCCGCCGCCCTGAACCTTGGGTCGCAGGATGTCGAGCGAGACGCCCCGCTGGGGCAGGCTGGACGACCAGGGCATCTGCGCGGCCGCGGAGGAAGCGACGCTGAGCAGCGACAGCAACAGGGGGAAGGGGAAACGCCGGCGCACATTCATGGAAGGCCCCGCGTTAGGGTACGCGGAGCACGTAAAGGGGGACGCATCAAGTGGGAGTCAAGTTTGGGTCCTTCCGCCGAGCGGTGGAATCGCCCGCGCGCTAAGTTCAACGCATGGCCGAAGTCCGCCTAGCGCTCGTCGACGCTCTCGGGCCCGTGTACCGGGTCGAGCGCGAAGTGCGCCCCGTGGGCGAGTGCCGCCTCTTCATCGCGCGCCGGATTCCCGACGGCCCCGAGCTGCTGGTGAAGGTGCTGCCCCGCGCGCTCTCGCTCGCGATCGATGCGCGCGTCTTCGAGCGGGAGGTCCTCCTGCTCGCCAAGCGGCTGCGCCACGACGGCCTCGTCCCGCCCCGCGGCGCGGGTCGTGCGGGACCGGTCGTGTACCATACCCGGCCCTTCATCGAAGGCACGACGCTGCGTGCCTGGCTGCACAGCCACCGCACGGTCCCGCTGGCGCGCGCCGTCGAGATCCTGCGAGATGTCCTGGCCGCCCTGGCGGAGGTGCACGCGGCGCAACTGGTGCACGGCGACGTGCGGCCCGAGAACGTGCTCCTGACCGATCGGCAGGCCGTGCTCGCCGACGCCGGCATCGCGGACGCCGTGCGACGCTCGCTCACCGCCGGCCCGCTTCCCCCCCCGGCGGCGAGCACGCCGCAGGACGACCTCTTCGCCGTCGGCTCGCTGGTTCACGAGATGCTCACCGGGCGGCCGCCGCTCGCCGAGGCGGAGCCGCTCGAGGAAACGCGCTCGCTGCCGGCATGGCTGCCGGACCTGCTGCGCCGGTGTCAGGCCGCGAAGCCCTCGGCGCGCTGGAGCGACGCCGGCGAAGCGCTCGCCGCCATGCGCGCGCCCCCCCCTCGCGACTCGGGCGACCAGCTGCAGCTGTGACGCCGCGTTTTGCCGTCGCATTGCTCGCGCTCTGCCTTTCCGGCGCGAGTCTCGGTGCGCAAACGCCGATCCAGCTGCGCCCGGGCATGGTCATCACGCACTCGGTCCGCGTGGTGCCCAAGACCTACCGTCTCCGCGCTCCCGCGTCGCTCGACTCCGCCGTCATCACGGTGAAGGGCGACGACGTCACCGTCGATTTTGCGGGCGCGGCGCTCGAGGGCATGGCCCCGGAAGAGGACCCGGACCGCGCCGCGGGCGTCGCGATCCGGGTCGAGGGCGGGCGCAACGTGCGCATTCTTCACGCCCGGGTGCGCGGCTACCGGGTGGGGATCCTGGCGCGCGGCACGCGCGACCTGGACCTCGAGGACAATGACCTCAGCTACAACTGGAAGCCGCGGCTCTACAGTCTCGTCGAGCACGAGAGCCTGGTGGACTGGCTGTCGTTCCACCACAACGAGCAGGACGAATGGCTGCGCTACGGGGCCGCGATCTATCTCGCCGACGTGCGCGGCGGGCAGATTCGCGGCAATCGCGCCGTGCAGGGCATGAACGGCCTGATGCTCGCGCGCAGCGATCACCTGAGGATCTCGGACAACGAGTTCTCGTTCAACTCCGGGCTCGGCATCGGGCTGTACCGGTCCTCGGACAATACGATCGTGCACAACCGGATCGATTACGACGTCCGCGGCTACAGCCACCGGTTCTATCGCAGGGGCCAGGATTCGGCGGGGCTCCTCCTGTACGAGCAAAGCTCGCGCAACATCGTGGCCTACAACTCGGTCACGCACGGCGGTGACGGCCTGTTCCTCTGGGCGGGGCAGAGCACGATGGATTCGGGGACTGGCGGCGCGAACGACAATCTTTTCTACGGGAACGATTTCAGCTTCGCCCCCGCGAACGGGATGGAGGCCACCTTCAGCCGCAACCGCTTCATCGCGAACCGGGCCGTGGGCAACGACAACGGCTTGTGGGGCGGCTACAGTTTTTCGTCCGCGGTGGTTGGAAACGACTTCTCCGGTAACCGCACCGGCATCGCGATCGAGCACGGCCAGGACAACGTGATCACGGGGAACCGCTTCGCGGGCGACTCGACCGCGATCCGCCTCTGGGCCGACTCGATCGGGCCGTCGGAGTGGGGCTACCCCAAGTACCACGACACACGCAGCCGGGATTATCGCATCGCGGAGAATGTATTCGTCGGGAACCGCGTCGCCCTGCGCGCGCAAAACACGAGCGGCCTGGTCGTGACCGACAATCGCTGGGTGGGTGTCGATTCCGGCATGGTCCTGCGGGACACCGTCGGCTTCCAGGCGGCGCGAAACGTGGCCGGCGACGACACAGCGGCGTTCCCCCTCTCCACGGAGTGGAGAGGGGGACAGGGGGTGAGGCCGCCGCCGGGCCGCGCGGCCCATTTCCCGGCATCGGAGCTGACGGGGCGGGACCGCTCGGCCATCGTCGTGGACGAGTGGGGGCCGTACGACTGGCGCTCGCCCAAGCTCTGGCCGGTGGACTCGACCCGCGCGGTGCCCCTGCGGCTGCGGGTGCTCGGTCCGGCGGGCGGCTGGCGCGTCGTGGGGCGGCGCGGGGTCGCGGCCCTGTCGCACACGGTGGGACGGGTGGGTGACACGATCGCGGTGACGCCCGCGCCTGGGGCCGCGGGCGATTGGGAGATGACGCTCGAATATCGCGGCTCGGCGACCGTGTCACCCCGCGGCGCGCGGCGCGCCGCGGGACAACCCTATCGCTTTTCGTACGGGCGGTTCGAGCCGGCGATCGATTGGACCGTGCGATTCTTCCAAGGGAAGGACAGCACGCTGCGCTTCACGCAACGCGCGACGCGCCTCGACTACGAGTGGTACCGCCCGACCGTCTCCGGCCTGCCGCAGGCGCAGTGGGGGCTCGAGGCCACGGGCGCCGTGACGCTCGCGCCCGGCACGTACACGCTGCGCACGATCAGCGACGACGCGGTGCGCGTCTGGGTGGACGGCGCGCTCGTGATCGACCACGGGACGCCGCACGAGTCGCAGGTGGACACGGCGCCGCTCGCGGCGGGGCGGCATGAGCTGCGGGTGGTGTTCTATCAGGTGGATGGCTGGACGGAGCTGCGGCTGGACCTCGTCCGCGCACCGTAGCCTTGCCAGCCGCGGGCTTCCGTCGTATGCTGTCACGGTCTCTCCGAAGCACCTGGGCGCCCGGTCGGAGCAGACGGTTCGCGCTCCGCCTGACAAGGACGACCGTGAGAAGGCATCCGCCACCGGCATCCGCGCCCGTGCCACCGCCCATTCAGGTCCTGCTCGCCGACGATCACTGGGTCGTCCGCGCGGGGCTGCGTGCTGTCCTCGACGGCCAACCCAACTTGCGCGTGGTAGGTGAGGCCGCTACCGGCGAAGAGGCTGTGGAGAAGACCCGCGCCCTGAAGCCGGACGTCGTGTTGCTGGACCTTCTCATGCCCGGCATTGGCGGCCTCGAAGCGCTGCGCCGCATCGCGGCCCTGCAAGGGCCCACCAAGGTCTTGGTGCTCAGCGTGCATCTCCGGGAAGACACGTTGCTGGAAGTCCTGGAGGCGGGGGGCAGCGGGTTCGTGACCAAATCCGCCACGGCGGAGAACCTCACCCAGGCGATTCGCGCCGTGGCCCAGAACGACCTCTTTCTCGACCCGAGCGCCGCTCGGGTCCTCGTCGACCACCAGAAGGAACCGCGCAACACCGACGGGACGGGTCCCTTGGCCCGCCTCAGCGCGCGGGAGCGGGAAGTGCTCGCGCTCACCGCCGAGGGGCACAGCGCGACCGAGATCGCCCGGCTGCTGCGTCTCAGCCCCAAGACCGTGGACACGTACCGCGCCCGCATGATGGACAAGTTGGGACTGAAGCATCGCGCCGACCTCGTCCGCTTTGCGCTGCGCGCCGGCCTGCTCAAGGTCGAGTAGGAAATCTTCCCACACGCCGAGCCGCAGTTCTCCCGACAGACAACAGGTGCCCGGCTCGCTACGCTGCCCCTACCGAGGCTTGCCTCGGGACCTTCACAGAAGGAGGGCACCATGAAACGCATCGCATGGCTGGCGTTCACCGCGGCCCTGTTCGCGAGCTGCGAGAAGGCCACGGGCCCGGCGTCCTACGGCCCGCCGGCGTTCACATTGTCCGCGAGTCGCACCACGTACAGCGGAGAGGCTACGGTGGTGCGCCTCTCGGCGGCGGGCCCGCCGCCGATCGAGCTGAGCAAGGCCGGCCCCCTGCCGCCGGAGGGCGGCGCCCGGGAGGCGTCGCTCGTGTCGATCGACCCGAGCCAGACGGCGGGGCTCCTCGCCGCCGAAGTCGCCCACGCATCCGTCGTAGGGCAGGGGGACAGCAGCAGTGCGGAGGCGTTCGTCGCGAACCCGAGCCTGACCGTGCTGGGACAAGAGATCCGGGCCGACGTGCTGCGATCGGAGGCCAAAGCGAGCTGTGACGGCACCGGCGCAGCGAGCGCGCAGGGCAGGTCGGAAATCGCCGGATTGACCGTCAACGGCCAGGCGATCGCCGTCAGTGGCGACCCGAATCAGACGGTGAGCGTCGGTGGCGTGACCATCGTCATCAACGAGCAAAACGGGTCCGCAAGCGGCAACACCGCCGACATCACCGTCAACGCGCTGCACGTGACGGCCGTGGGCCCGTTGGGCCAGCTCCTCGACGTTGTGATCTCCTCGGCGCACGCCGACATCAGTTGCGGCGCATGCAACCCGCCGATCGGCGACTTCGTGACGGGCGGCGGCTGGATCACGAACCCCTCCGGGGCCCGCGTGAACTTCGCCGTCGCCGGCGGGATGGAGGACGGCTGGGGCCACCTCACGCTCATCGACCACGGCGCGGACGGTCCCAAGGTGAAAGGGACCGGCGTGACCGGATACGAAATCACGGGCCCGGTCTCCCGTCGCATCACGGGCACCGCCGAGGTGGACGGTTTCGGCGGAATCACCTACACCGTCGATGTGACCGACAACGGCGAGCCGGGCCGCGAGGACACGTTTGCAATCGAGCTGTCGAACGGGTATCGCGCGTCGGGCGCGCTCCGCGGCGGCAACATCCACCTGCACGCCAAGCCGAGTCCCTGCCCGTGAGCTTCTTCCGTGGTGTGGCGCCGGCGCAACGCCGGCACCACTCCTCGGTGGCAATCGGCTACGAGACGCCTTCGGCATCAGACTTGCCTTCGGGGAGGCATCCAACCCTCCCAGGAGGCAAGCATGAAGCGCTTGCTCGTGCTGGTGAGCTGCGGGCTGGTGGCCGCGGCTTGTAGCGACCGCCCCCAGCCCGCCGCGCCGCGGCTGGGCGCAGAGCTCGTGGGTGAAGAGGAGCACGTTTTCGATCTGTCGAGCGTCGTGACCGTCGATCCCTCGATCAAGGACCAGCCTGGCCCCGGCGCACCCCAGAACCCGGGGAATCCTTCCGGACGGGCCACGAATGTGGGACCCAACGTGGTCGCGAATCAGGACAAGACCCGCTTCCCGCAGAACGAAACACCCATCGCCGTCGATCCCAACAACCCCAACCGCCTGCTCGCCGGCGCGAACGACTACCGCCACGACCTCGCGGCGTGCGGCGTCTACGCGTCGAGCGACGGCGGGGCGACGTGGAACGATGTGGGCGAAGGGACGACGGTACCGCCCGGCGTCGTGGCGGGCGGCGACCCGGTGACCGCGTTCGGGCCCGATGGCACCGCCTACCACGTGTGCCTGGGTTTCACCCCCGCCACGAACTCCACGTCCACGACCGTCCTGTTCGTGAGCAGGTCCACCGACCTGCGGACGCTCCAGCCGGCGGGCACCGTGATCGCGACGGTGGCCGGCGGGTCGGATCCGGACGTCGGGTATTTCAACGACAAGGAGTTCGCGACGGTGGACACGCGGCCCGGGAGTCCGTACCGGGGCCGGATCTACGTGACCTGGACGCGCTTCAAGTTCAATCGCCTGGACGACAGCTACGTCGAGTCACCGATCGTCCTGTCCTACTCGGACGACGGCGGCGCCAGCTGGAACGGGCCGCACCCCGTCAGCTCGCCGGATCTGAACTTCGACCAGGGCTCGGTTCCGGTCGTCGGGCCGAACGGCGAGGTGTACGTGGTGTTCGAAAACGGCAACGGCACCGGCTTCAACGGCCAGGCCATGGTGGCCAAGTCCGTGGACGGCGGCAACAGCTTCGCGCATCCCGTGAAGGTGGACGACGTCACAGAGATCTGCGATCACTTCAACGTCGACGGGCGCTGCGCCCTGAAGAACTCCGAGTGGCGCGTGAACTCGTTCCCCTCGATCGCCGCCGATGGGAAGAGCGGCAACCTCTACGTGGTGTGGGGCGACTATCGTCGGGGCAACGCCGACGTCCGCTTCAGCCGCTCGACGGACGGCGGGCGCACGTGGAGCAAGTCGGTCATCGTGAACAGCGATCTGTCCGGTGCCGACCAGGTGTACCCCTGGATCGCCGTCGCCGAGAACGGCGCGGTGCACATCGCCTTTCAGCAGCGGGACGACGCGGCCGGCAACCGGCTGCTCAACACGTTCCTGTCGACGTCCACCAACGGGGGGACGGGGTTCGGCAAGCAGCTGCTCGTCAGCTCCGGACCCACGGATCCGAACATCAACTTCAGCGGCACGTTTATCGGCGATTACAACGGCGTGGCGGCGACGGCGCATGCGGTCCACCCCATCTGGACGGATGCGCGGCGCGTCGTGTGCCAGCTGGTGGTGACGGACTGTCAGCGGCAGCAAGACGCCGTGACGGCCACGGTGACGTTCTAACCTAGGTCGTCGCGGGCGGTGCGCCGGGAAGCTTCCCGTCCCGGCGCACGATGTAGGCGCGGTACCCGCAGTCGCATTGCTCCATGGTGCGGCCCAGGCGGTCGGTACGGAAGGCCAGGGGGCCGCCGCACGCCGGACACCGCGGCGCGCCGCCGTCCACCACGAGTTTGGCGCGGGCCAGGGCCCGGCTCACTTGTGGCGGAACGTAATGCGTCCCCGGGTGAGGTCGTAGGGGGAGAGTGCCAGGGTGACCCGGTCGCCTGCGAGCACGCGGATCCGGAAGCGCCGCATCTTGCCCGCGATCGTGGCGAGCACGTAGTGGCCGTTGCTCAGCAGCACGCGGAACGTGGTGTTGGGCAACACCTGCTCCACCTTCCCCTCGATCTCGATCGCTGCGTCCTTGGCCATCTAGTTGCGGGCCGCCGCTTTGCTGCGTGCGTCGCTCGCCAACCCGGGCCATGACATGTACCCGGCCGGCGGCCCGTACACGATCGGCGGCTGACAGACACAGAGCCCACTGCGGGGCACCGCCGGGGGCGCCGTGTCGGACGCCAGCCGATACGAAACGTTCGCCGGGTCGGTGATGAGCCTGCCGCAGCCGTGACAGTGGATTTCGGACATCTGCCGACTCCTTCCAGGAACAGCAGGGGGCGGCGTGGTGCCGCCCCCCTCTATCGTTACAGACCGCAGCCTAGTTCTTCGACGCGATCTTGTGGAAAGTCGAATTGGAAACCTCATACGCCTCGACTCGGGGCGTACCATCGACGACCGTTGCCAGGCTCTGGAGCACCCCGGGATAGGTGTCGCGGGCGTAGGCCTCCGCGTTCTCCTTCTTCTCCCACAGGCTGATGGCCAGCGCTTCCGTGCCGTTGTCCGCGACGAAAGTGATCTCGTCCTTGAAACCGTTCTGCTTGCGCAGCACGGGCAGCACGTCCGTTTCAAGCATCCGCGTGAACGCGGGCGCCGAATTGGCCTTCAGGTGCAGCGTGACGTTGCGTGCGTACATGAGGGTGACTCCTCGACTCCGACATGAGTTTCACTGCGAACTGACACTTCCCGACTGGTGCAACGTACCGGGCTGTACTATTATTGTCAAGTGGTGTCGAATTATCTCTCATCAGCTTAACCATATCAGTTAACGGAGACACCGGCGTGGACGTGGCATTCGTAATCCGGGAGCGACTCGAAGAATTGGGGCTGGAGCAGCGCGATCTCGCCCGCGCGGCCCGCGTGACGGAGTCGTACGTCTCGCAGCTGCTCAGGCGGAAAAAGGCTCCCCCCGCGCCGGACCGCACCGACATCTATGACCGGATGGACCGGTTTCTCAAGCTGCCGCCGGGCGAACTGGCAAAGGTGGCGGAGTTGGCGCGCAAGGAGGATCTGAAGCGCCAACTGGGGGACGCGCCCCAACCCCTGTTTCCGCACCTCCGGAACCTGATCCTGCGCAAGTGCCGGGAGGAGAAGGCCAAGCAAGTGCGCGCGATCTTCGAGCGGCAGCCCTTCGGCGAGCTCGAACGGCTCGTCGCCCGCAAACTACTGGATGTCGGCGACGTCGCGGCCGACTTTTTCCACTTGCCCGGCAAGCATGTGGCCTTCCTCGATGCCCTGATCGAATCGTGGGATGTCGATCTCGCGACCCTCAGCGTCGAGATCGTGCTGCGCAAGGGCGACGCGGCCGAGCGGGTGCGGCGGTTCGAGTTCGTGGAGCAGGCTGCCGACGGGCATCATGAAGGTGGGCTCCGGGAATTCCTGGCGGATCGCTCCTTGAGCGGCAGCGCGACGCCGCAGGAGCTGGAGTTCCTGAGGCGCCTGCGGTTCCAGGGTCGCCGCCCCACCGCCCTCTATTATTACCGGGAGCTACAGAACCTCAGAGATCCGTTGCACTTTCAGTGATGGTCACGACCTTCACGCGCTTCGCGAGCCCCCTCGGCGAGCTGCTGCTCGCCGCGTCGGACACCGCGCTCACCGGTGTCTACTTCGACACCTCCCGCCTCGTCCCCCCTCTCCACGTAGTGGAGAGGGGGACAGGGGGTGAGGCCGTCCACGGAGTGGAGCGGGGGACAGGGGGTGAGGCCGTGCTGGCGCGCACCCGCCAGCAATTAGCCGAGTACTTCGCAGGGGTCCGCACAGCGTTCGACTTGCCTCTCGAGGCCGCCGGCTCGGCGTTCGAGCACCGCGTGTGGGACGCCCTGCGCACCATCCCCTACGGCGTGACCACGAGCTACAGCGAGCTGGCGCGCCGGCTCGGTGACCCGCGCGCTACCCGTGCCGTCGGCGCCGCCAACGGCAAGAACCCCATTCCCATCATCGTCCCCTGCCACCGCGTGATCGGCGCGCACGGCGAGCTCACGGGCTTCGGTGGTGGTCTGGATCGCAAGCGCTGGCTCCTCGAGCACGAGGGAGCCCTGATGAAGCTCGGAGACTAGTTCAGGCGGCCGAGAAACCGTTCGAGGCGGCTGTGGTGGCTATGCACATCCCGGCCCAGGTAGTCGGATCGCGCTTCGGCCAGGGCTGCATGCAGGGCCTCCGCCTGCCCCGCGGCGCGGGCGCACAGCGGCCCGTTGGGGCCGAGGATGCGGGCGGCGAGCGCCAGCGCCTGGGCGGCGAACGTGACGTAGGCGCGGAGCATCCCTCGTCCCGCCGCCCGCCGCGTCACCCACTCGGGGAAGCACCCCGCCCACCACAACGCGAGCGCCGCGACGTCGGCCGCGCCCTCCGCCTGGGCCACGGTGCCGTCGGGCAACGACTCCACGTAGCGTTGCCACAACCCGATACCCGTTTCGCCCCGCGCCACGGTCCGCACGGCGCGCCAGGTCGCGAACACCACCGGTAGCGTGGCGGCGTAGTCGGCCAGCTCCAGGTCCGAGATGCCGCGCGCGCGCAACGCGGCGCGGATCGGCACGTACCAGAGGAGGGTCAGAGGCACCGCTGCGGGCGCGCCGCCGCGGCCGCGCACCGCCTCGAGCGCCGCCGGCGAGTCGAGCACCGCATCCACGGCTCCCGCCTGCACGGCTGCCTCGGCAGCACGCGCCTCGGCATGGTCCAGCCGCCCGATCTCGGCGACGAGCCGGGCGAGGTCCTCACGCGTCAAGGCGCGGTGGATCAGCGGGGTGATCATGCCTCTATGCGTATGCATTTCGCGCGCCAAACGCCAGTGAGGCGAGTCACGTAGCAGCCGTGTCGCCTGAGTGCTAGCAGCCTTGCGGACTACGGTACCGCCCTGCCTCTTGGACCGCATGATCGGTCACGGCCGCTGGACCCTGGCCTTCGTGCTGGCGGGATGCGCGCCCGTCCACGGCCCGCGCGGCGACTACATCAATTTCATCCGGCCCGACCAGCGCCCGCCGCTCGTCGGCGCCGCCGCGGCCGCGGACTCGCTGTGGGGTTCGGCCGCGGAGAGCGAGCTGGGCGACGGCATCGCCGAGTCGCGCCGCGCCGAGCTCGAGCGGATCGTACGCCGCTTCGCGCCGACGATCGTGCTGCCGCCCGCCGACCAGGTGCGTGTGGGCGACCGGCGCTACCGCCTCGTCCCCATCGACGCGGCGGTGTACACCGATACGCTGCGTCTCGACATCGTGAGCACGTCGCCGTACCGCTATACCGGACCCATCGACATCCCCCTGCGCGGGCTCACCCTCGACTCGCTCCGGGGGCTGGTGCGCGCCGGCCAGCGCTACGAGAGCGAGCCGGACCAGCTCGCGACATGGTACTTCGACTTCCCGGGCCGGAATCCGCGGGAATGGTGGAAGGAGTACGCCCGGTTGCGCACCGGTCCCGACAGCGCGCGCTGGGCCCAGCCCACGGTTTACGCGCACCCGTTCAAGGACCACCTCGGTCGCGTCGTCATCCAATACTGGTACTTCTATCCGTTCAACGATTTCGTGGGGAACCACGAGGGCGATTGGGAGCACGTCAACGTCATCCTCTCTGCCGACGGTAGCGCGGTCGCGGGGATGGACTACTTCTTCCACGCCCGCAGCGTCACGCTCCCGCAGGGGAAGTACCAGCCCGAGTTCGTGGACGGCACGCATCCCGTGCTGCACGTCGGGGGACGCATGTACAGCGTCACCGACTATCCCATTCGGATCCTCGCCGGCGACCACAACGAGGGATCGCACGGGCACTACCCGTACGTCGGCGAGTGGGAAGCGGCGGCCGGGATGGGGGCACCGGAGAGCATTCGCTCGATCGGTCGGGACTCGAGCCGGGTGATTCAATACACGCGGTTCGCCGTCGTGCTGACGCCCGAGCCGTCGCGCATCGACTACGAACGCCATCCCGAAGTGCTGCGGCGCTGGGGCTGGTTTCTCCTTCCGGCGCGGTGGGGATTCCCCTCCGTGCCCTCGCTCGCCTCCGAGCTCAAACTCCTCGACGTCGGGAACCGCGCGCCCTTCGGGGCGCCGTACAACACCGCCTGGAATCGCACCGCGCCGACGCTGCTCTATCCCGGCTATCAGGTGCGGAAACTGAGCTTCGCGCGCTCGGCGATTGAAGATTTGCTGCAGCCCTGGTACTACCTCTACATCTTCCGCAGCCCGCGGTACGTGCACGACACGCGCGGCACCATGAACCGGCGCGAGCTCGAGCGGATCGGGCTCGCGCCGCGCGGGGGATGGCGGGAGCGGGGCATGGGCTCGCCCCTCGTCGGCGTCCACCTCGGCGTCCCGCAGGGCGACCTGTCGGGGCTGTACGCCAACTCCACCGGCATTTCCGTGTGGCGCAACTTCTGGGGCAAAGTGCGCTTCGGGGCGATCGAGGTGATGGGTGGCTATCAGCGGTTCAACCGCACCGCGGGTCAGGGGGGCTCGCTCTTCGTCTACCCCCTCACCGCCAACCTGGTCGTGCGCGCGCCCGACGCCCTCTTCCGGCCCTACGCCAGCGTGGGCGGCGGCGTGTACGGGTGGGACGCGCGCACCGTCACCGCGCCGGCGATCCGGCAGATCGTGACCGGTTGGGACCTTGGCTGGACCGGCGCCGTCGGCGTCGAGTACTACCTGCGCCCGCGTGTGGCGTTCGACGTGAGCCTGCGCCACCACTCCACCGCGGGGCCGGGGCCGCTGATCGGGCTCCCGGACAAGCGCCTACGCTTTTGGGGCGTCTGGATTGGGCATTACGTGAGGTTTTAGCGTCGATCCTGCTCACCGACGACCACTGGGTCGTCCGCCTGCACGGCAAGCCGAGCCCGCGCTTATGACCACGCTGGAGCGGGGAGCCGATAGCGCTCCCCGCTCCGCGGGTCCTCGCTAGCTGGGATTAGGATAGAAGCGTACCTGCAAGAGCTTCAACCCATTGTTGTCGTACTGCCAGAAGAAGCCTTCGAGACACGGGTCGAAGAGATTCACGGACGTCCCGCCGCAGGCCGTCACGGCGGCTGCATCGGCGACCGGATCGAGGGTGATCGTCGTGAGCGAATTGGTCACGTTACGGAAGCTGCTCTTGCCCGTCCCGCGGACGAAGACCTCGTTCTGCGTCGAGCAGATCACGCCCGAGTCGACCAACGTGATGTCGGTCGCACAGGTAGTGATCTTGGCATGCCCGCCCGGTGTCCCGAGGGCGCGGGCCCAGACGGTGTACCCGCCCGGCGCCGGAAGCGAGAACGACGCTTCCCCGTCGGTCCCGTTCTTGTCGAGAACGTCGAACGACCCGTCTGCACTCTGACTCAGGAGAATCTTCGTGCTGACGGAGGCGCCGGTCTTCCCGCCAAGGGCCACGAAGATGACGTGGCCGCTCGCCCACTCCGGTTGAACATTCTTGCCGCGTGAGACACCGATGATGTTGAGGCTGTAATGCGTGCCGCTCGGCGCGCCGTTCCCGGTCTGCGCCGCGGCCACGGCGGCCGTCGCCGCCGTTGCGGCCGCCAGGACGGCCGCCAGGCAAAATATCCTGCGCATAAATACCCCCTCGTGGTGATGGTCGACCCACGGTCCTGGGGCGCCACAGCCCGCTGAAAACACCAAACCCCGTTTGGCCGGATCGCGGGCGCAAAACGGGGTCTTGCTGACAGCCGAACTGCCGCTGGGTCGTTCGTCACTATGAGGGGTGCGTCATGCTCCGCGGGGTGACTTGCGTCACGAGGTTTCGGGCACCACTGGAACCGAGGTCGGGCCGCCGGGGTTTTCCTCACGCGGTGTTCGGGTGAATCCCTGAGGGAGGCAATCGTGCAACAACGCACACTCGGCTCGCAAGGGCTGGTCGTCTCGGCCCTCGGCCTCGGCTGCATGGGGATGTCCGACTTCTACGCGGGGCGCGACGAGCGCGAGTCGATCGCGACGATTCACCGCGCCCTGGAGCTCGGCATCACGTTCCTCGATACGGCCGATATCTACGGCCCGTACACGAACGAGGTTCTCGTCGGCAAGGCGATCGCGGGGAAACGCGACCGCGTCGTGCTCGCCACGAAGTTCGGCAACATGCGCGGGCCGAACGGCGAATTCCTGGGCGTGAACGGGCGCCCCGAGTACGTCCGGTCCGCCTGCGACGCCTCGCTCGAGCGCCTGGGCGTGGACCACATCGATCTCTATTACCAGCACCGTGTCGACCGCACCGTTCCGATCGAAGAGACCGTCGGCGCGATGGCCGAGCTGGTGCGGCGGGGGAAGGTGCGCTACCTCGGGCTCTCGGAGGCGTCGGCGCCGACGATCCGCCGGGCCCACAAGATTCATCCCATCACGGCCCTCCAGACCGAGTACTCACTCTGGTCGCGCGATCCCGAGGACGAGATCCTGCCGGCGGTGCGTGAGCTGGGCATCGGGTTCGTCGCCTACAGTCCGCTCGGCCGGGGCTTTCTCACGGGGCGTTTCAAGTCACCCGACGACCTGCCCGCCGACGACTGGCGCCGCGGGCATCCGCGGTTCCAGGGCGCGAACTTCCAGAAAAACCTCGATCTCGTGGCCAGGGTGGAGCAGCTCGCGCGCGAGAAGGGGTGCACGCCGGCCCAGCTGGCGCTCGCCTGGCTGCTGGCGCGCGGGCCCGAGATCGTGCCGATCCCCGGCACCACGCGGCGCGCCCGGCTCGAGGAAAACGTCGCCGCCCTCGAGGTCCAGCTGACCGGCACCGATCTGCGGCGCATCGAGGGGGCCGCTCCGAAGGGCGCCGCGGCCGGCGCCCGCTACCCGGAGGGGGGGATGCGGGCGGTCAACGGCTAGTGGTCTGGTGACACCTCCCGGCCCCCGAGCCCGTAGGGATGCAATCTCCTGACCGAGCCCTATATGTCCAAGCCCGTCCTGCAGCTCGCCGCCGTCGGCGTCGTCGGCGTCGTCGTGTGGAAGCTCTTCTCCGGCGTCCTCCTGGGCGTCCTGTTCACCGTCCTCAAGATCGTATTTCTCGTCGCGCTCGCGTTCCTCGCCGTGTGGGTGTTCAAGCGCTGGAACGAGAAGAACGAGAAGAAGGGCGACGCGCCGGCGGAGTGACGCCGGTCATCCTGAGCGCCGCAGGCGCCAAGGGTCTCTACACGTAGCGCGCGACCGCCATCGCCGCGGCCGCCACCATGAGCAACAGCGCCACGACCCGGCTCACGGCGGCGCCGCGGGCGCGCAGCCGTTGGATCTCCGCCGGATCGGTGGAGACGGCGGCGCGCACCATCGCCGGACGCATCACAACGACACCCAGGAGAAAAGCGACGAGCGCCGCCACGGCGCCGGTCAACAACGTCACGCCCATGCGAGACGCCGTCAGACCCGCCATCCCGCCGTAGACGCGCTGCATGAGCCACGCCCCCGAAATGATCGTGAGCAGGGCGATGATCGGCATGACGGTCATGACCCGTCGCCGCTGGAGCGCGGCCATGACCTTTCCGCCCTCGGGCCCCACGTCCGCAATCGCCGGTGCGAGGAACACGACTGTGAACGCCATCATGCCGACCCACAGGACGCCGCCGACCACGTGAACGAAGCGAAGGACGACCATCAGCCAATCCATGACGCAGTCTCCTACTTGGAAGTGAGTTGGACCGCCGGTTGCAACACCTTATACAGCACCGGCGTCACGATTCGCGCCAGCAGCGTCGACGAGACCAGGCCGCCGATGATGACCCACGCCAGCGGTGCGTAGAAGCCGCTGCCCTGCAGCGCCAGCGGCGACAAGCCGCCGATCGCCGTCAGGCTCGTCAGCACGATCGGGAGGAACCGCACCTCGCCGGCCTTCCGAATCGCCTCCTCGAGGCCCATCCCCTCGGCCCGCAGCCGGTTCGTCAAATCCACGAGAAGGATGGACGTCTTGATCTCGATGCCGATCAGGGCGACGAACCCGATCGTCGCCGTGAAGCTCAAGGTCTCGCCGGCCAGGAGCAGCGCCACGATCCCTCCCGCCAGCCCCAGAGGAATGACGCTTGCCACGATGAGTGTCGAGCGGAATGTCCGGAACTCAAGGACCAGGATCGCCGTGATCAGGAAGACCGCGACGATGACGGCGCTGCCCACGCCGCCGAAGCTGTGCTCGCGCGACTCGATCTCGCCCGCGGGCACGATGCGATACCCTGCCGGTACATGCAGGTCGTCGAGCCGCCCCAGAATGGCCTTCGTCACCCGATCGGTGTTGAAGCCGGTGCGCACGCTGCTCGAGACGGTCACGGCGCGCTCCCGGTCGTAGCGTTGGATCTCCGAGACGGCGCGCTCGAACCGCACGGCGGCGACCTGTGCCAAGGGTGCGAGCTGACCGCTCGACGAGGCAACGTAGATGCGATCCAGCTCGCCCGGCGCGGCCCGGCCGGCCCGCGCCAGCCGCACGATGATCGGGCGCTCGTCGCCGCTGCGCTCGCGCAGCGTACCCGCCTCGAGGCCCGCCACGCCGAGCCGGACCGTCCGGTCGATCTCGACCGTCGGGATGCCGAGCAGGCCCGCCTTGCCGCGGTCGATCGCCACGCGCAGGTCGGTGCGCGCCAGGCGCACCGGGTTGGTCACGTACTGTGTGCCCGGCGTGGCCTCGAACAGCGCCTCCATGCGCCCGGCGATGGCGCGCAGGGTGTCCAGGTCCGGGCCGACGATGCGCAGGGCGATCGGCGCGTCCACGGGCGGGCCGTTCTCGAACTCCCGCAACGCGATCTCCGCGCCGCCGTAGCGCGCCAGCTCATGGCGCAGCGTGTCGAGCATCGCCGGCGTGCGGTGCTGGTCGTACGTATCGAGCAGCACGAACAACTGGCCGACCCTGGGGTTGTCCACGCGCGGGATGATGTTGTAGTAGATCATCGGGTTGTCGTGCCCGACCGAGGTGTAGATCGCCTTCACCTCGGGCCGCTTCCCGATCACCCGCTCGGCGAAACGTGCCGCCGAATCGGTGGCCGCGATGCTCGCGCCTTCGGGTGCGGTGATGCTCACGTAGAGCTGCGGCGTCTCAGCCTTCGGAAAGAGCGAGAATCCGACCACGGGAACGAGCGCCAGGCTCAGGGCCACCACGACCCCCGCGCCCACGAGCGTGCGCCGGGGCCGGCGCAGCGCCCGGTCGAGCAGCGGCGCGTAGGTCCCGTGGATGACACGCTCAAAACCCCGGAGCACGCGATTTCCCTCCGGATCGGCGTGCACCGGCAGCAGCAGGCTCGCCAGCCACGGGATGATGGTCACCGACACGAACAGCGAGGCGAGCACCGTCGCGATCACCGCCGCCGGCATCGAGCGAATGAACTGCCCGGGACCGCCCGGCAGCACGAGCAGCGGTACGAACGCCGCGATCAACGTGGCGGTGGCGCCGAGCACGGCGACCCAGATCTGACCCGTGGCCGCAATCGCCGCCTCGACGCGCCCGAACCCCTGGCGGCGGAACCGCGCGATGTTCTCGACCACCACGATCGAGTCGTCCACCAGCAGCCCGAGCGCGATCACCATGCCGACGATCGTGAGCTGGTTCAGAGAGAACCCGGTCCAATACAGCGCCGTCAGCCCCATCGCGAGCGACAGGGGAATCGAGATCATCACGATCAGCGACGACCGCAGGCCGAGCGGCAGCAGCGTGACCAGGACGAGCGCGATCGCGATGAGGAAGTCCTCGCCCAGCCGCGCGAGCCGGTGCGACACGTTCTGCGCCTGGTCGAAGCCGCGCTCCAGCGTGACCCCCGCCGGCAGGCCGGCGGCGAACTGGTCCAGCGCCGCGTAGACGCGGTCGCGCACCGTCTGCACGGTGATGCCCGCCTGCTGGTTCGCCGTCACGAAGACGGCGCGCCGGCCGTTGAAGCGCCCGCGGTAGGTGGAGTCAGCGTAGCTCCAGTGTACCCGCGCCACATCGCCGACGCGCACCAGTCGGCCATCCCCCGCACGCAGCACGGTGGAGCCGACCTGGTCCAGCGTCTCATAGCTCCCGGAGGTGCGGACGCTGTACCGGCGCAGTCCGGCCTCGACGCTCCCCCCCGGGATGTCGGCACTCTCGCCGCCGATCGCCTGGAGCACCAGGCCGACGGGCAGGCGGAGCTGCGCCAGCCGGCCGAGGTCGAGCTCGACGTCCACCTGCCGCTCGGGCGCCGCCCACCGTTCCGCCTCGCGAACGCCGGGCACCGCCGCCAGGCGGTCCTCCAGCGCCTCGGCGAGCGAGTCGAGCACATGGTAGGACGCCGCCGGCGAGACGAGGGCCACCTGCACGATGTTGACCTCGAGCGTCGTCGCCTTCTCGATATCGAGTCGCGCCAGCTCGGCCGGCAGCTTGGGCCGGAGGGCGTTCACCTCGCGCACTACCTCGTCGTACTTCCCGTCGGCGTCCTGGTCTTCCTCGAACTCGACGCGGACCGTCGCCACGCCGTCGCGCATTCGGCTGTTGATGCTCTTGACGTGCTCGAGCTGGTCGAGCCGGTCTTCGATCTCGGTCACGACGAGGCGCTCGAGGTCGGTCGGGCTCGCGCCCGGATACACCGCGACGACCGTGAACGTCGGGAAATCGATCGACGGGTCCTCGAGCCGCGGCACGGCGTGCCAGGACGCGAGGCCCAGCGCCGCCAGCATGGCGAACAGGATGACCGTGAATTGCCAGTTGCGAACGGAGAATGAGGTGAGGTTCATGGCCGCACCCTCACCGCCTCGCCGTCCTCGAGATAGGCGGCGCCCTCAGTGATCACCTGCTGCACGCCGTCGAGCCCGCCCAACAGGGCTACCCGGCCGCCCGTCAGGAACGCGATCGAGACGGAGCGACGCTCGGCGCGGCTGCCGTCGCCGGACAGCGCGAAGACGGTGCCCTCGCTCCCGTCGGCCTCGAGCAGGGCCTCGATGGGCACGAGCGTGACGAGCTGCGTCGCGGCCGGCCGGATCTCGACCTGACCCACCAGCCCGCTCGCGAGGCCCGTCGCACCCGGGAGGTGAACCTCGACCCGGTAGGTGCCGGTCATGGGGTCGGCGGCGGCGGCGATCTCCGTGACGCGTCCGGCGAACTCGCGGTCCGGCACGGCGTCGAACCGCACGACCGCCCGATCGCCGCGCCGCACGCGCACCACGTCGCGATCGGCCAGGCCCACCCGGACAACGTCTCCCCGGGCCCGGCTGCCGAGCACGATGATCGGTGTGCCCGGCGCCACGAGCTCGCCCGGCTCTGCGTGACGCCGCAGGATTACGCCGCCCGCCGGCGCCACGATCACGGCGTAGCGCCGGTTGAAACGCGCCGCCTCAAGGTCGGCTCGGGTCACCTGCGCGCCCGTTTCCGCGTCCTGCTGCTGGGCGAGTGTGACGACGCTGTCGCCATACAGTCGCTTGGCCCGAGCGAGGTCCCGCTCGGCCTTATCGGCCGCGCTTTGCGCTCGGGTCACGGCGGCGTCGATTTCGCGGAGGTCGAGCGCTGCCAACGTGTCGCCCGCGCTGACCATCGCGCCGGCGTCGACCAGCACACGGCTGATCACGCCACCGATCTTGAAGCTCAGCGTGATCTCCTCCTTGGGGCCCAATGTGCCAGTCGCCACGACGGGCGGCGCAAGCCTTTCCCGAGTCACGGCCGCGATGCTCACGCCCTGTCCCCCTCTCCCTGCCGGGTGAGGGGGGACGGCAGGCCGCCCACTCGCGTCGCTGCATGCTGCGAGCACTGCGGCGGTACTCAGGACTGTACGAATCGATCGGGCACTCATTGTAGTCTCCTCATTGTTGTTGCTCACTCGTTCCCCCTCTCCACGTAGTGGAGAGGGGGTCAGGGGGTGAGGCCGGTCAGGGGGTGAGGACGCGCAGCGCGGCCGCGCGTTCCAGGTCCAGGTAACGGATGGCGTAGCGGTGCGCGGTGAGCGTGCGGTTGAGCTCGGCGTTGGTCAGCTGGGTGCGCGCGTCGAGGAATTCGATCTGCGTGGCGACGCCCTCTTCGTACCGGCGCCGCACCAGCTCGAATGTGCGGCGGGCCGCCGCCAACCGGTCGTCGGCCGTCGCGATGCCCGCCCGCGCCACGACCGCCGCCTCGTAGGCCTGGCGCACCTCGAGCCGGATCCGATCCGCCACGTCCTGCCGCGTGACGCGCTGGCGATCGGCCTCGGCCTGCGCGGCGGACCGGCGCGCCGCGTCACGGCCCCCGTTGAACAGGTTCCACGACACGACGACCGAGGCGACCCAGTAGTCGCTCTCCCGATCGAAGCGCACCTGCTGACCCTGGAAGCCGTAGTCGAAGGCGAGCGAGACGTTTGGCAGGAACGCGGCGGTGGCGATTCCCACGGCGGCGTCGGCCGCGCCGATCCCGGCGTCGAGCTGCGCCAGCTCCTCGCGGTGCGCCAAGGCGCTGGCGACTGCGCTGTCCTCCCCGATGGTCAACTCGAACGTGAGCGCCGAATCAGGGATCGCGTCCACCGGGGCGTCGAGCGGGCGGCCCAGGATCTGGTTCAGGGAGCGCGCGGCGGCGTCCACCTGCTCGCGAGCCTCGGCGAGGCGCTGCGTCACGTCGCTCCGCTCGGCGCGGGCGCGGTATACGGCGTCCGGCGTCCCGCGCCCGGCCTCGAGCAGCCGCTGGGTGACCCGTTCGTTCTCCGTGACCAGCGCCAGGCTCGCCTCGTACACCGCCGCGGCGCTGCGGCTGGCCGCGAACGAGACGTAAGCGATCTGCACCTCGGCGGCGAGCCGCCGCGCCGCAGCGAGCCGGCGCGCTTCCTGGCCGGTGTGACGCTGTCGCGCGAGCGCGTAGTTGCCGCGGATCGTCTCGTTGAACAGCGGCTGCGTGACCCGCACGCGCGACTCGGTTGCCAGCGGTAAGGTGACGTCGAGCCGCGTGGGGATGCTGAGCGCACGGTAGATCGGGTTCACGATGTCGCCCAGGTTGAGCGTGCCGCTCTGCTCGCTGTAGCGGGAGTCGAGCGTGACGGAGGGCAGGAACAGCCCCCGGGCTTCGGTTACGTCGGCGGCGCTGCGCCGTTCGGCGAGCCGTTCTGCTTGCAGGCCGCGGTTGTTACGCAGCGCTTCGGCCACGAGCGGCGCGAGAGGATCGGGTCGTTGGGCCAGCACGACGAGCAGGCTGAACATTGTACCAATGTGTAACATCGTTAACTCCTGAGCGAAAAAAAAAATCAGTCCTTCGGCTGCTGGAGAAGGCCGCGCATCAAGGCCTCGCTCATCCGCGCTGCCGTCTTCCGGGCGTCGCGCCACGCGATCCAATCATCGCCGTGGTTCTGCTTCTCTCCATGCTTGACGATGTGCAGGGCGAGGAGCCCGTGGAGGGATGCCCAGCACATCTGCGCCAGCTCTTCGGGGTCCGTGAACTCCGGCCGCAGCCGCCCGGTGGCGATCGCCGCCGTCCAAACGTCGCGCAGGAACGCGTACGCGTCCTCGCTCGGATCACCGTGGGCGATGCCTTTGACATCCATCTGCGGATGCGTTGTCATGAACATCAGCTGGTACTGCATCGGGTGCTCGAGGGCGAAGTCCACGTAGGCGTCACCGATGCGGCGCAGCCGCTCGATCGGATCCTCGATCCGGCCGATGCGCTGGAAGGCCGCCGCCAGAGCCCGGAAATCGGTTGTGGCGAGCTCGGTAAGGAGCTCCTCCTTGTTCCGGAAGTGGTGGTAGATGGCGGTGGCCGTGTATTCGATCCGCTCCGCGATGGCGCGCATCGTGGTCGCCTCATAGCCGAGCCGCACGAACATCTCACGTGCGGCTTCGAGGATTCGCTGGCGCGTTTCGACGCGCTCGCGGCTGCGGCGCTCCTGGCTTCCCATGGACATGGCTCCTTGGCCTTAACTACGCTCAAATACCTAACAATGTTCCCAATCCCGTCAAGGGGATGTTTGCTCGGACACGCCTCCCCCCCGTTCACCGTATCCCCGCCGACACAAACGCGCTGTCTCTCGCCTCAACTTGGCCTGGCGCGCCGCGTGCGTTCTCCCCTGCCGGGAGGACGCCATGACCTACTGGAAGGGGTTGCTGATCGCCGCCGCGTTCGACGCCGGGTTGATCGCGGGCGCCCGCTTTCTCGCCACGGAGCCGGTGCCGCCTTCCGCGTCGCAGGCCATTGTGTGGCCGGTTTCCCCCGCCCCCGCGGCGCCCCCCCAGCTCGGCGACCTGCAGGTGCTCGACCGGCGGGTGGATTCGCTCATGCTGCACCTGCAGGAGCACCCGCGGGACGTGGCCGCGATGCAGAGGTTGGCGCGGCTCTACTCGGGCCAAGGGTGGCACGACCACGCGATCGGGCCGCTCGCCCGCGCGCTCCAGCTCGCGCCTCATCGCCGCAGTTTGTGGGTGGCGCTCGATCGGGCGCTCGAGCAGGCGGGTCGCGCCCAGATCACCGACGCCGAGCTGGCTCGGGCGGCGCAGCAGTTCGTGGAGGCGGTGGACATGTGGGGGCACGGTTGCTGAGAGTGCGGTTAGCTTTGTAGGCCATGGCGGGCCTCCACGTCTTCGTAGCGGGCGCCACGGGAGTGATCGGCCGGCGAGCCATTCCCCAGCTGATCGCGGCCGGGCACCGGGTGACGGCGGTCGGCCGCTCGCCGGAGAAGCGCGCCGCCCTCGAGCGGTTGGGGGCGGCGACGGTGGCCGTGGACCTGTTCGACGCCGAGGCGCTGCGGCGGGCCGTGGCCGGACACGACGTGGTGATCAACGTCGCCACTCATATTCCGCCCACGTCCCGGATGCTCCTCCCCTGGGCCTGGCGGGAGAACGACCGCATCCGCCGCGTCGCCTCGGCGAACCTGGTCGAAGGAGCGATCGCCGCCGGCGCCGCCCGGTTCATTCAGGAATCGTTCGCTCCGGTCTATCCCGACATGGGAGACCGGTGGATCGACGAGTCCACGCCCATCAGTCCTACGGCCTACAACCGCACCGTAGCCGACGCCGAACGCGCGGTCGTACGCTTCACCGACAGCGCGGGGGACCGCACCGGCATCGTGCTGCGATTCGCGGCCTTCTATGGTCCCGACGCCGAGCACGTCCGCGCCATGATGCGATTCGTGCGCCGCGGCTGGGCCCCGCTCCCCGGCCCGGACGGAGCCTACTTCTCCTCGATCTCCCACGACGACGCCGCCAGCGCCGTCGTCGCCGCGCTGGAGGTCCGCGCCGGCACCTACAACGTCGCGGACAACGAGCCGCTCACCCGCCGCGCGTACGTCGATGCCCTCGCAGCCGCCCTCGGCGTTCCGCCCCCCCGGCTGCCGCCGCCGTGGGTGACCCGGCTGCTCGGCTCCTTGGGTGAGACGCTGGCGCGCTCGCACCGCATCTCCAACAAGAAACTGCGCGGCGAGCGCACCTGGACGCCGCGCTACCCGAGTGTGCGCGAGGGGTGGCAGGCCATGCTGGCCGAGACCAGGGGGTGAGGGTTGAAGCTGGGAAAAACCTTGTACGTCAAAACCCGCCGCGAATGGCGCGCCTGGCTGGCGCGCCACCACAAGACCGCCCCCGAGATCTGGCTGATCTACTACAAGAAGCAGAGCGGCAAGCCGCGGATTCCTTACAATCATGCAGTGGAAGAAGCGCTGTGCTACGGCTGGATCGACAGCATCCTGAAGCCGGTCGACGCCGACCGCTACGCGCAGCGCTTCTCGCCGCGGCGGCGCACGAGCCGCCTGTCCGCCATGAACCGCGAGCGGGTCCGCCGGCTGATCGCCTCAGGCCGCATGACCAAGGTGGGCCTCGCGTCGATCGAGCACGTTTTCCATCACAAGCTGGACACCAAGCCGCGCCTGGAATGGAAGGTGCCTGCCGACATCCTGCGCCGCCTGGAGGGGGACCCTGCCACCTGGAAGAACTTCCAGCGCTTCCCCGAGTCGTACAAACGGATCCGCATCGGGTGGATCGTGGCCGCCAAGCCGCGGCCGGAGGTCCACGAGCAGCGGCTCCGCTACTTCCTGAAGATGACCGCGCAGAACAAGCGCTTCGGGATGGTGCAGTGATCTACTGCTTCTGCCAGGTCGACCACATATCCCGGGTCACGATGTTGACGATCGTGTTCACCATCGGCCCATAGGCCGTCTTGGGGTCGCGCGCGCCGAAGTTCAGCTGGCCGCCCACGATCGAGACGCCTCCCACCTTCTGGGTGGCCCAGGCACTCGAGCGCCACACCGTGCCGCCCGACTGCGTCGACAGGAGCCGCACGTTCAGATCGGTCCGGACCGTCGCTTCCAGGTGCGGGGTCACGAGCCCGGCGATTCCCCCGGAGGCCGTCGGATTCGTGACCTTCAAGTGCCCGGCGAACACCGCCGCCACGCCGTGCTGCCTGCCGAGCTCCTGGGCGGTCGCGATCCCGACCTCCCGCTCCCCCACCCGCTGCATCAGCGTGTCCACGTTGCCGAGCTCGAGGATCTCGATCCCCGGCTGCGCCGCGAGGACATTCTCCGCGAACCGCTCCGTCGCGAACTGATGCAGCGAGCCCTTGGCGTTCTCGACGCTGAAGGTCACGAGGCCGATCTTCCCGTAGGGATGGAGATCCATCCGCGCCGGGACGAGGACACGCTTGCCGGCGCACGCCATGCCGGACAGGACGATGAGCACGAAAGCGACACCGCTGAGTTTGCGCATGGAAACCTCCCGGATCAACATAATGCTTTCCAGGGCGCCGGGGATATAGTTTCCTGGCATGACTCCCGGTGGCATCCTGCTGCTGTCCTGCTACGAGCTGGGCCATCAACCGGACGGGCTGGCGCGCCCGCTCGCGTTTCTCGAGCGCGCCGGGTTCGCGCCGCAAGCCTTGGACCTCGCGGTTCAGCCGTTCGACGATGGCCTCGTACGGCGCGCCCGCTTCGTGGGGATCTCCGTTCCGATGCACACCGCGCTGCGGCTCGGCATCGGGGCCGCCCGCCGCGTCCGTCGTGTCAACCCGGCGGCGCACATCTGCTTCTACGGCCTGTACGCGACCCTGAATGCCGATTATCTGCTCGACGGAATCGCCGACTCCGTGGTCGGCGGCGAGTATGAGCAGGCGCTCGTCGCACTGGTCAAAGGGGAGGGGAGGGAGTCGGTTGGGCCCGTGCTCGAGCGCCTCGACTTCCCGGTGCCGAGCCGCCGCGCGCTCCCCGCGTTGGACACGTACTCGGCGTTGCTCGAGAACGGCGAGCGCCGCCCGGCGGGGTACGTGGAGGCGAGCCGCGGCTGCCTGCACCACTGCCTGCACTGCCCCATCCCGCCGGTGTACGGGGGGCGGTTCTTCATCGTGCCCGCCGACGTCGTACTCGCCGACATCCGCGGTCACGTGGCCGCGGGCGCCACGCACATCACCTTCGGGGACCCCGACTTCCTGAACGGCCCCGGCCACTCCCTGAAGATCGTCCGCTCGATGCACGCCGAGTTCTCGGGCGTCACGTTCGACTGCACTGCGAAAGTGGAACACCTGCTCGAGCGCCGCGCGCTCCTCCCCGAGCTCGCGCGGCTCGGCTGCCGCTTCATCGTCTCGGCGGTCGAGTCGCTGTCGGACGCGGTGCTCGCGAACCTCGAGAAGGGGCACACCCGCGCGGACGTGTACGCGGTCCTCGCCGCGACGCGTGATTCGGGGATCGCCCTGCGCCCGTCCTTCCTGCCGTTCACGCCGTGGACGACGCTCGACGATTACATCGAGCTGCTCGAGTTCGTCGCCGCGCAGGACCTCGTGGAGAGCGTGGATCCGGTGCAGTGGGGGATTCGCCTGCTCGTGCCCCCCGGCTCGGCGCTGCTGGGCCGGCGGGCGATGCGGGCGTTCCTGGGGCCGCTCGACGCCGCCGCGCTCACCTACACCTGGACCCATCCCGATGCCCGAATGGACGCATTGCAGCGCGACGTGATGGCGATCGTGGAGCGAGCGACCCGAGAGGGCGACGACGCGGAGGGGACCTTCCTCCGAATCCGGGCGGCGGCGTATCGGGCCGCGGCGCGTCCCACGCCGCCCGCGCCCACCTGGACCGTCCCGAGGCCGCGGCCGCCGCGGCTCACCGAGCCGTGGTTCTGCTGAGCGGAGCCGACCGAGAGCCAGTTCGGCTCTGTGATCTAAGGGACGCGTCGCACCTCGGCGACCACTCCCGGAAACGCCCCGAGCAACACGGCGCCGCGCGCGTCGTCGAGCACCGTGAGCGCCGTCGCAAGGGCGTCGGCCGTCGCGCCATCGGGCGCGACGACCGTCGCCTGGCGGCGGCCCGTCACGCCGAGCCCCGTGCGCGGGTCCACCACGTGGGAGTACCGCACCCCGTCGATGATCACGAACTGCTCGGTGTCGCCGGAGGTCGAGACTGCGGCGTTGGCCAACGGGCGTCCGCCGGGCACGCCTGTCACCCGCCAGCCGGCGCGGCCGGGCGGGGGATCGCCGGTGGAGATGTCGCCCCCTGCCTCGAGCAGCAGGCGTCTCACGCCGTGCCGGTTGAGCTCCGCCCGCGCCTGATCCAGGATGTACCCCTTGGCGATGCCGCCCAGGTCGATCCCCATGCCGGCCACATCCAGCCGCACAGAGCGGGTCGCGGAGTCGAGACGGACCTTCTGCCATCCCACGCGCGCGGCGGCCGAGTCGAGCGCGGGCCGCGCGGGTAGCCGGGCGGTTCGCCGCGCCTCGCGCCACAGCTCCACGAACGGCCCCACGGTGGGATCGAACGCGCCGTCCGAGAGGCGTGCCAGCTCGAGCGCGCGCGCCAGGACGGCGTAGAGGGGCTCGCTGACGGGCACGTCGGCACCGGACCGGTCCGCGAGGCGACGGACCTCGCTTTGCGGGCGATAATCGCTCATAATCTCTTCGAGCTCCGCGATCCGGGCGTACGCCGCGCGCGCCGCGCGCCGCGCCGTTCCGTCGTCAGCGGCGTACACCACGATGCGCGTGGCCACGCCCATGTGCAGCTCGATGTATTCGCGGCGCACTTCCTGCGTCGCCGACGCAACGGTCCCCGCGATGAGGACGAAGGCAACCGCGGTCATGCTGCGTAACCTACTGTCGGCGTTGGCGTTCGCGACGTGGCCAGCGGCCGTTCTCGGCCAGTCGGCGGTCCATTTCTTGCCATATCGCGACTCGATCCCAGGGACACTGGTGAGCTTCGAGATGATCCCCGTTCCCGGCGGCACGGTGACGCTCGATACCCCGCAAGGCCCGCGCACGGTCTCCGTCGGCCCGTTCTGGATCGGGAAGACGGAGGTCACGTGGGACGAGTATGACGTCTGGGCATTCCGGCTCGATCTCGCGGGCCGGGTGCCCACCGACTCCGTCGACGCCGTCTCCCGGCCCAGCCGCCCCTACGGCGCTCCCGACCGGGGTTTTGGGCACCACGGATATCCCGCGATCGGCATGACGTACACCGCCGCTCAAGCGTACTGCGCGTGGCTCGCGGGCAAGACAGGCAAGCGGTATCGCCTGGCGACGGATGCCGAGTGGAGTCGCGCGCTCGAGGCGGGCCTCGGTACCGACACGACTTTGACGCCCGAGCGGCGCGACGCGCTCGCCTGGCACGCGGGGAACGCCGGCAGCCAGTCCCATCCCGCGGCCGCCAAGCACGCCGACGCGCTCGGCGTGCACGACCTGCTCGGCAATGTGGCCGAGTGGGTCACGGGTGCGGATGGCCGCCCCGTCGCACGGGGCGGATCGTGGGCCGATCCCCCGGAGCAGGTGGGCCCGCGGGCGCGCGCCAGGCAGACGCCGGCGTGGAATCAGACCGATCCCCAATTCCCCAAGAGCCGTTGGTGGCTCGCCGACGCCCCGTTCGTCGGCTTCCGCATCGTCCTTCTTCCATGAGTCCCGTATGACACGCAAACACCGCCGTGCCGTCACCCGCCGGGAATTCCTCGAGACCAGCGCCGCGGCGACCGCCGCCGTGACCCTGCCGTACACCCGTGGCCCGGCCCTGGTCGGCAAGGCCCGCAAGATCCGCGTCGGCGTGATCGGCTGCGGTGGCCGCGGCACCGGCGCGATGCACGACTGTCTCACCTCATCGGACGATGTAGAGCTCGTTGCGCTGGGTGATCTGTTCCCCGACCGTCTGGCGAAATGCCGCGAGAATCTCGCCACCATGGTCACCGAAGAGGCGAACGCGGCCTTGAAGCCCAAGATCAAGGTCAACGACCGCAACTGCTTTACCGGGTTCGATGCGTATCAGAAGGTGATCGCGAGCAAGGTGGACCTGGTGATCCTCGCGACGCCGCCGGCGTTCCGCGCGACGCACTTCGCCGCCGCGGTCGCCGCGGGGAAGCACGTCTTCATGGAAAAGCCGGTCGCCGTGGATCCCGCGGGCGTCCGCTCGGTGATCGCGTCGGCCGACCTCGCGGCCCAGAAGGGCCTCGCGGTCGTCGCGGGCACGCAGCGACGCCACGATCCGGGCTACCGGGCCGCGATGGAGCGCATCCACGGCGGCGCGATCGGCGACATCGTGGGCGGTCAGGTCTACTGGAACCAGGGCGGGCTGTGGATGCATCCGCGCCAGCCCGAGTGGTCCGACGTCGAGTGGCAAATCCGGAACTGGCTCTACTTCACGTGGCTCTCGGGCGACCACATCGTCGAGCAACACATCCATAACATCGACGTGGCGAACTGGGCCCTCGGCGCGCATCCGGTGAAGGCCGTCGGCGTGGGCGGCCGCCAGTGGCGTACCGATCCCGCCTACGGCCACGTCTACGATCACTTCGCCGTGGACTTCGAGTACCCGAACGGTGTGCACGTGCTGAGCATGTGCCGCCAGATCGACGGCACCGCATCGCATGTGGGCGAGCGGTTCGTCGGGACGCGGGGGACGTCCAACGGCAGGTCGGTCATCGAGGGCGCGGCGCCGTGGCAGCGCGATCCGCAGGCGCCCAAGATCAATCCCTACGAGCAGGAGCACGCCGACCTGATCGCGAGCATCCGCGCCGGCACGCCCCTGAACGAAGGCCGTCAGGTGGCCGAGACCACGCTGTCGGCGATCATGGGGCGGGAGGCGGCGTACACCGGCCAGGTGATCGTGTGGGACGAGCTGCTCGCGTCGCAGCAGGAGCTCGTGCCGCCCGACGTCGGCTTCGGCCCCATGCCCGTGGCGCCCGTCGCGATGCCGGGGTCCACGGCCGTCGTGCGCACCTGGCGGGGGGTGTGAGGAGGATCCTTCGCCCCCTCTCCCCTTACTCCTTCAATGAGAGCGCCCCGCGGCTTGTCATCCTGAGCGAGCGCGCGGCACGCGCGCGAGCGAAGGATCTGCTTTTCACGCCCGCCGAACGATCTCCTCGAGCTCCTCCTGGGCCGCGGTGAGCGACTCGACCAGGCGGAGCTGCGTGCGGCAGCGATCCAGGTTCTGACCGGGCCGAGTGACCCGGTAGTAGGCGTCGCCGTTCAAGTGATCGGTGAGGAAGCGGACGGCCTGTTCGAGGGTGATGAGCCGGCCGGCGCACACGAGCAGCTCCCGCTCGCGGGGCACCAGGACAGGGCCCGCCCCGTCCTCCGCCAGGAAGCCGCGCACGAGCGCCTCGAAGAACTCGAGGCGGACGTGGACGCGGCGCAGATCCGGTTCATCCTCGTCGGTGGGGCTCGCGGTGGACCGGACCAGGTCGCCGAAGTCGTGCAGCGCCGATCCCGGCATCACGGTGTCGAGATCCACCACGCCCAACGCTTCTCCCGTCGCGGTATCGAACAGCACGTTCGAGATCTTCGCGTCGTTGTGCACCACGCGCCGCGGCACTTCACCGCGCGCGAGCAGCGGTGGCAGGACGTCGGCGAGCGAGCGTTGTGCGAGCAGCGCATCGATCTGCGCCCGCGCAGCGGCGACCCGCCTGCACGCGTCCGTCTCCACCGCCCCATCGAGCGCGGCGTAGCGCCGGGCGGTGTCGTGGAAGCCTGCAATCGTCTCGTGCAGCGGGGGTCCGGGATAGTCCGCCAGCAGCGCGAGGAAGCGCCCGAACGCCCGCGCCGCCTCGCGCGCCTCGCCCGGAGTGGTCGCCCGCTCGGTGACCCGTGCGTGGACGAACGGGTAGAGCCGCCAGATCCCGCCATCCGCGTCGGTCACCCACAGGCGGCCGTCACGCGCCGGCGCGAGCACGATCACGCGGCGGCGCCAGTCCGCGATCCCCGCGGCGGAGAGCCGCCGGGCGACGTGCTCCGTGACGTGCGCGACGTTCTCCATCACGCGAACAGGGTCGGGGAAGACGCGCGGGTTGACACGCTGCAGCAGGTACGGGAGACGAGCACCGCCCCGCCGTACTGCCACACGATACGTCTCGTTGATGTGACCACCCGGGAAGGGCTCGATCGAGTCCGGATCGCCCTCGAGCGCGAACTGCGCGAGCGCCTCTCGCGGATCGCTCATCTCTCCCCCCAGAGCCGCTCGGGGTATTCGCCCGCGGCCACGAGCTGCCGCAACGCCGCCTCGACGCGCGCCCGGTCTTCGGGGTAGGTCACGCCCAGCCAGCGGCCGTTCGTACTCAGCAGGCGCACCCGTGCCTCACGGCGGTGCAGCGCGTCCCGGATCGCGTGGGGGATCAGGAACTCGCCTCGCTCGGCGCCCTGCCCGCGGAGGAACTCCGTGAAGCCGCGCCGCAGCAGGGCGAACACCGCAGGAGTGAAGGCCCACATGTTCATCGAGACGAGCGCGTCGGCGGCGATCGCCACCCGAGCCCCGCGGGTGTCCGTTCCCTCGTAGGTGCCGTCGCTCTTGCCTCGGATGTCCACGACTTCCTCCACGCCTTCCAGCCACCCGCCGGCGCCGGCGCGGCACACCGCGCGGTTGACCCCTCCCGCCGCACTGAGCGTGTCACGCAGGGGGTATGCGATGTTGGCGAAGGCGTCGGCGGGCGTGGCGAGGAACGCCGCCGCCGCCCTAAAGGCGTCACGGCCGTAGAAGTCGTCCGCGTTCACCACGACGAATGGGCCGTCAACCTGAGGTGCCGCCGCCAGCACCGCCTGGCCCGTCCCCCACGGTTTGGCGCGGCCCGCCGGCACGGGCTCGCCCGTGGGCACATCGTCGAGTCGCTGGAGGACGACCGTCGCGTCGATCCGGTCGAACGCCGCCGCGAGGTCCGGCCGCGTGACTACGACGATCTGTCCGAACCCTGCGCGTCGCGCGTCGAAGACGGAATAGTCGAGCAGCGTCGCGCCGCCCGGGCCGATCGACTCGATCTGCTTCGGTCCGCCGTAGCGGCTGCCGACTCCGGCGGCGAGGATGACTAGTGCGGGCGCGCCGATGGCTTGGCCTTGGCGTGCTCGACCACGCGACGCACCCCGTCCTCGAGCGGCACCGACGGATGCCAGTCCCAGGTTTGCCGCGCGACCGCGGGGTTGAGACAGATCCGCGCGATGTCGCCCTTCCGGTCCGCGGCGTGGGTCGGCTCCTTCGCGTATCCCGTGGCGGCCGCCACCGCCCGAAACAGCTCGCGGTCCGAGACCTCCCGTCCCCACCCGACGTTGGCGACCACTCCCGATGGCCCGGCGGCCGCACGGATGGTCGCCTCGACGACGTCGCCCACGTACACGTAGTCGCGTGTCTTCGTGCCGTCACCGAAGATCGTCACGGGCTCGCCGGCGAGCATCTGTCGCGTGAAGATCGCCACGACGCCGGCCTCCCCATCGGCGCGCTGCCGCGGACCGTAGACGTTCGCGTATCGCAGCGCCGCGTACTCGATCAGTCTGCGGGCCCCGTATGCGCTCAGATAGTGCTCGAACGCGAGCTTGCTCGCGCCGTACTCCGAGATCGGGCGCGTCGGGTCGGTTTCGGACACCGGCACGCGGCCCGGGTTGCCGTACACGGCGGCCGACGACGCGTAGACGATGCGTCGTGCCCCGGCGGCCACGGCCGCGCGCAACACGTTCAGGCCGCCCAGCACGTTCACCCGGGCGTCGAAGTCCGGCTCCCGAATCGACCGGCGCACGTCCGTCTGCGCCGCCGCATGGAACACGACCTCCGGCCTGAGTCGGGCGACGACGTCCCGCAGCGAGGCCGGATCGCGGATGTCGGCCCGGTGGAACTCCGCCCCCGACGCGATGTTGGTGGCCGATCCCGTGGACAGATCATCTACCACGCACACGTCGTGACCATCCGCCAACAGGCGATCGACGATATGTGAGCCGACGAACCCCGCCCCACCCGTCACCAGCGCACGTGACCTGCCTTCGGTCATGCCGTGACGATCCCCAGCCGCGGCCACGTCTTCCATCCACCGCGTGTGAAGTCGGGGAACTCGATGGGCCGGCCGCCGTTCGCCACCGACCACTCGGAGAGCGGCGTGACGACGCTGAGCGCCACCGCGTCGTAGACGTTCATGTCGGTGGGCACTCCTTCGCGCAGGCACTTGATGAGCCGGTAGTCCTCGAGGTAGTCCATGCCGCCGTGGCCGGCGCCCCGGCTCTGCTCCTCCATCTGCTTCCAGAGCGGGTGATCGAACTCGGCGAGGTACGCTTCCGCGGCGTCCCACTCGTCCGGCTTGCTGCGCCCCTCGATGTAGACGCGATCGGGGTAGCCCTGGAACAGACCGCGGGTGCCCTGAACCACGTGGACTCTGCTGTAGGGGCGCGGGAGGTTCGTGTCGTGGCTGACGCAGATCGTGCGGCCGGTTGCGGTTCTGATCAGGCTCACGTTCACGTCGCCCAGGACGTATCGCTCCTGACGCTGGGGTGAGCCCTCCGGAAAATGCTCGCGAGCGTACGCCTGGAGTCCCCGGGAGGGGCCGCTCATCGAGACGAGGGACGCGAACCGGTCGCCCCGGTTGATATCCATGCAGTTGGCTACGGGCCCGAGGCCGTGGGTCGGGTAGAGGTTGCCGTTCCGTTTCATCGAATGCGCGCGGCGCCACAGCCCCTCGCCTTCGGGGCTGAACTTCACGGACCGCAGGTCGTGCAGGTACCCGCCTTCGCCGTGCAGGATCTCCCCGAACACGCCCTGCCGCACCATGTTGAACACCATCATCTCCATCCGCCCGTACGTGCAGTTCTCCATCATGATGCAGTGCTTGCGGTATTTCTCAGCGTGCTCGACCAGCGCCCAGCAGTCGTCGACGGTGTAGGTCGCCGGCACCTCCGTGACGGCGTGCTTGCCGTTGCGCATTGCCGCGAGGCAAATGGGGACGTGCCACTCCCACGGCGTGGCGTTGTAGACCACGTCCAGCTCTTCCTCCTCGCACATGCGGACGAAGTCCGTGGGCCCGCGGGAGTAGCCCGTCGGACGTGGGAAGCCGGCCTGCTCGACCAGGTCCTGGATGCGGGTCACCTTCTCCGGCACGATGTCGTCCACCGCCTTGATCACGCATCCTTTGACGCGGAGCAGGTTGCGGACGTGGGCGCTCCCCATGCCCCCGACGCCGACGAAGCCGATGCGGACCGTGTCGATGGGCGGGGCGGCGAAGAACGGCCCCGGCCGGGATGACACGGCGTGTGCGTCCGGTGTCCCGCCGCCCATCGCGGCGAGGCCGAGTCCGCCGGCGATGAGCTTCAGCGCTTCGCGCCGGTCTAAGTCGTCGTTAGGACGGGACATGTAAACCTCCTTGGGTCGTGGAAGTATGCCTTCCAGCGACGCCTTCGGCCACGTCCTTCCTGCCAAAGGCTCTCGACGTGCGTGAGATACGTATGAGAAACCTCTCATGACGGTCGTGCGGTGGTTCCGCCTTGCCTGACGTGAGCGTTCCTTGCGCGAGACCGTACCAAGCCGATCCACAATTCTCGAGAGGAATCGCTCCATGACGAAGCATCTCGCTTTCATCGCGCTCGCCGCGGCCGCCGCGGCCTGCACGCCCGATCGCGGCATCACGGGACCCAGCGCGGCGCTCGACGCCGGCATCGCCGCGGAAGTTTCCAGCGCTTCGAGCGGCGCCAACACACCCGGTGCCGTCTACACCCTCACCAACCAAGCGGCGGGAAACGCCGTGGCTGTCTTCACACGCGGCGCCGACGGTAGGCTCGCCTGGGCCGGCGCCTTCGCGACGGGGGGCACGGGCACGGGATCGGGACTGGGCTCCCAGGGCGGCGTCACCCTGAGCAACGACGGGCGACTGCTGTTCGCGGTCAACGCCGGATCCAACGACGTGTCGGTGTTCACCGTGGGCCCCGCGGGTCTGTCGCTCGCGGGCCGGACGCCCTCCGGCGGCACGCTCCCCATCAGCGTCACGGTCCACGGCAACGTGCTGTACGTGCTGAACGCCGGCGGCGACGGCAACATCAGCGGGTTCACGATCGGCACCGCGGCCGGGCTCACGCCGATCGCCGGCTCCACCCAGCCGTTGTCCGCCTCGAACGTGGGACCGGCGCAGGTGTCGTTCAGCCCCGACGGCCGCAGCCTCGTCGTCACCGAAAAGGCCACGAGCAGGCTCGACGTGTACGCCGTGGACGCAAACGGCGTGGCGAGCGGGCCCGCCTGGGTGGCGTCCGCCGGGGGGACGCCCTTCGGCTTCGCGTTCGGCCTTCGCAACGAGGTGTTCGTCTCCGAAGCCTCTGGCTCGGCTTCCTCTTACGTGCTGGGCAGGAGCGGGGCGCTCCACGTCGTGAGCGGTGCCGTGCCCACGCACCAAGGTGCGCCGTGCTGGGCCGTGGTGACCAACGACGGACGCTTCGGCTTCACCGGCAACGGCGCCGGATCGATTTCGGGCTTCTCCATCGCGAGCGACGGATCGATCAGCCTTGGCGAGGCCGACGGGGCGAGCGCCGTGGTGGGTGGCGGGTTGAACGATGTCGCCCTGAGCGGCAACAGCCGCTACCTGTACGCGCTGGGCACGGGCGCCGACCCGGCGATCCACGCGTTCCGCGTCGAGGCGAACGGGCGCCTCACCCCGCTCGGCGCGGTCGCAGGCCTCCCCGCCGGCACGCGGGGTCTCGCGGCACAGTAGCGTCTTGAACTAGCCTTGCGTCCCCCCTCTCCGCATTGCGGAGAGGGGGTCAGGGGGTGAGGCCCGCAGCCACAGCGTAAACGTGCTCCCCGCCCCCGGTGTACTCTCGACGCTGATGTGGCCGCCCTGGAGCTCGGCCAAGAGCCGCGCAATGGCGAGGCCGAGCCCGCTGCCGCCCAGGTCGCGGCTGCGCGACTGGTCCACGCGGAAGAAGCGGTCGAAGATGCGGTCCACGTGCTCGGGGGCGACGCCCGGCCCCGTGTCGCGAACGCTCACGCCCACCATCTCCCCGTCGCTATCGAGGGCGAACGTGATGCTCCCCTGGGGCGTGTAGCGAACGGCGTTGGACGCGAGGTTGAGCAGCACGTGGCGCGTGCGGTTGGCGTCGCCCAGGGCCCAGCGCGGCGGCGAGGCCGCCGCCCGTACCGCGAGGTCCCGCCCCAGCGCCATCGCTTCCGTGATCTCCCGCACTTCGTCCACGACGGCCGTGAGGTCGAACGGGGCGTGGGCGAGCGCCAGTTGGCGGTTTTCGCCGCGGGCGATGAGGAGCAGCTCCTCCACCAGCTTCGCCGTCTGGTCGAGCACCCGTTCCATCGCGCCCAGGGCCTCGCGCGTCTCCGCTTCGGTCCTCCCCTCGGCGGCCGCCCATTGGACTTGCGCGCGCAGGTGCGTGAGCGGCGTGCGCAGCTCGTGGCTCGCGTCTGCGGTGAAGGCCTGCAGGGCGCGGTGGGCGCGATCCACCCGCTCGAGCATGCGGTTGATGCTGTCCGCCAGCTCCGTGACTTCCGCCTGGCCCGTGGGACTGGTCAGGCGGGTGCCGAGCTCCGCCGGACCGATGGCGCGCGTCTCGGCGGCGACGCGCTCGAGCGGTTGGAGCGCAGCACCAACGGCCTGGCGCGCGCCGCGCGCCGCGGTCACGGCGGCCACCGGCAGCAGCAGCGCGGCGGCCGCCGCGAGCACGCCCAGCGCCACGAGGTACGACTGGCGGCTCGCGACCACATAGATGTCGAACGCGCCCATGGCGCGGTGCAGCACGCGGTAGCGCCACGGCGTGCGCTCGGTGATCGCGGCGAGCAGCGCCGTCCGCAGCTCGTCGGGGGTGGCGGCCGCGGGCAGGCCCTCGAGCCGCCGTGCCGGCATCCCCGGGGAGAGGTAATAGACTTGCGGCATGCCACCGGCGTTGGTCGTCGTACGGGTGATCACGACCTGCCCGCCCATTTCAACGAGCCGGTCGGCGAGCGCGGACGGCATGACGCCCCCGGGCTCGGTCGTCGAGTCGCGGTATGCGCCGAGCAGCGACTGGGTGAGGTCGGCCGAGTGCTCCAGCGAGCGCCGCAACGCCATTTCCGCGGCGACGGCGAAGAAGGCCACGACCAGGGAGGCGTACGCCGTGAGCGCCGTCCAGGCGACGCGCGTGAATCGGCGGGTGAGCATGGTGCCGAGGCCGAGCTCGCTCACGGCGTCCCGCCTTCCTGGTCGAGCCGGTACCCCACGCCGCGCACCGTACGGATCGGCGCCGCACGGCCGGCGAAGCTGAGCTTCTTGCGGAGGTAGTTGACGTAGACGTCGACGACGTTGGTCTCGGGATCGAATTGGTAGCTCCACACCGCCTCGGCGATGCGGGAGCGGGACACCGAGCGGCCGGCGTTGCGCATCAGGAACTCGAGGAGTGCGAACTCCCGGGGGCTCAGGTCCACCGGGCGATCGCTCTGGGTCACCTGCCGCGTGAGCGGGTCCAGCACGAGGTCTCCCACCTTGAGTGTGGCGTCCTTGTGGCGCAGCTCGGCGCGGCGGATCAGGGCGTGGACCCGCGCCAGCAGCTCCGGCAGGTCGAACGGCTTCGTGAGGTAGTCGTCGGCGCCGCCTTCGAGGCCTTTCACCCGCGCCTCGAGCTCGTCGCGCGCCGTGAGCATGAGGACCGGAGTCAAGACGCCCCGCGCACGCATTTCCGTGACGACGCTGAAGCCGTCACGGCCGGGCAGCATCACGTCGAGGACGACGCAGCCGAATGGGCCGCCCAGCGCCTTCTCGAGCGCGCGGTCGCCATTCTCGGCCTCGGTGACGCCGTAGCCCTCTTCCCGAAAGGCTTTGCTCAGGAAACGCCGCAGGTCGCGGTCGTCTTCCACCAGAAGGATCTGCACGCCGCTAACGTACGACGGGCTCAGGGCCCACGGCAATGTGAAGGGAATGAGAAAGCTCTAAGAATCCGTACCGACACTACCGCGCGGCCGGTGGAGTCGGCACATTCAGCCCATGAACATCGCGCTCCTCTTCGCCCTCTCGCTCTCGGCGGGGCCCGCCCCCCTCGACACCGCCACCTTCGCCGGCGGCTGCTTCTGGTCCATGGAGCGTCCCTTCGACCGGCTCGACGGCGTCGTTTCGGTGACCGTCGGGTTCATGGGGGGCCGCACGGTCAATCCGTCGTACGAGGACGTCACGACCGGGCGCACGGGGCACCTCGAGTCGGTGCAGGTGGTCTACGACCCGCGCAAGGTCGGGTACGAGAAGCTGGTGGACGCCTTCTGGCACAACATCGATCCGACCCAGGCCGACGGGCAGGCGTGCGATCGCGGCGCCCAGTATCACACCGCGATCTTTTATCGGGATTCGACGCAGCGCGGCGTCGCCGAGGCGTCGCGGCGCGCCCTCGAGGGGCGCTTCAAGCAGCCGATCGCCACGCAGATCGTTCGGGCCGGCGCGTTCTATCCGGCCGAGGAGTATCACCAGCACTACGCCCGCAAGAATCCCGTGCGCTACGGGATGTATCGCGCGGGTTGCGGCCGCGACCGCCGCCTGCAGCAGGTGTGGGGCGCGGACGCCGCCCGGACGGAGGTCCAACCAGCCATGAACAAGCCCGCCCCCAAGCCGAGCGACGCGGAGCTGCGGCGCTCGCTCACGCCGCTGCAGTACGAGGTGACCCAGCACGAGGCCACCGAGACGCCGTTCCGTAACGAGTTCTGGGACAACCATCGCGCGGGGATCTACGTGGACGTCGTCTCCGGCGAGCCGCTGTTCAGCTCGCTCGACAAGTTCGAGTCCGGCACGGGGTGGCCCAGCTTCACGCGGCCGCTCGAGGCCGAGAACATCCATGAGAAGACCGACCGGTCGCTCTTCATGACGCGAACCGAGGTTCGCTCCGCTCACGGGGATTCCCACCTCGGCCACCTGTTCGACGACGGCCCGGCCCCCACCGGACTGCGCTACTGCATCAATTCGGCGGCGCTGCGGTTCATCCCCGTCGAGCGTCTGGAGGAAGAGGGATACGGCAAGTACCTGCGGATCTTCCAGACCGCCAAACGCGACTAGGCTTGCGGGCTGCGCACGCCCGTTGCACAACTCCTCATCTCGGGCTGATTGAGGCGCGGCGCAAGCGGAGTCGCGCTCCGGCCATCCGTCACAACTCGTTCCTGAGCAGGGATTTATGATCTCTGGCCCTGGAGTTGCTCCTGGGGTACGGGATCTCGAGCGGGCGCGAGCATGGCCACCGGCTGGCAGGATTCTTGGACATTCCGAATCGTCGATCAGGACACGGGGGCAGCCGTTCCCGGGGTCCCGGTCAGCGTGCTCGAGGAAGGCGGTCGCGCCGGCGGCTACTGGGTGAGCGACG
>DASYRJ010000095.1:0-21019 GCA_036004525.1 Gemmatimonadales bacterium | reverse complement strand
ACGAGCTGCACCTGGTAGCCGGTCGCCGCAGTGAGGCCGAGAATCGTGCAGGTCTGCCGGGCCCCGATCGCGGTGCCGGTCACAGGCCGCACGCAGGTCCCTTGGGCCACGTCGGTCGCCGAGCCGAAGGCGATCGCGCCCGCGGCGTAGCGGAAGTCATACTTCGCCGGCTGGCCGGTGCCGTCGTCGACTTCGGTGAAGGCGAGCGTCAGCCCGCTCGTCGTCACGCCGGTAACTGCGAGATCGGTCACCTTCGCAGGGTCGGTCACGACCACGGGGGTGGTCACGGTGATCGCCGCCGCCCCACTCCGCCCTTCGCTCGAGGCGGTGACCGTGGCCGCGCCCGCCGTCACGCCCGTCACCAGCCCACTGCCGTTCACCGTGGCCATCGCGGGTACACTGCTCACCCACGTCACCACGCGCCCGATCAGGGCATTGCCATTGGCATCCTTGAGCGTCGCGATCAGCCCCACCGCCTGCCCCACCCCCACGTTCGCCGCCGCCGGTGTCAGCGTGACCGAGGCCACAGAGGCAGCCGACGCCGCCACGACCGTCACCACCGCCGCCCCGCTCTGCCCTTCGCTCGTGGCGGTGACCGTGGCCGTGCCCGCCGCCACACCCGTCACCATGCCGCTGCCGTCCACCGTAGCCACCGCGGGCGCGCTGCTCGCCCACGTCACGATCCGCGCCACCAGCGCCCTGCCCGTCGAATCCTTGGGTGTCGCCGCGAGCGACACCGTCTGCCCTACCGCCACGCTCGCCGTGGCCGGCGCCACCGCCACCGACGCCACGGGGTTCAACAGCCCGAGCAGCTGCTGGAGATCGCACGCAGCCGCGGCGCACACGGCGCCGAGGAGTACGACATTCCTGAGCAGAGCCAGGCGCCGAGACAGCTTGTGTTTGAATGTCATGATGAGCCTTCCCTATTCGTTTTGGGCGCTAGTCGTCCACCTGGGAGCGACACGGCGCGGCGTATGGTGTGTTGTGCGAGGAAACAGCGTTGAAGCGGGTGAATCGACGACCCTCACCACCGGGAGGTGGGCACCGACCACGGGCAGCAGCCGGCACGCGGCCGGGCTGCTGAGGCTGCGGTCGTGCATCCGCGCGAGGCGCTGTGACAGCTTGAAGGTGAACGGCATCGCTCTGAACTCCCGTAAAAAAAAACCGCCAGCTCTTGACCGTGAGGTCGATTCGCTGGCGGCTCGGCGGACATGACGAGCTTTGCTCGCGTTAGTCCCGTAGCTCTGCGTCACCGCCTTTCGGCGGCTTTGCTCTGAGCAGCGGCTTCAATGATTCAGCGAGGGGGCGCTCCGCGCTTACCGCTTGATCGTGTTGTGGGCACGCACCAACTGTCGCGCTCCAACAACACGCGCTGCACTGTAGCAACGGTTGTATCGATCGCGCAAGTAGGTGCCTCAAGTGGAGGAGAAACGTTTGGAGTTAGGTCTGTCAGGGAATCACCCGAGACGAATCGCTGCCCGCGTCCGCGTGACGCTCATCACCGGTCGCGTGTTCGGGCGCGCGCGGGTCCTCGTGTCGGTTTGGGACGCCGTCGTTTTCGACTGATGGGTCAACGGTATGGGGCTTGCTGCTATGGCTCACGTGTCAGCCACGTACATCCTCGGTATTTCCGCTTTCTATCACGACAGCGCCGCGTGCCTGCTGCGCGACGGCGAGATCGTGGCGGCTGCCCAGGAAGAGCGCTTCACGCGCAAGAAGGGCGACGCCGCGTTTCCGCGGCATGCTGCGAGCTACTGCCTCGAGGCTGCGGGGATCCGGCCGTCCGACCTCGCGTACGTCGGGTTCTACGACAAGCCTTTGCTCAAGTTCGAGCGGATCCTCGAGACGTATCTGGGCGTCGCACCGCGCGGGTTTTCGCAGTTCCGCCTCGCCGGCCCCGCCTGGATGAAGGAAAAGCTGTTCCAAGACCGCGAGATTCGGAGCGCCCTGGATTACGACGGCGAGGTGCTCTACGCCGAGCATCACGAGTCACACGCCGCCAGCGCGTTCTTCCCATCGCCCTTCGAGCAAGCGGCGATCCTCACCGTAGACGGCGTCGGGGAATGGGCCACGGCCTCGTTCGGCGCGGGCCGGGGGAACGACCTCGAGCTGTTGAAGGAGCTGCATTGGCCCGACTCGCTGGGCCTGCTCTATTCGGCTTTTACGTACTTCACCGGCTTCAAGGTGAACTCGGGTGAATACAAGGTGATGGGTCTCGCACCCTACGGCGAGCCCAAGTACGTCGATACGATCTACCGCGAGCTGGTCGACCTGCGAGAGGACGGCTCGTTCACGCTCAACCAGAAGTACTTCAACTACCTCAGCGGTCTCACGATGACCGACGGGGCGTTCGACCGGCTATTGGGCGGCCCCCCGCGCGTCCCGGAATCGAAGCTTACCCAGCGGGAGATGGATCTCGCGCGCTCGATCCAGGTCGTGTGCGAAGAGATCATCATGCGCATGGCGCGGACGGTCCACCGGGACACGGGGATGGAGAACCTGTGTCTCGCCGGCGGCGTGGCGCTCAACTGCGTCGCGAACGGCCGCCTGCTCCGAGAGGGCCCCTTCAAGCGTCTCTGGATCCAGCCCGCCGCCGGCGATGCGGGCGGCGCGCTCGGCGTGGCCCAGCTCATCTGGCACCGCCACTTGCGGCGGCCGCGCACCGTCGCCGACGGCAAGGACGCCATGCGCGGTGCCTACCTGGGGCCCGAGTTCTCGCCCGACGAGATCCGCGAGTACCTGGACGCGCAGGGGGCGGTCTACGAGCGGATGGAGCGTCCGTGCCTGCTCGAGCGCGTGGCGCGACTCCTCGCCGACGAAAAGGTGGTCGGCTGGTTCGACGGCCGCATGGAGTTCGGGCCGCGGGCGCTCGGCGCCCGCAGCATTCTGGGCGACCCGCGGAGCCCCCGCATGCAGGCGCAGATGAACCTGAAGATCAAGTTCCGTGAAGGCTTCCGCCCCTTTGCGCCCAGTGTGCTGCGCGAGCGCGTGCACGACTACTTCGAGCTGGACTGCGACTCTCCCTACATGCTGCTCGTGGCCCCGGTGCGGCGGGAGCGCCAGATCCCGATGACGGCGGAGCAGCGGAACCTCTGGGGCATCGACCAGCTCAACGTGCTCCGCTCGGACATTCCGGCCGTGACCCACATCGACTACTCGGCGCGGATCCAGACGGTGAGCCGGGAGACCAACCCGAACTACTACGACCTGATCAAGGAGTTCGAGCGGCTGACCGGGTGCGGGGTGGTCGTGAACACCTCGTTCAACGTGCGCGGCGAGCCGATCGTGTGCACGCCGGCCGACGCCTACCAGTGCTTCATGCGCACGCACATCGATTACCTGGTCCTGGGACCGTTCCTGCTGGACAAAACCCAGCAGCCGGAGTGGAAGGAGAGCGCGGATTGGCAACGCGAGTTCCAGCTCGACTGAGCGCCGCGGAAGGTCGGCGGTTCGGACTCACCGTCGGTGGGGCGTTCGTGGTCCTTGGGGGCTTGGCCTGGTGGCGCGGGCGCCTGCTCACGGCCGGCGTCGCAACCGGGGTCGGGCTCGCCCTGGTGATCGCGGCGCTCGTGGTGCCGGCGCGGCTGGGGCCGATCTACCGGCTCTGGATGGGGCTCGCCGCGGCGATGTCCAAGGTCACCACACCCGTCTTCATGGGCATCATCTATTTCGCGGTGGTGACGCCGACCGGCCTGTTACGCCGACTCGCGGGCAAGGATTCCCTGGTGCGCCCGCGGACGGCAAAGAGCTTTTGGGTCTCTCGAGCGGCCGACGCCCAGCGGCGGGCCGGCATGGAACGTCAATTCTAGGGAGGATTGCCGATTATGAGTCGGACGAGCTTGGCCGGAGAGTTATGGGCCTTCATGCGGGTGCGGAAGAAGTGGTGGCTGCTGCCGATCGTGCTGGTCATGCTGGTCGTCGGCGCGTTGCTCGTCTTCGCGCACGGATCCGCGCTGGCGCCCTTCATCTACACGATCTTCTAACCTCCGCCCCGTCCCCCTGGCGCGGCACGCTGCCGCCAGGGGCCCGGCCGCGAGCAACTGGTCGGCCAGATAGGCCGCGGCAATCTCGTAGCCGCGCGGCGACGGGTGGCCGTCGTACGGCAGGAGGTAGAGCGTTTCGGCGGGTAACCCGCTCGCAGCCAGGGGCCCGAGCAGATTCACCTCGAACACGTTCGCGGCCGCCGCGGTCCGGGTGACCCACGCGATCTGGTCCCGCATCGCCTCGTGCGTCACCGCCATGTGCGAGGGATACGCGACCAAGACCAGCGGAACGCCGCGCCGCGCCAGTGTGTCCCGCACGGCGAGGAGAGCGCGGCGGTAGGCCTCCCGCAGCTCGTGGGTCACCGGGTCGGCGCTTCCCGCTGCCGTCAACATGCTGCCGCCGGTCGTGTGCCGGGCTTGCGCGCGGGCGCGCCACGTGGCCCGGACGGCCAGGGCGAAATTCCACACGGCGGTGCGCCGGAGCAGCGGATAGAGCGTCCCCAGCGGAAAGCGGGACTTGGCTCTCCGGTTCGTGGCGAGTCGGTCCCAGGTGGAGGGACGATTCAAATCGGCGATGTCGTTTTCACCGAACAGCAAGATGACCAGGTCGGGGGAGAGCCGGAGGCCGCGGTCGATCAACTGCGCCTCGTCCACGATCGTGGCATCGCCGAGCCCGGCATTCACCACCCGCACGTCGGCGCAGCGCCCGTTCAGCCGCCCTTCCAGTTGGGCCGGCAGCGTCTGATCGTCGTTCACGAAATCGCCGTACACGAACGAGTCGCCGGTAAACAGAATCCGCAACTCTCCGGGCGCCTTGCGCGCGGCCACTTCCTTCCCTCGGTATCCCAGACTGTTCGTGGACACGCGGTGCGGTAAGCGCGGGTCGCGACGGTCGATGACGTGCTGACCCGGCGACAAGATGCCGGGCACGGACCGGAACTCCTGCTCCGTGACCGTCGTCACGCCGTCCGTCGGCGCCGCTCCCAACGCCCGCAGCAAACCCTCGGCGGCGACGAGGCCGGCCAGCAGGCCGCCGCCGACGGCGACGCAGCGAATGAGGATCTGCCGCACCCCGGTGCGGTTCTGGGGAATGAGGCGCTCGAGACGAGCCCGCACGGAGGGCGCCCACCCGGGGTCGGCTGGGCCGATCAAGTCCGTGGCGCGATCGACTCGATTCAGGCCACGCTGCATCGGTCGGGCATCGGCGCCGGGCGCGCGGCGAGCGGGGCAGCTCGGGCGTGTATGATCGCCGCCGCGGCGCGCTCACCCCCCTCCAGGTCGACCTCACATCGGGTGACCTCCCCCGCCTCGTGAAACCCCGCCCCGCCCAGTGTGGCGACGAGCGACGCCGCGAGGTCGGGGAGGCTCAGCAGGTAGATATCGCCACCGGGCTGGAGCACGCGGTGCATCTCGCCGAGCGCCGCCACCGGTTCGGCGCACATCACGCCTTGGAAGAATCCGCTCGGACACGGAAGCCGCGACCCGTCCCAGGTCTTGAACTCGAGGGCCTCCGGAACGCCGCGCAGCGCGGTGGCCCGCGCCACCAGCAACGCCGACGTGTCCACGCCGCACGCATACCCCCGGCGCGCGCGGCGCCAGGCCTCCTCCACGATCCAACCGTCGCCGCATTCGACGAACAGCAATCGCTGCCACGCCTGAATTCTCGCCTGATCGAGGAGCAGGAGGCTACGAGAGCGTTGCAAGCGCTCGTGCTCGGGAGGCGCGTCGGAGCGAAGGCGGGGCAAAGTCACGCTGACTGATGCAGCAACCGTTGTGCCAAGAGCCCCGGCACCGTGGCGCCGGCGCAGCGCGTCATGGCCGCTTCCCGGCGCTCGAAAGGGGGTCAGGGGCGGGCATCCGGTGTCGCGATGAGCCTCGGAGTGTGGCGCCGCTGCCGCTGCACGGCGCCCGCGTAGAGGCGCAGGTAACCGTCAACCATGGTATCGACCGTAAACGCCCGGGTCGCCCGCTGTCGGGCCGCGTCGCCGAGGTGGCGGCGCAACGCGGGGTCTTTGAGTAACCGGGCCAGGGCTGTCGCCAGCGCCCGCGGATCTTCGGGAGGCACGAGCAACGCCTCGCGCTCCGAGGTCACCACCTCCGGCACGCCGCCCACGCCCGACGCAACGATGCCTTTACCCGCGAACATCGCTTCGAGCAAGGCCAGGGGAACGCCTTCGGACAACGAGGGCAACGCGAACACGTCGGCGGCCGCCAACAGGTCCGCGACATCAGCGCGGTAGCCGAGGAGGTGCACGTAGGGCGCGAGACCGTGCTCCGCGGCGTAGGCTTTCAGCGTCGCTTCCTCGGCGCCCTGCCCGGCGATCACCACATGGCAGCCGGCGAGCGCCTGCATCGCCTGCAGCAAAACGAGGTGGCCTTTGACAGGATACAGGTTCCCGATGGAAACGATCAGCGGTTCTTCCGCCCCGATGCCAAGCTCGCGACGGACGTCTTCGGGAGATCCGACGCACGGCCGGATCCCGTTGTGCACCACCGGGAAGATGGCGCGGGGCAACCGCAGCACCCTCGCCAGGTCGGCCTGGAGGGCGGCAGAGACGGCGACTGCGGCAGACGAGCGCGCCGCCGCCCACCGCAGCGCTACGCGCCGGCTCCACCGGTCCGCAAAGTACCGCCCGCCGTGCATCGTGATGACGTGGGGTCGACGCAGCCAGGCTGCGGCCGCCGCCCCGTACACCGCCATCATGAAGTCGTGGCTATGGACGACGTCGACGCGCCGCCGTCGCAACGTGTCGACGAGTCCCCGCAGGCAGCGCCAATCGAGGTAGCGTCGAATGACGAACTGTTCCGGCGCGAACCCCCGCCGCCGGAACTCGCTCGCCAACCAGCCGCAGCCATTCCCGGGACCGACGGGGCAGACGGCGTGCCCCCGATCGCGCAGCGCCTCGGCGAGGTGCAGCATCATCTTCTCGGCGCCCGCGGGTCCGTCCGATTCGATGAGCAGCGCGATGCTCAGGGGCGCCATGCGTGTTTCACCGCGGTGTCATCGCGCTGCGTGAACGTCGTACCAATTGGACGTGATGGTCTCACGCACGTAATAGAGCCACGCATAGGCGACCTGTTCCACCGAACGCCACGGTCCGTCGGTGTCTTCGGCCATCGGACCCGAGCTCATGGCGGAGGTGCCGCCGGCCGGCGCCGGCTCCCGACGGAGCAGGCGAACGGCCTGAACGAGGCCCGGGATCCGACGCAACTGCTCCTTGGCCAAGCGGGACAGCGTCGCGGCAGCCAAGCCCACGGAATGCAGGGGCGGCGGCATGACCTGCCGGAAGGTGAGCTGGTCGATCAGCTTGAACCGGGTGTAGCCGGCATGCGCCAGCAGGAAGAGATCTTGCAGCCGTCCCTCGGTCGCTTCGAATGAGACGTAGGCCGGTGGGTCGGTGGGATCGATGTCGCGAAGACAAAGGTGCTCGGCGCCCTCGATGTCCACCTTGAGATAAAACGGCACGCCGTACTCTTGCACGAGGCTGACCAAGGATCGGGCCTGCACAGCGACGCTGTGTGTGCCGAAGTCGCCGCGCGAAGCGAGCCCTGGATCGATGGAGCTCCAAACCCCCCCGTTGCCCTCCGAGACGAAGAAACTCGCCACGCCCTCCTCCGCCGCTAATCCCACATTGAGCAGGACCAGGCGGCCGTCGCGGATCTCAGTCTGAAAGCGCTGCTCGCAGAAGGCAACCATTTCGGGATTGGCGTCGACGCCCACCACGCGGAACCCGCGCCGCAGGTAGTACGCCGTGTCTTCCCCGTTGTTGACCCCGATGTCGAAGACGAGGTCGCGCTCCATGTGGTGTTCTCCCGTGGGGTTGGCTCATTGGGCTGGGTCGCACGAAGAGTGCCACGGGGAGACGTGCGGGCGCGGCCCTAGGGTCCGACCGTGTGTTGCACCCGCGCGACAGCCTGTTTGAGCCTATGCAATGCCCGCAGGGCGCCCGGCGGCAGAAAACTCGCCGCGAAGATCGCCAGTGATCGAGGCGACGGTCCCGCGCCGGCCCGCCAGGCGGCCACCACGGCCTGCCGCGCCGGTGCGCGCTCCACCATCGAGAGGTGCGCGTACGCCAGTCGCAGCAACAGCCGGCGCCGGCCCCGCCGATACGCCCGCTCAGCCGCGGGCGTCGGCGGACGACGCAGCGCAACCGCACGATCGACGCTGATGAGCGCGTTCCGGACGATCGGAACGGTGTTGCGCGGCGCCGTATTGTGGTCCTCGAGACCCACTCGCCACTGCACGAGCGGCTCCAGGATTATGGCAACCGGCGACACCGCCGCCACGCGGTGGAAGTACTCGGTATCTTGAGCCACGAGCATCGCGGGATCGAACTCTCCCACCCGCTCGCACAGGCGTCGCTGCAGCACCGTGCACTGGGGCGTGGCAAAATTCCCCTCGAACAAGAGCTCAAAGGCATCCCCGCTGTAAACCGAGCGGCTGCCGCCGGCCGCCATCACCGTCGTGTGGATCAACGCGCTCGCAAAGAACCGTTCCGGCGCCCGATCCAGATCGCGAAACACGGGAAACGCTCGCGTGAATCCCTGTGGTGACGGCAGGGGGCGCCCCTCCACGTCAATCACCCGACAGTCCGACATGGACCACCCGACGTGCGGCAGGGCACGGTGCACCGCGAGATGAATCTCGAGTTTGCTCGGCTCCCACAGATCGTCGGAATCCAGGAACGCGACGTATTCGCCCCGGGCCTCCTGCAGCCCGCGGTTGCGCGCGACCGCTGCGCCCGCATGGGCCTGGGCAACGTGACGAACTGGAGGTCCCATCTCAGCGCACAGGGCCGCGGTGTCATCCGTCGACCCGTCATCGACCACCAGGATCTCGAGCGGCCGGTGGCTCTGCTGCAGCGCCGAGCGAATCGCTTGGCGGAGCCAGTGAGCCCGATTGTACGTAGGAATCACGACGGACACCGTCGTCACGGGCGATCCTCTTCGCGCACGCACGGACAGAGTAACAAGATCCGTACCGCGTCCACGGCAGGCTCGCACCCGCGCGTGCGAATGCGGGCGTGTTGCGCAGCCGCTACACGGCGTCGCTGTGCGGCGCCCTGCCCGTCGGTCGACGGCACAGAAGTTGCTCCCTTCCACCATGGCCTAACTGTGGGCACACCTTGCGGTTAGCATCCCTCTGCTACGGCGCGCTTCGGCGCTCGGGATTGATCGCCCTCGCTCGTCGGCTTTCGGGCGGGAGCGTCATTCTCTGCTATCACAACGTGGTTGCCGGGTCTGATGCCGATGCTTCCGACCGGCTCGGCCTGCACATGTCGCTACCCACGTTCGAGCGGCAGATGCGCTGGCTCGTAGCCCACTACGACGTCGTCCCGCTCGCAGAGCTTGTCGGTCGCGCGTCGCGCAGGCAATCACTTCGGGGCACGGCCGCGGTGACTTTCGACGACGCCTACGACGGCGTGTTCGAGCACGCATGGCCGCTGCTCCAGAGTCTCAAAATCCCGGCAACGGTGTTTGTGGTCGCGGAGGCGCCCGGGCGCGACGCGGGCTTCTGGTGGGACGACCCGGAAGTGCTGCGCGCCTATTCCCCGGCTCAGCGCCGCCGCTGGCTCACCGTCGACCGTGGTGACGGCGGGACGATCGTGGAAGCTCTCACGGCTGAGCGCCGCCCGTGGCAGCCCCCACGCTGGTGCAGACCCGCCGCGTGGCACACGATCGCGGACGCAGCTACGACCGGGTTGCAGCTCGGCGTGCATTCGGCGACCCACCGGTCGCTGCCGGCGCTGGAGGACGGGGATCTCCGGCGCGAAGTCGTCGACAGCCGCGCCATCATCACCGAGCGCACGGGCGTGACCCCGGAGTTCTTCGCCTACCCATATGGCCTGTGGAACGACCGCGTGCGGCGAGCGGTACGGGCGGCGGGCTATCGGGCCGCATTCACCCTCGAGGACGACCATGCCGGGGGGCGGGGAGGAGCTATGGCCGACCCGTGGACTCTCCCCAGAGTGAACATCCCGGCCGGCATCGAGGACGCCGCCTTCGAGGCGTGGACCGCGGGCCTCAGACCCCGGCGCTGGAAGAGCTCCTGATTCCTCCCCCTACTTCGCGGATCCACTGCGCGAGTCGCTCGAGATCACGGATCCCCAGGCGCCCGTGCGTCGGGAGCGTACATAGCCGCTCAACCAGCAGACGACTGCCGGGGAAGGCGGCGCTCCGGTTCACGCACCGCCGGGTGAAGCCGTCGAGATCGCAGAGAGCCTTCGGGTAGCCGCGCATAACACCCAAGCGCCGCGCCGCGGGTTCGCCCGCTGAGCGACGAGTCTCCGGTGACGCAAGCACCGGCAGCCGCAGGTACCCGGGCCGGGCGTGAGCGGGCGTCGTGATCGTCTCGAAGCCCGGTCGCCCACCCAGCTCCACCAGCAACCGTTCTGCGTTACGGCGCCGCACGTCCACCTCCCGCTCCGCGAGCGTCCACGTGGCGGCGATCACCGGGCAAGACACGCCCGCCGGTGGCCGCAGGGGGCGCGGCTCGCGGTAGATCGTCTGACCGAGCCGAAGAAATGGTAGTGCCGCGGGGACGGCGTAGAGGTTCGGCCGCTCGAGGAGCAGCTGCGCGGCGATCTTCAGGAGCTCCGGCCAGCCCCGCCGCGGCTCACCCAGCAGCCCCCGTACGCGGGCCAGGAGGCGTTCTCCCACGTCGTCGTTGGCCAGGAGGGCACCGCCGCCGCCACCGGTCAGGCCCTTTCCGCGCCCGAAGCTCAACACGGCGAAGGAGCCCGCGACACCGGCGGGCCGGCCGTTCACGACTGCGCCGGCGGCCTGGGCCGCGTCCTCGATCACCACGGCACCGGTCTCCGCCGCGAGGCGATTCACCGGCGCGAGGTCGACGGGGCAACCGTAGAAGTGCATCACGACGATGGCCGCGGCACCGTCACGCAGCGTCGCCCGAAGCTGCGCCAGGTCGGGGGCCAGGGTGTGAGGATCCACGTCGTACAGGAGGACCGGCGCGTCGGCACCGTCGGCCGCCGTGGCGAGGTCGTAGCACGCATACGCGGGGAGCGCGACCGGGGAGCCCGGTCGATCTCTCAGGACGCCCAGGAGCGCCGCCGTCAGAGCCGCGGTCCCGCTTTCGGTCAGCAAGACCGCCCGCGGACCGTACCGCTGGTTCAGGAGCCCGACCACCTGCTCCGCGGCTCGCGCCGGCCCGCCATTGCGTGCGACGGCTGCCCGCACGCCGGCGAGCAGCGCCGCGGTGGAGAGCGGTGAGCGGACAGGGACCTGATGCCGCCAGGCGATCAAGGGAGGAAACGGACCAGCCTGGGCCCGAGCAGATTCGCCACGGCGAGCGGCAACCGGCGCCACAGCCGCGGTCCCCAGGAGAATGCGGGATCGTCCGGCGAGGGCGTGGCGGTCACCCCGCTCGGGGCGTACTGACACCAGGGCAACGCGACGTCGGCGCCGCCCCATTGCTTCTTGAAGTGGTGAGTGCCTGCCCCCGGGCTGCACCGGCCGAAGTCGAACACGCGCACACCGCGGGCGATCATCTGCTCCATGAATGACCAGTAGAGGAGCATGTTGGCCGCGAGCGGTCGCGACTCGCGCAGCGCGCCGGCCCAGGTCATTTCGAACTCCCCACGCCACACAAAGCCGCACCCCGCCGCCAGCGCTTGGTCGCCGCGGTACACGGCGCCGAACACCACGAAATCGGGAAACGTGACGGCCAGACGCTCAAACAGCGCCCGCGGGAGGACCGGCGTGCCCAGGTCGCGCATGTTCTGGGCGAACACCTCGTAGAAGGCGTCGCGCTGGTCCAGCCCGAAGCGCGCGGTGAGACCTTCCTTGACGGGGCGGCGGATCTGACTGCGCAGCTTGGAGTGGAAGGACGCCGACAGATGCTCGGCGCTCGACGGCAACTCGAGGAGCACGGTGAGTTTTCTCGCCGACACCGCGAGATCGAGATCGCCCGCGTCGCGGGTCCGCAGCTCCAAGAGATCTGCGCGTGAGCGGCGGGCCTCGGCGACGGCGTCCTGCGCCAGCTGCCGCCGGGCGGCGGGCGAGCCGAGCGGGCCCCCGGAATTGAGAAACGGCAGGGACACGAGATAGTGGCCGAAGAGGCGACTCTTCACACGAGCCAGCGGGAGGATCCCCTGCCACTCCCCGCCGGGATCGGTCGCCACCCGATACAAGCACTCCGCCCCGAGCACGTCGCTCAGGATGTCGCGCCAGCCGGCGAGATGGCAGAAGCTGCTGCCCTCGGCGCGCGCGGCGAACGCGTCCCAGGCGCCGGTATCGCCGTCGAGCGGCAGCGTCACCATACGGCGCCGGCGACGCTTTCGCGGACGCTCGCCACGGTGTCCCGCACGGCGGTGAATCGGAACTCGCTCAACAGGCGCTCGATACGCTGCGCCGTCCGCCCGAGCCCGCCGTAGTGCCGCACCCGCGTCAGCCAGGACACATCGAGTCGCGGCTGGGCGGGATCGAGCTCCCACGGGTGGATGTAGAACGTGCCGGGCACGCCGCGGCGCTCGCACTGGCGGAGCGCGGCCCGCACGACGCCGTAGGGGAGGAGACGGAAGTACGCCCCGCCCGCCGCCGGCAGATGCAGTCCGCACCACTCCAGCGTGGTCGGGGGAATCTCCGCCAGCCGGCCGGCCGGGCGCTCCAACCAGTGCGGATCCGGCCGTCCGTTGGGATACCCATACCCGCTGCGTCGCACCGGAAACAGGCTGGAATCGTACCGATAGCCTTCCTCGATCAGAACGTCGAGCGCCCACTCCCGACCCGGCACGATCGAAAAGCTCGGCGCGCGGAACCCCAGGACCGGCGCGCCGCTGATCTCCTCCAGCACATCCTTGGTCCGCCGAATGGAGTCACGGAACTGGAGCGGGGTCTGCTGGGTGACCCGCACGTGGTCCCAACCGTGCGACGCGATCTCATGACCCGCGCCCGCGATCGTGCGGATCAGCCCCGCCTGCCGCTGCGCCACCCAGCCGAGCACGAAGAACGTCGCGCCTGCCTCGTGTGCAGCGAGTAGCTCGAGCAGCCGGGAGACCTGCTGGGACACGCGGGACTCGAACCGCTCCCATTCGGACCGCGCGACGTGGGACTCGAACGCGGAGACCTGAAAGTACTCCTCGAGATCGATCGTAAAGTGGTGGGCGATCACGGCGCTGAAGAAGTGCAACGCCCGTGCCCGACGGCGCGGCACGCGGGAAGGGTGGTGCCTGCCCCAGTCGTCGGGTCCCGGCAGCAATGCGTCGCGGCGACGCCACAGTCCGGCAGAGCCTAGGCGCTGGCCCGCCAACGCAGGGCGAGCCGCCGCGCTAGGAGGTCCCGTGCCCACCGCCACTGCATCCGGCGCCATTCGCCGGGGGGGAGTCGATCGCCGGCGCGTCGCGCACGTAGCCAGTCGAGCAGGTCTCCCACGGGCGGAAACCAGCCTTTTCGGGCGGCAAGTGCCTCGAGGAGCCGCCGGGTCTCCCGGTTGACCATGCCGGCCGCGCCGAACTCTTTTCCGAAGTGCGTCGCGATGATGCAGACGCCGCCTTCCGCTTCGAGCCGTTCCTGGTTCGCAGGCCGAAGCAGGTGGTTGAACGCCTCGGCATCTTCGGCATCCGTGGCGGAGAACCACCAGCGGACGTAGGGCCGGCTCGGGTCCCGGTAGGGCATGGATGGGTTGACGCGGAGCAGGTTGATCTCCGAGAAGGTCAGGTTCCGGACGTATTCGATCTGCTCGACGCAGAGGTCGCCCCACCAGTAGGGGGACCCCGGGCAGTGCCCCTGATAGAAGTCGGGCGCTTGCGGGAAGGCCGCGCGGTACAGCAGGCGTAGCGCGGGATCGTCGACCCGCCCGAGGCCCCAGTAAAGGTTGTCGCGATTGAACGAGTGGTTCGCATGCACGCGCGGTGGCGCGCCGAACACGCCGCGAAACCGGTCGAGCGCCCGCGCCGTGCGCTCCCGTGTGCTGGTTTCCATCGTCGCGCCGTGGAAGGCGATCTCGAAGCCGCGGGCGTGCAGGTCGACGACGAAGTCGCGGTAGTGCGGGTCGTCCATCGTCTCCGAGAGCGCGAAGTTCCGGCTCCCCTCCTCGCACCGCACCGGCCACACGGTCTTGGTGGTCCGCATCCCCAATGACTCCAACAGCCGGTAGATCGGCCGGACGTTCTCGACCGTCGCGACGTCGGTGTCGTCGATGATCGTGAACGCGAAGCGCGCGCCGCCGGGGAACGGATGATCCGGAGTCATCCCGTTCACTCAGGACTGGCGAAGCGCGAACAGCGCGACGTCGGGAGCGTGGCGCGCCGCGAGCGCCGCCGGCTCGACGTGCACCACGCCGGCGCCGTTGAGCGGTCCCGCGATGTCACTCAGGAACTGGTGGAACGGCGCGTTCCGCGGCGTGCTCGTCCACTGCAGACCGGTGGGCGGGTTGGGCTGGCCCATGAGCCACGCCAGGAACGCGTACTCGACGCGGCGTTGGAAGACGCGACACGACATGACGAACGACTCGATCGTGCCGTCCGGCCCGACGAGGCACGCCAGGATCTCCCCGTGATCGCCCGTGCGGTCGGCGAGCGTGGCGCCGATGAGTCGGCCGCCGGCGTCGAGGCGCGCGCGCACCTCCTCGTCCGTGAGGCGGCGCCCGTTGAGGTTGAACTGGTTGGTCTTGTTGATGAGCTGCACCGCACGGGTGCGGTCTCCACGGCCCCGATCGTGGATCGTGAGCGTCATCTTGAGGTCTTGGAGGAATCGCGTCAGGTCGGCGCCCTGGAGGTCGGTGGCGACGAACCCCTCGAGTCGCCGCCGGTACATGACCGTCCGCTCGCGATCCTCGGCGGTGATCTCCCGGTGCGGGAACAGACTCGCGACCTCGTCCAGGAAGGCGGCGAGCCCGTCATCGTGCTGCGGAAACGTGACGCATCGCACCTCGGGCAGCGCGAGCGAGACTTCCGCCACCTCGACGGGGTTGTCGTCCACGAACACGAACGCGTCGAGGCCGAGGTTGAGCCGCTGCGCCAGCTCGCGGATTTGCGCCGACTTGGCGTGATAGCCGGCGATGATCGCGACGAAGTCCTCCTCTCGCAGCAGCATGCGCCCTGAGCGGAACGGCGCGAGCACGACGTCGGGGTCGTTTCGGCTCAGGGCGGCGAGGACGGTGCCTTCGTGCCGGAGCCGGCGCAACAGGCCTTGATAGATGAAGTGGCGATGTCCGCGCCCCGAGGGCTCGCAGGCAATCCCCTCAGGCCCCTCCTCGGCGATCACCCCGCTCCACAGGACGTTGTCCAGATCGGTCACCAGGACCTTCTTGGGCTCGGCCCGCGCCGCCGCGGCCGCCTCGACCACCGCCTCGGCCACGCGGCCGATCCAGTTCCCCCCGATCGGGCAGCCGCTGGAGAGGTAGCCGCTGAGCGCGAACGCGTCGGCCGGGAGGACGCTCGCGCCGAGCCCGAGCGCCAGGCTCTCGAGGGAGCGGGCGAACGCCGCGCCGCGGGCCGGGTCGGGAAACAGCGGTGGCAGCGGCGCCGGGAGGTACAGCAACCGCGCCTGCGAGCGGCGCGCCAGCAGGCTCGCCGTCTCGGCGGCCCGCGCGCGCAACGACTCGTCATCCACCGACTCCGGCACCCCCGAGCGCCAATCGGCTTCCGGCGCGAAGTCCCAGGGCAAGAGCAGGAATACCTCCGTGACCGCCGGATCCGCGTCCGCCCGCAGCGCCTGAGCGAGCGTATTGAACGGGAGAAAGCCCACATCGGCCGCTCGACCCCGCCGGGCCGCCGCAGCCTGCAGATACAGGGCGAATGGCTCCGCCGTCCCCGAGAGCGCGAACAGGAATGGGAGCGGCGGGCCGCCCTGGAACGTGCTCACCAGGCGCCGGGCCTCGAGGAAATTCACGGCAGGGCTCCACCGGCCAGGGTGAGGGTCGCCCCCGAGAGGAGGAAGCTCCGGTTCTCGATGACCCACGCCAGCTGATCCGCGACCTCGGCGGGAGTCGGCAGGCGTCCGGTGGGGGTGCGGTCCTCGTGCGTGAGCCGCGCGGTGGCGCTCATGGTCCGGTTCATCCCTCCGTCAATGACGTCGAAGACGACCGCCACGCAGCGCTGACCGGAGGCCCCGAGCTCGACCGCAAGAATCCTGCACAGCACGGGCACGAGCGACTTGGCGAGCGTGTAGAGGGGCGTCCGAAAGTTGTGGCGCCCCGGTTGCGCCCAGGTCGAGCCCACGAGCACCAGGAGCGCGTCCGGAGTACCACGCTGGCGGACGAGCTGCGCGAGGCGGATCATCTGCCGCAGCGGCTGCGCGACGTGGTGCTCCACCGCCCCCTGGGGGTGATCGAGCTTCGTGAGCCAGGTGTTGTCCGGGGCGGGCCACGCGCAGTGAACGACGGCCCGCACGGGGCGCTCCCCGACGCTCTCCGCGATGCACTCCAAGTCAGGCACGACCAGCAGCCCGTCCGTCGACCGCCGGGACACACCGAGTGCCCCGGGGCCCAGCCGCTGTAGCAGCGCGTGCCCGATGCCGCCGGTCGCGCCCGTGACGAGGACCACCGGCTCGCCGGCCGCCGCGGCGCGCGGGGAGATCGCGGCGACGGCCGGCTGGCCGGAGGTGTGCCGGCCGAACTCGTAGCTCGCGTCCACGTAGCGCCGCCCGCTGTCGGCGTCCGAGACGGTCAGGCTGACCTTGCCGGTATCGCTGCGCTCCGAGACGAGCTTGCCGCGCACCACCAGATGGACCGGCGGAAACATCGGCTGCAGGAACCGCAGCTGCATGCCGTGGAGCAGGCAATCGCCGCCGGGGATATGCATCCCCGCCATGCGCGATACGAGCGCGGCCGAGAACGCGCCGTGCAACAGCGGGCCGCCGTACGGCGTCGTCGCGGCGTAGGCGGCGTCGGTGTGCAGCGGGTTCCAGTCTCCGCTCAGCTCGGCGAAGGTCCGAACGTGCTCGGCACCGACGTTGACCTCGAAGCTCGCTTCGGTCACACGCCCCGCTCCTCGAGATAGCGGCGGATGGCGGGATACGACGTCAGGTGGATCTGATCGGCGACGTCGATCGAGACGGCGAATTCGCCCTCGATGGCGAGCATGAGCGACACGTGCGCCAGCGAATCCCAGCTCTCGACTCCCAGCTGCCGGACCCGGGTCACGTCGGCGTCGGGCGGGAGGTCCAGTGCGCCGCGCACGATCTCCTGCAGCTTGGATTCAGCCTGGTCGGTCATGATCGCTCCTCAAAAAACCTCGTCTGCTTCGCCGTCACCGCGCGCCAGCCACCAGGACGCGAGATCTCGCGGCCAGCGGGCGGGTCCGGTCGCGTCATGCAGAAAGAGATGGACGTTCCCGGGGAGGGCGGCGTACGCCTGCCGCCGCAGCAGGCGCGCCAGCGCGCCATGGCTCGTGGTGGCGAGGATCGCATCGGCTCCCGCGGACCGGGCCGCTCGCTCGACGGCGGCGAGGACGGCGAGCCCCACGTCGGCGCGCTCGGGCGGAAACACGATATCGGAGATCGTGGCCACCCGAACGCCGCGCAGCCGTGGGTCGCTGATCGCCCTCGGCTGGAGCAGCACCGCGACGCCGACCAGCCGCGTGCCGTCGCGCGCGGTGATGAACGCGTACCGGTTCTCGACCGCGGTCGTCCCGCCCCCCTCCCCCGTGGCGCCGTACCGCCACCGGAGATACCGCCCGTCGCGCACCGGGCTCGCCACGATCGCCTCCCGTGCGCTGCGCCACACGCGGTCCAACTCCTCACGGGCCGGCGGCTCCACGGTGCATGCCGTGATGAACCGGGCAGCGGCGCGGCGCGTCACCGCCGCCGCGAGGTCGAGGCCGACGCCCGCCGCGCCGCCGGCCAAACCGGCTACGCGTGCGCGTTGCGCCAGCCGCACGCCGAACGCCAGCCAGCGCGGCAGGCGTACGCCCAAGGCGGCGACGTCCAGCCGCTGGGCCAGGGTGCCGGGCCGCAGCGGCCGCACGAAGTTCGTCACCGCGCCGAGGTCCGTGTAGCCCAGGGCGCTGAAGAGTCGCCGCGCCGCGGGCGCCACCACCAGGACCGTCGCGCGGGTCAGCTGCTCTGCCAGCGCCTTCCCGACGAGGAAGCCGATCGGGCCGTTGCGATACTCGGGGAGCACCATCAGGCCCTTGACGCAATAGGCCGGATGCTCGGCGACGCCGTCCCAGAGCCGCTGCGGCATCGAGCCGCAGCAGGCGATCACGCGACTCCCGTCGAGGACGAGGGCGAGCGGCGGCGCCTCGCCGGGCGCGACCGGGTTCTGGGCCGCCGCCTGCCGCCGGGCCGCCAGGACCGACTCGGCGGTCGCGTCCGGACTCCAGGTCGCGCGATAGAAGGCCGCGATAGCGCCGGCATGCTCCTCCGTCGCCAGCGTCGCCTGAATCCGGCTCGCCACCGTCACGCTCATCAACCAGGTTGTCTATGCAGAAACCTGGCCAGCACGTCTGGAGGCGCCCCCGCGCACCTCGCTAGGGGAGAGTGTGGCGTCCGGGCAACAGGGAGGGTGGACTCACAATAGCAGGACCGAAACCACCTTCGTATCCGATCCTGAGGCACCGGCGGCGTCGGTCACCGTCACACGGATGGTGAAGCTGCGTGGCAGGATCGTCAGATACGTGTGCCCGGCACTGATCCCGCCCTGGCTCGACTTGCTGCCGGTCGTTCTCGAACCGTCGCCCCAGTCGATCGTGTACGACCAAGGCCCATTGTTATCGGGATCGGTGAAGTTCGCGCTGAGTCCGTAGAGCAGGCCGATCAACGCCGTCTCGTCCGGCCCGGCGTTCACCGCCGGCGGCTGGTTGGGACTGGGACCGGCAACGGTCACGCTCTGGGATACCGAGCCCGTCGCTCCCTGGTCGTCGATGACGGTGAGCGTGACCGTATAGGTGCCTCCGGCTCCGTACGTGTGCGACGGGTTCGCCAGGGTTGAGATCCCGCCGTCGCCGAACGTCCAGGCGTACGCGGTGATGGAGCCGTCGGGATCTCTGCTCGTACTCGTGAAGCTGCAGGTGAGTCCGTCGCAAGCGTGCGTGAAGTCCGCCGTCGGGGGCTGGTTGGCGGGCGGTGGGCTTCCCTCGCTGGACTTGGCAAGATCACCAGACGAGAGGTTGTCGGGGCCGGCGGTGTAGCCGTGAGCCGGCAGCGAGACCATGAGGAGATCCGCACCGCTCCCTGCCGGACCCTCGTCACAGGCTCTCACCGTGAAGTTCAGCAACTCGTCGCCGGCGGGGTTGCTATCGCCGCCCGAATTCACTCGGCCGACTCCCTCGACCTCCACACCGTGCGTCGGATCCGCGCACATGGTCGAGCCGTCCCGGACCGCCGTGATCCTCGTCGCCGCGTCCGTCGCAGTGACGGTCAGCGTCCCTACGGAACCGTCGTCACGCACGACGGCCCAATCCCGGAGGAACACGCGCCCAGTGAGGGTCGAGGCGACATCGAGATCGAATTCCAAGCGGGTGCCGCCGGGAGTGGCGGGCCCCGGTCCGATCGACCCGACGCCGCTGAGCCGCACGGTTGCTGCCGACAGCGCGGCTCGAGGCGCACGGCGCTCGGGACCTACGCCGTCGCGGCACGCCGTCGCGAGCAGGACGGCTGCGAGCACCCCACGACGGCCGGGGTGGCTGATCGCCTTGCCCATGAGCCCGCCTTCGCGGCAAGGTTCGGGCCAGACGTTGTCGTGCGGGATTGCTCGCTGCCAAGTAGCCTGGCTGCAACAACACGTGGGCCAGACACGCCAGGATTCCGGATCAGCTGTCGCTGCCGCTCAACGGGTCACAACAGCAACACCTGGACCACCTTCGTGTCCGAACCGGAGGCGCCGGCGGCGTCGGTCACCGTCACGCGGATCGTGAAGCTCGTCGGCAAGACAATGACGTAGGTGTGCCCCGAGCTGTACGTACCCTGACTCGACACGCTGTTCGTCGTCCTCGAGCCATCGCCCCAGTCGACCGTATACGACCACGGCCCATTGTTGTTCGCGTCGCTGAAGCTCCAGCTGAACGAGTAGAGCAGACCGGTGAGCGCGGTGTCGTCCGGGCCGGCGTTCACGACCGGCGCCGAGTTGGGTGAGGTGCAGGTCACCGAGTACGTGATGCTCGTCGTCTGGCCGGAGGTAATCGTCACCGAGCGCGACGTGCCACCGCTCACGGTGCAGTTCGTCGCGACACCGGACAGGGTCGCTGTGTAGCTGCCCGGGGCCAGCGAGAACGAAATGGTCGCATTCGTGCCTATCGCTTTGCTCTGCCCGCCGACGGTGACCGTGTACCCGTCGGGGTCGAGGCTCGAACCGCCGGTGCTCGCCGTCACACTCAGCGTGCCGGGGGGCGTGGTGCAGGTCACGGAGAAGGTCTTGGTGACCGTCGTGCCGGCCTGCACAGTCACCGTTTGGGAATTGCCGCCGCTGACCGTGCAGTTTGACGCCACTCCCGAGAGCGCCACCGTGTGGCTCGTCGCCGAGAGCCCGGTGTAGGTCGTGCTGCCGTTGATCCCGATCGCCCGGCTATTCCCGCCGTCCACCGTCACCGTGTAGCCGTCCGGATCCAGACTCTGGCCGGTGGTGCTGGCCGTCACGGTCAGGTCGCCGGTCGGGGTCGTCACCGTCACGGTCGCCGTCTGCGTAATCGCCACGCCGCTGATCGTGGCCGAGACGGTCTTGGACCCCGCCACCGTCGAACTCAGGCTCCCGGTCGCGACCCCGCTGGCGTTCGTCGGGCTCGCCGGCTGCGTAAGCGTGTTACCCGTGCCTGTGGCCGACAGGACTACGGTCGCCCCGCTGATGGGGTTGCCGTTCGCATCGCGCGCCGTCACCGTGATCGTCGACGTCCCACTCCCCGCCGTGATCGAGGTCGGCGAGGCCGTCACGCTCGACTGCGAGGCCGAGACCGACCCCGCCGTCACGGTCACGGTCGCCGTCTGGGTGATCGCTACACCGTTGATCGTCGCCGAGACGGTCTTGGACCCCGCCACCGTGGAGCTGAGCGTCCCCGTCGCGACGCCACTGGCGTTGGTCGGACCGGCCGGCTGCGTAAGGGTATTGCCTGAGCCTGTCGCCGCGAGCACCACGGTCGCGCCGC
>DASYRJ010000094.1:0-11595 GCA_036004525.1 Gemmatimonadales bacterium | reverse complement strand
GAGTCGGTGCGCCGCAGTTGCTCGTCGAGGAACAGCCGGCGCCGCCGGGACTGGTCCTGGGCGCTGCGGGCGTCCATCACCTGGAACGTCCGCCCGATCAGATTCACGACCTCCTCGGCGAGCGCGGGGCGATAGGCGGTGTAGGTCACGTCCACGACGTTCGTCTGGGTGCGTGGCGCGACGCGCAGATGCGTGAGCACCTGATCGATCGCCTCGTCGCGCGACCGGACGATCCACGAGGTTTTCGCGACCTTGGGCTGCGCCTTCACGCGGAACCGGACGCTCCCCCCTTGCAGCGCGAGCGTCCGGCCGTAGTCGGCGGCGGCGGAATCGGCCAGGCCGCGCACGGTCACGCCGGTCGCCGAGAATCCGAGCGACAGCGTGTCGGCGGCGGCGTCGGGCGCGACGAACACCGAATCGATCAGCGCCGCGGGGACGTCACCGTAGTCGGGCGCGAGCCGCATCCCCAACGTGTCGACCACGGTGCCGAGCAAGGCGCGACTCTTGAGCATCTGGGTCTGCGACAGCAGCGGGTCCATGAGGCGGGCCGGCTCGACGGCGACTTCGAGGCCGGAGGTCATGGAGCGCCGGGCGTCGCCCAGGCGGAGCACGGCGGTGGCGCGGTAGATGGGCGTCTCCCGGAACACCATGATCGCGGTGCCGACCAGCAGGACCGCGGGGACGCCCAGCACCAACCACCAGCGGCGGCGCGCAGCCACGACGATGTCCTGCCAGACGAGCCCGTCCGAGGGCGCGTCCAGCGCCGCGGGGGACCGGTCGGGTGCGGAGTAGCGCATGCGTGCCTAGTAGCGTCCGTTGCGCAGGATGACGTTCAGGATCGCCGCGGTCGCCCCCGCCACCGTGATGATCGGGCCGATCGTCTCGCGAAACACGGCGTGCTTGCGGTCCACCAGGATCTGGTCGCCGGAGCGGATCGGCGTGGCGGCGACGCCCGCCTGGGGCCTGGTGAGGTCGAGCGGGATCTCGCGGCCGTCGCGCAGGAGGCGGACGCGGTCCCGGCGACCCCGGTCGGTGGGCCCGCCGGCCAGCGCCACGGCATCGGAGACGGACGTTTCGGGGCGGAGCGTGTAGAGGTTCGGGCGGACGACCTCGCCCCCGATCGCGACGTGGAGCAGCGGCTCCATGACGAACTCGGGATTCGTCTCGAACTGCTGGAGGAACGTGCGCAGCCGCCCCTCGGCCGTGGCCAGCGGCATCCCCGTGACGCGCAGCGACCGGTAGAGCGGGTGCGTGATCGACCCGTCGCCGGCGACGGCGAACTCGCCGCTCATCTCGGGCTTGCGCCACACGGTGATGCGCACCGCGTCGCCCGGCCGGAGCATGAGCGAGTCTCGCGGGCCGGGGCCACCTGCTTGAGCCGCTGCCGCGGGCGCGAGCGCGAGGGCACCGACCGCGGCGGCGAGCAACGGCCACAAACGACGGCTCATGCGCCGACCGGTGCCGCCCGGCCAACCTGGACGGGAACGGGGGGCGGGAGGACCAACGGGCGCGGCACGCCGAGCGGCGGGGAGTGACGGGGGGCGCGATCGGGCACGTACTCGGGCGCCAGCGCCGCGACGGCGCGCATCAGGTCCGCCGTGCGCCCGGCGCTCAAGGCGTCGATGAGATGTTGCAGAGCCACGGCCACGTTCGCCGCGCTGCCGCCGGTCCGCTCGACCAGACGCACCTTCTCGGCGCGCGTCGGGATGCTCTTCTCGCCGGCGGCGACCAGCTCCTCGTTCAGCTTCTCACCCGGCCGGAGGCCGGTGAACACGATCTGCACGTCCTTGTACGGCTCGAGGCCCGACAGCCGGATCAACTGCTCGGCGAGGTCCACGATCCGCACCGGGTTGCCCATCTCGAGGATCGAGATGCGGCCTGCGGCCGCCGGCAGGGCGGCGGCGGTGAGCACCAGCTCCACGGCTTCGGGAATCGTCATGAAGTAGCGCTGCACGTCGGGGTGCGTCACGGTGATGGGGCCGCCGGCCGCCAGCTGCCGCTTGAACAGCGGGACGACGCTGCCGTCCGAGCCGAGCACGTTGCCGAACCGCACGACGCGGAAGTCGGTCCGGCTGCGCAGCGACGGCAGCTCCAGCACGATCCGCTCGGCGATCCGCTTGGTGACGCCCATCATGCTCGTCGGGTTGACTGCCTTGTCCGTCGAGATCAGGACGAACTTGAGGGCGCGGTGCTGCACGGCGCGCTGGGCGACCCGGAGCGTGCCGACGATGTTGTTCCACGCCGCCTCGATGACGCTGTCTTCCATCAGCGGCACGTGCTTGTAGGCCGCCGCGTGGAAGACGTACTCCGGCCGATAGGTGCGGAACACCTCGTCCAGCCGCTCGGCATTCGTGATGTTCGCGATGACCGGGACGACTTCGACCGCGGGCGACGCCTGCGACACCTCGAGGTGCACGAAGTACAATGGACTCTCGGCCCGCTCGAGCAGCACGAGGCGCGCGGGTCGGAAGCGCGCGATCTGCCGGGCCAGTTCTGATCCGATGGACCCACCGGCGCCTGTAATGAGGACCGCCTTGCCCTCCAGGTCGCTGCGTACCTGCTCGAGGTCGAGGTGCACCGGCTCGCGCCCGAGCAGGTCCTCGATCTCGACCTCGCGCAGCTGGCCGATCGCGGCGCGGCCGTCGAGGAGATCCTGGAGCGAGGGAATGATCTTGAACTCCGTGCCCGTCGCCGTGCAGCGCTGCACGATACGGCGCATCTGGTCCGCCGTGGCCGAACGGATCGCGATCACGAGGAACTGGATGCTGTGCGTGTGGACCAACCGCTCGAGGTCCGCGGTCCCCCCGAGCACCGGCACGCCGTGCAGGGAACGGCTGTGCGTGTCGGGGTTGTCGTCGATCAGCCCCACCACGTTGATGGCGTAGCGCCCGTCGTGCAGCACCTGGCGCAGCAGCATCTCGGCGGCCTCGCCGGCGCCGATGAGCAAGGTGCGGCGGCCCCGCGACGATTGCATCGGCAACTGGCCCTCGCGGAACGCCCGCGCCGCGAATCGCAGCCCGCCCGACAGGAACACGATGCTCACCCAATCGAGCAGGAATACGGAGCGGGGCAGGCCCAGCGGCCAGCCCGTCGCGACCAACAGCGCGGCGAACAGCGCGGTGCTCAGGGTGGTGGCCATCGCGAGATCGACCAGGTCCCGCAGGCCGACGTGGCGCCAGTAGCCGCGGAACAGGCCGTAGCGCTCGAACACCAGCAGCCGGACCACGAGCAGGTAGGGCAGCGTGGTGGCCCAGCGGTACAGCTCGTCCGGCGGGACGTGGAAATCGAAGCGCGTGGCGAAGGCGCCGAAGTAGGCCAGGGGAATGAGGATGAGGTGCACCGCAACGATCAGCACCCGCCGGTATGAGTGCAGCCAGAGGGGCACCGCCCAAGAGCGTTTTACGCGGAGCACGTGTTGACCTCGTCGCGCGGGGGGAGGAGTGTTGCCCGCGCGTGACGGCGCGTACAAGCACGTCCTATGCTCTCAGCGCCGGGGGCTCCGCGTGCATGTGCGACAACGAGTTACGAGGCAGCGCTGCAGTTCATGCGCAGGGTGCCTGCCACGTGCTACGTACAACTCCGCATGTGAGCTGCGACACCGACCCCTGGGTCTGTGTGGCGGCGGTGCGATAAGGGGGGGAGGCTACGCTGGGGGGAGGGGCAGCTCGAACCAGAACCGTGTGCCTTGGCCGGGTGCCGACTCGTACTGCAAGTCGCCGCCCATCGCGCCGACCAGCCGGCGCGACACGGCGAGCCCCAGCCCGGTGCTCGAGAAGCGGTACCCCTGCCCGGCGGAGACGCGACGGAACGGCCGATACAGGCTCGCCACGGCCGCGGACGCGATGCCCGGGCCGGTGTCCTGGACCGAAAACCGGACGATCGGGGGGGCTCCTTCCTCGACCCGGAGCGTGACGCCGCCCTGGTGCGTGAACTTCAGGGCGTTGGTCACGAGGTTCAGCAGCACGCGGTGGAGCTTCAGCCGGCTCCCCACGCGGCAGTCGGATGCCGGCGCCCGGCACTGGATCGCCAGGCCCTTCTCCTCGGCGATGGGCCGGACGATGTCGCGCACGCCGTGGAGCAATTCGGTGATCGAGAAGAGCGCGGGATCGTCGTTCGAGAGCCCGTCGCCGCCCTGGGCCAGCTCGATCGCGTCGCTCACCACGCCGGTGAGCCGGAGCGCGGCCGTATACACGAGTCGTATCTGGCGCCGCTGGAGGTCGGTCAGCGGACCGCTCCGTTCCTGCTCCACGGCTTCGGCCAGAAACAGGATCGACGTGAGGGGTGAGCGGAGGTCGTGGACCACCTCGGCGATGAGGTCGGCGGCGTCGGGGCCCGCCAGATGCGCCCCGAACTGCTGGGCGCCGTCGGTTTCCAGCGCCACGCGCAGCTCCTCGATCGCCACGAGGTGGCGCAGCACCCGCGTGCCCGGCGTGGGGAGGGGGCCCCGGCTCCAGGCGCGCAGCAGGGCGGCGCGCAGCGCGTCGATCACCCGCCGGGTGAGGGCGGGCGGGTGGCGGGGAGACAGCTCGACGACAAACACCGGACTCCGGCGGCCCACGGCGAGCCCGGTGGCGGCGAGCAGCTGCGTGAGGTGCTCGCGCTCGGCCGGTTCGAGTCCCGACACGATCTCCGCTTCGACGTCGCGGATCGCGCGCGTGAGCACGGGACAGGAGACGCCCGGGAACGGCCGGGCGGGCGCGATCGGGGGCGGCGAGGGGCGGCGGGCTCGCCCGCCGGGAGCCGACTGGAGAGGCGCGCTCACTGCGGCTCGCCGGGCCCGAGGTTGCGGTGCAGGCCGTGGCGTTCCATCAACCGGTAGAAGGTCGTCCGGTCGATCCCGGCGAGGCGCGCCGCCTTGGACAGGTTGCCTCCGGCGCGCAGAATCACCCGCGTGAGGAAGGTGCGGTCGAACTTGGCGAGTAGCCGGTCTCGCGCCGCGTAGTACCCGCCCTCTTCGTCGTTGAGCTCGTTCTGGAGCGACGCGTCGCTCACGGCGCCGGGGAGCGAGACGAACGGCAGGTCTTCCGCCTGTACGTCCGCACCCGGCTCGAGCAGGACGACGGCGTGCTCCATCACGTTCTGCAGCTCGCGCACGTTCCCCGCCCACGGCTGGGCGGCGAGCGCCCAGAGCGCGCCCTTGGTGAGCTTGGGGAGCGGCAGGTTCGCCTGGCGGTGCTTGCGCCAGAAGTGCGCCAGGAAGTCGTTGGCGAGGAGCGGGATGTCCTCCGGCCGCTCGCGCAGCGGCGGCACGTGGATCGGCACCACGCGCAGCCGGAAGTAGAGGTCCTCGCGGAGCAGCCCGTCGGCCACGGCGGCTTCGGGGTCGCGGTTGGTCGCGGCGACGAAGCGCACGTTGACGACCGCGTTGGCGGACTCGCTCCCGACGCGGCGGACGACGCCGTCCTGGATCGCGCGCAGCAGCTTCGCCTGGATCGGCTTCGACATCTCGATCAGCTCGTCCAGGAACAGCGTGCCGCCGTTGGCCGCTTCGAGCAGGCCGGGTTTGTCGCGGATGGCGCCGGTGAACGCGCCGCGCCGGTGGCCGAACATCTCCGACTCGAGCAGCGCCTCAGGCAGCGCGGCACAGTTGACGGCGAGGAACGGCCGGCTGGAGCGGCGGCTGTGATGGTGGATGAACTGGGCGAACAACTCCTTGCCCGAGCCGCTCTCGCCCGTGAGGAAGACGGACGCGTCGGTGTCGGCGACCTTGCGCGCCAGTGCGATCGCCTTGCGGAACTGCGGCGCCACGCCGAGCACGCGCACCTTCTCGCTGTTGCCGTTCTCCCGCTCGAGCCGCGCGCGCTCGGCCTGCGACTCGCGCGCGATGATCACGGCGTGCGTCGCGCGGCCCACGAGGATCTGGAGCTGCGTGGCCGAGAACGGCTTGGGCAGATACTCCCACGCGCCGGCGCGCAGCGCCTCGAGGCTCGAGTCGATGCTCGGCTTACCCGTCATGACGATCGCGACCGTGCCGGGGTGTGCCGCGAGCGCCGCGGCGAGCAGTTGCTGTCCGGGCGCGTCGCTCATGAACCAGTCGAGCAGCACCACGTCGAACGGGCGGCGCGCGAGCAGCTCCTGCGCCTCGCGCCCGTTGCCGCACACGGCGACGTCGTATCCGTCGTGGGCCAGCACGCTGGCGCAGCTCTCGCGCAGCGTGTCCTCGTCGTCGACGACCAACAGGCGGATGGTGGCGCGGGCCTCGGGCGGAGCGGGAGAGAACGGCGCGGCGGGCGCATTGGCCGGCGGCACCCTGGGGGCGACGACCCCTGAGTCCGTGGAAGGAGCGGTGAGCATGTGGTGGTAGTGGACCTTCGACTCCGCCGGGCCAGGGGGCAGGGCGGAACACCGTACTAGAGAGCCGAAGGGTTAGCCCCTGGACTGGCCGTTGGCGCGCTCGCGCCGGCCCAAACCATCCGGTCGCTGCGGGCGTGCCACGTGGCGCTCCCGCGCATGGGGGATTTACCCTGTATCAGGCTGCTGTCAAGAGGTGTATGTCAGGCGCTCCAGCCGTTGACGCGCCCGGCCCCCCCCCCCACGCCGCCCCCGCGCAATGCGCTGCTCGCGCGCTGTACCAGCTCGGCGGCGGGGGGTGCCGTGGAGGCGTCATCCACGGCTGTGAACCCCACCCGGAGGGTGGTGCCGGGGCCCCCGAGCGCGAGGTCGAGCCGCTCCAGCAGCCGCTCCCCCAACCGCACCGCGCCGTTGGGGCCGGTCCCGGGCGCCACAACGGCGAAGCGTGCGGGCCCCAGCCGCCCCACGGCGTCGGACAGGCGCGCCGAGCGGCTCAGGCTCTCGGCGAGGCGGTCGCCCAGCTCCCAGTCCGGCCCCTTGCCGTTCGTGTCCACGCCGAGCACGGCGACGGTGAGGGGATCGCGGTGCCGGATCGTGAGGGCGAGCAGCTCTTCGGCGCGCCGGAGCAGCCCCTTGTCGTTCCACAATGCACTCCGGTCGTCCACGAGGGTCCCCTGTCGCGCCCGGTCGGCGTCGAACTTGGATCGGAGCTGCGCAGCGAGCCGCAGCGCGAATTCCTCCGTGTCGAGCGGCTGGCCCCATAGCTCGTCTGCCCCGGCGCGCAGCGCATCGAGCCGCAGGTTTCGCGTGCTGGGGCCCGGATGCGTGAGGAGAATCGGCGTGCTGGCGGTGACGACGTTGTGCTCGCGCAACACGCGGCACAGCTCCACGCCGGTCGGTTCCGTCAGGTCCGTAGCGAGAATGAGGGCGTCGGGACGCGTGCGTTGCGCCTGCTCGCGTGCGCTGGCGGCGGTGAACGTCCGCAAAATGGCATACCCGGCGGGGGTCAGCACGCTTTCCAGCGAGCGCGTGAAGACCTCATCGGGGTTGCTGAGAAGAATGAGGGGCGCGGCTGGCGTCGCGATCGTCATGAATTCGCCTGTTCCTGGCTGGAGGGTGGCCGGGAGCAAGGGGGCGCTGAGGCTCGCCCGCGGTCGCAACGGCATCTTAGCTCCGAAGTGGGGGTAGCGGCAAGCGCCGCAGGAGTCGTGCGCGCGCCGCCCGCCGGGGCAACTCGCCTCGGAATCGAGAGTTGCGCCGTGGCGCTGAGGCAACGGACGGGCACCCGCGATGGCGGCCGCTGACAAAGCTGTGGCGAAGCTGTGTCGGTTCTGGCTCGACGCCTGGTCCGAGGCACGAGGCCGGCGTGCCGGTTCGGACGGCCGCAAGTCGCGCCGCTGCAAGCGCCTGGGGCGCCCGCCGTCACCCCGCACGCCGGGCGTCGCGAGATGGCCCCAAAGTTGAATCTCTCGAAAAACACCATGTGCGGCATCGTCGGATATGTCGGATCGCAGCAGGCCGTCCCGATCCTGCTCCAGGGTCTCGTCCGGCTCGAGTACCGAGGGTACGACTCGGCCGGCGTCGCCGTCGCGACGGCCCAGGGCGTGGAGGTGCGGAAGCTGGCGGGCCGCGTCCCCGCGCTCGCGAGCCTGCTCGGCGCGACGCCGGTCGCCGGCACGTGCGGCGTCGCGCATACCCGCTGGGCCACGCACGGCGCCCCCACGCAGATCAACGCGCACCCGCACGTCGATTGCGGCGGCGAGCTGGCCCTGGTCCACAACGGCATCATCGAAAACGCCGACGTCCTCCGCGTCCAGCTCGAGCGCGCCGGCCACCTCTTCACCAGCGACACCGACACGGAGGCGCTGGCGCACCTGATCGAGGACGCGCCCGGCGAGACGCTCGAGGAGCGGGTGATCGCCGCGCTCGAGCACGTCGAGGGCACGTACGGTCTGGCCGTCGTCTCGGCGGCGGAGCCGGACAAAATCGTGGTGGCCCGCCAGGGGTCGCCGGTGCTGCTCGGTATCGGCGAGCGCGGCATGTTCGTGGCATCCGACGCGTCGGCCATCCTGGAGCACACGCGCACCGTCGTCTATCTCGACGACGGCGACATCGCCGTGCTGCGGCCCGAGGGCTACCACGTGCTCGACGACGAGTCGCACGTGCGCGTGCGCGAGGTGGCCGACCTCGCCTGGGACTTGGAGGCGATCGAGCTGGGCGGCCATCCGCATTTCATGGTGAAGGAGATTCGCGAGCAGCCGGAGACCACGCGCGGCACGCTGCGGGACCGCCTGCTGTTCGAGGAGGGCACGGCCCGGCTCAACGGGCTCAATCTGCCGCACGACGCGGCCGCCGCCGTGCAGCGCATCGTGTTGCTCGGATGCGGGACCTCGTGGCACGCCGCGGTCGCCGGCCGCGAGATCATCGAGACGCTCTCCGGGATCCCGGTGTACGCGGAGTACGCCTCCGAGTTCCGCTATCGCCGCATGGCGCCGCTCCCCGGGACGCTCGCGATCGCGATCTCGCAATCGGGCGAGACGGCCGATACCCTGGAAGCGATGCGCGCGGCGCGCGCCGCCGGGGCGCGCGTGCTCGGCATCGTGAACGTCGTGGGGAGCACGATCGCGCGCGACGCGCAGGGCGGCATCTACCTCCACGCCGGGCCCGAGATCGGCGTCGCCTCCACCAAGGCCTTCACCTCGCAAATCGTGGCGCTGGCGTTGCTCGGGCTGTACCTCGGGCGCCAGCGGGGCGCGCTCGCCGCCGACGCGGGTCGGGAGCTGGTGTGCCATCTGGCGGCGCTGCCGGGCCTCGTCGCCAACACGCTCGAGATCGAGCCGCAGATCCGCGCGCTCGCCGAGCGGTTCGCCGAGGCGCGCAACGCGCTCTACATGGGGCGCGGCGTGAACTTCCCGGTGGCGTTGGAGGGCGCGCTCAAGCTGAAGGAGATCTCCTACATCCACGCCGAGGGCTACCCCGCGGCGGAGATGAAGCACGGGCCCATCGCGCTGATCGACGAGAACATGCCGGTGATCGTCGTCGCGCCCAAGGACCCCGTGTATCCGAAGGTCGTGTCCAACATGCAGGAGGTGAAGGCGCGCGGCGGCCGCATCATCGCGATCACCACCGAGGGCAACGGCGATCTGCGGGGCCTCGTGGAGCACCAGATCCGCGTGCCGGCGGTGGCGCCGCTGTTGTCGCCCGTCCTCACCGTGATTCCCCTGCAGCTGCTGGCGTATCACATCGCCGTGCTGCGCGGCTGCGACGTGGACAAACCGCGCAACCTGGCGAAAAGCGTGACGGTCGAATAGGGGAGCTAGGAGCGAGGAGCTAGGAGCAAGGGGCAAGGGGCTCGGAGCAGGACCCATCTCGTGGCGGACGCCGTCATTCCTACCCGCCAAGGGCCTGCTCCCCGCTCCTTGCTCCACGTTCCTCTATCTATATTTGTGGTATCCGACAGCTCATCGAGGTCCAGCCGCCCATCGAGCGCGCCTTTCTGGCCGGCGCGCCCCGCAAGGGCAGTGACGACGTAGCGCACGTCGAGGAGCACCTCGATGAGCTGGCGCGCCTCGCCGACACCGCCGGCGCGGAGGTCATCGGCCGCACCCACCAACGCATCGAAGCCCCCACTCCCACCTTCTACCTCGGCCAGGGGAAGGTCGAGGAGCTGAAGGCCGTGCTGGGCGACGCGGGCGCGACGCTGGTGCTGTTCGACGAGCCCCTCACCCCCGTGCAGGGGGTGAACCTCGAGAAGCACCTGGGCGTGCGCGTGATGGACCGCACCGAGGTCATCCTCGACATCTTCGCGACCCGGGCCAAGAGCCACGAGGCGAAGCTCCAGGTGGAGCTGGCCCAGCTCGAGTACCTGCTGCCTCGCCTCACCCGCATGTGGACCCACCTGTCGCGCATCCGCGGCGGCATCGGGCTGCGGGGCCCGGGCGAGACCCAGCTCGAGACCGACCGGCGCGCCATCCGGCGCAAGATCTCGGCGTTGAAGAAGCGGCTCGAGGAGGTCGCCGACCACCGCGCCAACCAGCGCCGCGGCCGGCGCGACATCCCGTCGGCGGCGCTGGTCGGCTACACCAACGCGGGGAAATCGAGCCTGCTCAAGGCCTTATCGGGGGACGACGTGTTCGTCGAAGATCGCCTGTTCGCCACGCTCGACACGCTCACGCGCGAGGTGGACGTGGGGGAGGGGTACCGGTTCCGCCTGACCGACACCGTCGGATTCATTCGCAAGCTGCCGCACCACCTCGTCGCCTCGTTCCGAGCCACGCTGGAGGAGGCGCGCGAGGCGGATCTGTTGCTCCACGTCATTGACGCGGCGCACCCGGAGTGGGAGGAGCAGGTGGAGGTCGTGGAAACTGAACTGCGTGCGGCGTGGGGCGTGGGGCGTAGCGATGGAAGCTCGGAGCGTCAACGCACGATTTACGTGTTCAATAAGGCCGATTTGCTGCCAGATCCCGACGCGTTTCTTACACTGGTGCGAGAGAAGTATCCGCACGCGATACTCACTTCGGCTGCGCCGCACGCCCCACGCCGCACGCTTGGCGTCGAAGGGCTGCGCAATGCCCTCCGCACCTCCGCCCAAGCCCTCCGCCCCATCGCCCAGATCCGGGTGCCGATCGGGGATGGGAAGCTGCTCGCCGGCCTGCACCGCGACGCCGAGGTGATGCAGCAGGTGCAGACCGACGGCGTGGTCGTGGTGACGGCGCGGATCGAGGCCCGACTGCTCGGCAAGCTGCGGCGCGACGGGGTCGAGGTCGTGCTGGGAGTGGGCGAATGAAGCGCATGGTGCCGTTGCTCGTGCTATCGCTCAGCTGTGGCAGCGGCAGCACGCAGCCGCCCGCCGGCACCGTCGCCCTCCACCTGATCTCGGGCGCGCTTTCGAGTCCGCTCTACGTCACGTCACCCCCGGGCGACACGGCGCGGCTCTTCGTGGTGGAGCAGGGGGGGGCGGTGCGGGTGTTCCGGCACGACACGCTGCTCGCGACGCCGTTCCTGGACTTGAGCGGCCACATCACCATGGGCGGGGAGCGCGGGCTGCTCAGCCTCGCGTTCCATCCGCAGTACGCGGCCAACGGGCGCTTTTACGTCTACTTCACCGACCCGAACGGCGACCTCCGGGTGGTGCGGTATCTGGTGTCGCCCGATGCCAACGTCGCCGACTCGACGTCGGGCGATACGGTACTGGCGGTGGCCCACCCGGGACACGACAACCATAACGGCGGGCTGCTGCTGTTCGGGCCCGACGGCAAGCTGTACGCCGGATTGGGAGACGGCGGCGGCAGCGGCGATCCCGAC
>DASYRJ010000093.1:0-27486 GCA_036004525.1 Gemmatimonadales bacterium | reverse complement strand
TCGACCGCGCATGTCAGGTTTCCCACCCGGAAAACGAGCAGTCGGACGAGGGTTGCTTCACTCATCGGATGCGAAGAAGCCAAGATACTGCAAGGGGTTGCGCTCGGCAAGCAAGTTCGGGTCGCCCGCCGCGTCGGCCAGCGCGGGACGCAGATCGGCGGGCCATTCCGACGCCAGTCGGAGCGCCGCTCCGCTGATCGGGTGCGCGAACGCCAGCACCGCCGCGTGCAGCACCTGGCGCGGCGCCAGCTCCTCGAGGCGCTCGGCGGCGCGCCGCTCCGACGGCGTGATGCGCCGGCTGCCGCCGAACGCGTACTCGCGGTCGCCCACAACGGGATGGCCGATGTGCCCGAGGTGCACGCGAATCTGGTGCGTGCGTCCCGTGCCGAGCCGCACGCGCACGAGATCCGCGATGCCGAACCGCGCGACCACCGCGGCGCGGGTGGTCGCGTGGCGCCCGCCCGCCGCCACCGTCATCCGCTTTCGGTCCCGCGGATTCCGGCCGATCGGGGCTTCGATCTCGACGGGACTCTTCCGCAGGTGGCCCCACACGAGCGCCGCGTAGATGCGCGTGACCTCGCGCCGCTCGATCGCGCCGGCGAGGCGCCGGTGCGCCGCGTCGTTCTTCGCGACGACCAACAGGCCCGACGTGTCGCGGTCGAGACGGTGCACGATGCCGGGCCGCCCTTCGCCGGCTCCGGCCGCGAGATCGGTCCCCCGCCCCGCGAGCACGTTGACGAGCGTATCGTCCCAGTGGCCGGGCCCCGGATGGACGACCAGGCCGGCGGGCTTGTCGAGCACCGCGAGGTGCTCGTCCTCGTAGACGAAGCGCAGCTCGGCGTGGGCGGGGGCGTACGTGCGGGGCGGGGCCTCGGGCGGAAACGCCACCGTGATTTCGACGCCGCGCTCGAGCAGGGCCGAGGCGCGGAGCGGCCGGCCGGCGTGGGTCACGAGCTTGTCGGCGATGAGGCGGCCGGCCTGCGTGCGGGAGATGGCGAGCTGATCGGCGAGGAAGCGGTCGAGGCGCTCGGTGTGGTCGGCCACGACGCAGAACACGACGGTCACGGCTCGGCCGCCTGAGCCTCCTTGGTCCGCTGCTGCGCGCGGCCCTCTTGCCACAACGTGAGGGCGAGCGCGATGGCGCCGACCGTGATGGCCGAATCGGCGACGTTGAACGTGGGCCAGCGCCAGTCGCCCACACCGATGTCCACGAAGTCGACGACGCCGCGCGCGCTGCGGATCCGGTCGACGAGGTTGCCCGCCGCGCCGCCGCACACGAGCGCGAGCGCGAGCAAGCGGAACCGGTCGCCGGGGCGCGTGGAGCGGACCATGGAGCCCAGCACGATGAGCGCGAGGATCGCCAGGCCGAAGAAGATCCAGCGCGAGTATTCGCCCAGATCGAGGCCGAACGCGGCGCCGCGGTTGTAGACGAGCCGCAGCTGCACCCACTCCCCGATGACGGAGAGCGGCAGCCGGCGCGCGAGCAGAGCTTCGGCCAGGAGCTTGGTGGCGAAGTCCGAGACGACCACCGCCGCCGCCGTCCCCCAGAACAGCCGGTGCTCAGCGGCGCTTGCCATCTTCCTCTTTCGCTTTGCACTTGATGCAGAGGCGCGCGTGCGGCAGCGCGTCGAGCCGGTCGAACCCGATCTCCTCGCCGCACTGCTCGCATTTGCCGAACCGCTCGGGCGTGGAGTAGAGGCGCCGCAGCGCTTCGTTCACGTGCCAGAGGTAGCGGCCCTCCTGCGACGCGAACAGAAACGCCTTCTCCCGCTCCATCGCGTCCGTGCCCTGGTCCGCCATGTGGAAGGAGTAGCTCGACAGGTCGCCGTCGGACGCCTGGAGGCTCGAGTTGAACGACTCGCCGTAGTGCCCGAGCTCTTTCATCACGCGGGCCCGCTCTTCGAGCAATCGCTTTTCCAGATGGGTCAGCTGCTTCTTGCTGAGCCCCTTCAGCTTGGGGGATTTCGTCGGCATTATCGGCTTCCGCCCTTTCGTCCGTCGTGACGCCGCAGCGCGATGGTCACGCGGCGCCCTTCGATGTCCACGTCACGCGTCAGGTCCGCGTCGTCGAGCACGCCGCCCAAGACCGTGCGCCGGGCGAGCGTCTCGCCTTCCACGAATCCCCGGAAGGCGGCCGTCGCGGCGACGACGTCGTCCGCGCCGGCGACGCTCAGCTCGATCCGCGTCGTATATTCGTACCCCGCTTCCTTGCGGAGGCGTTGCACCCGGTTCACCACTTCGCGCGCGAGCCCTTCCTGCACCAGATCCTCGGTCAGCTCGGGGTCGAGCGCCACCACAAACGGGCCGTCGGCCTGCACCAGCCACTCGCTCGCCACCTCGCGCGTCACCGTCACGTCTTCCGGTCGGAACTCCCAGCCCCCCGCCCGGGCGGGGTCACCACGTTCGAGCCCGCGCAGCTGTTCCGCCGTGAGCTGCGACACCGCGGCCGCCGCCTGGGGGGTGTCCTTCCCATACCGCTTCCCCAGGGTGCGAAAGTTGGCCTTTCCCGCCAGCCGCACCAGATCGTGGTCGGAAGCCACGACCTGGACCTCCTTTACGTTGACTTCGGCAGCCAGGATATCTAACAGGTCGGACAAGGCCGGGCCTTGGGCGGCCGCCGGCACGGCCATCTGCATCCGCGCAAGCGGCTGCCGGACGCGGAGATTGCGCGCTTCCCGGGCCGCCCGGGCGAGCGAGGCGAGGCGCCGGACGGTGCCCATTGCCGCGAGCAGCTCGGGCTCGCGGCGCCCCTTGTCCACCGGGAAGGGCGCCAGGTGGACCGACGTCCCCGTGAGGGCGCGGTGCACCCAATCGGCGATGAAGGGCGCGGCGGGGGCCAGCAGGCGGACCGCCGCCACCAGCGCCTCGTGCAGCGTCTCCAGGGCCACCGGGTCGGTCGCCCGGTCGGGGGCCCAAAACCGGGGCCGGTTGCGTCGCACGTACCAGCGGGACAGGTCCTCGCCCACGAAATCCATGATGGCCCGGACCCCGGTGGTGACGTCGTAGGCGGACCACGCCTGCCGCACGATCGTCACGACCTCGTCGAGCCGCGCCAGCAGCCAGCGGTCGGCCGACGGCCGCTTGGCGTGGGGCGTCGCGACCTCTTCGGCCGGCGCCCGCCACTCCTGCGCGTAGCGGCGGAAGAACTCGTAGGTGGCACGCAGCGTGTTCAGGAACCCGCCCGACACCTCCGGGATCTGGCGCTGGTCGAACCGCTTCGGCAGCCAGACGGCGCTCTGGCCCAGCAGGTACAGGCGTACCGCGTCGGCACCGTGCTCCGCCACCACCTGCCAGGGGTCGACCACGTTGCCGCGACTCTTCGACATCTTCAGCCCGTGTTCGTCGAGCAGCAGGTCGTTCACGATCACGTGCCGGTAGACGGGCGCGTCGAACACCGTGACGCCGATCGCGAGGAGCGAGTAGAACCAGCCGCGCGTCTGATCCACGCCTTCGCAGATGTAGTCGGCGGGAAAATGCGCCTTGAATTCCGCCTGATGCTCGAACGGATAGTGCCATTGCGCGTACGGCATCGAGCCCGAATCGAACCAGGCGTCGATGACCTCAGGCACGCGGCGCATGGTCGCGCCGCAGTCGCGACACGGCCAGGTATACGTGTCGATGTAAGGCTTGTGCGGATCGAACCCTTCGGGCAGGCGCTTGCCCCACCGCTGCGCCAGCTCCTCATACGAGCCGATCACCTCACGGTGCTCCTGCTGCGCGTCGCACTCCCACACGTTGAGCGGCGTACCCCAGTACCGGTCCCGGGACAGGGCCCAGTCCACGTTGTTCTCCAGCCACTCGCCAAAGCGGCCGGCGCCGGTCTCGGGCGGATGCCAGTCCACCTCGCGGTTGACCTCGAGCATCCGCGCTTTGACCGCCGTCGTGCGCACGAACCACGAGGTGCGGGCGTAATAGATCAACGGTGAATCGCAGCGCCAGCAGAACGGATAGGTGTGCGTATAGGGGCGCGTCTCGAGCCAGCGGCCGTCCTGCTTCAGGCGCTCGATGATCACCCGGTTCGTTTCCTTGTCGGTGACGAGCTTCCCCTCGATCTCCGGCCAGCGCGTGCCCTTGAACGTGCCGTCGGGGGCCACAGGGTTCACGAACGCGAGTCCGTACTGTTGTCCCGCGGCATAGTCGTCGGCCCCGAACGCGGGCGCCATGTGCACGAGACCCGTGCCCTCGTCAGCCGTGACGAAGCCTGCTGCAACCACGACGGCGCGTTGGCCGTCGGGCGGCAGGGCGACGACGTCCAGCGGCCGCACGTATTGCTGACCGACCAGCTCCCGGCCCGAGTACGTCGCGACGCGGGTCGCCTGCGCGAGCGGCTTGCCGTGGACGTGGATCTCGCCCGCGCGTTGCAGCGCGGCGATGTAGCGCACGCCGTCGACGTCCCACTCGCCGTATTCCAAGTCGGGATGCACGGCAACCGCGATATTGGACACCAGGGTCCACGGCGTCGTCGTCCAGATCACGAGCTGGCGCGCGGCGTCGTCGGCGAGCGGGAACGTCACGTATACCGTATTGGTCTGGACCGATTCGTACCCCTGCGCCACCTCGTGGGACGACAGGGCGGTCCCGCAACGCGGGCAATACGGGAGCACTTTGTGGCCGCGGAACAGCAGCGCCTTCTCGTGCAGCCGCTTCAGCAGCCACCACACCGTTTCGATGTACTGGTTGCTGTAGGTGATGTAGGGGTGGTCGTAGTCCAGCCAGTACCCGATCCGATCCGACATCGCCTCCCAATCGGTCTTGTACTTGAACACGCTCTCCCGGCAGAGGCGGTTGAACTTCTCGACCCCGTAGGATTCGATCTCCTTCTTGCCGCTGATCTTCAGGGCTTTTTCGACCTCGATCTCGACCGGGAGGCCGTGCGTGTCCCACCCGGCGATGCGGGTCACACCCTGGCCGAGCATCGTGTGATAGCGGCAGATCAGGTCTTTGAGGGTGCGCGAGAAGACGTGATGCATGCCGGGCCGGCCGTTGGCGGTGGGCGGCCCTTCGTAGAACACGAACGGCGGCCCGTAGCGCGCGGCTTCGCTGACCGCCGCAAACAGGCGCTCGTGCTTCCACGTCGCGAGCAGCTGCTGCTCCAGCGCATCGACCGGCTGCGCGGCGTCGAGCGGCGGGTAGGCGAACGACGGGGCCATCAGTTGAGGCGCTCCAACACGCCGCGCACCACCGCGGCGAGTCGCGGCTCGGCCGCGCGGGCGACCGCGAGGATCCGCTCGACCGAGGTCGGCTCGAGCGCGTCGGGGAGGCACAGGTCGGTGATGATGGAGAGGCCCAGCACGCGCATCCCGCCGTGCACGGCGACGATCACCTCCGGCACGGTGCTCATGCCGACGACGTCGGCTCCAAAGCCCCGCAGCATGCGGTACTCGGCCCGCGTCTCGAGGTTCGGTCCCGAGACGGCGACGTACACGCCTTCGCGCAAGGGAATCTTCAGCTCGAGCGCCACCTGGCGAGCGAGCGCACGCAACGCCGGATCGTACGCGGCCGACATGTCGGGAAAGCGGGGCCCTTCCGCATCGATATTGGGTCCGACCAGCGGATTGTCACCCAACAGGTTGATGTGGTCCGCGATGAGCACGAGATCGCCCGTCGCCCACAGCGGGTGCATGCCGCCCGAGACGTTCGACACCACGAGCGTGCGCGCCCCGAGTGCCCTGAGCACCCGGACGGGGAATCCGATCTGCTGGAGCGTGTAGCCTTCGTAGCGGTGAAAGCGTCCCTGCATCACCGCGACGCGCCGCCCCGCGAGCGTGCCCACGAGCAGCCGGCCGGCGTGCGTCTCCACGGTGGACAGCGGAAAACCGGGAATGTCGCCGTACGGGATCTGCGCCTCGGCACGCAGCTCGTCGGCCAGCGCGCCGCTCCCCAGCCCCGTCCCGAGAATCACCGCGACCTCCGGCACGAGCGGCGTCCGCGCCCGCACGGCGCGGACCGCCTCCGCCACCGTCGTCACCCGCGCTGCCCGTCGAGCGCGCGCAGCTCCGCCAGCTGGCGTTCCAGCAGCGCCCGGAAGCCGCCCACGTACGCCTGGAACTGGCGTTCCGCCTCGGCCATGCGCGCCTGCACGGCCGCTTCGGCCGTGCGCGTCTCCTCGACGATCCGTTTCGCCTCCGCCCCGGCCTCCCGCACGATCACCTGCGCCTCGCGTTCGGCCGCGGTCCGCGTATCCTGCCGCAGTTGCTGCGCCGCTACCAGCGCCTCGTTCATCGCCTTCTCGCGCTCGCGGAACACCCGCAGCTGCTCGGTCAGCGCCGCCAACCGCTCTTCCAGCACCGACCGCTCGCGGATCGCGCGCTCCAGCGCGTCGGCGACGCGCATCTGAAACTCCTCCACTCCCAGCGTCTCGTAGCCGCGCAGCGCCTTGCGGAACTCCTGCTTGCGAATGTCCAGCGGCGTGAGGTTGAACGCGTCCTCGCTCATGGCGTCCTCGGTCCGAACAGGACGGTACCCAAGCGGATCACCGTTGCTCCCTCCTCGACCGCCGTACCGTAGTCGGCGGACATCCCCATCGAGAGGGTCGGCAGCCATAGTCCTTCCTCCTTGATCATATCCCGCAGGACGCGCAGCCCCCGGAAGGTCCGGCGCTGCACGTCCACGTCGTCGGTAAACGGGGCCAGCGTCATCAGCCCCTCCAGCTTCACGTGCGTCAGGCCGGCGATGTGCCGCGCCAGCGCGGGCGCTTCGTCCGGCGCGCAGCCGCTCTTCTGGGGCTCGAGCGCCACGTTCACCTGCAGCAGCGCCCGCACCGCCTGCCCCGCCCCCGCCCCCGCCCCCGCCCCCGCCGCCCGCCGCTCCAGCTCCTGCGCCAGCTCGAGCGAGTCGAGGGAGTGGACCAGCGCGAAGCGGCCGGGCACGAGCTTCGCCTTGTTGCGCTGCAGGTGGCCGATCAGGTGCCAGCGGGCGCCGGGCGCGCCGGCGCGGTCCATCTTCTCCACTGCTTCCTGTACGCGGTTCTCACCGATGTCGGCGAGCCCCGCGGCGAGCGCTGCCTGCACCGCGTCGGCCCCGAACCCCTTGGTCACCGCGACGATCGTGACGGGGTGCGTCGATCCCGCGGCCGACTGACGCCGAGCAATCTCGGCCCTCACCTGGGCCAACCGCTCCGGGAGGGCCTCGAAACTCATGGCCGTAGAATATACTCGCGCCGCAGGTTACGGGCGGAACAGGCCTTGTACGCCCTCGGTTTCGATGCGGTGGAGGATGGCGGCGAGGGGCGGGCTGGGGTTCAAATGGTAGGCGCGGCGCAGGTAGGCGAGCGCCCGGGGCTGGTCGCCCCGCTGCGCGGCGGCGTTCCCGAGCTCCAGATACGCCATCGAGAACGCCGTCGTAACCTGGCGCGCCGCCGGATCGAGATCGAGGGTGTCGGCCGCGAACAGCCCGCCGTACTGGAACACCGAGTCGACGAGCAGCGCCGTCCGCACCGGGTCGACCATCGTCCCCTGAATCCCCGGGACGAAGCGCTTCACGGTATCGGGGCGGCCGGGGAACACGGCGTACGCGAGCCCCTGCAGCACCAGGTGCGGGTCGAGGCCGAGCCACGAGCCGCGCCCCGACGAGATGCCGAACGACACTGGGCGCCCGGGTGAGGGGGGGGTGAGCGAGCCCGCGATCGTGAACAGGATCACCTGGTCGCTGACCTGCAGGACCTGGCCGGCGCGGATCGGCAGCTCGAAGCCGGCGGCGCGGATGATGCGGTCCTCGTCCACGCGCCACGGCCCCAGGTCCGCAACTTGTTCGGGCGAGAGGCGAAGCGCCGGCCCGGGGGGCACCGGCGGCGCCAGCGTGCGGTAGATCGCCGGCGCGCCCGCGGGATCGAAGGGTCGCGTGGGGCGCGCCGCCAGCTGGCGCACGTACCAGTCGAGGTTCGCGAGCGACAGGTTGATGAGCGTGACGTCCTGCCGCACGCCTTCGACCTCCTGCAGGTACCACACCGGGAACGTGTCGTTGTCGCCGAACCCGAACAGGACGCCGTAGGGCTCGACGGACTGCAACAGGTTGTAGGCGAAGTCGCGGGCTACGCGAGCGTCGGGGCCGTGGCGCCGGGAGGCGGCGGCGAAGTTGAAGGCGAAGGGGAGCAACGCGACCGCCGCGCCCACGCCGAGCGTCCAGCGGCCGGCGCGCGGCCACGCGCGGCTCGCGCGCGCGAGCCCGATCCCGGCGAGCACGCCCCACGTCTGGAAGCTCACGGTAAAGAAGTAGTCGCGCTCGCGCACCTCGTGCTGATCGATGCGCGGGTACTGCTCCCAGAAAAGCGAGAAGCCGGGCTTGAAATTCATGTACACGACGAGCCCGAGGCCGGTCACGAGCCAGAGCGCGCCGAGCAGGTGGCTGATGCCGCGGTCCCGGCGCCGCGCGTCGTCGAACCCCAGAAGCCCGAGGAAGGTGAACAACAGCGCGGGCGCGAGCGCGGCGACGCGCAGGCTCTTCCCCCATTGCCAGACGAAGTACTGGAAATAGTTGACCAGCTGCTGGCCGAACAGCGTCAGCGTGCGGCCGGGATTGTCCGGGCCGTGGAGGATCGTCGGGTCGTCGAGGGGGCTGCGCACGCCATACTGCTCGCGGCGGATCACGGCGAGCAGGTTGCGCCACGTTTCCGGGTCGGCCTCGTCGAGGACCGGTTGCAGGCCCGAGCGGATATAGAGGAAGGCGTAGGTGGAGACTCCGACGGCCGCCACGCCGAGCGCGGCGAGCGGGAACGCCCATGCGCCGGCGAGGGCGGCGGCGACGAGCGCGGCGCCGAACAGCACGCCGCTCACGTAGAGGAGCGGCGTGCTCCCAAGCCCGACGGCGACGAGCACCGTCCACAGGGCGGTCACCACGGCCCACTCCGACCACTCGACGCGCCGCTCGGCGGGGTCGGGCGCGGGGGCGGCGCGCAACGTGAAGCCGACGAACACCGACACGGCCGGCCCCACCAGCAACGCGAGCAGGTGATTGCCGATCGAGAGGGCGGCGAGGTAGACGACGAGCAGCAGGTACTGCGGGGCCCGCGCCGTGGCGCGCGCGTCGCGCCAGCAGAGGCAGAGCCAGCAGATGGCGGCGATGCTGAACGTCGCCACCGTGTAGACCTCGGTCTCGTTGCTGTTCTGCCAGACCGTGAAGGTGAAGCCGGAGATGACCGCCGCCGCCGCCGCCCCGCCGACGCGCCGCACGGCGTCTTCGCCTGCGAGGAGGCGATGGGCGACGAGGAAGAAGCACCCCGCCCCGGCCGCCGAGAAGGTGGCGCTCATGAGGTTCGTGCGCCACGCGTACGCCCCGATGCGCAGCACGTCCGCCCAGACGTGGCCGAGCATCACGAACAACGGCGTGCCCGGCGGGTGCGGCACGCCCAGCACTCTGGCGGCGGTGATGAACTCGCCCGCGTCCCACAGGGTGACGGTGGGCGCGAGGGTGATCAGGTACCCGAGGAGGACCAGACCGGCGACGGCGGCCGCCGCCCGGTACGGCGGGGGAGCGGGCGTCCCGTCAGCCGGCAGGCGCAGTCACCCGCTCGCCACCCTCGAGGTGTGAGACGGCTCCCGACAGGAGGTCACGCACCTTCTGCGGCGTGAGGTGGCGGTACAGCAGGCCGTGGCTGGCGACGGAGATCGTCGACGTTTCCTCCGACACCACGAGCACGGTGGCGTCGGTTTCCTCCGAGAGGCCGAGCGCGGCGCGGTGCCGGGTGCCGAGCGACTTGTCGGCCACCTTGAACTGGGTGAGCGGCAGGACGCACCCCGCCCCGATGATCTGGTCGCCGCGGATCAACACGGCGCCGTCGTGCAGCGGCGAGTAGGGCGTGAAGATCGTCGTGACGAGGTCGGCGGACACCTTCGCCTCCATCGGCACGCCGGTCGTGATGAACTCCTCGAGGCCGATGTCCCCTTCCACGGCGATGATCGCGCCGGTGCTGGCGCGCGACAGGCGGTCGAGCGCCTCGGCGATCTCTTCGGCGACGGATTGGCGGTCGCCCCGGGAGAAGGCCCGCATGAAGCGTGACTGGCCCAGCCGCGCCAGCGCATTGCGCAGCTCCGGCTGAAAGACGACGACCGCCGCGAACGCCCCGTAGGTGAAGACGACTCCCAACAGCGAGCTGATCATCGTGAACTTCGCGAACACCGCCACGAAGTAGGCGAGCGAGAGGATGACGAGCCCCACCACGATCTGGAGCGCCCGCGTCCCTACCAGAAAGAGCAGGAACCGGTAGATGACGAACGCCACGAGCAGGATCTCGAAGACGTCCGGCCACAGCCGCGGCGTGAGGAATTTGAAGGCGTCGACGTTCACGGTGGACTCGTGGTGGCGCTCGCCAGGGTGAGGGCCTCGCGCGTGGAGACGACGTCATGCACCCGGAACAGCCGCGCCCCCCGCTCCCAGGCGAAGGCGCACGCGACGGCGGTCGCACGGTCGCGGTCCTCGACCGGGCGCCCGGTGGCGGCGCCCAGGAAGCGCTTGCGCGACGGGCCGACCGCTACAGGATAGCCCAAGCCGACGATGGTTGCCAGCTCGTCGAGCAGCCGGAAGTTGTGCGCCGGCGTCTTGGCGAACCCGAATCCCGGGTCCACCGCGATCCGCTCCCGCGGCACCCCGGCGGCCTCGGCCCGCGCCGCCGCCGCCGCCAGCTCCGCCGCCACCTCCGCCGCCACGTGCCCGTACTCGGCCAGGCCGTCCATCGTGTCGGGCGTGCCGCGCATATGCATCACGATCAGGCCGCACCCGGCGCCCGCCACGACCTCCGCCAGCGCCGGGTCGAAGGCGAGGCCCGAGACGTCGTTGACGGCGGCGGCGCCTGCGTCGAGCGCCGCGCGCGCCACGCCCGCTTTGCGGGTGTCGACGGACACGGGCCCGATCCCGCGGCGCTCGAGCGCCGCGATCACCGGCACGACGCGCGCGGTTTCGTCCGCCACCGTCACGGGATCGGCTCCCGGGCGGGTGGACTCGCCGCCCACATCAATCAGCTGACAGCCGTCGGCCGTTAGCTTCTCGGCATGCGCGACGGCGCGCTCCACGGTGGCGAAGTGCCCGCCGTCCGAAAACGAATCTGGGGTGACGTTGAGGATGCCGATGATGGCGGGCGTGTCGAGCGGGATCGCGCCGCCGCGGATCGCCCAGACGCGCGGCGGGTCGGCGTAGGCGGTGAACAGGCGCACGAGCCCGGGGATCAGGCCTTCGAGATCGTCGGTGGTGCGGTCGTGGCGGCCGAGGGGGGCGAGGCGGCTGGCGGCGGCCGCGACCAGGGCCCAGCCGTCGCCGGTGAGGATGTCGGCCCCGGAGCGCGTGCCCCAGCGGACCAGGGCCTCGCGCTGCGCCTCGGTCAGGCCTTCGATGAGCGTGACGAGCCCGTGGATGCCGACGGCGGCGAACCAGGCGGGCTGGGCGTCCCAGCCGCGCGCCGCGAGCGCCGCCCGCACCGCCTCCGGCGTGTGCGCAGCGAGCGCGGTGACCCTCACGCCCCCGCGGGTTCGGGCGGCGGGTTGCCCAGGACGGGCCCCCGCGCCGAGGCGAGCTTCTCCTTCTCCTTGGCGCCGTCGCCGCTGCCGGGGGCGGCCGCGGGCGTCTCGACGGGAGGGAGCGGCTTCCCGGCCGCGACCAGCTCGACCTCTTCGCGGTCCAGCGTTTCGCGCTCGAGCAGCGCGGCCGCCAGGCGGTCGAGCACGGGGCGATGCTTCACGAGCACCCCCTTCGCCTGTTGGTAGGCGTTCTCGAGGATGCGCTTCACTTCCGCGTCGACCAGCTCGGCGGTGTGCTCCGAGACCTCGCGCCGCTGCAGCACCTCCCGCCCCAGGAAAATCTCGGCCTCGCGGTCCCCCACGGCCACGGGCCCGATCGCGTCGCTCATCCCGAACTGCGTCACCATGCGCCGCGCCATCTCGGTCGCCTGCTGAATGTCGCCGTAGGCGCCGGTCGTGACCTTGTCGGGGCCGAAGACCAGCTCTTCGGCGATGCGCCCGCCGTACGACATCGCCAGCGTGGAGAGCAACCACTGGCGGGTGTAGTTACGGCGGTCGGTCTCGGGGAGGAACAGCGTGCTGCCCAGGGTCCGGCCGCGCGGCACGATCGTGACCTTGTGCACCGGGTCGATCCCGGGCATCTGGAGCCCCACCAAGGCGTGGCCCGCCTCGTGGTACGCGGTGAGCCGCCGCTCTTCTTCGGTCAGGACCATGCTCTTGCGCTCGAGGCCGAGCATCACCTTGTCCTTCGCGTCCTCGAGGTCCTGCATGTCCACGGCGGGCTTGTTGCGCCGGGCGGCGAGCAGCGCCGCTTCGTTCACGACGTTCGACAGCTCCGCCCCCGACAGGCCGGGGGTGCCCTTGGCGATGCCCGCGAGATCGACGCCGGGCACGAGCGGGATCTTCCGTGTGTGCACCCGCAGGATCTGCTCGCGGCCCTTGACGTCGGGCATGTCCACGACGATCTGGCGGTCGAACCGGCCGGGGCGCAGCAGCGCCGGGTCCAGGATGTCGGGCCGGTTGGTGGCGGCGAGCAGGATCACGCCGTCGTTCGACTCGAACCCGTCCATTTCGACGAGCAGCTGATTGAGCGTCTGCTCGCGCTCGTCGTGCCCGCCGCCGAGCCCCGCGCCGCGGTGCCGGCCGACGGCGTCGATCTCGTCGATGAAGATGATGCAGGGGGCGTGCGCCTTCCCCTGCTCGAACAGGTCGCGCACGCGCGAGGCACCGACGCCCACGAACATCTCGACGAAGTCCGATCCGGACATCGAGAAGAACGGCCGGCCCGCCTCCCCGGCCACGGCCTTGGCGAGGAGGGTCTTGCCGGTCCCCGGGGGGCCCACGAGCAGCGCGCCCTTGGGGAGCCGGCCGCCGAGCCGCTGGAACTTCTGTGGGTCCTTGAGGAAATCGATGATCTCCTCGAGCTCCTGCTTCGCCTCGTCGCACCCCGCGACGTCGGCGAAGGTGATCTTCGGCGTGTCGCCGGCGAGCAGCTTCGCCTTCGACTTTCCGAACGCGAACGCGCGGTTCCCCCCCTGCTGCATCTGCCGCAACATGAAAATGACCAGGCCGAAGATCAGGAGGTACGGCAGGAACACGACCAGGACGGCCCCGAACGATTGCCCCGTCTCGCGCGCCCGGACCTCGACGCCCTTGGCCTGCAGGCCGGTAAACCAAGCCTCGTCCGGCTCGAACGGGAGGCGCATGTTGAAGCGCTCGACGGTCTGGCGTTTGACCGTGACCGGACGCCTGAAGGTGCCCTTGACCTCGCGCTGCTCCGTCGTTTCGACCGACGAGATGTTGCCCGCCTCGAGCTCGTCCACGAACTGCGGGATATACGTGATCTCGGCTTCTTCCCGCCGGCGGCTGGAAGCGAGCTGCACCAGCGCGATCGTCCCGACGATGAGGAGCGCCCAGAACGAGAGCGTCCGCAGCATCCGGCCCCAGTTGAATTCCCGCGGGGGCGGGGGTACGCGATTGGCCATCTACGTCAGACTCGCGATATAAGGAAGGTGCCGGAAGTTCTCGGCGTGATCGAGGCCGTAGCCCACGAGAAACGCCCGTGGCGCGTCGAAGCCCAGGAACGCCGCATCCAGCTCCAAGTGTTCCGCAATGCGCTTGTGCAGCAGCGCGCAGATGCGCAGGCTGCGCGGGTTGCGCTGGCGGAGCAGCGCCACCAGGCGGTTCAGCGTCTTGCCGGTGTCGATGATGTCTTCGACCAGCAGGATGTGCTTCCCCGCGAGCTCGGTCGCGGGGTCGTAGAGCAGCCGCACGTGGCCGCTCGACACCGTGCCCTCGCCGTAACTCGCCGCCACCAGGAAGTCGACCTGCAGCGGCCGCTCGATGCGGCGCACCAGGTCGCTCAGAAAGATGAAGCTTCCTTTGAGGAGGCCCAACACCAGGAGGTCGCCTTCGGGATACGCCGCGGTGATCTCCCGGCCCAGCTCGCGCACCCGCCGGGCGATCGTCTCCTCATCGAAGACGATGCGTGCGAGCTCACGCCCGCCGGTCTGCCTCAGCTGCGCCGTACTCGGTAACATCGAGCCGTACCGCCTCGGTTCCGGGGGCCGGCAGCCCGTCCCCACTGCGACAGATACCCGGCACCCATAGAATGGTCCCGCCGCGGGCGACGACGGGATAGCGGGCCCGCTCGCTGCGCGGGACGCGCGCATCCATCAGGAGCCGCCGCAGCGGGCGACGTCCCACGCCGCCGAGCGGCACCAGCGCATCGCCGGCGGCCGGCGCCCGCAGCTCCCAGCCGGGGCCGTCGATCCACGTCGTCCACGCGGCCCGCTCGAAGCGCGCGGGCGCCGTGGCGGGGCCCCAGCGGATACGAAACGCGCCGAACACGGCGCTCCCCTCCTCGCCCACCGGCACGACCCGCTGCGCCGCCCGGCGCGGCGGGGTGCGCCCGACGCGCACCCGGTCGAACGCCACCTCCGCGGTCCAGCCGGCGCCCAGCGACACGCGCCGGCCCGACGGCCGGCGCGCCAGCGCGACGATGCGGCGGGCGCGCGCGGGCCCGAGCACGAGTCCCCCACCGGCGCGGCGCGCGGCGGCGCGCAGCAGCGCGACGGCCAATGCGTCATCATAGCCCCGCAGCCCCTCCCGGGCAACGTCGAAACCCGTGGGTCGCGTCTGAAGGTCAAGCGCCGTAGCGAGTTCGAGGACGCGATCCCACGCGCGCCGGTCCCGCGCCGCGTGGCGCCCGAGGCGCCGCAGGTCGTCCGCGACCCGCGGGCCGAGGCGGTCCTTCAGGAGTGGGAGCAGTTGAGTCCGCACCCACGAGCGCAGGTGACGGGGATCGCGGTTCGCCGGGTCGTCGTGCGCGGGCAGCCCGCGCGCCGCCGCGTACTCGGCCAGCTCGCCTCGCGTGAACGGCAGCAGAGGCCGCACCAGCCCGCCGCGCCCGCGGCGGGCCATTCCGGCGAGCCCCGCAGGCGCGCTGCCGCGCAGCGCGCGCAACACCACGGTCTCGATCTGATCGTCGCGATGATGCGCGGTCACGAGATAGGCGGCGCCATGCCGGCGCTGCACCTCGCGCAACCAGGCGTATCGCGCCCGCCGCGCCTCGGTCTCTGTTGCCTCGGGACCGAGATGGAGCTCGGTAGTCTCGAATGGAAGTCCGTATCTCTCAGCGAGCTCGCTTACCGACTTGGCGACTTGGCGACTTGGCGACTGGATTCCGTGGTCCGCGTGCGCCACGACGAGGGTCAGACCGAGCTCCGGCGCGACGCCGTGCAACAGGTCGAGCAGCGCGACCGAATCGGCGCCGCCCGACACCGCGACGACGGCCGTGCCGGGAGGCCGCCGGCGAAACAGACGCGCGCGCACGATGTGAGTCCGGAAGCGATCGGGCAGCGACAGGGATGGGGGCATGTATCTTTAATACTATGCTGCCGCCCGACCAGACGTACCAACTCCTGCGCCATCTCACGTCCCCGGTCGTCGCGGTCACATCCGAGCGCGGCGGCAAGGAGAACGGGATGATCTCGGACGCGGGCGTGCGCGCCTCCATCGTGCCGACGGTGCCGCGCCTCTCCGTGTACGTGCACAAGTTCAATTTCAGCCACGATCTGATCTTCGAGACCGGCCGGTTCGTGCTGCATCTGCTGCACACGCGGCAGTTCGACTTGATTCACCGGCTCGGCTTCGCGAGCGGGCGGGACCGCGACAAGCTGGCCGGTGTCCCACACCGGCGGGGGGTCCTGGGCGCGCCGGTGTTGGACGAGTGTCACGCGCACTTCGAGTGCCGCGTGGCCAACGTCATGGACACCGGGAGCTCGACGCTGTTTCTGGGCGACGTCGTGGACGTGGGGTTCGGGGCCGCAAGCGCGCCCCGGGGCGACGTGATGACCGCCGCGTACTTTCGCGCCAACATGCCACCCGAGTGGCGCAAGGAATATGAGGTGCTGCTCCAGAACGCCCAGCGGGTCGCCGAGGCGACGTCGCGCGACATCAAACCCGTCGTCTGGCGCGGCGTAGCGACTTAGGCCCCGGAGCAACACCTGTCGCTCGGGCGCTACGTTGTTCGAACCCGTCGACAGCGTCACCACAGGGTATGGAATGTGCATACCCGCGACACCGTGGAAACCACGCGCGAAAGGCTTGTCCTTTCGGCCGTGCTCGCGTGCACGTTCGCCTGCCGCCTGGACAAGCTCATCAATACGCCGCCCCCGGCGGGCCTCACGGTGGCGCCATCCCGGATCGCGCAGTCTGCGCCCGCCGGAAGCAGCGGGCCCCGCTCCGTCGCGCTCGCGGTGTCGAGCGCCCAGTCGGACGCACTCTCCTGGACCGCCCACCGTGAAACCGGGGCCGCCTGGCTGGTACTGACCGACTCCACCGGCGCTGCCCCCGACACGCTGTGGCTCACGCTCGACCCGAGCGCCCTTCCGGCAGACACCTATCGCGACGTCGTCGTCTTTGTCCCCGACGAGCTTGGCCTCCCTCGCGTGCGCGTGCCGATCGAGCTGCGCATCGATCCCGCCCGATGACTTGCCCGCGTTGCAGTATCGGCCTGTTGCCGGACGACACCCATCGCTGCCCCGTCTGCGGCCTAGTGCCCGGGTCCATGGCCGTTGTGCGCGCCGGCGGAGACGCCGCCGTCGCCGCCGTCGACGACATCGTAGCCCGTGAGCTGGGCGCGCAGTTTCGGATCGAGCGCGCGCTGAAGCGCGGGCCCGCATCCCACGTCTTCTTGGTTCGGGACGCCGAGGACGGGCGTGCGGCGGCGCTCAAAGTGATCGTGCCCCGGCGGGACATGCCGCCGGTGCCTGCGGCGCGGTTCCGCGATGCCGCGCGCAGCGCCGCAGGGCTCGATCATCCGCACATCGTCCGCCCGTACCGGCACGGCGTGACGGACGCGCTGCGGTGGTACGCCATGGAGTACGTGCCCGCGCGGTCGCTGGCGGAGGTGATCGCGGGGAGGCCGCTCGACGTATCGAGGACGTGGCACATCGCGCAGCAGGTGGCGAGCGCGTTGGATTACGCGCACCGCCGCGGGCTCGCGCATGGCGCACTGACGCCGCGGGACGTGCTGCTCGACGACGGAGGATGGGTTCGGGTGCTGGATGTGGGCATGGCACCGGCGCCGGTGAGCCCGGCGGCCGACCAATATGCCTTGGCGCTCGTGGTGCGCGAGTGTCTCACGGGCGTGGTGAGCCCGCACGTCGGTGAGGTGCTCGCGCGGGCGATGGCGCCGCGCCCAGTCGACCGTTTCTCGGGCGTGCTCGATTTCGTGGCCGCCCTGACGGGGCCTGAGACGGCACCGCGGCCGCTCGGTTTCGCGGGCCGCGCACCGGAGCGTGGGCCGCGCCCCCGAGTCCTGCTCATCGAGCCCGAGCCCGTGCCCCGGCGGCCCAGACGATTCTATCGCGCCGGCATCGCGCTGGCGCTGGCGATGGCCGCCGGCGTTCTGTGGCTGGGCTGGGAGAAGCGGGACGGCGGCTCCGCGGTCCCCGCGCCTGCGATCAGGACACCCCCGGTCACGGCGCCTCCGCCAGGCGATGCAGTCGTCGCCGCCCCGACACCAATCAGGCTCACCCGCCCTCCCGCCCGTTCGCTCGCCCCCGGGTATTTGTCGGTGAACGCGCTGCCCTGGGCGGTCCTCTCGGTGGATGGGCGATTGATCGGCAACACGCCGCAGATCAAGCTGCGCCTGCCGGCCGGCGTGCACCGCTTCCGGCTCGTGCGCGACGGCTTCCGCCCTTATGATGCGGCCGTCGCCCTCAAGTCCGGCGAGACCGTTCGCCTCACCAGCATCACGCTGGACCCGATCTCGCAATGACGCACGCCCGCCTGGCACGTCGACTCCTGGCGGCCGCAGCGCTCGCCGGCCTTCCGCCCGCGGTTCCCGCTCAGGCCCCGGCGGCTTTGGTGGCGCAGGGAATGCGCGCATATCAAGACCTCGAATTCGACGCCGCCGCGGGGCTCCTGCGCCGCGCGCTGACGCCCCCGCTCGCCGACAGCCTCGATGTGCGCGAGCGCGCCAGAGCGCTCACCTACCTCGGCGCCACGGAGCGTTTCCGCGAGCGCCGCGATTCCGCCATGGCCGTCTTCCGCCGTCTGGTCCTGCTCGACCCGCGCTACCGCCCCGACCCGCTCGTGTTTCCCCCCGAGGTCACGCGGCTGTTCGACGAGGCGCGTCTCGGAACGAAGGTGGTCGCGATCCGGACCGCGGCGGACACGACGATTCCCTTGGAGCAGGGTTGGCTCACGGCGTGGCTGTTTCCTAGCTCACCCCACGACGTGACGGTCGGCATCGCCGGGGAGGGCGGCCGGCCCTTGCGTGTGCTGTACGCGGGGCCGCTGGGCGACAGCCTCAGGATCCGGTGGGACGGCCGCGACTCGGGCGGCGCGCTCGTGCCCGGAGGCCGCGTGTGGCTGACCGTGGCGTCGCACGGGAGTCGCGGCGGGGCGCGCATCGTGCAGCTGCCGCTCACGTTCGATCTTGCGCTCGACACGCTGGCGCACCCCGCGCCCCCCTCGCCGGGACAGCTCCTCCCCGAGCGGGTGGGCCGGCGCACGGCCCTGCGCTCGCTGGCGAGCGGCCTGGTCATCGGCGCGGCCGCGCTGTCCCTGCCGCAGGTCGTCGCACCCGGCGAGCGATCGACCGGCGCGCGCGTCGCGGTCGGCGGTACGCTGGTCGTGAGCGGACTCGTCGGCTACTTCACCCAACGGCCCGGGCGGCCGCTCCCCGGCAATATCGCCGCCAACCGGGCGCTGCGTGACGCTTGGCGCCGGCGGACCGATTCGATCGTCGTGGACAACGCGTCGCGTCGGCGCGCGGCCTCGTTCCGTATTCGGGCGGGGCACGTCGTGGTCGTCGAGGCGGGGGAGCGCGCGCCGTGACGGGCGCCCTTCGTGCCGCGGGCCTCACCCTCGCTGCCGCGGGCGTCACCGCGTCGCTCGCCGCCCAGGGGCCCGCCTTCCGGGCCGGCGCGAGTGTGGTGGGCGTGCGCGCGCAGAGCGAAGTAAACGGAGGTCGCGTCGGCGCGGCCGGCACCGTACTGGGCGGGCTGGCGGCGGGGCGGCTCGGGCGGCTCGAGGTGGACGGCCGCTACCTCGAGGGCGTCCTGCAACCGCAGGATGAGTCGTCGGCGCGCCGGGAGGTCGTGCAGGGGGAGCTGCTGGTGGGGTTCCACGCCGCGCCGTGGCTCGTCGCGCGCACCGGGGTGCGCGCCCGCACCTACATCACGCCCGCTATCACCGAGCGGTGGGTGGTCGGGCTGCTCGGCGTGCGCGTCGAGACGCCGATCATCGGCACGGCGGTGCGCGGGCATGTCGCACTGTGGCGCGGGTTGGCGCTGAGCGCCAACGTGGGTTCGGATGAAGGCCGCGCCGGCCGCGGTGGCGACGCGGGCGTCACACTGGACGCGCCCGGCCGCCCGTGGTGGCTCCGAGTGGCATACGGCATTGATCGCGCCACCGTGGAGGGCGCCGGGCGGCGCGAGACAGTGGAGGAGTTCACGCTGACCGTGGGCGTGCGGGGACCCTGAGAGGCCCGCCTATTTCGTGCGGCTCGCCCAATTCAGCAGGACGCTCAGTCCGGCCGAAATCCCCCAATTGCCGTTGAAGCTGCGGTTGTAATTCTGGTTGGCAGGGTTCCACATGAAATCCAGGCTCCCGTCCATGCGCAGCGCGAACATGTCCCGCAGGCGGTAGCGCACGCCGAAGAAGCCGGAGACGCCGTTGTCCGTCGCGTCGTAGCCGTCGCCGTACTTATTACGCACGTACCCCCCACCGACCACGACGTCCGCCTTCGCGTCGGCCGGCACGTCGTACACGACCCACACATGCATGGGCGTGTAGGTGATCCCGTCGGCGGACGATCGGGCGACGTCGAGCTCGAGCGCCACGCGCGGGAGCGCGTGCACGCCGGCCCGGCCGCCAAAGCCGAGTGCATTGCCGATCGGCAGGCTGTTGTCGAACTCGGTGAAGCTCGCGAACCCGCCGATCTCGATCGCCCCGCGCTGCTGCGCGATCGCGACAGGTGAAGCCATGAGCAGCGTACACGCCGTGACGACCCCGACTCGAGACACCATGACGGCCCCCTGGTGGTTTGAGTTCCCGGCGGAGAATCTGCCGCTCGCTGGCCCGAAGGGAAGACCCCCTGAGAGGCGGTGGCGGAGCAAGCTCACAGCCGGCGACGGATCACCACCGCCGCCGCACCGTGAGCTCGACCCGGCGCGCCCGATAGACCGCGTACGCGTTGTTCGACCGGTTATCCTCGAACCCGTACTTCAGGCCCACCTCCCACAGCGGCCCGTCGAGCTCGCGGGTGAGGGACACCGAGGAGGTCCAGCGCCGGTCCGCGCGCGTCACGGTGCCGGCCTGGTCCACGAAGCTGCGGGCGTACGACCGCCGGTTATGCGCCGCCTCCAGTTCCAGACGGTGCGAGGCCGGGAGCGGGATCCGGATCCAGCCGCTGCCCGTCCAGCCCACATAGCGGACCGTTTCGAGTTCCGATTTGTTCACCTCGTAGCGCCCGTCGAGCCACAAGCCTCCGCCGTGCCACCAGAGGTAATATCCCATCCCCGCCAGACGGAACGTGTCGCGGCGACTCCCCACGCCGATGTCGATTCGCCTCGCACTGTGCAGCACGTACAGGCTGAACACGTGGGCCGGCGCCGGGCGGATCTCGATCTGGGGTTTCAGGATGATCTGATTGGCCGGTTCGCGATCCTCCGTCCAGGAACCGATACGCAGCGTCGCGGCGAGCCGCAGTCGGAGCGGGGGGAGGGAGGGCGCCAGTTCCGCGGTGACGTCGTGCGTCGTGCGGTTCGCCTCCTCCGTATTGGCGAACCGATGGAGCGCGAAATCGTAGCGCGCCGTCAGAAACGGACGGGAGCGCGCGCTCTGCATACCGACCCCCAACCGGGCGACCGTCCCGTACGAGCTTCGGGGCACCGGGTCGCGATCGATGTTGCTGTCGAACACACCCGACACCCGGGCGTCGATGAAGCCCAACAGCACGCCCGGCAGCACATCGTCCGGGTCTCGCCGGCGGGCGGGGATCGCGACCTTCCCCCGCGCCGGTGCCACAGGGGCCGCGGTGCGGGCCGTATCTCCGGCGGGCACCGGCCGCGCCGCCGCGACGGGCTGCGGGGCCACGGCGATCCGCAGGACCCCGTCCCGATAGGCGAGTCGCTCGGGGTACCGGCTCGGCAGCCAGTCGGTGAAGAACCACCGAGCGACGAACAGCACCTCGTTCTCCTCTAGATACGTCCAGGAGTGCAGCGATTCCACCTGCCCATTGACCTCGAACCCGGCGTGTGCCGGGCGGAAGCGGAGCGTGTCGCCGAAGAGCCGCACCACCACCTCCGCGCGATTCGCCTTGACATCCGCCCCGAGCCGAGCGAGCAGCGTGACGGGCAACGCCGAGTACCCAAAGAGGGTGGACGCCTCTGCGCGCGCGAGCTCGCGGTCGCCGGCGACCACGCGTAGGACCTGTGCCGCTGCGGGCAGAGGCGCAACGGCGACCACGCTCCCGAGACACAGAGCGAACCGGAGCAGCGCGGCCGGGTGGGTCATCGGGGCCCTGGAAGAAAGAACAGATTCTGAGCGGCTTGGTCCCGGTACGGCGAGAAGCCATCGACGCCGGGTCCATACACGAACGCCGCATACCCCAGTTCCGCCAACTGCGCGTAGAGGGCATCGTCGCAGCCGGAGCGCTCGACCAGGAGCACGGGCTGCGACTGCGCGATCGTTTTCCGGAGGCCGGCGACGACCTTCGCTTCGAATCCCTGCACGTCGATCTTGATGAAGTCGGGGGTCAGCCCGAGATCATCCAAGCGCTTCACCTCGACCGGCACGTCCATCAGCCGCACGGCGCTCGCCTCGTCCCCACCGACTTGCTCACGCATCCAATAGCTGTCGAGGGCCTGCGTCCGGTAGAAGGACGCTTCACCGGTGAGGGGCAGATCGCGATAGACCGGTACGTGCAGCGTCGCTGAGCCGCTCCGGTCGCCCGCGGCGCAGAGGAGGTAGTCGAAGTTACGGACCCACTGTTTGAGAAACTTGAGATCGGGCTCGTGATAGCGATTGGGCTCGATCGAAAGAATCGGGGCCGTCGGGTTGAACAACCGAAACGAGAGCACCGAGTCGCCGGAATTCGCGCCGATGTCCAAGAAGAGGCCCGTCCGTTGGGGGAAGCGACGGAACCCGGCGAAGTCGGCCTCGTGCGGCCGCCCGCACACGTAGCGGCCGAACATGAACACGCGACGCGCCCAGCGATACGCCGCAGGGTTGCGCGCGAGCATCCGCTTGAGCGCCCGTCGCGCTTCCGAACCGCGCCGCGAGACCGTCTTCTGGTCGGCCATCAGCGGCCCGGGACCGCCGGCGCTCGGCGCGCCCGCTCCCAGGTAGCGGGCTGCCGCCCGGCCAGAAAGCGGCCAAACCCTCGCAGCACCGCGTAGTTCGTGATGACGAAGTAGTAAGGAACAGCGAGCGCCATGACCCGATACCCCAGGCGGTCGCCCAGATACCCGGCAAGCGCGAGGCCGTAGAACGCCGTCTGGCCCCACAGCAACGCGCGATACAGGTGCGCGGGTGGCCCGGCGCCGGCCGCGAGCATGGCGGTGGCGGGCGGCAGCAGCAGCAGGAGTAACGGCACGATGCTCCAGCGCAGCACGCGGTGCGACAGGTACTGAAAGGTCAGCGTGGCGTGCCCACGCGGGTTCAACAGCGAGGGCAGGCGCAGCATCGACTGCCAGCCGCCGGCCGCGATGCGGATCCTGCGCTTCAGCTCGTCGCCGACCGATGCGGAGGCTTCTTCGACCGCGTACGCGCGGGGCTCGTAGATGACGCGATAGCCCTTGGCGGCGATTCTGAGCGAGAGCACGAAGTCGTCCAGGATCGCATCCTGCTCGATGGGCTCGAACAGCTCCCGACGGTACGACAGCAGCTCGCCGGCCGCCCCCACCACCGTCCAGAGCTCCGAGTCGAGCCGCTTGAGCAACGACTCGTACCGCCAGTAGAGCCCCTCGCCCGTTCCCGCGGCGCTCCCGCGAAGCCGAATCCGCTTCTCGCCGGCCACCGCCCCGACGGTCGGATCCGCATAGTGCCGCACGATCTCGCGCACTGCTTCGCGGTTCAGCAACGTGTTCGCATCCGAGAGAATGACGATCGGGCTCGTGACCTGCTTCATGGTGTGGTTGATGGCCGCGGCCTTGCCCCGCCGCTCCCTCCGGTGCAGCACGACGACGCTTCCCCCTCCCTCGAAGCGGCGCGCGAGATCCGGCGTCCCATCGGTGGACCCATCGGTCACGACGAGGATCTCGAGCTTGTCGTGTGGGTAGTCGAGCGCCCGGCAATTGGCGAGCTTCGCCGTGATGTAGTCGGCCTCGTTGAAGGCGGGGATGATGAGGGCCACGTCCGGCACAACGGACGCGTCGGCGGCCGGCGACGCCGCCGGGTGGACCGCGCGCTTGAGGCGCACGAGGCAGTACACCGCGACGCCATAGCCGGCATACGCATACGCGACCACGAGCAGCGCGATCCAGAAGAAGAGCTCGAGTGCGACCATACTCGGTCTCACCGCCGGCCGCGCCCCAGAGCCGCGCGCCACAGCAGGTGGACGTGGAACCAGGTGCGCCAGTTCGGCGCGCGCATCCGGGCCAGCGCCTTCAGGGCCGCGACGGCGCGACCGAGCTCGAGCGCCACGGGATCGGGGGCGACCCCGGATGCTCCGAGAAAGACCTCCTGCAGGCGCCCAAACCGCGCCGCGCGCCGCGGAGGGGCGAAGTACAGCTCGAGGTGCACCAGGAAGTAGGCGATGTCCTCCCACGGCAGCCCCTCGTGGAACCCCTCGAAGTCCACGACGGCGACCGACGCGGGCGCGACGAAGATGTTACCGGGAGACAGATCGCCGTGGCAGCCGACCGAGTCGGTCCCGCGCGGCGGGCGTTGGCGCAGCTCCTCGAGGCGCCGCCGCACCAATCCCGCGATGCGGGGAGACACCGTGCGGCCTGGACACGCGGCCAGGTCGCCCAGCGCGCCATCGACCAGGGCGTTCCACGCCCGGTGCGCCGCCTCCGGGGCCGCACGCCGCGTGACCTCCTGCAACCGGTGGACCCAGCGCCCGGCCCCCTCGACCGCACGTTCCAGCGACCTCCACGTCTCGCCGTCCGGGTCCCGACGGGCGCCACGGATCAGATCGTCGAGCCGGGCCCCTCCACACCGCTCCATGACGACCGACGCGTCGGACGTCCGCATGGCCAACGGGCGGGGCGCCTGGAGCGCGATCCCGCTTCCTCCGGCGTTCCCAGGCGAGAAGCGGGGCTCCAGCCACGCCAGCACGTCGTACTCGTGCTTCGCGCGAGCGGCCGCGGCTCGCGACTCACCCGGTCGTGACCGATGCGCCTTGAGAATCAGTTCGTGCCCTCGCCGTCCGTCGGCGGCCAGGAGCTCGATTACCGTCGAGTCCCGCCCCCCGTGCACGCGGCGCACGCCAAGGTGATGGCCCGTGAAGCCCGCGCGGGCGGCGAGATCGAGGAGTCCCTCGGTGGGAGCCGGCGGTGGGTTCCACTGATCGAGGTCTCGCAGCAGGGCCGCCGCACAGGCGTCGAGCCGAAATGCGCGCAGCACCTTTTCGCGGCCGCGCCGGCCCAGCTCCCGCCGGCGCGCCGGATCGGCCAGCAGGGCGGCGATCGCGTCCGCGAGCGCGTCCGGGTTGCCGGGCTCCACCAGCAGGCCATTGACCCCATGGTCGATGAGCTCGGGGACGCCGGAGATCGCGGGGGCGATCACCGGCAGTTCCGCGGCCATCGCCTCCATCAGGGCGACCGGGATGCCCTCCATCTGGCCGTCGCGCGCGACGACGCTGGGGAGCACGACCATGGCGGAGTGCCGGAGCAGCGCGGCGACCTCGTCCTGCCGCAGCGCGCCGCGCAGGCGCACGCAATCGCCGAGCCTGGCGCGCGCAATCTGCTCTGCGAGCGCCCCGCGCAGCCGCCCGTCGCCCACGACCTCACAAAGGAACCGCGCCCGCGTCGCCTGCAGCCGGCCGCACGCCTCGATCAGCACCGCAATGCCCTTGTACGGCTGGAGCGCCGCCACGCACAGCACCCGCGGGACGCCGGCCCCGTTCCCCCCGTGGCGCGCCGCGCTTGGCGCGTGCCCCGGCGAGAACGACGACGGCACCGGCCGGTACCGGTCGGGCTCGATCCCCACGTGGATCACGCGCAGCTTGCCCGCGCTCTCCGGGTAGAGCGCCCGCAGGAACGTCTGATTGAACGCCGAGATCACCCGGATGAAGCGCGCGTGCCGGACCTTCAGGCCCAGCAGCGGCCGCCGCCACGCGACGAAGATGTCGTGCGCGTGCGCCGTGAAGCTGAAGCTGATCGGGGCCAGCGAGGAAATGATGAGCGCCGCCGTGGCTGGATGCGTGGCGTAGTGCGCGTGGACGTGCTGGATACCCTCGCGCTCCAGGCGCTCGGCGAGGTAGACGCACTTGGGAAACAGCGCCACCGTGCGGGCGAGCACGTTGAGGCTGCGGAGACAGCCAAGGAGGAGGCGACCGAACAGCCGGACGTACCGGTACGGCCGGCGGGCGAACGCGCGCGCGTTGGCGGCCAGGATGGCGGGCGAGAGGTACGGAGTGAACAACGCGCGCGGGATCCAGGGTTGCGCCTCGCGATGCACCACCGCGGGGTGCTCGCGCACCAGCGGTACGAGCCACACCGGTTGTCCCTGCCGTTCCAGCTCCTCGACCTCGCGCAGGATGAAGGTCTCGGTCACGAGCGGAAACCGCGACAGCAGCACCGCGATCGCGGGCCGCACCGGGAGGGACGGCGCCGCCGCCCCAGCGGCGCGGTCCGGTTCCCCGCGCCGCGGTCGCAGGGACGGCGCGGCAGCCACTGTGGACGCGCGGGCGCGCGGAGGCTCTCGCTTCACGTCAGTACGCGCCCAGTCCCGTCACCACGACCGGGACGGTGCGAGCCAGAATCAGGACGTCGAGCCACAACGACCAGCAGTCGACGTAGACGAGATCGAGTTGAATCCGCTCTTCGTCGGTGCAGAGGCTGCGGCCGCTCACCTGCCAAAGCCCGGTGATCCCCGGTTTCGCCGTGAAGCGGCGCATCTGGTGACCGCGCGGGAACTTCCCGAGGTCGCACGGCAGGATCGGGCGCGGTCCGACGATGCTCATGTCGCCGCGCAGCACGTTGAAGAGTTGGGGCAGCTCGTCGAGGCTGGCGAGCCGCAACCAGCGCCCCAGCGGCGTGGTGCGGGGATCGTTCGCGATCTTGAGGAACGTGCGATCGCGACGCCGGGCGGCCAGCGCGGCTTCGGCCCGCTCCGCCCCGTCGTACATCGACCGGAACTTCAGCATCGGGAAGACCGTGCCGTGCTGGCCGATCCGCTGTTGCACGAAGAACACCGGCCCGCGGCTCGTCACCTTGACGGCAAGCGCGAGCAGCCCGAGCAGCGGCGCGAGCAGCAGCAGCAGGGCGACCGCGAGGAGCACGTCCATGACGCGCTTGATGCGCGACAGGGCGGCGGGCGCAGCGTGCTCGAAGATCGGCAGCCGCCAGCCGAGCCATCCCGGGCCGAAGGGCAGCGAGTCGAGGATCGTGGAGGTCCGGGACACGGTGTCCGTTCCTTTATATGAGTGACGCCATGACGTCATGGCTGGGGAGCGGCTCAGTTACCAGGGAGACGAGCTGGAGCGCGCGCGCCCGCCAACTCCCCGCCTGGGCGACGCGGCGCGCGCGGGCGCCCATGGCGCGCCGCACGACCGGATCCCGGATCAAGCGTGCGAGAACGAGGGAGAGCGCCCGTACGTCGCCGGGCGCGAAGAGGAGGCCGGTCACGCCGTCCTCTACGACCTCCCGAACGGGCGCGAGGTCGGGGGCGACGGCGGGCAGTCCGGCGGCCGCGTAATCCAAGAGCTTCATCGGCTGGCCGTAGTCGTTGCTCCCCGGCAGGGCGCCGATGTCGCACGCGGCGATCCATCCGGGCAGCTCCTCCGACGGCAGCGCGCCGGGCGCCGTGACCCGGCCGCCCAAGCCCAGGCCTCGCGCCGCGGCCAGCGCGTGCGGTCGCTCCGGGCCGTCCCCCATGAGCAGGACGTGGACCGCAGGCTCGTCGCGGAGCAGGGCCAGCGCCGCCACCAGGAGGTCCACCTGATGCCACGGCTGAAACGACCCGGCGAATCCGATCACGCACGCGGCTTCCAGGCCGAGCCGCCGGCGGACGGCGCCACCGTCCGCGCGCGCGTAACCGGCGAGATCGCTGCCGTTCGGAACGACGTGGAGCTTGTCCGCCGGCACGCCCTCCCCGACCAGGCGCTCGCGGAGCGCATGTGAGGATACGACGAGGTGCCGTGCGGCCCGGACCTGATTCCGGAACACGCGGTGGGCGAGCCACGGGAGCCCCGCCCCGAGCGTCCGCTCTTCCGAACTCGGCGAGCAGTCATCGAGCAGGAGCGGGAGGCCGGTGGCCCGCGCGGCCAGCCCGCCCGAGCCCGCGAAATGGACCTGCGTCTCCACGATGAGGTCCGCCGCGTGGGCCCGCGCCACGGCGGTGACGCGCCGCCCGTGGA
>DASYRJ010000092.1:0-12362 GCA_036004525.1 Gemmatimonadales bacterium | reverse complement strand
CTCGATGCGGAAGATGAGATCCTGCTTGCGGAGCCCTGAGTAGTTGGTGATGTTGAGGCTCTCGGCCATCGCGTGCAACTCCGCGACGGACTTTCGCTTCAATTCGGCGATATCCACTTGTGCTTCAGCTCCGTGTGCGCTACGGCGGGGGAACCCCGGATCTGGGGGAGTGATCGCGTTGAAAATGGAACTTTGGGAATGTGGCGGCGTGCGAAGCAATGATAGTAGGCCCGCCCCCACCTCCCGTCAAGAGCGCCGGTGAGCCTCACCCGGTTTCTGGTGGCGTGGCGGACGATTCCCCTTCGCGACCGCGAAGTCGTTGATGCGCTTGTAGATCCGACCCATGCGGGCCCCTCCCCCGAGCTCGCCCAGGCGCTCGAGGCCTGGCCGGGGACGCACTACTGGTCCGACGAGGCCGACGGCCGGCACATCGTGTTCACCCGGCCCACGGTGCCGCGCACCCGCGACGCCTGGGCGCTCCACGCCTTGCTCTTCGCCGCCACGTTGTTCACCACGACGCTGTCCGGCGCGATCATCGCCGGCACGATCTCCGCCGATCCGCACGTCGTGTGGGCGCCCGGGACCTGGGGTGCCGAGTTTTTCCGCGCCTGGCCCGCCGGACTGAGTTTCTCACTGCCGCTGCTCGCCATCCTCCTGTGCCACGAGCTGGGGCACTACGTCACGGCGCGACGCTACCAGCTCGACGTGTCGCCTCCGTTTTTCCTCCCCGCGCCGCCCATTCCCGTCTTGATCGGCACGCTCGGAGCGTTCATCCGGCTGCGCACGATCCTCACCGACCGGCGCCAGCTCATCGACGTCGGCGCCGCGGGACCGATCGCCGGGTTCGTCGTCGCGCTCCCGGTCCTGTGGATCGGGCTCGCGCACAGCCAGCCCATGATCGAGAGCGGCGTACATGGCGTGCAGCTGTGGGTCGGCGGCGTCGCCTGGCCGCTCGGTGATTCGCTGGTCACCTATGCCGCGCGGCACCTCGCCCTCGGCGACGTGCCTGCCGTTCGGCTGCATCCGACTGCGTTCGCCGGCTGGTTCGGGATGTTCGTCACCGCGCTCAACCTGCTGCCCATGGCGCAGCTCGATGGCGGGCACATCCTGTTCGCCGCGCTGCCCCGCTGGCACGAGCGTGTGGCGCGCGGCTTCTGGGTCCTGATCATGCTGCTCGGCTGGTTCTGGATCGGGTGGCTGATCTGGGGCTTCCTGGTGCTGGCGCTGTCACGCGGCCGCCTCAGCCACCCGCCGGTGCTCGACGCGTACCGACCGTTGCCTCCCTCGCGGCGCTGGCTCGCTTGGGGGAGCCTCGTGCTATTCCTCATCACCTTCGCTCCGGTGCCGTTCCGATTTTGACCGCCGCTCTATTGCGTAACCCAAGCGTTCTTATATCTTTGCACAAACCAGCCACTGGCTCGGCATGCCCGCACAACCGGCGCGATACACCCCAGCTGCAGCCGACTCGGTCGTCCACGACCTTCCTCCGATTCGCTTCGACGGACAAACGGTAGACATTCGCCTCTCGGTGCGCCGCACCGAAGACGCCATCTGGCGGGGCCGCATCCTGTTCGGCGCCGAGGGCACGGAAGCCGAGCGCGCGACGGCCGAGATCTTTTGCGCCGGCTCGGAGCAGGATCTGTGGCAGGCGGTGCGGGATCTGCGGGACCATCATCTGCGCGACCTGTATCGCTCCCTGCTGTGATGCCCGAAGCCCACGACCGGGTCGCGCAGCTGCGGCACGACATTTCCAATCCGTTGTCCGCGATCCTCGCCGAAACCCAGCTCCTGCTCCTCTCGGCGGAGAAGTACGACGCGGAGACAGTCTCCAGCTTGAAGCAAATCGAGGCGCTGGCGCGCCGGATGCGCCAGCTGCTCCAAGACCTCGGGTGAGGCGGCGGCACCGGCCACGGTACTGCCCGCCCACCGCCTGGTGGCGCCCGGCGCGGCATGCCGTGCTGCGGCGCTACGAGCTGCGCTGGCCGCCCCTCCGCCGCCGCTTTCCTCTATAAGGCCCTTGTTGTGACGCGGGTCATAGCGTGCGCGGTCAAGGTGGAGTAACCGTACATCCCCTTGCGAAGCTTCCATCGCGGGGCATCTTTCCACCCCCTTTGTAGCGTTCGGAGCTCCGCTTTGGTCGATCTTCGGTATCTGCTCCTCGGGGTGAGCTGCCTTGGCGCCGCGTGCGCCGGGGGAGCCCGCCCCGCCCGGGTCGCCCCGGCTGACGTTCCCGCCCTCCAGACCCAAGCTCGCCAGCAGCCCACCAATGCCCAGGTTCGGTTCCGCCTCGCCGCCGCGTTGCTCGCGGCCGGGCGCAGCGATACCGCGATCGTGGTGGCGCGGGCCGGCCGGCTGCTCGCACCGGGCGACGCGCTCGGGCCGCTGCTCGTGGGCGCGTGCCAGGAGAAGGACGGGCGTCCCGACCTCGCGTACGCCACCTACACCGAGTTCGCGACGCAATACCCCAAGGCGCGGGGGGTGGCGGCGGTCCGGGGCAAGGCGCAGCTGGCCCTGCGCACGCAGGCGGAGCAGACGGCGCGCCTGGCGCTGGCCCGCGAGTCCACGCTGACCGCGCTGCCCCCGGAGCCCTCGACCCTCGCCGTCCTCCCGCTGACCATCGCAGGCGACTCGAGCTTCCAGCCATTGTCCCGCGGCCTCGCCGAGCTGCTCACGTCGGATCTGGCGCTGGTCCGCACGTTGCGCCTGCTGGAGCGGGTGCAGATCGGCGTGTTGCTCGACGAGCTGAAGCTCGGCCAGAGCCAGCGGGCCGACGCGGCCACCGCGGCGCGTGTAGGCCGCCTGCTGCGGGCCGAGCGGATGGTGCAGGGGGTGGCCGCGATCACGCAGGACGGCCCCGTCCGCCTGTCCGCCGCCGTCGTGCGCGGCGACGGCACGGCGCGCTCGGGCGCGCAGGCAAACGGCACGTTCCGGCAGCTGCTCGACCTCGAGAAGCAGCTCGTGTTCGGCCTCGCCGCCCAGCTCGGCATCGTGCTCACCGAGGCCGAGCGCCAACGCATCCTGCAGCAGGGCCCGAAGAACCTCACCGCGTTCCTCGCGTACAGCGAAGGCCTCCAGGCATTGGACCGCGGTGACTACCGCGCGGCCGCGCGGTCGTTCGGCGCCGCCGCGCACGCCGACCCGGGCTTCCAGAGCGCGCAGCAACAGCAGCAGGCGGCGGAGGCCGCGCCGGTGGTGGAGCAGGCGACGGGGGGGGATGTCGTGACCGTGGTCCAGGCGGTCGAGCAGGTGACGGCGCCCACTGAACCGCCGACGGCGGGCGCATTGCAGTCCAGCAACGACGACTCTTCACCCTCGATCGGCGCCCTGAACCCGGACGCCGGTACCGCGGCCTCGCAAACGGATCTCACCGCCGCGAGCCAGGGCATCACCTCGCTGGTGCAGGCGTCGGGCGTCCTCCGCATCATCTTCCGCCGGCCCTGATGCGCGCGCGCGTCCTCTGCCTGCTCTTCGGTCTCGCCTGGCCGGCGGCCGCTGGCGGGCAAGCGGCCGCCACGGTGGCCCGTACGGGCGTCTACTTCGAGAGCTACAGCTTCGGCTCCGGCCTCGCCTTCGATCGCGTCAGCGAGCTGACGATTCCGGTCATGGTCGTGCAGCGATTCGGCAGCCGCCTGACCGTGGACCTGGGCACCGCCTTCGCCAGCGCCTCGGTCCGCGAGCCTGGCGGCAACACGATCGACCATTCCGGCTTCATCGACACCGACGTGCGCGCGACGGCCACCATCATCCCGGGCCGCCTGGTCTTCACTGTCGTGGGTACGCTGCCCACCGGGGCCGCTGAAGTCCCGGACACCACGATTCCCCTGTTCGGCGCCACCGCCACCGACCTGCTCGGCTTCACCACCCCTGCGTTCGGCTCGGGGGGCGGGCTGTCGGCCGGATTCGCTTCGGCCTTCAAAGTCGGGCAGAACTGGGCGGTGGGGACCGGAGCGAGCTATCGCTACGGCGCGAGCTACACCCCCGTCGCCGGCGGCGGCGAGCTGGCTCCCGGCGGCGAAGTGCGCGCGCGCTTCGGCGTCGAAGGGCCGTTCGGCGGCGGTAAGTATTTCCGCGGCGCGTTGGTGTACACGACCACGGGCGCCAACGACTTGGGCGGCGGGGGGCGGAGCCTGATCGGCGACCGCGCCCTCGTGTATGGGGCGATGAGCATGCCGCTTGGCCGGAGCAGCCTGTCGTTTTTTGCCTGGAACCTGCGGCGCCTCAATCCGCGGAACGCCGACACGGCCGCCGTCGTCACCCCCCGCGGCAACGTCCTCGCGCTCGGCGCACGGCTCAATCGCCCCCTCTCGCCGACGCTGACGCTGGCTCCGATGGTGGAGTTCCGGCACGAGCTGACCGGGGCGGGGGGGGGAGGGGGGGGGGGCGCCACGATGGAGCTGCTGGGGTACCTGCTGCGCACCGGGGCGGATCTGCGCGTACGCTTGAGCGAGTCCGCCACGCTCGTGGTCCAGACCCAGCTCGCGTTCGGGCAGCTCCAGGACGAAGGCACCCGCGTCTCGTTGTTCGGTCCACGCCTCGGCACGCTGATCGAGTGGTCTCGGTAGTGCGTCGGGCCGGCGGCGTGCTGGCGCTGGCCGCCGCGTTTGCATGCGCCGAAGGGTTCGCGCCGGGCGCACGCGTCAGCCTGGGGATCGTTCCCGTGTTCGCCGAGGCGGCCCCCCTCCCCGGCGTCCTGTTCGGCGACCTCGACGTCGTCCGCATCCGCGTGGCCCGCCTCCCATCCAACACTGTCGTCCTCGACACGAGCGTCGCCGTCGACACCGCCGGCAACGTTGATCTCCCCGTGACCGTCCCCCTGCTCTCGGATCCCGAGGAGTTCGAGATCCTGCTGCAGGGGATCCGGTCGAGCGACAACGCCGTACTGTACGAGGGGCTCGACACGGTCCCCGTCGTCGCGGGCACGACCTCCCCGCCACCCGTTCAGATCGTGGTCTCTTACATCGGTCCCTGTCAGGTGGGGTCGGGGTGCCAGGTAACGGTCGGGCCGCAACTCGCATCGCTGGCGCAGGGGGACTCGGTCCGGATGACGGTGACGGTCGACTCGCTGGGCGCGCCTGTGGCGGGCGTTCCCGTGAGCTTCGCGAACCTCGATACCGCCTTCATCCGGGTGCGGAGCAGCGGGTACGTCGTCGCCCGCACGGGGACGCCGGGGGGGGCAGCGCGGGTCGTCGCCGATATTCGCGCCGACGCCGACACGTTGTTCCTCACCGTCCTGCCGCAGACCGGCCCGGCGCCGGCCACGGTGATCGTCACACCGGGCTACGCCGCGCTCCGCGCCGTCGCCCCGAACAACACCGTGCAGCTCGCGGACACCGTCAAGGACGGGTCGGGCAACCTGCTCAGCCCCACACTCGCGACCTGGACGAGCCGCAACCCGTCGGTCGCGTCGGTCTCTGCGGCGACGGGGCTCGTGACCGCGGGCTCGACCAGCGGCTCAGCGGTCATCGTGGCGCAGGCGGGGACGGCGGCCGACTCGATCATCGTCACGGTGGGGAACCCGGCGTCGGCGCCGGGCGACATGCTCGTCGCGGCCCTCACCAACGCCCGCGCCTTCGGCGTGCGGCGGGTCGGCCAGGCGGTCACCGTGGACGTCCGGGTGGATCAGCTCGCGACCGCCGACTCGTTGGGCAGTTACACCGCGCGTTACAGCTGGAACCCGGCGGTACTCCGCTTCGATAGTACGTCGGCTGGGACGTACGCCGCGCCGACGGTGAACGACAGCTCGAGCGCAGGCGTGCTGCGCTTCGCGGCCGTGGATGCGAATTCCAAGAGCGGCCCCCTCGTGCTCACGCGGCTGTGGTTCACCGCGCTGTCCGCGGGGGCCGATGGTCACGCGCTGCAGATCTCCGAGATGTCGGGCGTCTCGCCCGCGTTCTACAAGTACTTCGAGAACAACCGGTACGTGCTGGTTTCGGGTGCCGGGAGAATCACCCCCTAGCTCGGGACATCCCGAGGGAGGACTAGGATCATGTTGCCACTCCGTTCCATCGCCATGGCGGTCGTGCTGGCCGGCGCGGCCTGCGCCGACGAGCCGACGCGACCCGACACCGTGATCCCGCCGGATCAGGGGGGGGGCGTCAGCGCGTTCGTCAGTGTGGACAACCTCCACGCGTTGCCCGGGCAGACGGTGCGCGTCAGCGTGCAGGTGCGCGGTGCCGAGGCCGGCCTCAAGGTCGGGAGCTACACCGGCCGGCTGCGCTTCGACCCGGCGCTGCTCCAGTACAAGGCCGAGGTCGCGATCAACGACGGGCTGCGCGTCGCGAACCCGAACGGCGCCCCGACAGGGGAGCTGCGCTTCGCCGGCGCCAACGCCACCGGCTTCGCGAACCTGACGCTGTACAGCGCCCAATTCACCGTGCGCAGCACCGATTACGCGCGCTCGCTCGTGCTCCAGATGGAGGAGCTGTCGGCGGCGCGGTCGCTCGTCAATCTGTCGCCCAAGCTGCAAGTCGCGCGGACCGTGTACCTGGACGGCCAGGCACCCGCGGCTCAGCCGAAGCCGTAAGGACTGCCTCCTGTGCGTCGCGCCCTCGGCCCGCTCTGCGCGCTCACCGTCGCCGCCTCGTCCCTCGGGGCGCAGGCGCTGGTGGGCGTGTACCCGGCGGGAGTGGGGCTCGACAGCGGGGGCCGCGCCAGCGTTCCGCTGTTCGTGGATCTGACGGGGGCGGCCGGAACGATGCTGGGATCGTATCAGCTGCAGCTCACCTGGAATCCGGCCGTGATTCGCTACGTGAGCGCCGGGCCCGGCGCGTTCGGCGCGCCGACTGTGAACGCCGCCAACGCCGCCGCGGGGTCGCTGACCCTCGCGGGCGCCAACCCCGGCGGCGTGGGCGGCCTCTTCTCCGTCGCCCTCGTCACCTTCGAGAAGCTGACCGGCACCGGGTCCTCCCCGGTGGCGGTCGCCTCGCCGGCGCTGACCGCGGCGGGGACGTTCGCCGCGATCACGGCGACGACCACCCCGGCCCAGGTTTGCGCGTCGAGCGGCGCGTTCGGCGACGTCAACCGCGACGGGACCATTCAGGCGAGCGATGCGCTGATCGTCGTGACGGCCGCCGTGGGCCTGCCGATCGCGCCCTACACCCTTGTCAACGCCGATGTGGACGGCGACGCCGACTCCGACACGCGCGACGCCCTCGGCATCCTGTCGTCGGCGGTCGGCCTCGCGACCGCCGGCTTCCGCATCGGCGTCGTGAACGCGCCCTGTGCGGGCGCACCGGCGGTGACGCTCGCGCTCACCCCCGGCAGCGCGCAGCTCGCCCCGGGCGACCTGCTCCCGATTGCGGCGCAGGTGTTCGACAGCACCGGGGCGCTCACCGCCGCCACCGGTCTCGCCTGGGGATCGAACGCCCCCGGCGTCGCAACCGTCGATTCGGCGGGGCGCGTGAAGGCGGTCGGGAACGGCAGCGCCACGATCACCGCGATGGCGATCGGCGGCGTGACGCAGACGGTCGGGGTGACCGTCCAGCCGCGCCACACCTGGTACGTGGAGCAGAGCGTCGCGGCCGCGAATGCCGTCCAGTTGGGCTCGGTGGCATATCCGTTCGCGACGATCCAGCAGGGGCTCGACGCGGCGGCGCCGCGCGACACGGTGCGCGTCGGCAGCTCGCCGCCGTACGGGCCGATCACGATCGCCAAGCCGGTGGTGCTGCTGGGGGACTCGACGGCCGCGGGGATGCCGGCGATCACCAACGCCGCGGGGCCGGCCGTCACGGTCGGCTCGCCCGGCCTGGTCGTGATCCGGCGCTTCCGGCTGCTCGAATCGAACGCCGGGATCGAGGCGGGCCTCGTGGCGCCCGGCGACTCGCTGGAGATCCAATCGGTCGTCGCCACGTCCATGCGCGGGCCGGGGTTCCGCGTCCGCAACACGCGCCGCGCCGTTCTGTTGGGCGTCAGCGGGAGCGGCCTCGCGCTCGCCGGGTTCCTGGCCGAGACCACCGCCGCCGTGGTGGTGGACGGCGCGGATTTTCGTGCGATCGCGCCCGCACCCTATCCCGACGTCGAAGGCCTCGTATCGATCGGCGTGGCGCTGGTAGTGGGCGATTCGCTGCGGGCGAGCCGCGTGACCGTCCTCGGCGCGTCGTCCGAGCGGGCCGTGTCGCTCGGGGCGTCGTTCGTGGAGCGCGTGGAGCTGAGCCAGTTCGACCTCGCGGCCTCCGGTCCGATCAAGGTGGACAGCGCGCGTTATGTCGCGCTCAGCAATGGAGTGGCGCGCACGTTGCAAGACGGCATCGTCATCAGTGCGGATACGGCGCTCGTGGCCAACGTGGCGCTGCGACAGACGAGCGACGGCGTGCGGATTGGCCCGCGCAATCGCACGGGACCCACGCCGGGGTCGCTGGTGCGCGTGTCCAGGGCGGTGGTCGACTCGGTGTCCCTCGGAAACGGGCTCAGCGTCACAGGGATCGACCGGGTGATCGTGGATTCGACGACCGTGGCGAACGTCCTGAACGGTGCCGGCATCGTCGTCGATCCGACGAGCCTCCTCGCGCTGCGGGCCGACACGCTCCGCGACATCGCCGACGAAGCGCTGCGGACCGACTCGGTGGGGACCGTGTCCCTCGTGGGGCTCCGCGTCACGGGTTCGGCCCGGCCGTCGTTCGAGCGCTTCGGCGCCTCGATCTTCGCCGTCACGGTCCTGCACGCCGATTCGGTCCGGCTCGACTCGACGGCGGTCGTCGACAACTTGGGGGGCGGCGTGCTCGTCGATTCAGCGCGCGTGGTGCACGGCGACGCCACGACCATCGCCCGGAACCTCGGACTGCGCGCGCAGATCTGCGAGTTCGGGTGCGAGATCATCCCGGGTGGTGCGCCCGCCCGCTCGCAAGCGCTTTACTCGACGACCCAGGCGCCCGGCATGGCGCTCGCCGCGGTGCAGACCGCCCGGCTCGATCGGTTTGTCGTGGACTCGAATCCCTACGGCGGGCTCGATGCGGACATGACGCTCCTGCCCGGTCCCACGCTCGCCATTCAGGGCGGCCTCATCGGGGGCGGCCTCTACGCGATCCGCGCGGCGGGCGACCCCAATGCGCCGAGCGGCAGGGTGAGCGTGGACGGGACCTGGCTGCGGAACGCGGAGAGCGGGATCGCGGCGTCGCATTTCACGGACTTCTCGCTCACGCGGGCCCGGTTGGACAGCATCCCCTCCCGGCAATCCCAAGCGGCGGTGCAGCTCACCGACGTCGCGACCGTGACGATCACCGACGACACGCTCACGGGCGGTCTCGACGCCGGGATCCGGGTCGACGGGTCGAACGTCGTCGACATTCGCCGGGTCGCGATCCGTGGGTTCCGCGACAGCTGCGGTGAATGCGGAGACTTCGCCCTGAGCCTGAGCGGTATCCAGACGTCGGCGCTGGTGTACGGCGGCCGCCTCGAGCAGAACGAGATCTCGGGCGCGAACGTCTTTGCGTCGGCGGGGACGATCACGTTCGACAGCATGGTGGTGCTCGGGCACAGCAGCCGGGGCCTCCAGCTGTCGTCTCCCGCCACCGTGCGCCAGAGCCTGTTCCAGGGGAACGGCACCGGCATCAACGTGTTCAGCGGCGCCGAGGGCTCGACGATCGTGAACAACAACTTCGAGGGGAACACGTTCTACGCGGTGGCGAACGGGACCGCGCCCGCTCTCGACGCCGGTAACAACTGGTGGAACGATGCGCTTGGACCGTCCGGCTGCACGACATGTAACCTCGCCTCGGTCGGCGACCCCGTGAGCGACAATGTGATCTTCGATCCGGTCCTCGCGGCGCCGTACGGCCCGGCGCCCCTGCCGGTCCCGCCCGCCCCCCCGCCGTTCGGCGCGCCGCGCCGAGTGACCGCGGGAGGCCGGCCATGAAGCGACTGGTGCTCGCGGTCGCCGGCCTCGTGACCGGCGCGGGCGTGCTCTCCGCGCAAACCGTGCCGGTGCGGCTCGGCGGCGCGTTGTCGTCGTTCACCAGCGTCCCGCTCGACGTCCCGATCGAAGTCAACTGGTCGGCCCGCGCGGATCGCCTGGGGTCGTTCACGACGGTGCTGCGTTGGGATCCGGTGGTGCTGCGGCTGGACGGCGTCGCCCCCGGGGCATTCAGCGCCATCACGGTCAACGCCGACTCGGCGCTGCAGGGGGTCCTGCGAGTCGCCGGGGCCAACCCCAACGGTGCGGCGGGGCCGGTGACGGTAGGCGTCGCGCGGTTCACGCCCCTGCAGAGCACCGGCACGACGATTACCCTCGACGTTCGCGAGCTTGCCGCCGCTGGGCCGTCGTTCGCGAACGCGCTGGCGGACGCCGTTCCCCAAAGCGGCCTCTACTGTCCGGCGCGCGGGTACTGGGGCGACCCGGACGGCGACCGCAGCGCCGGGTCGCGCGATGCGCTCCTCGCGTTGTCCGCCGCAGTCGGCCTCGACGTGTCGGCATACCCGGAGATCGGGCTCGCCGACGTGGACGCCAGCGCTGCGATCGAAGCGCGCGACGCCCTGATCATTCTGTCGCACGCCGTCGGGCTCGACGTCAGCGCGTTCCGCATCATGCGGATCGCCGTGGGTGCCTGCGGCACGGATGCGATCGTGACGTACGCCGTGGCGCCCGAGACGGCGACCGTCGCGCGCAACCAGAGTTTCGCGATGCAGCTCCGGGCCTCGAGCGGCGCCGGGAGCCGCACGATGCCGGACGTGTTCTGGCGCAGCAGCGATCCGGCGGTGGTCGTGGTGCTGCAGGACGGCCAGGCGGCGGCGGTGGGACCGGGCACCGCGACCATCGTCGCCAAGAGCGGGCCGCGCGACAGCGCCGTCGCCACCCTGACCGTGCTGGCGCGCCGGCCGACGCACGTCGTCGACGCGACCGCGGTGGTGAACCCCATCCGCCTCGGCAACTCGGAGTACCCGTTCGCGAGCATCGAGGACGCGAGCTTCGTGGCCCAGGACGGCGACACGATCACGCTCCGCCCCGGGCGGTACCTCGAGGAGGCGACGTTCCTCCGGAACGTCGTCGTGCGCGGCGGCGGGCCGGGCGTCCGGATTCTGGGCCGCGGCCTGTCTTCCACGGCGTTGAGCTTCTACGGCACCGGGATGAGCCAGGTCACGAACGTGACGATCGACAGCTCCGACTCGGGGATCTGGGCGCAGCAGCCGTTCGGCGGGCCGCCGTCGAGCCTGCGCGTCGTCAACGTCACGACGAGGGACGTGTCCTATCCGGTCCAGACCGAAAACGTCGTCACGACCGTGCAGGGCGCCGACCTCGCCCGCGGCGCGACCGGGATCTTCACGTGGCGGGGCGGGGTCGACACGGTGGTCGGCGGCACGATCGCGAACTTCGACTACGCGCTCGACCTCGAGGACAACGGCGCGTACGTCGCCAACAACATCATTCAGCGGCCCCGCAACGTCGGGATCGGCTTGTATGGGACGGCGGGCGAGGCGTCCACCATTCTCACGAACGGCGTGACGTGCGATACGACGTTCGCCGTCGGGATCGACGCTTCGGAGGCGGACTACAGGATCGAAGGCAACACACTGACCGACTGCGACAGCGGGATCAACGCCTCGGCGTACGCGCCCGGTGGCGGGCCGCAGCTCGAGGTTCGCGGCAACACGGTGAACATGCCGTCCACCGCGAATGGCACCGGCATCTTCGCGTCCGGTGGGTATCGCTCGCGGGTCGTCGCCAACGTCGTGCTCGGCGGCAGCCAGAACGGCCCCGGCAGCATCAAGGTGGCCGGTGACTACTACAGCCGCGCGCCGCTCATTCGGCTCGACTCGAACACCGTGCAGAACGCCGTCGTGTGGGCGATCTACGCGGCGGAAGCGGACACGCTGTTCGCCCGCGGCAATCTCGTGGAAGACGTCGCGGGGTCGACCACGTATTTCTTCTCGGGCCACGGTGGCTTCACCGTGGGCAACGTGTACGGCACGCTGCGCCTTGTCGGCAACACCCTGCGGCGCGTTCACACCCGCACGGGGCTCGGCGTCCTCAACTCCGGCGGAGCCGTCGCGGTGCTCGACTCGAACGCCGTCTCCGGGGCCGACTCGGCGGCGATCCAGATCGACGGCGGCGCCGTCGTCATGACGGGCAACAACATTCAGAACAACGCGCGCTACGGGCTGTACATCCCGTTCGCCACCGGCTTCGATCATCAGGCACACGGAAACGCCTTCAAGGGCAACGCTGTCTTCGCGATCAACACGGCGAGCGACTCGGTGGACGCAAACAGCAACTGGTGGGGCGTGAACGGTCAGCCGCCGGGCGTCGGCGGCGCCGACGCCGTGTTCGGTCGCGTGGGCGACCTGACGCCGCTCGCGTCACCTCCGGCCGTGCCGGCACTCGTGTCGCCGATCATGCTTGCAACCGCCCTCAGCCCGGCTCCGGTTCGCAT
>DASYRJ010000091.1:0-1747 GCA_036004525.1 Gemmatimonadales bacterium | reverse complement strand
CTCCTGGAGAAGGCGCTGACCTTCTTCTCCCACTGCGCGTCCGTCGACGCCTTCCAGCAGTGGATGTACACGGACCCCGAAGGTCGGGACGCCGCGGCGCGCGACCGCAAGTGGCTGGAGCTGCGCCGCCGCTTCGAGGGTGACATCGTCGACTGGAGCGGCCTCGAGGCGGAGCGGATCGCGCGCTGGTACTACCAGCCGCACTTCTTCGACTTCCCGTTCTACTACATCGAGTACGGGATCGCCCAGCTCGGCGCGCTGCAGGTCTGGCGCAACAGCCTCAGCGACCGGCCCGGGGCGGTGCGCAAGTACCGCGAGGCGCTGGCGCTGGGGGCGACCAGGCCGTTGCCCGAGCTCTACGGCGCGGCGGGGGCGCGGTTGATCTTCGACGCCGAGGGCATGCGCGAGCTGGTCGAGCTGGCGGAAGAGGAGCTCGCGAGCTTAGACAACTAGGCCGGCCGCCCCCACCCGGCGCCTTCGGCGCCGACCTCCCCGGCAAGCGGGGAGGTGAAGTTCAACCAGGCAAGCGGGGAGGTGAAGCCCCACCCGGCGCCTGCGGCGCCGACCTCCCCGGCGAGCGGGGAGGTGAAGTTCAACCCGGCAAGCGGGGAGGTGAAGTTGGGCAGTCAGCGGTCGTGAATGTTGCGCAGCGGCCTGTGCGGGCCGAACCGCGGCGCGGCAATCCCGGCATGGGTGACGAGTCGGATCACCCGCGCCCGGTGGCCACGATAGGGCTCGAGGATCTCGAGCATGCGCTCGTCGGTCGAGCGCAGCGAGCCGTCGAAGGCGTAGCCGATCGAGTGCGGAAGGTGGTAGTCGCCCAGGGGAACCGCGTCCGCGTCGCCGAGCGCCACCATCGCCACCTTGGCCGCGGTCCACGGACCCACTCCCGGAAAGGCCCGCAAGCGGAGATGGGCTGCCGCGATGTCCATGGCAACGGTCTCTTCGAGGCGCCTCGCGCTCCGCGCCGCGCGGACCACGATGTCGGCGCGCCGGCGCTCGATGCCGAAACGATGAAAGCTCCAGTACGGCATATCGGCCAGGACGGCGGGCGCCGGCGGCAGCTTCAGCGCGAACGGTCCCGGTGCGCGTTCGCCGAGCGCGTTGACCAGGTGCCGGTACGACTCACGCGCCTCCTCGGTCGTGACCTGTTGGGTGAGCACGACCGGCACCAGCGCCTCGAACACTGCATGCGTGCGCGGCATCCTCATGCCGCTCATCACGCGATGCAGACGGGTGATCAGCGGATGGTGGGGGACGAAGCCGTGGTCATTGTCGTCCTCTCCGCACAGCGACGGCGCATGCGCGACCGCCCAATCGGCGCCTGGCCCCCACGCCTGCACGTCGACGAAGCCGTTGTTCTTTTCCAGCCGCGTAGTCACGGCTCCGGCCGGTGTGCGCGCCGCGCGCCAGATCGCGTGGCCCTCGTGACGCAGCCACGGTCCAGAGCTCAGCGGAGCGAGAGTCAGGTGAAGGTCGAGGGGGCGCCGCGGTGCGAACGAGCCGCAGGCATCCGGGCTCACAACCCGGAGATTAGTGGGTGAGCGGCACCGAGAACATGAACGTGCTGCCGGCTCCCGGCTCGGACGAGACCGTGAGGTCGCCCTCGTGCATGCGCGCGATCTCGCGCGAAAGCCACAGCCCGAGTCCGGTCCCCTGGACGTTGTACCCGGTCTCGATACGCGCAAAGCGCGTGAAGAGGTAGGCCTGGTTGGCACTCGAGATGCCGACGCCCTGGTCGGTCACT
>DASYRJ010000090.1:0-28385 GCA_036004525.1 Gemmatimonadales bacterium | reverse complement strand
GCCACGGTCAGGAGGTCGGTTTCTTCTTGTGGGGGTCTTCGAGCAGGCGTTGCACGAACTGCACTTCGTCCCGCATCCCCGACAGCGCGCGATTCAGGTCCTCGATCTCGGTCTCGAGCACCTCCACCTTCCGCTGCAGGTCGCGCAACTCGGCCGACGCCCCGCCCCCCGCCCCTCCGCTTCCCCCCTCCCCCCGGCCTTCCAGGCGGCGCGCGACCGAGCGTCCGAGCGGCGAGTCCACCAGAATGGCGGCGACCGGGATCATGAGCGCGACGATGAGAATGACGGCGAGGATCCACATATAGGGACGGATTCTACGGAGCGCCCGCCGCCCGCGCCACCTCCGCCTCGAGCGCGTCCATGAGATCGGGACCATACCGCACCAGGAACGACGCGGCGGTGAGCATGCGCTCCTGTGGCTTCCCCTCCGGCGCGAGCGCGGCGCGCGCCCGCGCGAGCTGTCCCACCACCGTCTCGTTCGAGCGCTTCAAGCTGGCGACGAGCTTCTTCTCGACGTCGTGCGTTCCGGCGAGCGCGGCGTTGCGCGCCGACTGCACCGTGCGCTCGAGCGTGGGATCGAGCCGCCCGACCGCCGCCGCGAGACGGGAGTAGTCTTCGTCGATGTGTTGGCGCGCGCCGGCGAACGCCTGCTCGACGTCGGGCGCCAGCGATTCGCTCACCACGTGCGCCTCGAGCGAGCCGGGCGGGCGCTCGAAATCGGCCAGCGCCAGACCGTGCTTCTGCATCACCTTCTCCACCCGCCCTTCCAGCAGGACGCCGGACCAGCGGGGGATCGGCGTCTGGCGGACGACGCCGAGCCGTTCGTACAGGGGCGCCGCATCGGGCAGGTACGCCAGCTCCCCCGGCCCCGCCGCGTACGCGACCGTCGGGAACAGGGCCGCCTCCACGACCGGCCGCAGCAGCACATTGGGTGAGAGGCGCTCGGGCGTCTCCGCCGCGACCTGCTCGAGCTGGGCCCGCGTGAACCGCTCGCCGCTGCGCCGCGTGACGAACGCACCGGCCTCGGCCCGCAGCCGGTCGCGCCCGGCGCGGCCCTCGACCAAGACCGGCGTCAGCCCGTCGGGCAGGGTCACCTCCAGTCCTCGCAGCAGCCAGGGAGCCGCGGCGCGCTTGGCCGCGGCGTCGTGCGCCCGGAAGACTGCGAGGCCGCGCGCGCCCAACAGACGGTGCAGCGCCTCGGCGCCGGCATCCGCCAGGTTCGTCTCGGGGCGATAGGCGGCCTCGAGCCAGGCCACGACGCCGGCTTTGAACTCGGTGTCGGGCAGGGTCGTGCGCAGCTGCTCGAGGGCGGCGCGAATCTCCGCGCCACACGGCTCGCGAAACAGCGGCAGGAGCGGGGCCTCGGCGGCGCGCTCGCGCAGCACGATCCGCACCGCTTCCCCGGCGGCGCTCAGCACCCACGCGTGGTTCGCCTCGGCGAAGTCATGGTCGTCCCCCGCCACCCAGAACACGGGCACGACCGGCATGCGGCGCTCCCGCTCGAGCCGGCGCGCCAGCACGAGCGCCGACAGCGCCTTGTAGATCGTGTAGAGGGGACCGGTGAACAACCCGGGCTGCTGTCCCGTCGTGACCGCCAGCACCTCACCTGCGGCCAGGCGGTCGCGCCCCGGCCCGGGGAGCACGGCCGCCAGCACGTCGGCGCCGACGCGGCGGGGCTTCCCGTCGGCCGGCGGCGCAGCGCCGTCGGCAAACGGCGTCGCCACGATTCGTGGAATCAACCGTCCCTCTCCCGTTTCATGCCCACGAGAATCACGCGCGGAGCGTCAGGGCCGCCGGGCTCGCCGCCGTAGTCGCCGAACGACGCCGTCACGCGGAAGCCCGCCGCTCGGAGTAAGGCGTTCAGCTCCTCCACGGAGTACAGCCGCACGCGCTCCTGAAAGGTCCGGCCTTCGTCGGGCAGCTCGATCTCCTTCACGACGAACCGGCCTTCAACGCTGAAGCGTCGCGTGATGCGAACGACGTTACCCCCGCCTGCGCGGCGCTCCTCGGCGGGCCGGAGCGAGCGCCGCACCTCCTCGGCGTTGAGATAGTCGAGCACGAACCGCCCCCCGGGTGCGAGTGCCGCGGCCGCCTGACGCAACACCAGCTCGTGCTCCGCGTCCTCACGAAAATACCCGAACGACGTGAACAGATTCACGGCCAGGACGAAGGTCCCGGGCCGGAACGGCAACGCCCGCATGTCCCCGCGCACCAGCGGCGCGCGCGTGCGCGCCCGGGCGCGGCGCAGCATCGGCGGCGACAGGTCGAACCCCACGACGGAGGCGCCGAGCCGTTCCAGCTCCGCCGCGTGGCGCCCCGACCCGCACGCGAGGTCGAGCACCCGCTCCCCGGGCCGCCACGGCGCGACCCGCTGCACCAGCGCCACGGCCCGGCGCGCGTCGTCGGCGTCGCGGTGCGGGTAGAGGGCATGGTATTCCTCTCCGAACCACTGCTCGAACCACTCGGTCATTCGCCGAACACGTCCGCTTGAAACGTGAAGACCTCGGTGCCCGGTTCCCGCCAGCTCTCGGGCGGGAGCCCCGCTTTGCGGCACGCCGCGGCCAGGAACGCCTCGGCGCCGAGCCCGTGCTCGGTGGCCACCTGCGGCAGCAACAACCCGACGGCGGGTCCGCGCCGCACGAGCAGCCCGTCCTGTCCGAGGGCGAGCCGTCCCGGCTCGACGCGCGCAGCGCGCACAGGCTCCTGCAGAACCGAGATCTCGATCCGCAACGCGGCCAGCTCGCCTGGGGCCACGGCCGGGAAGCGGGGGTCCTCGCGCGCCGCCGAGACGGCGACGCTGCGGACGACCTCCCCCAGCGGGCGATCTCCCGTAATCCGCCCCACGCAGCCCCGGAGCGCCCCGCCCGGCTCTTCCAGCGTCACGAACGCACCGCGGGCGAGCCGGGCGCCCGGCACGTCGGGGACGGCGGGCGCCGGTCGGCCGGCGAGCGCCGCCGCGATGGCGCTCCGCGCCAACGCCAGCAGGGCGTCCCGGTCGGCGGCGGTGAGCTCAGGGTCCTCGATGGTACGGCTCCCCCCGGCGGATCGTGTAGGCGCGGTACAGCTGCTCGTACAAGACCAGCCGGGCGAGCTCGTGCGGCAGCGTCAGCGGCGACAGGCTCCAGACCAGGTCGGCCCGGCCGAGCACCTCGTCGGGGAGCGCGTCGGCGCCGCCGATCGCGAAGACGACATCGCGGCCGTCCATCTCCCACCGCCCGGTCCAGTCGGCGAGCTCGCGGGACGCGCACGTCTCCCCGCGGCGCGAAAGCGCCACGAGGCGCGACCCCCCGGGGATCGCCCCGAGGACCCGCGCCTCGTCCTTCACTTCCCGCTCCTCGACCCTGGCGTAGTGCCGCAACCGGTCGAGGTATTCGTCACACGCCGTCCGGAGCGCCGCATCCTTCATGCGGCCCACCGCGACGACCCGGTACCGCATCAGGCATACATCCCGCGGAGCCGGTGCATCGCGGCCACGCGGTCGACCGCCACGATGTAGGAGGCGATGCGGGTGTTCACCTTGTACTTTTCCGTCGTCGCGGCCACCTCGTTGAACGCCCGCACCATGATGCTCTCGAGACGACGATTCACCGTCTCCTCGTCCCAGAAGTAACCGCCGCGATCCTGCACCCATTCGAAGTAGCTGACCGTGACGCCGCCCGCATTCGCCAGAATGTCGGGGATCACGAACACCCCCTTGTCCTCGAGAATCTTGTCCGCGGCGGCGGTGGTCGGGCCGTTCGCCCCCTCGCAGATGATCTTCGCCTTGATCTGCGGCGCGTTCTTCCGGGTGATCACGTTCTCCGTCGCGGCGGGAATCAGCACGTCGCACTCCACCGTCAACAGCTGGTCGGGAGGGATCGCATCGGCCTTGGGGTAGCCGGCGAGCTGGCGCCGCTCCCGTACCCATTTGATCAGGTCCGGCACGTCGAGGCCCTTGGGGTTGTGCAACGCCGCCGACTTGTCGGACACCGCGACGATCGTCGCGCCTTCTTTCGCCATCAAGTCGGCGGCCACCGACCCGACGTTCCCGAACCCCTGCACGGCGATCCGCGCCCCCTTCAGCGACATCCCGAGCTTCGCCAGCGCTTCCCGCGTGACGAACATGCAACCGCGGCCCGTGGCTTCCCGGCGCCCGAGCGATCCGCCCATCTCGACCGGCTTCCCGGTCACCACCGCCGTCACGGTGTGGCGCTTGTGCATGGAGTAGGTGTCCATGATCCATGCCATCACCCGCTCGTTCGTGTTGACGTCGGGGGCGGGGACGTCGGAGTCGGGGCCGAGGGTCTCGATGATGCCGGAGGTATAGCGCCGGGTCACCCGCTCGAGCTCGGCCATGGACATCACCGTGGGATCACACACCACGCCGCCTTTCGCGCCGCCGAATGGGATGTTCACCAGGGCGCACTTCCACGTCATCCATGCCGCCAGGGCCTTCACTTCCTCCAGGGTGACGTTGAGGTCGAACCGGATACCCCCCTTCGCGGGACCGCGGGAGGTGTTGTACAGCACGCGGTATCCGGTGTACACCTCGACCTCGCCGTTGTCGCGCAGGATCGGCACCGACACGATGATCTGCTTCTCGGGGTTGCGGAGCACCTTGTAGAGGCCGCGGTCGAGGTTCAGCACTTTGGCCGCATGGTCGAAGCGCTCCATCATCGCTTCGAACGGGTTTTCTTCGGACAGGAAGGTGTCCTTCTCCGGGCGGATGATCGCCGGAGGGGGGGCAGGGGCGAGAGGAGCCGCGTCCGTCTTCGTCGCCGGGTCGCTCATAGCGGTCGTTACAGGATTCCTTCCAGGGCGCGTTCCACCGCGGCGCCGTTCAGTTCCCAGTGCACCTGCAAGACGGCGACGAGCGGCTCGGCCGCCGCCGCCGGCCACCGGTCGCGCAGTTTCACCGCGTCCTTCTCCGTGACTACAACATAATCGGCCCCCTCCCCCCCCGCCGCCCGCGCCAGCCGCGTCACCTCGCCCGGGGCATACGCGTGATGGTCTTGATACGCCACGAGTTGCACGATCGCGCCGGACGCCCGCACCTGCACCGCGAAGCTCGCCGGGTCGGCGATCCCGGCGACCGCAAGCACCCGCTTGCCCGCGAGCTCGGCCAACCCGACGTGCCGCCCCGATCGCATCCCCTCGAGCCGGTCGAGGGCGAGGTGCAGCACCGCGACCGGCGTTGCCGGCCAGCGGGTGGCAAGCCGCACGGCAAGGCGCCGGGCCTCGGCGGCCGCCGCGCGGCGGCGCGTGACGACGATCAGATCGGCGCGCCGCAGGGCACCCCATCCCTCTCGCCACGGGCCCGCAGGGAGCGGCCAGGGCGCCGCGCGATCGCTCTCGGCGTTGACCAACGCGACGTTTACATCGCGCGCCACGTCGAGCCGCTGGTAGGCATCGTCGAGCACGAGCAGCTGCGCGCCCGCGGCTCGGGCGCGCGCCGCGCCGGCGGCGCGGTCCGGATCGGGGACGACGATCGCGCCCGGCACCAACCGCTCGTGCACGAGGTGCTCGTCACCGCCGTAGCCGCGAAGCAGGATCCCCGGCCGCCGTCCGCGGGCCGCGTACCAGCCGGCGACCCAGGCGGCGAACGGGGTCTTCCCCGCTCCACCCACGGTCAGGTTGCCCACCGCGACCGTAGGAAGAGCCAGGCGCCGCGCCGCCAGCCAGCCCCGCCGATAGGCCCCCGCGCGTGTCGCCATCACGCCGCGATACAGCAGCGCCGCCGGCAGCAGCAACCCGCGTGCGATTCGCGCCAGCGGGTGCCGGCTCCACCAGAGCCAGCGCGTCATGCGGTGCCGGTCACCTCCTGGAGGGCACGCGCCACCTCCGCCATCCCCCGGCGAAGGCCGTCTTTGCCCGGGCCCACCTCGACCGGGGGACCGTACACGACGTCGATCGCCGCAAACGGCTTGGGAATGCACAGGCGGTCCCACGAGCGCAGCCACCACGCCGCCGACGGCCGTGCGCCGATCGGGAGGAGGGGCACACCGGCATGCTGTGCCGCTGCGACGGCTCCCGGCTGCACCCGCTGCGCGGGTCCACGCGGCCCGTCGGGTGTGACCGCGGCCTCCGCCCCTCCCTGGAGAGCGCGCACCAGGCCGAGGAGGCCCACCTCTCCGCCGCGCTTGGTGGAGCCCCGCACCGATCGGTATCCCCAGCGATCGGCGAGGTCCGCCAGGTACCCGCCGTCGCGGTGGCGGCTGATAAGGAGCACTACGCCCTCGCGCCGGTGGTGGAACAGCAATGGCAGGATGCGGCTGTGCCACAGCACGAACACGAACGGCCGGCGCGCCTCGCGCAGCGTCCGCAGGTGCTCCGTGCCGCGCGCGCGAATCCGCCAGGTCGCGGCGAGCGCCCGCACCAGCGCCGGCGCGACGGCGGCGGCGACCGGCTCGAGCCAGCGCACCTTCACGCCAGCAGCCCGGCCGCGAGCTCCGCCACCCGATCGGCGGCGCCCGGCGCGCCCAACCGGTCGCGCACCAGGGCCAGCCCCTCGCGCTGGCGCCGCGTGGCCGCGGCCGCGGGATCGAGCAGCGGCAGGACCGCATCCGCGAGTGCGGCGGGCGTGGCGCGCCGCTGCAGCAGCTCGGGGGCCACCTCGTACCCCGCCACGAGGTTCACGAGGCCCACCCAGGGGACGCGCAACACGCGGAAAGCGATGAACGACGAGACCGGATGGAGGCGGTAGGTGATCACCATCGGGAGGTCGGCCATCGCGGCTTCGAGCGTGGTCGTGCCCGATTTGCAGATGCCGGCGTCGGCGGCGGCGAACACGGTCAGCGCGTCGCCGGCGTGCACGCGAATCGCTCCGGGGTCGGGATACGCCGCCCCCGGGGCCCCGGCCACGACCAGCTGGACGTCGGGTCGCGCGGCGGCGACGCGCGCCGCCGCCCCCCGGAAGGCGTCCCAATGCCGTGCCACCTCCTGGGCGCGGCTGCCGGGGAACAGCCCGAGCGTGGGGCGCGCCGGGTCGAGCCCCAGCGCGCGCCGCGCCGCCGCGCGCGGCGGCGGCGCGGGACGGTCCTTGAGGGGATGGCCGACGAACGTAGCGGGAATGCCGCGCTCGCGGAAGAAGGGCTCCTCGAACGGCAGGATCACCGCGAGCTGCCGCACCGCCGCCAACTTGCGGACGCGCCCCACGCCCCAGGCCCACATCTGTGGCGCGATGTAGTAGAGCACCGGAATCCCCGCGGCGGCGGCCGCCGCGGCGGCGCGCAGATGGTACCCCGGGTAGTCGACGAGGATCACCAGATCGTACCGTTTGGCGCGGAACGCCGCGCCCACGCGGCCGAGCAGGCGGTAGTGCGCGGGGATCTTGGTCAAGGCCTCGACGAACCCGACGACGGAGAATGACTCCATGCGGTCGAGCACCCGCGCGCCGGCCCCCTCGAGCAGGGGGCCGCCGAAGGCTTCCAGCTCGACGCCCGGGAGCCGGCGCCGCAGGGCGCTCGCCACGGGGGCGGCGTGCGCGTCTCCCGACGGTTCACCCGCCGAGATGTAGATCCGGGGAGCGCCGCTCACGGCCGCGCGGCGGCGGCGAGCGGCGAGGCCTGGATGGCGTCGGCGACGCGCGAGGCCAGGGCGAGCGCCTGGTGGCCCGCGGCGCCCGTGACCACCACGTCGCCCTCGCCGCGGACGGCGCGCACAAAACTCTCGAGCTCGAGCTTCAGCGGCTCCGCCTCCGGCGCCTCGAGCCGCACGTGCTCCACGATGTCTTCCATCCGCGTGGCGCCGAACGCCTGCCACCCGGGCTTGAGGCGATAGAAGTGCCCGTTGCCCTGTGCCAGGTCGAGCGAGAAGTAGCCGGTGGGCTGGAAGATGCGCAGCTTGCGCGTGCGCTCCCGGGAGACGCGGCTCGCGGTGATCACGGCCACGGCCCCGTTCGCGAACTCGACCCGCGCATTGGCGATGTCCACGTGCGGGGTCAGGACGGGCACGCCCGTCGCGCGCACCTCCACCACCTCGGCCCGGACCAGCTCGAGGATCAGGTCGAGGTCGTGGATCATGAGGTCCAGGATCACCGCGACGTCGGTGCCGCGCGGCTGGAACGGCGCCAGCCGCTCGGTCTGGAGGAAGCGCGGCTCTTCGAGATACGCGGCCGCCGCCCGGACTGCACGGTTGAACCGCTCGACGTGCCCGACCTGCAGCGCCGCCCCGTGCTCCTCCGCCGCGCGTACCAGGCGCTCGGCGCCCGGCAACGCGTCGGCGAGCGGCTTCTCGATCAGGGCGGGCAGCCCACGCGACAGCACCGCGAGGCCCACCTCTACGTGGGCCGGCGTCGGGACGACGACCGTGGCGGCCTCGACGCAGTCCAGCAGCGCGTCCAGCGATTCGTGAGCCACCGTCTCGAGTTCGCGCGCGACCTGCGCGGCGCGTGCGGGGTTCACGTCGTAGATCCCCACCAGTTCGGCGCCGTCGATGGTCTTGAGCAGGCGGGCGTGGTGGAAGCCGAGCGCGCCGGTCCCCACGACGCCGACGCGCACGCGGCGCAGCGTCACACCAGCACCCCGCGCTGGGACGCCTCGATGAACTTGAGGAAGGTCTCCACTTCGGGCACCTGGGGCAGCTCCACCCGCGCGCGAGCGATCCCCTGACTCACGGTGAGGTCGGAGTTGAACAGCAGGCGGTAGGCGCGCTTCAGGGCGAGCTTCACGTCGGGCGTGAAGCCGGCCCGCTGCAGGCCGACCGAATTCAGCCCGTAGAGGTGCACCGGGTTGCCGACCGCCTTCGTATAGGGCGGCACGTCCTGGTTCACGCGCGACGCGCCGCCCACGAACGCGTACGTCCCGACGCGCACGAACTGGTGGATCGGCGTGAGGCCGCTGATGATGGCCCGGTCGTCCACGGTCACGTGCCCCGCCATCTGCACCGAATTCGCGATGATCACGTCATTCCCGATCACACAATCGTGCGCGACGTGCACGTACGTCATCAGGAAGCACCGCTCGCCCACGGTGGTCTTCCCGGTGGCGGTACTGCCGCGGTTGATCGTGCAGTATTCGCGGATGATCGTTCCCCCGCCGATCTCGACCCACGTCTCCTCCCCCTTGTACTTCAAGTCCTGGGGATCGTTGCCGATCACCGTGCCGTAGCCGATCTTCACGGCCTCGCCGATGCGGGTGTTGCGCTCGATCACGGCATGCGCGGCGACGGATGATCGCTCCCCCACCGTCACGTGAGGGCCGATGATGCAGTAGGGCCCTACCGCCACGTCGGAGCCGATGTGCGCCGTCGGATCGATCAGCGCCGTCCGGTGAATCACCGCTCCACCACCATCGCCATCATCTCCGCCTCCGCCACCACCTGCCCATCGACGTATCCCGCGCCCTTCATCCGGCACGTCTTGCCCCGGAACTGCACCATCTCCAGCTCGAAGCGGATCTGATCCCCGGGCACGACGGGGCGGCGGAACTTCACGTGGTCGAGCGACATGAAGTAGACCACCTTGTCGTCGACGTTCTGCCCCTCGAAGTGGCTCATCAGCAGCATCCCGCCGACCTGGGCCATCGCCTCGATGATCAGCACCCCCGGCATGATGGGATGTCCCGGGAAGTGCCCCTGGAAGAACGGCTCGTTGATCGTGACGTTCTTGATGCCCACGATGCGCTGTTGCCCCTCGACCTCGAGGATCCGATCCACCAGCAGGAACGGGTAGCGGTGCGGCAGGTAGTCCATGATGCGGCTGATGTCCATCGCCGGCCCGGTGCCGCCCGTGCGCTTGCCGGCCCGGGCGAGGGCGCGCGCCAGCGCGATGTTGCCGCTGTGGCTCGGCCGCGTGGCCACGACGTGCGCCCGGATGCGTGCGCCCGTCAACGCCAGGTCCCCGAGGATGTCCGCCGCTTTGTGGCGCACGAACTCGTCCGGCCAGCGCAGCTTGCCGCCGTTCGCAATGCCGCGCTCGTCGAGCACGATCGCGTTCGCCGCGGAGGCGCCCTTGATCAGTCCCTTCGCCTGCAGCTGCGCCACCTCGCTCGTGAAGCCGAAGGTGCGGGCCGGCGCGAGCTCCGCCGCGAACGCCTCCGGCGTCACATCGTAGGTGCCCGCCTGCCGGCCGATCAGCGGGTGCGGCCATTCGATCGTGACCGTGAGCCGCAGCGCCTTCGCCGGCGCCACGACGTAACTCGAATCCCCCTCGGTCACCGTGAACGGCGCCTGCACGCTCAGCACCGCCGGCTCGCCCCCTCCCTTCCCCTCCGCGGCGGCCGGCCCGGCCTTCGCCAGCGCCTCGAAGTACGGTTGGACGCTGCCGTCGAGAATGGGCGGCTCGGGGCCCGTCAGCTCGATGGTGAGATCGTCGATCTCGTGCGCCGCCACGGCCGCGAGCAGGTGCTCGACGGTGTGGATCGTCGCCTCGCCCCGGCCGATCGCCGTGCGCCGCTCCACCGCCTCCACCTCGGTCAGGCGGGCCGGCACCTCCGGCTTCCCCGCCAGGTCGGTGCGGCGGAACAGAATGCCCTGCCCCGCCGACGCCGGGAGGAACGTCGCCTCGGTCGCGGCGCCGGTGTGCAAACCGGTTCCGCGAACGGCACTCTTGCGCGTGATGGATCGTCTAGCGATCGGGGCCATGCTTCGCCTGCACGAGATCCTCGAGTTCGTCCACGATGTTCAACAGCCGGTACAACGCCGCGTGCGCTCTCAGGTACTCCCGGTGCGGGCGCGCGGGATAACCCGAGACCGTCACGCCGGCCGGGACGTCGGCGATGATCCCGGCCTGCACCAGCACCCGCGCCCCGCGGCCGATCGTGACGTGGTCGCGGATGCCCGCCTGGCCCGCGATGATCACCTCGTCCTCCACCTGCACGCTGCCGGCGATCCCCGCCTCCGCCATGATCAGGCAGCGCGCCCCGACGCGCACGTTATGCGCGATGTGCACCAGGTTGTCGATCTTCGTCCCCGGGCCGATCACCGTGTCGTCCACGCTGCCGCGATCGATGCAGGTGTTCGCGCCGACCTCCACGTCGTCGCCGATCAGGCAGCGGCCCACGTGCGGGATTTTGCGATGGGCCTCGCTCCCCTCGCCGGGCACGTAGCCGAATCCGTCGCTCCCCAGCACCGCCCCGGCGTGCACGATCACGCGCTTCCCCAGCGCCGTCCCCGCGTAGCAGGTGACGCCGGGCAACAGCTGGGTGTCGTCGCCCACCGCCACACCGTCGCCCAGCACGCACCCGGCGCCGATCCGGACGTTCCTGCCGAGGCGCACGCCGGCGCCGAGCACGGCGTGCGGGCCGATCTGCACAGGCTCGTCCCAGGCCACGCCGCGACCCACGACCGCGGTGGGGTGGACGCCGGGCTCCCAGACCGCCTGGGGATACAGCACCGGCAGCACCACGAGCAGGGCCTCGTGCGGCTCGGGCACGACCACGCGTGTGGCGGGGCCCCCTTCGGCACTCGCGAACTCCGGCTTCACGAGCACGACCGAGGCGCTAGTACGTTGAAAGTACGGGAGATAGCGGGTCGCGGCAAGAAACGACAGGTCGCCGGGGCCGGCCCGTTCGAGGGGCGCGATCCCGGCGACGGTCACGGTTCCCGGGCCGACGAGCCGGCCGCCGGTCAGCGCCGCGATTTCGCTCGCGGAGATCGGCCGGGTGCCCGCCGTGTTCACGAGGCGGGCGGGGAATGGGAGCGGGAGGAGGAGAGCAGAGGCACCGGGGGAAGCCCCGGGCTACTGGGTCTGCTGGAGCCGCTGCAGGACCTTGGCCGTGATATTCAGCGCCGGATCGGCCGCCACGATCATTCCCCCCGGTGCATCCGCGTCCAGGATGTACGCGTAGTTCAGCTCCGCGCGCATCCCCTGGATCACGCTGTTCACCCGGGCCTGGATCGGCTGCAACAGCTCTTGCTCGCGCTGGCCCGCCTTATCCTGCAGCTCGCGCGTGCGCTGCTCCATCCGGTCCTGCATCGCCTTCAGCTCCCGCTGCCTGGTCTGCCGCGACGCGGGGGAGAGGACGAGGGACTGCTGGTCGAACACCTGCACCGCGGAGTCGAGCTGCTGCTGGAGCTTTTGCACTTCGGTGCGGAACGCGTCGACTTCCTTCATGTAGGTAGACTCAGCGGTGGCGTAGCCCGGTGTCCGCTGCAGGATCTCCCGCGAGTTGATGAAGGCGACCTTGAACGCGGGGGGCGGTGACGCGGGCGCGCCCCCTCCCTGGGCGAGGGCGGCGGAGATGGGCGCCGCCCCCAGGGCGGCCAGACAGACGAGAACGAGACGCTGCATAACGCGTGACTCCCGGGCGAAAGCGTGAATACGACTTAGAAGAAGTTGCCGAGCTTGAAGTGCAGTTTCCAGCCGGGCTTGGGACGGCCCAGGGTGTCGGTCCGGTCGAAGCCGTAGGCGTAATCGATGCCGATGGGGCCGAGCGGTGAGATGATGGCGACGCCGACACCGGCTCCGCGGAACAGGCGGGTGGGATCGAATTGCGCGGGACGCAACCACACGTTGCCCGCGTCGAGGAAGCTCGAGAGGTAGAGCATCTGGGACACCCGCACGCCCACCTCCCCCGTCATCGTGAAGAAGGCCTTGCCGAACGCGTTCTGGCTGGCGCCGGCGCTGCTGGCGTTGGGGTCGTAGCCGAAGGGCGTGATCGACGCCTCGTCGTAGCCGCGGAGCGGAATGAAGAACTGCGTGCCCCCCAGGGTGAACTGCTGGTCGAAGAACGGGGCATTGCCGAACACGAACCCCGACCGCGTCGAGAGGCCCAGCACGAACTTGATCGGGGCGCCCGCGCCGCCCATCTGGCCGAGGGGGGCGTAGAACCTGCCCTCGAGATCGACCCGCTGGAAGTTGCCCCGCCCGCCCAGCGGGCCGCCGCTTTGCGACACGCCGAACTGTACCATCGTGCCGCCGGTCGGGAACGGCAGGTCGACCCGCGTGTCGCGCATCAGGGAGACGCCGAGGGTCGAGCGCAGGCAGTTATTGCAGTTGAAGACGCCGGCGAGCTGCTGGTTCGTGCTCGACCCGTTGAAGCTCTGCTGGTCGATGCCGTACGACACGAACAGGCGCGAGTAATTGTCGCCGAGCGCGGGGAACCCGACCTGCAGGCTGGCGCCCCGCCGCCGCAGCCGGCCGAAGTTCGCGACCGTGTAGCGGACCCGCGTATTGTGGACGCCGATCGTGGCCGAGATGCGGGACTCGCGGATCGCGGGGTCGGTGAACGAGACGTCGAAGTCGTTGATGTTCTTGCCGAACTGCCATTGGAACCGGCCGCGCTTGCCCTGCCCGAACAGGTTGGGCTCGTCGAGCCCCAGGAAGCCGCCCAAGCCCGTCCCCTGCCCCACCGACGCGCCGAAGTTCACGTTGCCGGTGCGCTTCTCGGAGACGCGGAAGATCACGTCGATGTCCCCCTGCTCGTTGGCGGGACGGGTGTCGGGGAACGGCAGGGGCTGGTTGAAGAACCCCAGGTTCGAGACCCGCTGGTAGGAGGCGAGCAGCGCGTCCTGGCGGAACACGTCGCCCGGGATCAGCACGATCGCCTCGCGGATCACGCGCTCGTGGGTCACGTCGTTGCCGCGGATCTCGACCCGGTTCACGATCGCCGGCTGGCCCTCGGTGATCATCCAGCGCAGGTCGACGACCGGCTTGCCGTCGGGTGCCGTGCGCCGCAGCACGTCCGGCCGGACGGTCACGTAGATGTAGCCGTTGTTGTAATAGAGGGTCTGCAACTTGCGGGTGGCGTCGTCCCATTTTTGCTCGTCGAAGTACGCTTCGCGGCGCCGCGCGCCAAGGCCCAGCACCCCGCCGCGCTGTTCCTGCGAGAAGGGGTAGAACGTCTCGAGCTCCTCGGTCGGAAAGCGCCGGTTCCCGACGATCTCGAACGTCCCCACCCGGTAGGGCTCCCCTTCGCTGATCCGGACCACGAGGGTCGCCTTCCCGCTGGTCTCGTCCACGAGCAGGGTGTCGTTCAGGACCTGGAAGTCCACGAAGCCGCGGGCGCCGTAGAAGGCGGGAAGCCGCTCGCGCAGGTCGCCGGCGAGCTTGTCATCGTCGTACTCGCCCGACTGGAACCACCAGAACCCTTCGGGCCGGGTCTTCATCTGCTCGGCGATCTGCTTGTCGGTGAAGTGGGTATTGCCATCCAGCTGCAGGCGGGCGATCGCGACGCGCCGGCCCTCCTCTACGTCGAAGACGACCCGGACGTGCGCCGAGTCGGTGTCGTAGACGTACACCGGGCGGCTGCGGGCGAGGTAGTAGCCCTGGGCCCGATACAGGGAGTCGATGCGGGCGCGGGAGCGTTCCACGCCGGCCGGGTCGATCGGGCGGCCTTCGGTCAGATCGATTTTAGCGCGGACCGCGCGCTCGCCGACGCGCTGCACGCCGCGCACCGCCCACTTGAGGAGCACGGGCCGCTCGTGCACGCGGATGACGAGCAGGGTCTTTCCCGCGGGCGTCTGGGTCTGCTCGATGCGGACGTCGTCGTACTGGCCGGTGGCGTAGAGCGTCTGGATGGCGCGCTGGACGTCCCGGTAGCTCAGCGCGCGCCCCGGCAGCAGGCCGCTGGTCTGGAGGACGGTCAGCGGCGTGTTGCGCCGCGCGCCCTGCACCGCAATGGAATCGGGGATCGGCACCGTAGCCGCGCCCTGCGCGCCGCACGGGCGCGGGGCGAGCACGGTGAGACTCAGGACGACGAGGGGGGCAAGCCGGCGAATCACGCCTTCGAGCCGGAGAGTGCCCGGAACGCCAGGCGCTCCTTGTCGGGCGCGACGTCGACTTCGATTTCGTCGCCGCGCGCGAAGTCGCCGACCAGGATCTTCTCCGAGAGCGGATCCTCGACGTACTTCTGAATCGCGCGCTTGAGCGGGCGCGCGCCGTAATGCTCGTCGTACCCGTGATCCACCAGGAAGTCGCTCGCCGCGGGGGTCAAGCGCAGGGTGAGCTCCTCCTCGCCCAGGCGCTTCTGCACGTCCCGCGCCAGAATCGCGACGATCAGCCGGATGTGCTCCCGGGTGAGCGGATGGAAGACGATCACGTCGTCCAGCCGGTTCAGGAACTCCGGGTTGAACACCTTGTTGACCTCTTCCTTCACCTTCTCGGCCATCTTTTGGAACTCGCTCTTCGCTTCCGGCTGCGCGAAGCCGAGCGCCTTGCCCTTCACCATGTCGCGGGCACCGACGTTCGACGTCATGATCACCACGGTGTTCTTGAAATCGATCACCCGGCCGTAGTTGTCGGTCAGGTGCCCCTCGTCGAGCACCTGCAGCAGGATATTGAACACATCGGGATGCGCCTTCTCGATCTCGTCGAGCAACACCACCGAGTACGGCTTCCGCCGCACGGCCTTGGTGAGCGTCCCCGAGTCTTCGTAGCCGACGTAGCCCGGCGGCGCGCCGATCAGCCGGCTCACCGAGAACTTCTCCATGTATTCCGACATGTCCACGCGGATCAGCGCGTTGGCATCGGCGAACAGGAACCGCGCCAGCGCCCGGGCCAGCTCCGTCTTCCCGACGCCGGTCGGTCCCGAGAAGATGAACGATCCGATCGGCCGCTTGGGATCCTTGAGCCCCGCCCGGCTGCGGCGGATGGCCCGCGAGATGACCTGGATCGCCTCGTCCTGCCCGACGACGCTTTGGTGCAGCTCGTCTTCCATGCGAAGCAGCCGCGCCGTCTCCGCCTCTTGCAGCCGCGTGACCGGGATCCCGGTCCAGCGCGACACGATGAACGCGACGCCTTCTTCGTTGATCGTGGGCCGGCGCGTCTGGCGCTCCCGCTCCCACTCCTCCTGCTTGCGCCGGATCTCGGCCTGGAGCTCGCGCTCCTGGTCGCGCAGCGCCGCGGCGCGCTCGAAGTTCTGGTCGCGGACCGCCGCTTCCTTGTCGGTGTTGATCTTCTCGAGCTTGTCCTTCAGCTCGGCGACCTCGGGCGGCGGCACCTGGGCCGCCAGCCGCGCCCGCGCCCCCGCTTCGTCGATCACGTCGATCGCCTTGTCCGGCAGGAACCGGTCGGTGATGTAGCGCTCCGACAGCTTGGCGGCCTCGGCCAGCGTGTCGTCGGGGATGATCACGCGGTGATGATCCTCGTAGCGCTTGCGCAGGCCCTTCAGGATCTCGATCGTCTCGTCCACCGTCGGGGGGTCCACGATCACCGTCTGGAACCGCCGCTCGAGCGCCCCGTCCTTCTCGATGTACTTGCGATACTCGTTCAGCGTCGAGGCGCCGACGCACTGCAGCTCGCCGCGTGCCAGGGCCGGCTTCAGCATGTTGGACGCGTCCACCGCGCCCTCGGCGGCCCCCGCGCCCACCAGCGTGTGCAGCTCGTCGATGAACAGAATGATCTGCCGGTTCTGCGCGATTTCGTTGATGACCGCCTTGAGCCGCTCCTCGAACTGGCCGCGGTACTTCGTCCCGGCGATCACCGCCGCCATGTCGAGCGACAGGACGCGGTGGTCCTTCAGGGCCTCGGGGCATTGGCCGCTCGCGATCAGCTGGGCGAGGCCCTCCACGATGGCGGTCTTCCCCACCCCGGGCTCGCCGATCAAGACGGGGTTGTTCTTCTTGCGGCGCGACAGGATCTCCATCACGCGCTCGATTTCCTTCTGGCGCCCGATCGTCGGATCGAGCGACCCCTCGGCGGCAAGCTGCGTGAGATCGCGGCAGAAGTGGTCGAGCGCGGGGGTCTTGGACTTCTTCTCGCTCTTGGGCGGTGACGGCTGCGCGCCGGTGCCGCCGCCCGCCGGCGTGGAGGGCATCTCGCTGCCCAGCAGCCGCAAGGTTTCGGCGCGCGCCTGCTCGAGGTTCACGCCGGCGTCGGTGAGCACCTGCGCCGCGATGCCCTTCTCCTCCCGCAGCAGGCCGAGCAGCAGGTGTTCGGTGCCCACGTAGGAGTGGTTCAGCTCGCGGGCCTCGCTCATCGCCAGCTCCAGCACCTTCTTGGCGCGCGAGGTGTACGGCAAGTCGGGCCCGGCGGCGGCCGCCGCTTTCCCTTTCTTCACCGTCTCCTCGATCTTTTGCTGAATCTCCTCGAGGTCCACGTTCAAATTCGTCAGCACCGCGGCGGCCACGCCTTCGCCTTCGCGGATCAGGCCGAGCAGGATGTGCTCGGTGCCGACGTACTCGTGGTGCAGACGGGCCGCTTCTTCCCGCGCCATCTGCAGGACTTTCCGTACCCGATCCGTGAAGTTGTAGCCGTTCATCGAGCCTCCGCCTCCAACAACCGCCGCACATAGGCCGCGCGCACCGTCGGCAACTCCCGGTCGCCAGTCGACCGGCCGTCCATCGCCGCCAGGTGCGCGGGTTGAGTGTAGATCAGCAGCTTGTTCAGCGTATATACACTCGGGCCCGGTAGCAGATTCAGCCCCACGCCGAGCCGCACACCGCTCAACAAGTTCATCGTCTCTTCGAACGTCAAGCGGCGCGCGTGCTTGAGGAGCCCGTAGGCGCGCCACGTCTTGTCTTCTACTTCCTCCGGCGCCGTCTTCAGCAGCACTTCCCGTGCCTGCTCCTCGTATTCGATCACCTGGCGCACGATCTTGCCAAGATGATCCACCAGCTCGTCTTCCGCTTTCCCCAACGTGGTCTGGTTCGACAGCTGGAAGAAGTTGCCGACAACCTCGCTGCCCTCCCCGTACAAGCCCCGAAAGGTCAGCCCCACCTGCGACAACCCCTGTAATACCTTGTTGATCTCCTTGGTCAAGACCAGGCCCGGCAGATGGATAAGCACGCTCGCCCGAAGGCCGGTGCCTGCATTGGTCGGGCAGGAAGTAAGATAGCCAAATTCTGGGTGAAACGCGAAAGGAAGCAGCCGGCCCAAATCCGCATCTACCGCTTCCACAGCGGCATACGCGTCCTCGAGGTCGAACCCGGACCGCATGCCGTGGAGCCGGAGGTGGTCCTCTTCATTCACCATGACCCCGACCGGCCCCTGCACCAGCAGCGTCGCCCCCGGCCGCGGCCGCCCCTCCCGGTCCAGCCCCGCCAGCTCCTTGCTCACGAGGTGCCGTTCATGCAGCAACTGCCGATCCGGCCGCTCCAGCCGGTCCAGATGGAACGCCACGGCGCTCGAAAGGCGCTCGGAGGCGGCGGCCGCCTCGGTCACGCGGTCCAGCACGGCCGTGCGGTCGCCGTCCTTGGCGCGCTGGCTGAACACGATCCCCCGGACGTTGCGGGCCAAGCGGATTCGCGTGGACAGCACGATGGTGGCCTTGGGGCCGGACGCGTCCAGCCAGCTCATGCCGCCGTCGGGGAGCAGCGACAGATCGATCATTCGAGCACGCGGATCCGGTCGCGCAGCTCGGCGGCCAGCTCGAAGTTCTCGTTTTCCACGGCCCGGCGCAGTTGGGCCTTGAGATCGAGCAGGCGCCCCTTGGGATCGGCTGCGTCCTCGCCCGGCGTGACGTAGCGCTCGCCCACGTGCTGGCTCGAGCCATGGAGGCGGCGCAACAGGTCGCGGAGGTGGAAGTCGAAGGCGGCGTAGCACTGGTCGCACCCGAGGCGGCCCGAGTCGCGGAAATCGCGCAGCGTACCGCCGCAGGCGGGGCAGCGCAGGCCGTCGGTCGCGGTGGGCAGGAGGGCGGCGCCCCCCCCGCCCTTCCCCATGGCCGTGATGAACCCGCCGAGGGGCGACTTGAGGACCGTACCACCGGTCTCGACCCCCTTCAGCTGGGCGCACTGCTCGCACAGATGGAGCGTGACCTTGGAGTCGTGCTCCACCTGCGTGAGGTTGATGACGGCGTCCCGTTCCTTACAGTGGTCGCACAGCATCAGGGTATCGCGTCGGCCGAGCTCACCACGGCGAGCCGGCCGTCCTCCAGCCACAGAATGCGATCGGCCCGCCCCGCGAGCTGGCGGTTGTGGGTCACCACGATGACCGCCGTCTCATACTCCCGCGCCAGGCGGAAAAACAGCTCGTGCAGCCGCTCGCTGTTGGCGTGGTCCAGGTTGCCCGACGGCTCGTCGGCCAGGACGAGGCTCGGATCGTGGACCAGGGCGCGCGCCACCGCGCAGCGCTGCTGCTCCCCTCCCGACAGCTCCGCCGGCCGGTGCGACATGCGTCCCGCCAACCCCACCTCGGATAATACCTCTTCGGCGCGGGAGCGCGCCTGGCGCGGCGCGACGCCCGCGATCAGGAGCGGCATCATCACATTCTCCAGGGCGGAGAATTCGCGCAGCAGATGGTGGAACTGGAACACGAAGCCCAGCTTCCGGTTGCGGAGCTCGGCGGTGCCCCGGGGATCGAGGTCGGCGTAGCGCGAACCGTCGAGCCACACGTCGCCCCCGGTCGGCGCATCGAGCGCGCCCAGCAGGTGCAGCAGCGTGCTCTTGCCGGCGCCCGAGGCGCCGACGATCGCCACGAACTCCCCGCGGCGCACCTCCAGGTCGACGCCCCGCAGCACGTCGAGCGGCTGTCCGTCGCCGCCGGCGTACACCTTCCGGATGCCCCGGGCCTCGAGCAAGGCGTTCATTCGGAGCGGATGGCCACGACGGGCTCCAACGCCGCCGCGCGGAGAGCCGGGTAGAGCGGTGCCAGCGTCGCGATCGTGAGGCTCGCCACGAGCACCACCAGCACGTCGACGGGCTGCGAGTGCACGGGGAGGTGGTCGATAAAGTAGACCGAGGGATCGATGGGGATCCACTGGCCGCGGTTGATCATGCCGCCGACCACCAGCCCGACCCCGGCACCGACCACGGTCCCGATGAGCCCGATGAGGACGCCCTGCGACAGAAACACGCGGCGGATCGCCGCGCGCTGGAGCCCCATCGCCATCAGGACGCCGATCTCGCGGGTCTTGTCGCGCACGACCATCGTGAGGGTCCCGACCACATTGAACGCGGCCACCAGGCAGATGCAGAACACGATCAGCGCCATGCCGAGCTTCTCGAGCTTGAGCGCCGAGAAGAGCCCCTGGTTCTGCGACTGCCAGTCGAGCGCACGGTATGGATAGCCGAGCTGCGCTTCGAGGGTGCCGGCGAACCGGTCCGCCCGCCAGGGATCGGTGAGCCGGACCTCGAGTCCCGTGACGGCGCTGTCGAGGCCGGCGAAGTCCTGGGCGGTCTTGCGCCGCATCACGACGTAGTTGTTGTCGTAATCGTACATCCCGGTCTCGAACAGCCCCGTCACCTCGTAGCGCCGGAACTTGGGAATGAACGTGCCCAGGCTGGGGTTGTACTTCGAGCCGGCGGGCGCGACGAGGGTCACGACGTCGCCCGGATAGACGGCCAGCTTGCTGGCGAGCCGCACCCCCAGCGCGATGCCGCCGTCCACGCCCGGCTGCGAGGTCCGGAACGCGAGATCGCCCTTGGTGAAGTGCCGCGCCAGGCTCGTCACCGCGCGGGCGCCGGTGTCCGCTTCGATGCCGATCACCGCGACGCCTTCGGCGTAGTCGTGCCCCGCCGAGACGATCCCGACGGAGAGCACGAACGGCGCCGCCGCTTCGACGCCGTCGGTGCGGCGCACTTTCGCGAGCACGTCCCGCCAGTCGTCGAGCCGCAGGCCCTCGCCGTAGGTCAGCACGCGGAGATGCGGGTTCACCACGAGGATCTTCTCGCGCAGATCGGTCTGGAGCCCGTTCATCAACCCGAGCACGAAAATGAGCGCGGTGACGCCGACGGTCACCCCGCCGACCGCGATCACCGTGATCAGCGACACCAGGCGCGAGGACCGCCGGCTCTTCAAGTAGCGCAACGCGATCCGGAACTCCAGCGCGGACGGCCAGTGCGTCACCAGCAGCACCAGCGCCGCCAGCACCGCAAAGCCGAACAGCGCCTCGAGCGCCGTCACGAGGAGCGACGTGGGGACGTTCATTCGGGCCGCAGCATGGGAAACAGGATCACGTCGCGGATGTTCGGCTGGTCCGCGAGCACCATCATCAGGCGGTCGATGCCCATGCCCACGCCGCCGGTCGGCGGCATACCGTACTCGAGCGCGCGCAGGAAGTCCTCGTCCAACTGGTGCGCTTCCTCGTCGCCGGCGGCCCGGAACGCGGCCTGCTGCTCGAACCGGCGGCGCTGCTCGTCGGGGTCGTTGAGCTCGCTGAAGGCGTTGGCCAGCTCGCGGTGGAGCACGAACAGCTCCCAGCGCTCGACCTTGGCCGGGTCGTCACGCTTCGGCTTCGCGAGGGGCGAGAGCGCGATCGGATAATCAAACACGAACGTCGGCTGGACCAGCTTGGGCTCGACGCAGGTCTTGAACACCTCGTCCACCAGCTTCGCGCCGGACAGGTCGTCCGCGTCCGGCGCGTCATGGCGCTTGAGCACGGCGCGCAGCTCGGCGTCCTTCGCCCGCGCCAGATCCACGCCCGCGTGCTCCTGCACCAGCGTGAAGTAGTCCTTCCGGGCGAACGGGCGGGCGAACGAGAGCGTGGCCCCATGGCGCTCGAGCAGCGCCGTCCCGAACAACTGCTGCACCAGCGCCGCCACGAGCTCCTCCGTGAGCGCCGCCATGTCGTGGTAATCGGCGTACGCCTGGTACCACTCCGCCATCGTGAACTCGGGGTTATGGATCCGCGACAGCCCCTCGTTGCGGAAATCGTGGCCGATCTCGTACACCTTCTCGAACCCGCCCACGATGCACCGCTTCAGATACAGCTCGTCGGCGATGCGGAGGTAGAAGGTCGCATCGAGCGCTTCGTAGTGAGTCTGAAATGGCCGCGCGGTAGCCCCGCCGTACAGGGGCTGGAGCACCGGCGTCTCGACCTCCAGGTAGCCCTTGGCGTCGAGGAAGGCGCGGATTGCGGTCACCACCCGGCCGCGGAGCCGGAACAGGTCGCGCACGTCGGCATGAACGGCGAGGTCGGCATAGCGCTGGCGATAGCGCAGCTCGGGATCGGACAGCTCACCGTGCTTGACGCCGCTCTGGTCCTCCTTGCCCAGCGGCAGCGGCCGGAGGGCTTTGGCGAGCAGCGTCAGCCGCTGTACCCGGACGGTGATCTCGCCGGTCCGCGTCTTGAAGAGCGGGCCCTCGATGCCGACGTGATCCCCCAGGTCCAGGAGCTCGAGCACCTCGTACGCGTCGGCGCCCATGTCGTCCAGCTTGAAGTAGAGCTGGATCCTGCCCGAGTGATCCTCCAAGTGCGCGAAGGTGGTCTTGCCGTGCGGCCGGAGCGCCACGAGGCGGCCCGCCAGCCGGTGGGCCGGTCCACCGTCGCCACCGTACCCTTCGACCGCGCCCCGCGCCGTGACGCTGCGGTCGAAGCGGTACGCGAACGGGGCGATGCCCCGCCGCATCAGCTCCTTCAACTTCTCGCGCCGCGCCGCTTCCACGAAGCTGGTCATTACGCCGCCTTGCTCCCGAACCGCTTGAGAAACGCCTCGATGAAGGGATCGAGATCGCCATCCATTACCCGATGGACGTCGCTCACCTTCAGCTCGGTGCGGTGGTCGTTCACCATCGTGTACGGCTGGAAAACGTACGAGCGAATCTGGTTCCCCCAGGCGATGTCGGTCTTCTGCTTGTCCACTTCCGCCTTCTTGGCGTCCCGCTCGGCCACAGCGCGCTCATACAGCCGCGCCTTCAGCATCTTCATCGCCGTCGCCTTGTTCTTCCCCTGACTCCGCTCCTGCTGGCACGAGACGACGATCCCCGTCGGGAGGTGCGTGATCCGCACCGCCGAGGAGGTCTTATTGACGTGCTGCCCCCCCTTCCCCGAGGCCCGGAACACGTCGACGCGCAGGTCGTCATCCTTGATCTCGATCTCGATCTCGTCGTCCACCACCGGGTACACGAACACGGAGGCGAACGACGTGTGCCGGCGCGACTGCGAGTCGAACGGCGAGATCCGCACCAGGCGGTGCACGCCCTTCTCCGCCTTGAGCAGGCCGTAGGCGTATTGCCCCCGGATCTCGATCTCGGCCGACTTGATGCCGGCTTCCTCGCCCGGAAGGAGATCGAGCACGTTCACCGCGAAGCCGTGCCGCTCGGCCCAGCGGGTGTACATGCGGACCAGCATCTCGGCCCAGTCCTGAGACTCCGTGCCGCCCGCCCCCGGATGGATCGTGAGCAGGGCGTCGCGCGCATCGTCAGGGCCCTGCAGCATGTTCTGCAGCTCGAGCGCCTCGAGCTGCGCGGCGATCTGCTCCGCCTCGGCCTCGAGCGTGCGCTGCAAGGCGAGATCGATGTGGGATTCGGCTTCCAGCAACTCGTTCAGCTCGCGCCCCTCGTCCACCCGCTTGCGCAGGGCGTGATACGGCTCGAGCCACCGCTTCAGCGCCTTGACCTCCGTGACGGTCTGCCGCGCCCGTTCGGCGTCAGCCCAGAGGGCGCCCTCCGCCATGACCTGTTCCAGCGAGGCCAGGCGGGCCGTCTTGCCGTCGACGTCAAAGAAAGCTCCTGAGCTCGACAAGGCGGCGATCGAAATCAGCAAACCGTTCGGCTAAACCCACGGTCGGTGCACTCCTCTAGAAGAGCTTGTGGCCGCCGGCCAGGATCTCGTTGAGAGCCTCGGTCCAGTACGGCGTGCTCTGGGCTAACTCGAGCCCCACCTGCTCGACGTATTCCTGCCAACTCTTCTGGATCTCGTCCTTGAAGAGCTGGGGCAGCGTGCCGTCGCGAATCCCCTGCTGCCGCTTCTCCGGATGATACACCAGCATGTCGGAGATCAGGGCCCGCGCGAGCCGGCGCGCCTTCTGCTTGGGATCCTGCACCAGGAACGGATTCACCGGACGCAGGGGACCGGTGTGGCGCTTCCCGGGAGGGGCGCTGCCGCCCGCCGGGGCGGGGGCCGGCGCCGTCGGGGCCACAACGGGGACCGCGGCGGGCGCGGCAGGAGCCGCGGGACGCGGGGTGGGTGCGGACGGCGGCGGCGCAGACGGAGCGACGCGAGGCGGCGCGATCGGCGCAGGCGCCGGCGGCGGGGGCGGGGGCGGGGGCGGGGGCGCAGGAGCCGCGCGCGGCGGTACCGGGCCCGGGGCGGGAGGCCCCGCAGGCCGGGCGACGGGCCTGGTAGCAAGAGGCGGCACGGCCGGCCGGGCCGGCATGGCCGGAGGCGCAGGCGGCGGGGGTGCGACAGGCGACCGCAGGGCCGGTGCCGAGGGTCGAGCGGCTGCAGGCGGCGGCGGCGCGGCGGCGGGAGCGGGGGCGGCCGGCCGCTCGCCCGTGCCGTCCGGGCTCACCGCGAAAACGTTGCTACAGACGCTGCAGCGCGCGCGCACGCCACCGGCCGGGAGCTTGGTCGGGTCCACCCGGTACACCGTTTCACACGACGGACAGGTGACGTTCACGCGCGTCCCTCAGTCACCCCGGCCGGGCTCGCCGGGTTCGGGGTCGTGGCGGCGGTCGACGACGAACACCGACCCCGCCTGGGTCTTGGCATAGCTCTTCATCTCGGTCGCCAGCTCGCTCACCTGAGCGGGGTGGGCGAACCGCCGGTGCTGGTTCGTGACGACCCCGATCGAGAGGGTCATCAGGGGCACGCGGTGGAGCTGCCCGCGCCGGTCCTTGCCGAAGTAGTACCCCGCCCGGCGATCCTGCTCGTTGTACTGATAGGGGACGAGGGCGTCGAACACCTCGAGCACCTCTGTGCAGACCTCGGCGATGTTCTCGACGGGAATCACGAAGATGAAGTCGTCGCCGCCGATGTGCCCGACGAAGCCCCGCTTCTCCAACATGCCTTTCACCACGTCGTGGAGGATGCGCGACAAGAGATAAATGACGCGGTCCCCGTCGTAGTAGCTGTAGCGATCGTTGAACTCCTTGAAGTGATCCAGGTCGGCGTAGCACACGGCGAACAGCTCGCCGAGCTCCATGCGCCGCCGGATCTCGCGCTCGATTTCGGTGGTGCCCGGGAGCCGCGTGGAGGGGTTGACGGCGACGTCCCGCTCCGCGCGGGTCACGAGCGCGTCGAGCCGCCCCGCCTGCTCGCCCGGCTCGAACAGGGGGGTGATGACCTCGTCCGCCCCGGCCGCGAACCAGCGCCGCACGATGTCCGTCGCGTGGCGGTTGGTCACCGCGGCGAGCGGCACGATTGCGGTGTACGGGTCTCCCTTCAGGCGGGCGCACAATTCCAGCCCCTGTGCCCCTGCGCTGTCGGCGTCGATGACCACGAGCGTCGGCAGCGCCCGCAGCACGCGCTGCTCCACGACCGCCGCCTGCGGCACAGTGTCGACGGGTAGTCCCTTCCCGTTGACCCAGGTGGTCACAAAGTCAGGTACGGAACGACCAGCCGGCGAGAAGAAGAGAATGGCTTGGCGCGACCGCACCTCAATCCTCTCGTAAGAGTCGAAAGCGCCTAAACTTAGGCCACTTCGCCTCGGCTGTCAATTAAAGGTCGGGTTCGCGCAGCCGGACCGGCCCTTCTCCCCCCCCTCCCCCGCCGCCGGCACGGAGCCGCAGGTTCAGTATCTCGACGAACACCGAAAAGGCCATGGCGAAATAGATGTAGCCCTTGGGGAAGTGCTGGCCCAGGCCGTCCGCGATGAGGGAGACGCCGATCAGGAGCAGGAAGCTCAGGGCCAGCATCTTGATCGTGGGGTGGCGGTGCACGAAGTCACTGATCGCCGTGGCGGAGACCATCATCACGCCGACGGCGATGACCACGGCGGCGACCATGACGCCGAGCCGGCGCGCCATGCCGACCGCCGTGATCACCGAATCGAGCGAGAACACGATGTCGAGCAGGACCATCTGGCCGACCACGCTGGCGAACGTAGCGGGGGGGCGCGCCCTCCCCGTTCCCCCGCGCTCCTCGCCTTCGAGCTTGTCGTGGATCTCGCGGGTGCTCTTGCCGATCAGGAACAGGCCGCCGGCGAGGAGGATGAGATCGCGCCCCGAGATCCCATGCCCGAGCACGCTCAGGAGCGGGGTCGTCAGCCGGATCACCCAGGCGAGCGAGGCGAGCAAGGCGATGCGCATCACCATGGCGAGCGCCAGGCCGAGCCGGCGGGCCCGCGGCTGTTGGGCCGCCGGGAGTTTCCCTGCGAGGATGGAGAGAAAGACGATGTTGTCGATCCCCAGGACGATCTCGAGCACCGTCAGGGTGAGCAGGCCGATCCAGATCTCGGGACTCGTGATCCAGGTCATCATCAATCCTCGAGGGGACCGCTAGAAGGCGACGGAGAACCGTAGATCCGCGCGCCCGGGGGTCAGTGTCGTCCGGATCTCCGCGGGGCGGCCCGCGGCGGCGGCGAGGCGGCTCGAGATGAGCGCGTCCACCGCGCTCGCGACGTGATTCGCGAGCAGCAAGCCCACCTGCGCCTGGGCCCGGCGGAAGCCATCGTCGCTCTTGCGGATCGTCTCGCGGAACACCATGTGCTCCAGGGGATGGTCGCGCCACGACCACTGGAAACCGGGTGCCACCGCGCGCGCCTTGTAGAACTCGACGGCCCGCCAGTACAACTCGGGTCCGGGCGGCACGTCCGGGTTCGGCCAGAGCGTGCGCCGGGCGAGTAACCAGACCGACCCGTTGTAGGTGCGCAGGTCGCTCTCAGGCGCGAAGTCGGACCCGGGGTCGGTGTCGTAGCGCCCGCTCTCGGCAAAGCGCTCCATCTGCTCGTAGTACTCGAACACGGTATCGCGCCGGGTGGGGCTGAACGGGCGCCGCGCGACATCGTACGCGAGGGCCTCGAACCGTTCCGCGTCGCGGCGCGCTTCGTGATCCACGCGCAGGAACGCCGACAGCAGGTAGAGCTCGGCCGCGAGGTAGACCGCGCCCCGGTCTTGGCGCCCCATCAGCTGCCCGGTGCCGGGCACGAGCAACGAGGCGAGGGGCCGGACGATCACACTCGCCGGGCGGGGAGGAGCGGGGAGAGACGGGGGAGAGTGGGGCCCGCTGTCGGCGGGAAGGCGTTGCGCGGGGGCCGCGGTCGCCACGACGAGGGCGGCGACGCCGCCGGCGAGCCCGCGCATCAGAACGTCACCCGGAACGAGAAGAACGTCGGGTTGTCCGTGAGCAGGTCGGATCCTGTGAGGAAGGTACGCGCCAGGTCCACGCCGATCGAGCCGTTCTCGACGCCCAGCCCCACGCTCGGCCCACTGAGCCCCTCCTGCACGAACGCGTACCCGGCGCGCACCCGCAGCAGTCGCTGATACCCGACGTCCATGCCCAGCCGCATCTCCGACTGCCCGGCCTGACGCCACGGGCTGTCCACGTCCGCCGCCACGATCACGTCGAAGCGATCGGTCAGCGGCGCGCCGTCCCGTCCGGGGAGGAGGAGATGATACCGGGCGCCGACCGCGAGCCGGGTCGGGAGCGGGTCGGCCTGTGGCTTGTTCTGCACCTGGAGCTTGAAGCCGACGTTCCGCAACGCCACCCCGACGCGCAACGGGCCCCCCGCCCCCACCCGGAACTGCCCGCCGACGTCGAGCGCGTGGGTAGTCCCCTGGCCGCTCGGGAAGTCGCGGCAGTCGCCGCTGCAGTCCACCCGGAACCCCACCAGCTTGTAGCTGAGGCCGAAGACGAACGAGCCGTTCAGCGTGGTGGCATAGGACGCGAGGAATTCGAAGTTGCGCGGGGCGATGCGGGCGATGACGCTGCCGGCCGAGTCGGTGCGCTCCAGGTCGCCGTAGTCCACCAGATAGACCGCCCCGCCCATCACCCCGATGCCGCGCGAGGGAAAATAGGCGCCGATGGCGTGGGTGCGGCCCGCGGCGATCGTCGCGCTGTGCAGCGCGAACTCGTTCTCCTCGAGCGTCGCAAGCCCCGCGGGATTCCAGAACGCCGCCTCGCCGTGCCCCTCGGCCCCCAGGGCCGTCTGCCCCATGCCGACCGCCTGGGCGCCCACCGGGAACACGAGGAACAGCGCGCCGGCGTTGAGGGGGAGGTCCTGGGCGGAAAGGTGGAACGATGGAAAGATGGAAAGACAGGCAAAGCCCAGGATCGTGGCGTGCCACCACGTTCCATCCTTCCATCTTTCCATCATTCCGTCAGAACGGTTTCGCCTCATCGATCAGCATGATCGGGATGTCGTCCTCGACGGCGTAGACGAGGCGGCACGCGTGACAGGCGAGCTCCTCGACGGGAGCGGTGCGGTACTCGAGCGGCCCCTTGCATTTTGGGCAGACGAGGATCTCGAGGAGGTCGGGGGCGAGGCTCATGACGTGACGTACCCCAGGCGTTTGAGCGAGGGCTCGTGGCGGCGCCACTTGGGCAGCACCTTGACGTGCAGGTCGAGAAACACGCGTTGGTCCAAGAGGGCTTCGATCTTGGCGCGTGCGGCGGCGCCCAGGGCCTTGATCGTGCGCCCACCCTGCCCGACCACGATGCCCTTCTGGCTGTCCCGCTCGACGTAGAGGACTGCCCGAATATACACCGGCTCCGCGCCCTCTCGGAACTCGTCGATCTCGCAGGCCACGCTGTAGGGCAGCTCCTCGTGGAGCAGCTCGAACGCGGCTTCGCGGATGAACTCCGCCGCGAAGAAGCGCATCGGCTGGGTGGCGAGCTCGTCGGGATCGTAATGGAACGGGCTTTCGGGAAGCCGAGCACGCAACGTCTCGAGAAGCTCGTCGAGGCCCGCCCGCGTGATGGCGGAGA
>DASYRJ010000089.1:0-2107 GCA_036004525.1 Gemmatimonadales bacterium | reverse complement strand
CGGATTCCCCGTCGACCCCGACTTCCCGCAGCTCGCCGTCGCGAGCGACCCCGGACGAATGCTCGAACTGTTCCGGGAACGCCTGACGCCGATCGCGGGGAAGGAGTGTGAGATCGAAACGTGCCAGCCGTTCCGGTTTCGAGTTCGGCAGTCCACGGCGCGGGCGGTGCTGCAGTACACGCTGCACCTCGTCGACCGCGCCACTGGCCGGCGCTGGGACCAGTGGGTCACCGGCCTCGTGTATGCCGAGCCGGGGAAGGCCGAGGGGTTGTGGCGCGAGCTGCGCGCGTCCGATCCGCGGCGCGACATCCCCGCCCAGTGGCTCGTCTACGAGCCGGTGGATTTCATTCCAGAGCTGGGGATGCTGGTGCAGCTCTTTCCGTTCGACCGGAAGCTCCCGAATCTCGCACCGGTCTTGAACGGCGCCCTGCAACAGCTCGAGCCCCGGCTGGCCAGGCACTTGGGCCCCGGGGATTGGCGCCGCCGCGAGCGCACGATCGAGCCCACCCGCTACCGCACCGAGCTGGGTGCCGCGCTCCGTTACACCCTGAGGGCGCGGGAGGAGCGGACAGCGCGCGCCGGCACGGTGCGCTGCTACCTGAAGGTGTACCGGGACCATCGCGGCGCGGCGACGTACGCGCTGCTCGAGTCGCTGGCCGCGAGGCCGGAAGACGCGCGGCCCTATTCCGCCGTCTGCCCCGTGGCCTATCTCCCGGAGCTGCGGACCCTCGTGCTCGAGGAAGCCGCCGGCACGGCACTGCAGGAGCTGCTGCTCGAGCGCCGGGACTCGGGCGAGGCGCTGCGGCGAGTCGCCCGGGCGGTCGCCGCGTTCAATCAGGATGACGTCGCGGTGACGGAGCCGTACTCCCTGGCGGATCAGCTCGACGAGGTCCGGCGGGCCGGGGCGCTCCTGCAGTGGGCGTATCCCGACGCCGGCGGCGAAATCGACGCGCTCGCGGGAGCCGTCGCCCGCAGGCTCAGCGCCGTGCCGCCGGCGCCGATCCATCGCGATCTCAAGACCGACCACCTCTTCCTCTCGCCGACCCGAGTGATCTTCATCGACCTCGATTCCGCGGGTCTGGGCGATCCGGTGCGGGATCCTGCGCACTTATTCGCGCACATCGTGGGCCGCGTGGGCCTGGACGCGCTCTCCCGCGAGGAGACGCGCGCGGCGGCTCGAGCTTTCGCGGAGGAATACTTTCGCCACGTGCCGCCCGAGTGGCGCGAGCGCTTTGCCCCGCACTGCGCCGGCGCCCTGCTCGAGGTGGCGCGCGGCATCTTCAAGCGCCAGGAAACTGGGTGGCGGGACAAAGTGAGGGCGGCGATCGAAGAAGCGCGCCGTGCGCTGACAGAATGAAACCGACCGTCGACCTGCCCGACGATCCCGCCCTTCCTGGACTCGTCGCGATTCGGGGGTCCGGCCTCGCGGCAGCGCTCCCGACGCTCGGCGTCGCGAGCGACGATCCGATCGAGATGCGCCTGTGCGGCTACACGCCGGGCTCGCGCGCCACGCTGGACGTACAGTCTGGGCGCCGGCGCTTCGCGATCAAAGCCTACGCCGCCGACGCCGAGCCGGAAGCCGCCCTCTATCGAGCCCTGGGCGCCGTCGGGTTCGGGGAGGGCGGTAGAGCGGGCGCGCGCGTGCCCCCCCTCCTCGCGTGGGAGCCCACGCTCCGCGTGCTGGCCATCGGCTGGCTGGAGGGGCTTCCGGCGAATCAGCTGATCAAGGAGGGGCAGGGGCGCCGCGCCGGCGAGCTGGCGGCCCGCTGGATCTGGAGCGCGGCGTCGGCTCCCGTCAAGCTCGGCCCGCCGGTCGGCGTGGCGCAGGTGCTGGTACAGGCGGGAAAATCGGTGGCGCAGCTGGCCGTTGCGGACCGCGGGCTCGGCGCCGCGGCCAAGGCCGTCGCCGTCGCGTTGGCGCGCACGCCGCCTCACGAGAGCGCGCCGCGGCTCGTGCACGGCACCCTGTACGCCCGGCACATCCTCGATTTGGGGGGCGATCCCGGGGTGCCCGGGGTGATAGACTGGCAGCGCTTCGGCCAGGGAACGGTCGAGGTCGACGCCGGAGTATTCCTGGCGACCCTGACCCGCCTCGGGCGGCGGCATC
>DASYRJ010000088.1:0-17876 GCA_036004525.1 Gemmatimonadales bacterium | reverse complement strand
GGCCGGGCGAGCCGATCGTCATCGAACGCCCCGCGCTGGAGCGGGCACTTGGCAGCCTCGATCCGGTGGACCGGGAACGCCTGGAACGCGTCGCCGGGAGGATCCGCGCGTTCGCCGAAGCCCAGCGCCGGTCGCTCGTGGACGTCACCGTGCCCGTGCCCGGTGGCATCGCCGGACACCGGGTCATCCCCCTGCAACGTGCCGGGTGTTACGCGCCGGGCGGCCGTTACCCGCTTCCCTCGTCCGTTCTGATGACGGCGGTCACGGCCAAGGTGGCCGGCGTGCGGGAGGTGTGGGTCGCGAGTCCCAAGCCTCGAGGGTTGGTGCTCGCGGCCGCCGCCGTGGCGGGGGCGGAGGCGGTGCTCGCCGCGGGCGGCGCGCACGCGATCGCGGCCCTCGCGTATGGCGCCGGCGCCGTCCCCGCGTGTGACGTCGTCGTCGGGCCGGGCAACCGCTTCGTCACGGCCGCGAAGCAGCTCGTGTCGAGCGCGGTGGCCATCGACATGCTCGCAGGCCCCTCGGAGCTGGTGGTCTTTGCCGACGCCGGCGCCGATGCTCGTCTTGTCGCTGCGGACCTGCTGGCCCAGGCGGAGCACGATCCCGACGCGGTGCCGGTCCTGGTGACGCTCGATCCGATGCTGCCCGAGCGCGTGGAGGCGGAGCTGCACCGCCAGCTCGCCGACCTGCCGACGGCGGCGGTGGCGCGGGCGGCACTGGGCAACGGCGGCGTGGTCATGGTCACGACGGTCGACGAAGGGCTTGCGGCGTGTGAGGCGATCGCACCGGAGCACTTGCAGCTCGCGCTGGAGAATGCCGCGGCGCTCGCACCACGGCTCTCGTCCTACGGCACGTTGTTCATCGGAGCGGGGGCCAGGGAGGTGCTCGGAGATTACGGGGCCGGCCCGAACCACGTTCTGCCCACCGGCGGCACCGCCAGATGGTCAGGTGGGTTGTCGGTGCTCACCTTCCTCCGGCTTCGGACCTGGCTGCGCGTGGATGGCGAGGCAGCCGATCAACTCATGGCGGACGCCGCGTGGTTCGGCCGGGCCGAAGGGCTCGAAGCGCACGCCCGGGCGGCGGAGCGGGGTCCTTAGCGCCACCCCCGCAGGCCGCGCACGAAGTCGTGCAGCACCAGGAACTTTTCGAATACCGGCACGCCCTTGCGCTTCCTGCCGAACTCCGAGAACAGCTCCCGTAACCGTCCCCGCCGGGTCACGTAGAACCGGAACGTCTCGGCGAAGTCTTCCTGCGGGTGGGTCCCGGCGTAGGCGCTGACGAAGTTGGGGAGCGTGGTCGCGATGCCGCGGCGCTCGAAGTCCACCCAGTGCTCGTCGGCCACGCGGTATGCCTTCCGCACCTCGCCGAAGGCCCGCCGGAACCGGCCCGTCCGCGTCCACGCCCAGTGATGGTAGAGGAAGGAGTGGCCCAGCTCATGGAGGACCAGGCCGGTGAGCATGTTCCACGAGATGTCGTCCCGTCGGCGTTTTGCGGTGACGTAGCGGCGTTCGATCTCGATCACCTTCGGGGCACGGGGATCCACACCCGAGACGCCCGGCCTGAGCAGCACGCGATAGTTCCAGTCGCGGATACGCGCCACGATCAACAGCCGTCGCGCCCGGCGCAGCGCGCGCAGGATCAGGTTGCGGCCGGTGGCGTCCTCGCCGCACCAGGGGCAGGCGTGCATCCAGTCGTCCACGCCGCGATCGCAATGCGGGCAGACGTTCTGGAACCCCCGGTAGGCCCACTTCTGGCCGCGACCGCACCAGGGGCAGAACTGCATGGGATACATCGTGCCGCCGGCGCAGCGCCGGCAGCGCCGCTCGAACTTGAACCCCTTCGGGGCCTTCAGCGGCTCGGAGCTCGAATCCCGGTCGCGGATGTCGTGACCGCACCACGGACAGAACGCATGGCTGTCCGACACCATCCATCCACAGTAGCGGCACTCCGCGCCCGTGATCCGCTGGACGTCGCGCCATTGGAGGCGGCGGCCGCAGTTGGCGCAGAAGTACCAGAAGCGCTCCACTTCCGCGGCGCACGACGGGCAGCGCTGCTCGGGCTTCGGCACCTCGCGCCGGCGCCTAGTGGCGGGCACGGGCCACCGCCTCGTCCACGATGCGCTGGATGAAATCGTTGTACTTGAGCCCCGCCTTCTCCGCCGCGTTCGCCATCTCGTGCTCGTACGCGATGAACGGGTTGGGGTTCACCTCCAGCACGTAGACCTCGTCGTCGTGCGCCAACCGAACGTCCACCCGGCCGTAGTCCTGGAGCCAGAGGGCGTGGAACGCCGTGGTGCAGATCTGCGCGATCTTCGCCGACAGCCCGTCGGACAGCCCCTTCACGAACACGTTCTTGATCTTCTTCCGCTTGCGGTATTCCTCGTCCCACTTCGCCTTGTACGTCGCGATCCGGTGCTCGCCCTCGTCCGGCTCCCCGAACGTCATCTCGGTGAGCGGCAGGACCTCGAGGGTGTCGTTGCCGATCAGCCCGACGTACAGCTCGCGACCCTCCACCAGCTCCTCCACGATGGCGGCCTGGCGGTACTTCTCGTGGATGAATGCGACGCGCTGGGCCAGGCTGGCGTCGTCCTCGACGACCGACGCCTGCGCGATCCCGACGGAGGCGTCCTCGAGCAGCGGCTTCACGATGAGCGGGAACCGCAGCTCCGATGGCCGGACCACGTCGTCCCCGGGATGGTACTCGGCGAATGCCGGCACCCGGATGCCGTGGTAGGCCAGGATCTTCTTGGTCAGGGACTTGTTGCGCGCCACGAGCAACCCCGTGGGCGACGAGCCGGTGTAGGGGAATCCGTACATGTCGAGCACGGCGGCGACGGCGTACTCGTGATGGGCGTGCCCGCGAAACGCCTCGCACCCGTTGAACACGAGCTTCGGCTGGAACGCGGCGAGCCGCTGGACCAGGGGTGCCACCTCGGCCGAGATCCCGACCATCAGCACGTCGTGGCCCTTCGCCAGCAGCGCGCGGGCGACGTCGTACTCCGCCTCCTCGACCTTTCCCTCCGTGACTTCCCGCTTGTAGTCGGCATCCTCCCAGTCGGGATGCGGCGTGTCGAAGACGACGGCGATCTTCACCGCACCACTCCCACCCCGCACGCCGCACTCATGGTGTCACCCGCCCCATATCCCGCCCCACGGTCCCCAGCGCCACGAGAATCACGAGGCCCCCGAGGACACCGACGGCCGGCAACAGCAGCATGGCGGTGCGCAGGCTCCCGGTCGCGTCGGAGAGGTAGCCGATGAGCGGGGGGGCCAGGGCGTCGCCGGCGAGGTGGGAGAACAGCACGAAGGCGCCCAGTACCGACGCTTGGACCGCGGGCGGCACGACGTCGAGGATCACCGCCACCAGGGGGCCGTTGTACCAGGTATAGAGGAAGTAGGTCACCATCACGAGCGGCGTGAACCAGCGGAGATCGTCCACGAGCAGCAAGGCGGCGCACACCGGCCCGCCCAGCACGAACCCCGCGCCGGACGCGAGCACGCGGCCGCCCTTCCAGCGTTGCTGGAGGCGGTCCGCCGCCCGCCCGCCGAACAGCGCGCCCAGGACGCCGCCCAGGAGCCCCCACGTGCCGAACCGGGCGCCGACTTCCGCAACGGAGATGCCGTGCACGCGCTGCATGAACGCGGCCGTCCACGCGATGAGCCCATTTCCCGTGAACGTCACCATCGCGCCGCCGACGAAAATCCAGATCAGGGTGGGCGTGCGCAGCACCAGCACGGCGGCGTGCTGGAAGTCGTCGAGGGCACCCGTCGCTACTTCGCGGGCCTGGGTCGCGCGGCGCACCGCGGCGGGAACGAGGCGCCACACCGACCACGCGACGCCGGTGCTCACGCACACCCCGAAGACGGCGGCATCCAGGTCGGAGGGGTTCCCCCGAAAGAGCGCGAGCACGCCGGCGAGCAGGGCGCCGACGCCGCTCCAGACCGCGAGGGGGACGGCGTAGTACACCACGCCGCGGACGCCTTGCTTCCACCACCGGCGCAGGGTGATGACGACCGGCGGGGGCGGGCGGCGATCGAGCTCGCGCAGGCGCGATGCCAGGCCCGTCAGCAGCAGCCCCGGGACGCCCATGGCGACGAATGCCCAGCGCCAGCCGTAGCGGTCGGCGATCACGCCGCCCAGCCAGATGCCGAGGACGCCGCCGAGCGCCATGCCGCCCGAGTAGATCCCGATCGCGAAGGCGCGCCGCCGCCCCCGGTAGTACTGGGCGATGATCGCCTGGGAGGCGGGGCCGTACCCCGCTTCACCGACGCCGACGACGGCGCGGCAGGCGAACAGCTCCCAGAAGCGCCGCACCACGCCGCCCAGCGCCGTCGCCCCGCTCCACAGGGCGAGCCCCCAGGTGATCACGCTCCGGCGCGAGCGGAGATCGCCGATCACGCCGAGCGGGAGGGCGGCGAGCGAGAGCACGATGATGTAGGCCGAGCCGATCCAGCCGAGCTGCGCGTCGGAGAGCCGGAGGTCCCGCTTGATCGGCTCGAAGACGGCGTAGACGACGTTGCGGTCGAGATAGTTGAGGAAGTTGATCAGCGTGAGCAGGCCCAGGACGTAGGCGGCGTACGTCCTGGAGCCGCTCGCGGACCCGCCGGCGTCAGGTGGCGCGCCCGCCAGTGGCCGCCTCCGCGCGCGCGTCGCGGTCCGCCTTCGCCTCGAGATACGACTCGGTCAGCTCGCGCATCATATCGCCGCGCTTGTCGTACAGGCGTTTGAGCGGGCGCGGCCGGCGCCGGGCGAGGGCGTATGCGGCGAGGATCGGGAAGGCCACGGTGTTGTCGAGATAGCACACGACCGTGTCGGGCAGCTTGTCGGGATCTACTTTGCCCCAGCTCACCGCCTCCGACGGCGTCGCGCCCGAGAGGCCGCCGGTGTCGGGCCGCGCGTCCGTGAGCTGCAGGTAATAATCGTGCCCCTTCTCGCTGATCCCCAGGACCTCCTGGATCTGGGGCTCCGTCTGGAGCACGAAGTTCTTGGGACTGCCGCCGCCGATGATCAGCACGCCGCTCTTGCCGCCCCGCACCTTGGCCGAGAACACGATCGCCGAGGTCTCGTTCACGTCGGCGCTGACGTCGAAGCGCAGCTTGCTGCCCGACAACGCCTGCTCGGCGACGTTCATCCCGATGGAGGAGTCGCCCGGCGACGACGTGTAGATCGGGACCGCGCAGGCGTGCGCGACGCCGAGCACGGACTTGCGCGACAACCCGAGGGCCTTCTCCCGCTCGAGGACGTACCCCCCGAGCAAATAGTGGTACTCGGCGGTGCTCATGGGCCGCTGGAATTCGTCCCGCGCCGACACCTCGCGGATGAACCGGTCGGTCGACAGGAGCACGTCGTAATCGAAGAAGATGTCGTAGATGCGGACGACGCCCTCCTCGCGCAGCACCACGTCGTCGGCGAACGGCGTGCCCCGGTGCATCGCCATGCCGAGGCCGAAGTGGGCGTCGTGGTAGAGATTCGCGCCGGTCGACACGACCCAGTCGAGGAAGCCCGCCTCGAGCAGCGGGATGATCGTGGACATGCCGAGGCCCGCCGGCGTCATCGCCCCGGTGAGGCTCATCCCCACCGTCACGTCGTCCGCCAGCATCCGCTCGGCGAACAGCCGGCAGCCTTCTCCCAGCCGGCCCGCGTTATAGGCCAGAAACGCGTTGTCCACCAGCTCGGCCGTGGTTTCCTTGCCGGTGATGGGCTTCGGGTTGATGCGCGGCCCGCGCAGGAACTCGTTTTGGGTCATCGGCTCAGGGGTTGAGGGATTGATAGGCGCGGGTGCGGCGCTCCCGTGCCTCGACGATCCAGCGCACCGCCTCGCGGGGGTCGTCGGTGATCCGGAAGAGCTGCAAGTCCTCGGTGGCGATCTTTCCCTCCCCCGCTACCCGGTCGCGCAACCAATCGGCGAGTCCCTGCCAGTACTCCCGGCCGAACAGCACCACCGGGAACTGCTTCACCTTGCCCGTCTGCACCAGCGTCAGCGCCTCGAACAGCTCGTCCATCGTGCCGTAGCCGCCGGGAAAGGCGATGAATGCCGTCGAGTACTTCACAAACATCGTCTTGCGCACGAAGAAGTAGCGGAAGTTGATGGCGCGCTGGACGTACGCGTTCGTGCCCTGCTCGAACGGCAGCTCGATGTTGCAGCCGATCGAGAGGCCGTTTCCCTCCTGCGCGCCGCGGTTCGCGGCTTCCATCACACCGGGCCCGCCGCCCGTGATGATGGCGAACCCCTCCCGCGCCAACAGGCGCGCGGTGTCGAGCGCCTTCTGGTAATACGGATCGCCCTCCGGCGTGCGGGCCGACCCGAAGATCGTCACGGCGTTGCTCACGTCCGAGAGGGTATCGAATCCCTCCACGAATTCCCCCATGATCCGGAGCACCCGCCACGGGTCCGTGCTCGTGAAGGTCGCCCGCCGGTCCGGCGGCAGGCCCGTGGGAGGCGTAGGGGTGAGGAGCCGTTCGTCCTCAGTGAGCGCGGTGCGTGGCGAGCCGCTCGAGCGCTGTGACATGGTCGTCCTGCAGGTTGTAGAAGAAAGGCGAGAGCCGCACGTGCCCCGGCCGCGCGTCGGCGATGACGCCGCCGTCCGCCAGGTGCCGGACAGCCGCCGCCGGGTCGGGGACCGGCAGCATGACGATCGCCGAGCGGGCCGCGGGATCGGCCGCCACCTTGGGAGCGAATCCCGCCGCCCGGGCGCGGTCGATCAGATCCTCGGTCAGCGCCGCGGTCACCTGTCGGATGGCCGGCACGCCGATCTCCTCGATGTACTCCAGGCCGCCGAGCTGCGCGTAGATCGCGGCGAGCGCCGGCGTCCCCAGCTCGAAACGGCGCGCATCCTCGTGGAAGGCGAGGGTCCGCGGGTCGAAGGCAAACTGGTCGCGATGGCCGAACCAGCCGGCCACCGTGGGCTCCAGGCGGCGCGCCAGCTCCTCGCGGACGTACAGGAACACGATTCCCGTCCCCCCGAGCAGCCACTTCAGGCCGCCCGCGGTGAGAAAGTCCACGCCCGCGGCCCCCACGTCCACCGGCACCTGCCCCACCGACTGATAGGCATCGATGAGCGACAGCGCGCCGCGCCGGCGGGCGACCTCGGCCACGGCCTTGATGTCCTGGATCGCGCCGCTGGTGAAGTAGACGTGGGAGGTGGCGACGAGCGCCGTGCGGTCATCCACGGCCCGCGCGATCGCGTCCACCGGCACGCTCACCCGGTCGGGGCTCTCGACCACCACGACCTCGACGCCACGGCGCGCCTTGGCGAGCCACTGGTAGGCCACGGTCGGGAAGTCGAGCGAGGTGATCACGACCTTGTTGCGCCGCCCGTAGTCGAGCGACTCAGCCACCGCGCTCAGCGCGACCGAAATACTCGGCGCCAGGGCGATCTCCGCCGGGGCGGCGCCGACGAGGCGGGCGTAGCGCCCGCGCAGGTCGCCGAGCGCGCCCCACCACACGTCGTACCACGCGGATGCGCCGCGGCTCTGCCAGAGGTCGAGGAATTCGGCTACCTTGCGACGGGTGCGGTCACCGAGGGCGCCGAGCGAGCAGGTGTTGAGGTAGACCTTGTCCCGGAAGATCGGGAACTCGCTCCGATAGCGGGCCAGCGCGTGCTGGCGCGTCTCGAGACCGCTTGCGAGCGTCATAGGCGCTCAATATACAGAAGGAATGCAGACTCCCGCGAGTTGGTCCGCGCTGTACGTGCAGCTCTCGTTGCGGGCGCTGGCGCGCCCGCGGCTCGCCGTGGACCTGGTGCGCTTGGCGTGGAGCTTTCGCGCGCGCGATTGGTGGCGGCGACCGCCGTTTCTTCCCGTACCGCCGCGCGAGTACCTGCGTTGGCGCATGTTCACCGCGTACGGCGACGAGGACGCGATCCCCCCCGTGGACGACGTCGCGAACTTCGCGCGGTGGCGCAGGGAGACAATGGGCTTATGAAGGACGTCGAGCAAAGGCGTCGAATAGAGGCGTCAAAAAAAGGCGTCGAACTGAAGCGTCGGGCGGGGGAGCTCGGGTTCGACGCGACGGGCATTGCGACGCTCGAGCGAAACGCGCACGCCGCCGAGCTGGATCGCTGGCTCGCCGCGGGCCACGCCGGCACGATGACCTACCTGCACCGCCAAGCGGCAAAGCGGAAAGACCCGACGCGCATCATGCCGCAGGCCCGCGTGGCGGTCGTGACGCTCACGAACTACTTCCACGGTCGCCTCACCCCCTGTCCCCCTCTCCACGACGTGGAGAGGGGGAACGAGGGGGCGAGACCGCGCGTAGCGCAGTACGCCTGGTCCTCGGACTACCACCACGTCCTCGGCGCGCGACTCGAGCAGCTGGCGGCGGCAATCCGGGAGGTCGTTCCCGGCGCCGTGACGCGCGCGTACGTCGACGCGGGACCGGTGCCGGAGCGCGAGCTCGCGCAGCGCGCCGGGCTCGGCTGGATCGGCAAAAACATGATGCTGATCCACCCGGAGATCGGCTCCTTCACGTTCATCGGCGTGGTGCTCACCGATGCCGACCTCGCGCCCGACCTCCCCTTCGACGCGGACCGGTGCGGCACCTGCCGCCGCTGCCTCGACGCGTGCCCGACGCACGCGTTTGCGGGCCCGGGCGACTTGGACGCGCGGGCGTGCATCTCGTATCTCACGATCGAGCACCGCGGAGCGTTCAGCCATGAGCAGCGTGCGGACGTCGGCGGGTGGCTGTTCGGGTGTGACGTGTGCCAGGACGTCTGCCCCTGGAATGTCAGCTTCGCCCAAGCGACCGCCGATCCCGGCTTCGCGGTGCGACCCGACATCGCCGAGCCCGATCTGCGCGCGCTGATCGAGATCGACGACGCCGAGTTTGCGCGCCGCTACGGCGACACGCCGTTCGCGCGGCCCGGCGCGGCCGGAATGCGGCGCAACGCGGCAGCGGTGCTCGCGCGCGCGGGCAAGGGCGCGTGAGCGAGCCCATCAACGAGCTGCAGCGCCGCCTCGCCGACGGCCTCGCGAAGATCGACCCGCACCACCGCCTCCTCGGCCGGCCGGTCAGCTACCGCGTGATCGACGCCCAGACGCTCGAAATCACCTACCGCGACGTGGCGGGGATCGCGGAGGCCGAAGTATTGGGTGTGAAACGGCTGATCGGCCGGGACTGCTTCTGCACCGTCAGCCCGCAGACGGCCGAGAGTCTGACCGTTAGGTTCGTCGTGCCCATCACGTAACCGCGGTGGCTGCGCCCGCGCAACAGGCGGCGCACCGTGACGCCCGGCCACCCGCCGGTCTCTTTACTCAGACGTGGCGTCCCCCGACCACCTGTTCGCCGGTTCGGACGTGACGGTCATCGTTCCCGCCTACAACGAAGCGGCGAGCGTAGCCGACACGATTCGGAGCCTCCACGCCCAGACGGCTCCCCCCGCCGAAGTCATCGTCGTGGACGACTGCTCCGATGACGGGACCGGCGACATGGCGCGAGCGCTGGGTGTGACCGTGGTTCGCCCACCGGCGAACACCGGCTCCAAGGCCGGCGCCCAGACCTTCGGGCTCCAGAACGTCAGGACAACGCTCACGGTGGCCCTTGACGCCGACACCGTGCTCGCCCCGGACGCGCTGGAGCGCCTCGTGGCGGCGTTCGACGGACCGGGGGTCGCGGCGGCGTGCGGCTTCGTGCTGCCCCGCCGCGTACGCACGGTGTGGGAACGCGGCCGGTACATCGAGTACCTCTTCGCATTCACCTTCTACAAGCGGTTGCAGGAGTATTACGGAAAACCGCTGATCTCCTCGGGCTGCTTCTCCATGTATCGGACGGACGCACTCCGGGCCCAGGGCGGCTGGTCGGACCGGACCCTGGCCGAAGACATGGACCTCACTTGGAGCCTCTATCAGGTCGGACGCGACGTCCACTTCGTCCCCAAGGCGGTGTGCTACCCGATCGAGCCGAGCAGCTTCACCCTCATGAGACGGCAGCTGCGCCGCTGGTCGCACGGGTTCGTGCAGAACGTGCGACTGCACTGGCGGGGCGTTCTGGGCGTCCCCTACCTCCGCTCGGCAGTCGCCGTCGCGTTCTGGGACGCAAGCCTCTCCGCCGCCGCCTACCTCATCCTTCTGCCCATTCTCGCGCTCCTCCTTCGGAGCCCCTGGCTGCTGCTCGGCTACGCGATCGACGCCCCCGCGGTGCTCGTTCCCGTCCTAGTCGGGGCCGCGCGGCGCCGAGAAGTGCCGCGGGCGCTGGCGAGCTTTCCGGCGTTCTTCGTGCTCCGGACCGTGAACGCGTTCTTCTTCGTCCGCGCGGTCGTCGCCGAGCTGCTGTTGGGCCGGTCGCTGCGGACGTACGAGAAGGGGCACTGAGCGTGACCGCGGGGATCCCCGGCACCGGCATCGGCGGCTTGTTCTACCTCGTCTCCGCACTCGCGATGCCGTTGCGGGAGTTGCGGAGCCGACCGAGGGGAGCGAAGCGAGGGTCACGCTGGAGCGTGATCGCCGGCCAGGTCGCGATGGCGAGCGGCGTCATCGCGGGGATGTGGGCAACGGGGTGGCTGCTCGAGGTCGCGCTCGTTCACGCGCGGCCCTTCCTGCCTGTGGGCCTCGACCCGCCACCGAGCCGGCTGTGGCCCACGGCGACGATCGTCGCCGGTGCCGGCGTACTCGCGGCAGTACTGCTTGGCGTCGAGATCCTGCGGCTCGTGATCCATCGTGGCGGGACGGGCGCGCGCGTCCTCTCGGTTCTCATCGTCACCGCCGCCGCCCAGGCGAGGGTCGTGGATGCGCAGGACGCGCCGACGTTCACCGTGCTCGTGGGCGGCATCCGCGATTCGGACCGCAACGCGACGCTCCGCGTCGAGGGCGCGTTCGAGTATCCCGCCGCCCCGGGCCTGCGCCTCAGCGCGGTGGCGGGCCGCGAGCGCGTGGCGAGTGGGGCGGCGAGCGCCGGGATCGATCGCGTGTCGCTGCGGACAGCCTGGCGGCCCGTCCGGCGTTTCGACGTGGCCGCGAGAGTGGGTGCCACGCGGCTCGACGGCGCGGGCGGCGCGGGCGGCGCGACCGTCGTCACCACCGGGGAGGTGCGCGTGCGGTGGCGGCCGGCGCTCGACTTCCGCCTCCGCCGCGACGCGGTCACCGCGAGTCCGCTGCTGGTGGCGAACCGCGTGATGCGAACGGAAGGGCGAGCCACGATTCAGGCGCCCGTCGCCGGGCCGCTCGCTCTCCGCGCCATCGCCGGCACCGCGGCGCTCGGCTCCACGCAGGACGTCAACCACCGCACCAGCGCCGGCGGGGCCGTGCTGCTCGCGGTGGCTCCTGCCGGCGAGGTGTCGGCTCAGTTCCACGAGATCCATTTCTCGCACGCGAGCGCGGTGGGCTACTTCGCTCCGCGCGTCGTGCAGACCGCCGAAGTCGCGACCTACCTCGAGTACGAGACCGCGGGGTCGGCGCTCTTCGTGCTCGACGGCGGCGTCGGCGTGCGCCGCCTGGCCGCGTGGGGCTTGTCGCTCGGCCCATGGGGCCGCGCGCTGCGGCTCTATGCGCTCATCGCCACGCCGATCGCGCCGGGTCGCGAGCTGCGGCTCGAGCTCGACGGCGAAGACTCCGCGGTCGCGGCAGATGTGGCGACCGCTGCCCGGTGGCGCTATGGATCGGCGGCGGTGTCGGTGCGCTGGGCGATGCGGTGACGCCCGGTTGCGCCTCCCCAGCGCGACCTGCAGCTTTCCCTGTCTCATCTCCGCCCGAGTCCCTCATGCATCGCCTCGCTTGCTTCGCCGTGACCCTCGTTTCCGCCACCGGCCTCACGGCGCAGGAACCCTATAAGACCCCGCCCCAGGTGATCGTCGACATCCTCGACACGCCACCGCTCCCGGGCGCGAACGTCTCCCCCGACCGGCAATGGCTCCTGCTGCTCGAGCAGCGCAGCATGCCGACGATCGCCGAGCTGGCGCAGCCGATGCTCCGGCTCGCAGGCGACCGCATCAACCCGCGCACCACCGGCCCGCAGCTGCCGGGAGCGATCACGGGGCTGGCGCTGAAGCGGGTCGCAGACGGATCGGAGCGGCGCATCTCCGTCCCCACGCCTGCGGCGCTGTCGTACGTGAGCTGGTCGCCCGACAGCCGGGCGATCGCCTTCGTGCAGACGCGTGACTCGGGGCTCGCCCTCTGGGTCGCCGACCCCGCCACGGGACAGACTCGGGCGCTCACCGGCCCGACATTGAACGCCACGAGCGGCCCGCCCTGCCAGTGGATGCCGGGAGGCACCAAGCTGCTGTGCGAATTCGTCCCCGACGGCCGCGGGCAAGCGCCCGTCGCCCCGCAGACGCCCGTGGGTCCCACCACCCAGGAGACCAGAGGCCGCGCCGCACCGGCGCCGACGTACGAGGACCTCCTGAAAAACGCGCAGGACGAGCGCCTGTTCGACTACTACTTCACCGCCCAGCTCGCCCTGGTCGACGTCGCGACCGGCGCGCGCACCACCGTCGGCGCCCCGGCGATCTTCGCCCGTGTGGACGTCGCGCCCGGCGGCGAATACGTGCTCGTGGCCCGGACCGTGCGCCCCTACTCCTACCTCGTGCCGAACGGCCTCTTTCCTCAGGAGATCGAGATCTGGAACCTCCGCGGCGAGGTCGCGCACCATCTGGCCTCGCTGCCCACCGGTGAGGGCATCCCCATCCGGGGAGTGCGCCCGGGACCGCGCGCCGTCAACTGGCGGCCCGGCGCCCCCGCGACGCTCGTGTGGGCGGAGGCGCTCGACGGCGGCGACCCGCGCAACAAGGTGGACCACCAGGACCGCGTGGTCACCCTCGCCCCGCCGTTCACCGGGGAGCCGGTCGAGCTCGCACGACTCGTGAAGCGCTACGCCGGGCTCCAGTGGGACACCCAGGGCGTCGGGCTCCTCTCCGAATACGACCGCGACCGCCGTTGGATCAGGGCGTGGATCGTGGACGTCAGCAAGGCGGGCACGCCGGCGTTGCTGTTCGACCGCAGCGCCGAGGATCGCTACGCCGACCCAGGGTTTCCGCTCCTCCGAACGACGCCCACCGGCGACTTCGCGCTGCTCCGGGGCGGCGACTGGATCTACCTCACCGGTGCGGGCGCGTCACCCCAAGGCGAGCGGCCATTCCTCGATCGGCTGAACATCGTGACCCGGAAGACCGAGCGGCTCTGGCGGGCCGACACCGTCCACTACGAGGCCGTGGTCGCCTTGCTGGACGACGCAGGCAAGAGCTTCGTCACCCGCCGCGAATCGCGCGCCGAGCCGCCCAACTACTTCGTGCGCCAGGGCACCAAGCTGCGCGCGTTGACGGCGTTCAAGGATCCCGCGCCTCAGCTCACCGGCATCGAGAAACGCCTGGTGACTTACGCCCGCGAAGACGGCGTGCCGCTCTCCGGCACGTTGTACCTGCCCCCCGGCTACAGGGCAGGCACCCGGCTCCCGGTCGTCATGTGGGCCTACCCGACGGAATTCGCGTCGGCCACGGCGGCGGGTCAGGTGACGGCCGCGCCCAATCGCTTCAACATCATTCGCGGCCCGTCGCACCTCTTCTTCTTGACGCAAGGCTACGCCGTGTTCGACGACCCGAAAATGCCCATCATCGGGGGCGACACGGCCAACAACCACTACGTCGAACAGCTCGTGATGAACGCCCGGGCCGCGGTGAAAGCCGTGGTGGACGCCGGCGTCGGCGATCCCGATCGCATCGGCATCGGGGGGCACAGCTACGGCGCCTTCATGACGGCGAACCTGCTGGCGCACTCCGACCTGTTCCGCGCCGGCATCGCGCGCAGCGGCGCCTACAACCGCACCCTTACGCCGTTCGGCTTCCAGAACGAGGATCGCACATTCTGGCAGGCGCGGGACGTCTACCTGCGGATGTCGCCCTTCGTGTACGCCGACAGCATCAACGAGCCGATCCTGATGACGCACGGGGAGGCCGACAACAATTCCGGCACCTTCCCGATCAACTCGGAGCGGTTGTTCGCGGCCATCAAGGGCTTGGGTGGGACGGCGCGGCTCGTGATGCTACCCAACGAAGCGCACGGGTACGCCGGGCGTGAGTCGGTGCTGCATACCCTGGCAGAAATGATCGATTGGTTCGATCGCTACGTGAAACAGGCCAAGCCGCGGCAGGCAGGGGTCTCGAGCTCCAACCGCTTCTGACCGGCTAGCGATCGAGCCGCGTGACTCGATCTTGTGGTGAGGGGCGTCACGCCGCCGCAGAGAGCAGCGACGCTCGCCCGGTCCGCGGTGTTGCTGGACGCGGGCACACTTGCGGCGCGCGAGCTACGACAACGTAGCAATCCGCGCTCCCAGCCATGCTCGCGGCCTGGCATGAGAGATGCTACCCTCGGAGATCGAGTACGGACCGCTCTGCGGTAGACGCTCGGCCGTTCCCGGAGGGACTCGGGCACCCGCAACGCCCGATCCCGGTGACCGCTGTGCGCAATCACGTGACCGGCGCGTTGTCCTCCCTTGCTATGCTGGGACAGGACGTTCCGCCCACATCGAGGGGAGGTGCCCCGTGAAGTGGCTGCTGCTCATCCCGCTCGTCGCCGGCTGCGCGACGATGACCCGCTACGCTCATTGGCCCTATCAAGGGCCGATGCTCAAGGTGACGAACTCGACCCCGCGTCATCGGCTGATCTCGGTGCGCGACGGCGCGGGTCGCGAGCTCGTGAAGGCGCGGCTCGCCCCGGGCCGGAGCCTCTGCTTCCGCTGGCCGTTCATCGATGGCGTCGGTCACATGATCGCGGCGGGCTCCGACACGCTCAGCACCGGCCGCTTCGAGCCGTGGACCGCCGACGGGTGGGTGTGGGACGTCGCCCGTGAGCCGGTCGCCGATCCCAGCGTGTGCCGCTGACCTAGAGCCGGGCGCGCAGCTCGTCGAGTGTCGTCCGATCGAGCTGCGCGCCTCGGGTGTCGCACTCCGCCGCCGCCGCCGCCCGGCGCGCGATTCGCATGGCGCCCGCCTCGAGGGCTTCCCGGGCGACGGCGATGGCCAGCTGGAACGCCTCGGCGCCCGGCGCGGTCCGCGCCAGCAGCTCCGCCCGTAGCGCGCGGCTCTCCAGATCGCCCCGGGACGCGAGCGCTTCGCTCGCGCGCCGCTCCAGCCGCCGCCGCTCGCCCCTGGTGATGCACTCCACACGGACGACTTCCGCTACGAGCGGCGCCGCGAACGTGTAGCGCCGGCCGTCGAACGTGACGAGCTGCCGCCGTTCGAATGCCGGGAGCGCGCGCTCCACCCCGGCGAGCGACCGCTCCGCCACGTGCGCGATGAGCTCGAGATCGAGCGCCTGCCCGCAGACGCTCGCCGCCCGCAGCACCGCCAGCTCGTCGGAACCCAGCTCGCCCACCTGGAGGGCGATCGCCTGCTGCACGAGCGAGGGCACTGAGAACGGCAGGGGCGTATCGAGGGTGCCGCGCGGCGGCGGCCACGCCGCGAGATCGGCCTGGAGGGCCGTCGCCTTCGCGAGGGCGCCGAGCAGGGTGACGGCGAAGAACGGATTGCCGCCGGTCTCGAACGCGACGCGGCGCGTCAGCCGGTCGCGCTCCGCATCGTCGCGGCACCAGGGCGCCAGGGCCGCGACCAACGGACCCAGGTCCTCCTGGGACAGCGCGCCGAGGCGCACCGTCACGCCCGGTACCGCGCGCCCGACGTCGCTCTCGAGCCGCAGCAGCTCACGCGGCGGATCGGAGACACCCTGCACCACGGCGAGCAGCAGCACGACCGGGATCGCGTTGAGGCTGGCGACCGCCGAGCCGAGCGCCGCGAGCGAGGCGCCGTCGGCCCAGTGAGCGTCGTCGAGCGCCAACGCGATCGGGCGTTCCTCCGCGACGGCCGTGAGCACGTCGGCCAGGGCGGTCGCCATATCGGCGACGTCGCGCACCTCGCGCGGCGGAAACCGCTCCGCCAGCTCGGGCGCGAGGCCGGCGAGCGCGCCGAGTGCCTCGCGCCGGGCGGCGGGGAGGCCCGGCGCGGCGGCCAGCCCGGCGCGGAGCAGGAGGCGCAGCGCGCTCCAGGGAGCGTCCTGGTCGCTCTCCACCGGTCGCGCCTGCACGACGACAGCGCCTTCAAGGACCAGGCGGCGCGCGCACTCGGTGAGGAGCCGGGTCCGCCCCATGCCCGGCGGGCCCGTGATCACCAGCGCGCGCGGTCCCCGGGCCAGTCCCTGCGCCACGGTTTCAAAGGCGTCCCGGTGCACGCGCTCACGCCCGACCAGGGGGGGGAGCGTGGCGGCGGCCTGCCCGGCGCCGGCGGGACGCCAGGTCTGCGTCCGGATCCGCTCCGCTAACGCGGTGAGCGCCCGTCCCGGCGGCTCGCCCACGTCCTGCTCGAGACGGGCGGCGAACTCCTGGTAGGCGGCGAGGGCGGTCGCGGCATCGCCCGCGAGCGCCGCGGCCATCATCTGCAGCCGCGCCGCCGGCTCGGAGCGTGACGCGAGGGCGAGCGCGCGGCGCGCCGCGTCACCGGCCTCCGCGAACCGGCCGAGCGTGAGCCGCCGCTCGCCGGCCGCGACCAGGGCGGCGGCGGCGAGCGCGCGGTAGCGCTCCCGCTCGCGCGTCATCCAGGAGTCGAACTCGGGCGCGTCCTCGACGTGGAATCCCTCGAGGAAGTCGCCGCGCAGGAGCGCCAGCGCGTCGTCGGGCGCGCGTTCGGCGCCGGAAGCGAAGCGCAGCGCATCCACGTCGAGGTGGACGTCGTTCAGCGCCAGCGCGTCCGTCTCCGACCGCAGCCGGTCTTCGCCGAGCGCGCGCCGCAGCCGCAGCACCGCCTGGTTCAGGGCATGGCGGGCCGAGGACTCCGGTTGCTCCGCCCACAAGACGCCGAGCAGGTGGTCGCGGGTGCGGCGCCGGCTGGGGGAGAGGGCGAGGTAGACGAGGAGGGCCAAATGCTTGCGCCACAGCACCTCCGGAGGCGCGGCGTGGCCGTCCACGAGCGCCGTGGGCGGTCCCAAACAGACAAGCTGTAGCGGCGAAAGGTCCGAGGGCATCGGTCGCCTCCGGCCGACTAAGCTAACGCTCGGCTGCGGCAGGCGATACCTTAGACGCCGGAGCAGCCGCGTGCCCGACATCCAGCAGTCCCTCCAGCAGGCCCTGGCCGAGTGGTATGCGATCGAGCGCGAGCTCGGCCATGGAGCGACTGCGACCGTCTACCTGGCGCGGGACCTGAAGCACAACCGGTCGGTCGCGGTCAAGGTGCTCTCCCCCGAGCTCGCGCTCGCGGTGCGCACGGAGCGATTCCTGCGCGAGATCGAGATCGCCGCCCAGCTCAGCCATCCCCACATCGTGCCGCTGTACGACTCCGGCTCGGCGAGCGGCTTCCTCTACTATGTCATGCCGTACGTCAGGGGCGAGTCGGTGCGGGACCTGCTCGCGCGCGGCGGGCCGCTCCCCGTCGAGGAAGCGCTGCGGATCGCCCGCCAGGTGGCGGGTGCGCTGGACCACGCGCATCGCCACGGCGTGATCCATCGCGACATCAAGCCGGGCAACATCCTGCTGGAGGAGGGGCACGCCCGGGTGGCGGATTTCGGTATCGCCCGCGCGGTGACGACGGAGGACAGCCAGATCGTGACCCAGACGGGCGTGACGATTGGCACGCCGGCATACATGAGTCCGGAGCAAGCGAGCGGCGAGCCCAACCTCGACCGGCGCACCGACATCTACAGTCTGGGCTGCGTGTTGTACGAGATGCTGGCGGGGGCGCCGCCGTTCACGGGTCTCAACGTCCAGAGCGTGCTGACGAAGCACCTGATCGAGCCGGTGCCCCCGCTGCGGGAGGTTCGCCCCGATCTGTCCGAGGAGGTCGCGGGGCTGGTCGAACTGGCGCTGGCGAAGAACCGCGACGACCGGTTCGCGACGGCGGCGGAGTTCGCGGAGGCCTTGGCGTTGCAGGGCGCGGGGCCGTTGACGCCGACGCGGACGCAGCCGGTGCGGG
>DASYRJ010000087.1:0-40301 GCA_036004525.1 Gemmatimonadales bacterium | reverse complement strand
GGGCCTCTGGCCGTCCGACCACGCGGGGGTCGTGGCGAGACTCAACGAGCGAAGGCTCTGGAGGCAATGATGATCAATCGCCGGGAGTTCCTTCAGGACGCGACCACCGCGGCGGTGGCGCTCACGCTGCCGCGCGGGGTGCAGACCAATCAGTCCGATCTCGCCCCCGTTTTCGACCAGGTTGAAAGACGTCACGAGGAGACCGTCACGCGCCTGCAGGACTGGATCCGCCAACCGTCGATCGCCGCCGAGAACCGCGGCATGAACGACGGCTGCGAGCTCACCATGCGCATGCTCCGCGAGGCGGGATTCGGCGAGGTCACCAAGGTGCCCACCGACGGCCAGCCCGGGATTGTCGCGACGCTCGACGCGGGCGCACCTCGTACCCTCGGCCTCTATTTCATGTACGACGTGAAGCAGGTGGATCCCGCGGCATGGAGCTCGCCCCCCTGGGCTGCGGCGCTCGTGGACAAGCCCGGCTTGGGAAAGGTCGTCATGGGGCGTGGCGCGGTGAATCAGAAAGGGCCGGAGGCGGCGTTCCTCGCCGCGCTCCACGCCATCCGCGGCGCCGGCCGAAAGCTTCCGCTGAACTTCGTGCTCGTCGCCGAAGGAGAGGAAGAGATCGGCTCGCCCCACTTCCCCCAGATCGTGCGCCGCCCCGAGGTGCTCGCCGCGCTCAAGCGGTGCGTGGGGATCATGATGCCCTCCGCCTCCCAGGGGCTCGACGGCCAGGTGACGATCACCCTGGGCGCCAAGGGCGTCATCGAATGCGAGCTGGTTTCGAGCGGCGAGCGGTGGGGCCGCGGGCCGCGGCAGGACGTGCACTCGAGCAACAAGGCGCGCCTCGACAGCCCGGCGTGGCACCTGGTGCAGGCGCTGGTGACCCTCGTCTCGCCCGACGGCAACGATCCCGCCATCGACCACTTCGCCGACAAAGCGCGGCCGCTCTCCGCCGAAGAGAAGGCGATGATCGCCACGGCCGCCCGGCGCATGGACGAGCGCGCCGCCAAACGGCTGCTCGGCGTCGAGCGCTGGGTGCGCGACGTGAGCTTCACCGAGGCGCTCGAGCTGCTGATGTCACGCCCCACGGTGAACATCGAGGGGCTGGTCGGCGGATACACCGGGCCCGGCGGCAAGACCATCCTGCCCCACCGAGCGGTAGCCAAGCTCGACCTCCGGCTGGTTCCCGACATGACCGCCGCCGAGGCGCTGGCCGCGCTCAAGGCGCACCTCGCGCAGCGCGGCTTCGGAGACATCGAGGTGAACATGACGGGCGGCTACGATCCCACGAGCACAGCCGCCGACGCCCTGGTGATCCGAGCGCAACAAGCGGTGTACCGGCGCTCCCGGATCGACCCGATCATGCTCCCGCGCAATGCCGGCTCCTGGCCCGGCTACGTCTTCACCGGGGACCCGCTACGGCTTCCGGCTAGTCACTTTGGACTCGGTCACGGCAGCGGGGCGCATGCGCCGGACGAGTACTACGTGATCGAGTCGACGAACGCAGCGGTGCAGGGGATCGACGGCGCGGTGCGCTCGTACGTGGAGTACTTGTACGAGATGGCGCGGGCGAGCTGAGGGAAGCACCAGAAGCCCAGTTGGCGGTGGTCCCGTGAGGGCTTAGCTTTCGGCGCCATGCTCGACAAAATCACGGTGGTGGGGGCGGGCAACGTCGGCGCTACGACCGCGCAACGCCTCGCCGAGAAGGCGCTCGCCCGCACGGTCGTTCTCGTCGACGTCGTCGAAGGCGTGCCCCAGGGCAAGGGGCTCGATCAGTGGCAGTCGGCGCCGATCGAGGGCTTCGACAGCCGGGTCGTCGGCAGCAACGACTATGGCCCTGCGGCCGGAAGCGAGCTGGTCGTCGTCACCGCCGGCATCGCCCGGAAACCGGGGATGAGCCGCGACGACCTCGTCCGCACCAACGCCGACATCGTGAAGCAAGTCTCCCAAGAGATCAAGCAGCACTGCCCGAAGGCCATCGTCGTGATGGTCTCGAACCCGCTCGACGTGATGTGCTGGGTGGCCAAGGAAGTGACCGGCTTCCCGCGCGAGCGCGTCATCGGCATGGCAGGCGTGCTGGACACCGCCCGCTACCGGGCGTTCCTCGCCGAAGCGCTCGACGTCTCGGTCGCGGACATTCAGGCGATGGTCCTGGGCGGCCACGGCGATACGATGGTGCCGCTAGTGTCGTACACGAGCGTCTCGGGAATCCCCGTGCGCCAGCTGCTCGATCAGGCGACGCTCGACACGATCGTGGACCGCACGCGGAACGGCGGCGCGGAGATCGTGGCGTTCCTGAAGACCGGCTCCGCGTACTACGCCCCCTCGGCCGCCACTGCGCAGATGGTGGAGGCGATCGTGCGCGACAGGAAGCGCATTCTCCCCTGCGCGGCGTGGCTCCAGGGGGAGTACGGCCTGTCGGGGATGTACTGCGGCGTGCCGTGTAAGCTGGGTCGGCGGGGGCTCGAGCAGATCGTCCAAGTCGAGCTGTCGGCGCCGGAGCAGGCCGCGCTCCGGAAGTCGGCGGAGGCGGTCAAACAGACGATGGCGGCGGTGAAGCTATGACGACCTCGGTGCGCGACCTGCAGGAGCGGGGCTTGGGCGCGACGCTGCGGCGCGACGCCTGGTGGCTCGCGCCCGCACTCACGGCGCTCGTGCTCGGCGGCTTCGGCATCTACGCAACCTGGGCGGCGTGGACGGGGGTGCATTACGAGTGGGGCCCGTACCTCTCGCCCTTCTACTCGCCGCTGCTCCAGCCGACCTGGTGGCCGCTCTCGCCGGCGTTCCTGATTCTGGTCTTCCCCCTCGGCTTCCGGCTGACGTGCTACTACTACCGCAAGGCGTACTACCGGGCCTTTTTCCTCGACCCAGTGGGCTGCGCCGTGGGCGAGCCGCGACACGCTTACGGGGGCGAGACCAGGTTCCCCTTGATCCTGCAGAACCTGCACCGGTTTTTCATGTACGCCGCGGTCGTCTTCATCTTTATCCTCTCCTACGACGTCTTCCTCGCGACGCGCTGGCCCGTGGCGGGCGTGCTGGCGGACGGCACAATGGCGGCCGGCGCCCGTCAGTTCGGCCTCGGCGTCGGCACGCTGGTCATGGCCGTGAACGTGGTGCTGCTCGCGAGCTACACGTTCGGTTGCCACTCGTTGCGGCACCTGGTGGGAGGCGGCGTGGACTGCTTCTCCTGCGCACGCGGCGGGCAGGCCCGCTACCGCCTGTGGCGCTGGGTGAGCGCGCTCAACCGCCACCACATGCTGTGGGCGTGGTGCTCGCTCTTCTCGGTCGCCCTGACGGACGTCTACATCCGGCTGTGCGCAACGGGTGTGATCACCGACATCAGGATTCTGTAGTGGGCTCCTCCCCCTCTCCGGGAATCCGAAAGTACGACTACGACGTAATCGTGATCGGCGCCGGCGGCGCCGGGTTGCGCGCCGCCATCGAGGCGGCCGCGGAGGGCGCGAAGGTCGGCCTCATCTGCAAGTCGCTGCTGGGCAAGGCCCACACCGTGATGGCCGAGGGCGGTGCGGCCGCGGCGCTCGGTACCGTGATCGCCACCGACAATTGGCGTGTGCATTTCCGCGACACGATGCGCGGCGGGAAAATGCACAACAACTGGCGCATGGCCCAGATCCATGCGCAGGAGGCGCCCGACCGCATCCGCGAGCTCGAGGCGTGGGGCGCGCTGTTCGACCGCACCGACGACGGGCGGATCAACCAGCGGCCGTTCGGCGGCCACACGCACGCGCGCCTCGCGCACGTCGGGGACCGCACCGGTCTCGAGATGATCCGCGTGCTCCAGGACAAGGCCGTCCACTCGGGCGTCGACGTGCACATGGAATGCACCGTCATCAAGGTTCCCGTCGCCCAGGGGCGCGCCGCGGGCGCCCTGGCGTACTTCCGCGAGACCGGACGGTTCGCCCTGTTCCGCGCCGGCGCCGTGGTGCTCGCGACCGGCGGCATCGGGAAGGCGTGGCAGGTCACCTCGAACTCCTGGGAGTACACCGGGGACGGCCACTTCCTCGCCTACGACGCCGGCGCCGAGCTGATCGACATGGAGTTCATCCAATTCCATCCGACCGGCATGGTGTGGCCGCCCAGCGTGCGCGGGATCCTGGTGACGGAAGGAGTCCGGGGCGAGGGCGGCGTGCTGCGCAACGCCCGGGGTGACCGGTTCATGTTCCGCTACGTGCCCGAGATGTTCAAGGGCGACTATGCCGCCACGGAGCAGGAATCCGACGCGTGGGTGACGGGCGACCGCGCGAAGAACCGCCGGCCGCCGGAACTCCTGACGCGCGACGTCGTCGCCAAGGCGATCGTGAAGGAGATTCAGGAGGGACGCGGCAGCCCGCACGGCGGCGTTCTGCTCGACATCGCCGCGAAGCGCCCGGCCGACTACATCAAGCAGAAACTGCCCAGCATGTACCACCAGTTCAAGGAACTCGCGGGGGTGGACATCACCCGGGAGCCGATGGAGATCGGGCCGACGATTCACTACGTCATGGGAGGCGTGAAGGTCGACGCCGAAACGCAGATGTCAACGTTGCCTGGGCTGTTCGCGGCGGGCGAGTGCGCCGGTGGCATGCACGGCGCGAACCGGCTGGGCGGGAACTCGTTGTCGGACCTGCTGGTCTTCGGCCGGCGCGCAGGGCAGGCGGGAGCCGAGTTCGCCAAACGCAGCGGCCGGCCCGCGGAGATCCCCAGCACGGAAGTCGAGGCCGCCGTCCAGGGAGCCCTGGCGCCGTTCGAGCGCGGGAACGGTGAGAACCCGTTCGCCGTGCAGGCGGCGTTGCAAGAGGTGATGCAGACGCAGGCCGGGATCGTGCGCGACCGCGGGGGCCTCGAGCGGGCGCTCGCCGAGCTCGACGGTCTCAAGCTGCGGGCGCGCCGCAGCGGCATTTCGGGCAGCCGGGAGTACAACCCCGGGTGGCATACGGTGCTCGACCTCCGCGCGCTCCTCGCGGTCGCGGAGATGACGGTGCGCGCGGCGCTCGAGCGCACGGAGAGCCGGGGGGGGCACACGCGGAGCGATCACCCCGATTCGGACCCGAAGCAGGAACGCCGCCAAGTGGTGGTGCGGCGCGATGGCGACCGGATGACGGTGCGGTGGGAACCGCAGCCCGAGCTGCCCGCCGACCTGGCCAAGCTCATTAAGGAAGGGGCGTGACGTGAGCCAGCAGCGCCGCATGCGGATCTTCCGAGGCACCCGGACCGCCGGGGAGCTGAAGGAGTACACCCTCGAGGCGGGCGAGGGCATGGTCGTCCTCGACGCGGTGCACCGCATCCAAGCCGAGCAGGCGCCCGACCTCGCCGTCCGCTGGAACTGCAAGGCCGGGAAATGCGGCTCGTGCTCCGCCGAGATCAACGGGCGGCCCAAGCTCATGTGTATGACGCGGCTCTCGGATTATCCCGCCGACGAAACGATTACCGTCACCCCGATGAAGGCCTTCCCCCTCATACGGGACCTCGTGACGGATGTCTCGTGGAACTACGAGGTCAGCAAGCGGATCCCCGCCTTCAAGCCCCGCGCCCCCGATGCGCCGGACGGCACCTGGCGGATGTACCAGTACGAGGTGGAGCGACCGCAGGAGTTTCGGAAGTGCATCGAATGCTTCCTGTGCCAGGACGTCTGCCACGTATTGCGCACCCACGAGAAGCACGCGGAGTTCATGGGGCCCGCCTTCCTGGTGCGCGCCGCGGTGTACGAGATGCACCCGCTCGACGAAGAGGACCGGCGTTCGTACCTGCGCTCGGAGGGCGGCATCGGGTACTGCAACATCACCAAGTGCTGCACCGAGGTCTGCCCCGAGTCGATCACGATCACCGACAACGCGATCATTCCCCTCAAGGAGCGCGTCGTGGACGCGAGCTACGACCCGCTGCAGGCGTTGTGGCGCAAGCTCACCGGGTAGCTTCTCCCCGCCGGGCCGGCGCGTGAGCGCGATGCGTCGGCGCGACTTCGTGACGACCACGGCCGCCGCCGCCCTGGGCCTCGCGTTCCGCGCGGAGGCGCAGCGTGGCGACTGGAGGTCTTGGCGCGTGAACGGCGCGCGCGTCAACCAACACCTCACGGACCTGTCGCGCTTCGGCGCCAACCCGCAGGGCGGGGTGAGCCGCGTGGCGTTCACCCAGGCAGACTTAGGCGGCCGCGCCTTCGCGATGGACCTCATGCGGGCGGCCGGCCTCGACGCACGGATCGACACGGCCGGCAACATCATCGGGACGCGCGCCGGCACGCAGCCGGGGGCGTTGCCGATTCTCTTCGGCTCCCACATCGACTCCGTCCCCGAGGGGGGCAACTACGACGGCGACGTCGGCTCGATGGGGGCGATCGAAGTCGCGCACACGTTGGCCGACCACGGCTACAAGAACCGGCATCCGTTGCACGTCGTCATCTGGTGCGACGAGGAGAGCGGCCTGACGGGCAGCCGGGGCTACATCGGGGACCTGCCGGCGGACGAGCTGCGAAGGCCGGGTCGCGACGGCGTCGCCTTGGCCGACAAGATCCGGCGGATCGGCGGCGATCCCGACCGGATCGGCGAGGCACGCCACGCGCCCGGCAGCGTCGCCGCCTATCTCGAGCTGCACATCGAGCAGGGAGGCATCCTCGACGAGAAGGCGCTGAACATCGGCATCGTCGAGGGCATCGTGGGGATCCACCACTACGACGTGACGTTGCGCGGTTTCGCCAACCACGCGGGCACGACGCCCATGGATCGCCGGCGCAACGCGCTGCTGGCCGCCGCGGAGCTCACGCTCGCCGTGGACCGCATCGTGAAGTCGGTGCCCGGCCGCCAGGTGGGCACCGTGGGGCGGCTGATCGTGAAGCCGGGGGCGCCGAACGTGATCCCCGGCCAGGTCGATCTCACGGTCGAGCTGCGCGACTTGTCGACGCCGACGATCGAATCGCTCTGGACGCGGATTCTGGCGGAGGGGCAGGAGATCGCCCGGCGCTACGACACGACCCTCGACTACGTCCTGCAACACGTCAACGCGCCGGCGCTCTCCGACCCCAAGATCCGCGCCGTCATCGCGGACGCGGTACAAGGACTCAAGCTCACGAGCCAGCAGATGCCGAGCGGAGCGGGCCACGACGCCCAGGACCTGGCGCGGATCTGCCCCATGGGGATGATCTTCGTCCCCTCGGTCAAGGGCATCAGCCACTCGCCCCTCGAGCTGACGCGCCCCGACGACGTCACGAACGGCGCGAACGTGTTGCTGCAAACGGTGCTGCGCCTGGACCAAGTATGAGTGCCCCCTCTCCGTACGCGGAGAGGGGGACAGGGGGTGAGGCGCCCACCGTCGTGATCGTGGGCGCGGGATTCGGCGGCCTGCGCGCCGCGCGCGCGCTGCGCCGTGTTCCCGCGCAGGTCGTCCTCCTTGACCGGCACAACTATCACCTCTTTCAACCGCTGCTGTACCAGGTCGCGACGGCGGGGCTCGAGCCGGAGGAGATCGCCAAGCCGGTGCGCGCGATCTTGCGCGGCCAGCGCAACTTCGACTTCCGCATGGTGGAAGTGACCGGCGCCGACCTGGCCGCGCGCCGGCTCGAGACGAGCGGCGGCCCCGTTCCCTACGATTACCTGATTCTCGCGCTCGGCGGGGAGACCAACTTCTTCGGGCTCGACCGCGTCGCGCGCCACGGCTTCGGCCTCAAGGACGTCAACGAAGCGGTCACCATCCGCAATCACGTGCTCACCTGCTTCGAGCAGGCCATGCTCGAGTCCAACGCCGAACGCCGCCGGGCGCGCCTCACGTTCGTCGTGGTCGGCGGTGGGCCGACCGGCGTCGAGATGGCGGGGGCGCTTTCGGAGCTGATCCGCCTCGTGCTGGTGAAGGACTATCCCCGGCTCGACCTCGCGGACGTGCGCATCCTCCTGCTCGAGGCCACCGACCGGGTGCTGGGCGCCTTCCCCCCGAAGTTGAGCGCAGCCGCGGCCGCCACGCTGGGGCGCAAGCACGTCGAGGTGCGGTTCGGCGCGACGGTGGCAGACTACGACGGCGCCCGTGTCACCTTGAAGAGCGCGGAAGTGATTCCCGCGGACACGGTGATCTGGGCGGCGGGGGTGAAAGCGGCGAGTCTCGCCGGACGGCTGGGCCTGCCAACGGGACGGCAGGGACGCGTGCCCGTCGCCCCGACCCTGCAGGTCCCGGGACACCCCGAGGTCTACGTCGTGGGCGACGCCGCCTACGTCGAGGCGGACGGCGCGGCACTCCCGATGGTCGCGCCCGTGGCGATGCAGATGGCGGACGTCGCGGCCGACAACATTCGGCGCGCGTTGCGTGGACAGCCCGCCCAGGCGTTCCGCTACAAGGATCCCGGATCGTTGGCGACGATCGGCCGCAACGCCGCCGTGGCCCACCTCTTCGGCATCCAGTTCACCGGCTTTGTGGCGTGGGTGATGTGGCTGGTCGTGCACATCATTCAGCTCATCGGATTCCGCAACAAGCTGTTCGTCCTGCTCAACTGGACCTGGGACTACTTTTTCTACGAGCGGGCGGTGCGGCTGATTACGCGCGACTGAGGACGGCGTCCACCGCGCCGCGCGAGACCGTTCCAGCCGCACTCGAGACACCACCGGTGCTCGAGCGCCGGGAGCAGCCTTCGCAACACCGGGTGCCGGATCATGCCCGTCTCCACGCCGCAGCGCGGGCAAGCGGGGCCGCGGGGCAGGAGGAGATACACGGCCGCAGTCACAATCGTGAACCGCAGCAGGACGGTCGCGATTAAGACGACGGCGATCAGCATCGCTCGCCCTCCCCACCTCCGGGCACCGCTTCCCCCACGAATTCGCGGATGCGCCGTTCCAGCTCCGCGAGCTCCACGGGCTTCACGAGGACGCGCTCGCGCGGCACCGGGGCGAGCCCCCGTCCCGCAAGCTGCGTGATGTCGCCGGACAGGAACAGGACGCGCTCCGCCAGCACCGGACGCTCCGCTTGCAGCCGGGCGTAAAACTCCACCCCATCCATCCGCGGCATCCTGAGGTCGACGAGGATGACGTGCGGCTCGAGCGTGGCGAGCCGTTCGAGCGCTTGCAAGCCGTCACCCGCGTCGGTGACTTCGGCGCCCCGCTTGGTGAGGAACCGCATCATCGGGCGGCGGATCAGCTCTTCGTCGTCCACCAGCAGGACGCGCACGCCCGCCAGGCTCAGCACCGTGGCGGCGCCGGCCGCCTCGACGGACGGAGCGGGGACGGGCGACGTGCGGGGGGAGGAGGGGGGGGGGGCTGCGGTCGGTGCGACCGGGAGCCAGACGAGGAACCGCGCGCCGCGTCCAGGGGCCGGCACGAGGCCGAGGTCGCCCGCCACCTCCCGCACCAGCTGACGGGAGATGTAGAGGCCGAGGCCCGTGCCGCGGCGCCCCTTGGTGCTGGCGAACGGCCGGAACAGCCGCTCCACGATCTCCGGGGCGACGCCGGCGCCGTTGTCCGTGACCGCGACGCACGCCCGCCCCTTCTCCACGTACGAGTCCACCGTCAGGCGACGTGGCGGCCGGACCCCGCGCAGCGCATCGATCGCGTTGCTCAAGAGGTTCACGATCACCTGCTCGAGGCGATTGGCATCGCCGTGGACGGGCGGCAGGTTGGGATCGAGGTGGCCCTCGACCGAGATCTCGTCCACGGAAAAGCGATAGGACACGAGATCGATCGCCGTCCGGACCACGTCGTTGAGGTTGACGTGCGCGGTACGCCGCTCACCGGCGCGGACGAACCGCAGCAGGCCGCGAAGCAGCTTGGTTGCCCGTTGCGCCTGCCGCAGGATGCTTTGCATCTCGACGCGTTGTTCCGGCGCGAGGTCGGGGTCGCCGAGCCGCAGCTCCGCGTGGGCGGTGATCGCCATCAACGGATTATTCACCTCGTGCGCCACGCCCGCGAGCAGCTCCCCCGCGGCGGCGAAGCGGCCTTGCTCCTCGGCGCGATCGCGCAGCACCCGCGTCATCTCGTTGAAGTGCGTGGCGACGCGCCCCAGCTCGTCGGCCCGGAACACCGGCACCTCGGCGGTGAGGTCGCCTTCCGACACGCGCTGCAGACCGTCCTCGAGGTTGATCAGCGGCGCCCAGACCCGCCGCCGCACCACGAGCAGCGCCAGGGGCAGGAACAGGATGCCGGCCGCGAGCAGCAACACGCCGTCTCGGAGCGTCCGCCGAGTGGCGCGCCGCAAGGCCTCCAAGCGCGTAATGAGATCGTCGCCCGCCAAGCGCGTCGCCTCGGCCAGACTCGCGTCCACGGCCCGGTGCAGCGAATCGACTCGCGCCGTCGTGCGGCGCGCGCCAGTGGCCCGGCCCAACTCCACGAGCGCCACCACCTCGGCCAAGGTGGTGCCCAGGTGAGACATCTCCTCGTCCGTGCGGGCGAGCGCGACCCGCAGCTCAGCGGGGACGCTGGCGAACGGTTGGACCTGCGCGCGCACGCCACCGATCGCCGCCCCCTCACGCACCGCGTTCAGCTCGGCCTCGGTGGGATGGTGGTCGGCGTCCTGCATGGCGTGCACCAGGGCGGCGGCGTGCTCCAGCGCTTCGTGGCGGCGAGTCAGATCGTCCTGCAGCGCGATGATCGCCTGGGTGCCCTCGCCCAGCACGAATGCCGCCGATCCGACCCGGGTCGTGAGAAAGGCGGTGACGGCGCCCGCGTACATACCGGCCGCCAGGACGAGCAGAACCACGAGCATGCGCAGGCTGGGACCGCGCCGGAACCGGGAGGGCATCACGGCTCCTCGGCCCGAACCAGCGCGCCCTGCCGCAGCCGAGCCATCGCCAGGCGCGCCGGGCGGTCGGCCCGAAACGTGATGTCCCCGGTGACGCCGCGGTACGGCGGGCGGCGGTTGCCGAGGTCGCGGAGATAGGTCCGGACGGCGCCCCGGTCGGGCCCGACGTCGCGCACCGCCGTGGCCAGCAGCATCAAGGCGTCGTGCGACATCGCGTCGGCGGGCAGCGGATCCCGGCCGGCTACGCGGCGATGGTGCTCGACGAACGCCCGGTCGAGCGAGTCCCCGGGGTCCGGCAACCAGAAGGCGACGCCGTAGATCGAATCGGCGGCCGGCCCGGCGTCGTCGGCCAGGATCGGGAGCACGAGCGCGCCGTCGCCTGCCACGAAGCGCAGGCCTGGGACGCGCGCCTGGGCCAGCCGAGCGATGAGCCCGGCTTCGCGCTGGCGTGCCGCGAGGATGATCACGTCGGGACGGCCCCGCCGCAGCGCGGCGTCGACGAGCAGGGCAAAGTCCCCGTTCGTGGCGAATTGGACGACGGCGAGCACCGCGACCCCGCGTCGCGCAAATTCGCTCAGCACGCCGTCCCGCAGCCCGGCGCCATACTCGTCGTTGACGTAGAAGACCGTCGCGCGCCGCGCCCCCAGACGGCCCGCGGCGAAGGCGCCGATAAACGCCCCCTCGGCGGAATCGTCGGGCGCCAGCATGAACGTCCACGGCCCGGCGCCGTGCAGCAGCCGGCTCGTGCTGATCGGCGTCAGCTGGACGATCCCGGCTTCGTTGTAGACCGGTGCGGCGACGAGAGATCCGCGACTGCCGCCGTGTCCCACGACCGCGACCAGGCCGGGAATGGCGGCGAGCCGCTGGGCGCGCAGCACTTCGATGTCGGGCCGGTCGCCGCCCACCGTCAGGCTCTCGTACTCGAACCGCACGACGCCCCGTTTACTGGGCGGCCATTCGGCGATCGCTTCCTGGGCCACTCGTGCGGTCATGGAGCCCCACGCCGGGAAGGCATATCCGATCACCGCCGGCCGAGATTGTCCCCCGCACCCGCCGAACGCCAGGAGGACCGCGACCCCAGTGGCGGCGGGATGGTGTCTCACGGGGCCGCGCGCACCGCGCGCCCCCCCTGGAGGCGGGCCATGATCAAGCGCGCGGGGCGGTTGGGGGTGAACGTGATCGGCCCGGTGATGCCGGCGTAGGGAGGGCGGCTGCGGCCGAGGGATTCGAAATACCGGCGCACGGCGCTGCGGTTCGCACCGACCTCTCTGATCGCCTGCGCGGCAAGCATCAGGGCATCGTGGGACATGGCGTTGGTGGGGCCGGGCGGACCACCGGTGACCCGCCGGTAGCGGGCGACGAAGGCTCGTGACAGCGAGTCGGTCGCGTCCGGCAGCCAAAAGGCGACCACGTAGACCGAGTCGGCCGCTGGTCCCGCCAGGTTCGCGAGCGCGGGAAGCTGCAGCGCGCCGTCACCGGCCACCACTCGCAGGTGCGGCACTCGGCCATAAGCCGCGCGCGCGAGGCGCCCGGTCTCCTCGGACCGCGCGGCGACAATGAGGACATCGGGCGTGCCGCGGCGCAAGCTGGCCTCCAGCAGGGTGGGGATGTCGCTGCGCGCGTCCACACCTACCCGATCCAGCACCACGACGCCGCGTTGTCCGAGCTCCGCGACGACTCCGTCCCGGAGGCCCGCGCCATACTCGTCGTTGACGAAGAAGATGGTGACGCGCCGCGCGGCGAGCCGCTCGGTGACGAAGCGGCCGACGAAGGCACCCTCGGTCGAGTCGTCCGGACACAAGACAAACGTCCACGGACCCTCAGAACGGAGCAAGCGGCTGGTGCCCGTCGGGACAATCTGGGGAATACCGGCGGCGTTGTAGATGGGCGCTGCCGCCAGCGAGCCGCGGCTCCCCCCGTGGCCGACCACGGCGACGAGCTCGGGGAGCGCGGCCAGGCGCTGCGCGCGCATGACCTCGAGGTCGGGCGGGTCACCCTGCGTGACACTGTCGTACACGACGCGGATCTCGGGGCCGTCTCCCGCCGACCAAGCCGCGATCTCGTCCCGCGCCGTCGCGACCGTCGGCGTCCCCCAGTAGGGGAAGGCATAGCCGACGATCGCCGTTCGAGGCTCGGCGCGGCACGCCGCGAGCGCCACGACGAGGGTGCAGGCCGCAACGCCCGACCGCCCCTGGACGTACCCTCCCCGGCGGCCTAATCTCTCCGGGCCGCACACCCGCTCACTCCAAGTGAAGGCAGCCCACGATGCGCGCAATCAGCGTTCTCCTGGCATTCGGCGTCCTCGCGTGCTCCCGCGCCACCTCCGCGCCGGTCGGGCAACCGCCGGCACCGGCTCCCGGCCCCACTCGCCAAGATACGACCCGCGCGGGCGGCGCGCGCCCCGGGGGTGCGGCGCAGGCCGAGGGGCCCAAGCCGTATGCGCAAGTGATCACCGCGCAGGCCGTCACGGATTCGGGGGTCTTCATCGTGCACCGGATCGGGGAGAAGCTGTACTACGAGATCCCGCGGCGCATGCTGGGGCGCGAGTTTCGCCTGGTGGTGGACCGCCGCGGCACGATGCGCGGCCTCGGGTACGCGGGCGAGCAGATCGCGGCGCGCGTGGTGCGTTGGGACCGGATGGGGAACCGTGTGCTGCTGCGCATGATCAGCTTCGCGATGCGCGCCGATTCCACCCTCCCCGTGAGCCGCGCGGTGGACCTGTCCAACACGCCGCCCATCCTGAAGAGCTTCGACATCGCCGCGTGGAGTCCCGGGGATTCGAACGCCGTGATCGAGGCGACGTCGCTGTTCACGACCGATGTTTCCGAGCTCAATGCCCGCCAGCTGGGGATCCGCGTGCGACGCTTCGACCCGGCGCGGTCGTTCGTGGAGCGGGCGCGCAGCTTTCCCATCAACGTCGAGGTGACCGCGCTGCAGACGTTCGAGGTGGACTCGGTTCCCGGCGCACCGGGGTCCGGCCCCGACCGGTCGCTCAACTCGGTGACCATTCCGACCAACTTCTCGATGCTGCTGCTCCCCGAGCGCGCGATGCGGCCCCGGGCGTGCGACAACCGCGTCGGGTACTTCGCCGTCGGATTCGAAGACTACGGCTCGAACGACGCCAAGGTCCCCACCCGCTGCTACATCACCCGCTGGCGGCTCGAGCCCAAGGACCCGAACGCCGCGGTGAGCGATCCTGTCAAGCCGATCGTGTTCTACCTCGATCCCGCCACGCCGGAGCGGTGGGCGCCGTGGATCATCAAGGGGGTCCAGGAGTGGGAGCCGGTGTTCCGCGCGGCGGGGTTCTCGAACGCCATCACGGCGCGCCGCGCACCCACGGCGCAGGAGGACCCCGAGTTCGACGTGGACGACGCGCGCTACTCGACCATCCGGTGGCTGCCGTCCACCATCGAGAACGCGTACGGGCCGCACGTCAACGACCCGCGCACCGGCGAAATCCTACAGTCGAACATCGGCTGGTTCCAGAACATCACGAGCCTGCTGCAGGCGTGGTACTGGGCCCAAGCCGGAGCGGTGGACGTCCGCGCGCAGCGGCTGCCGCTGCCCGACTCGCTCCTGGGCCAGATGGTCGCATACGTCGCGACCCACGAAGTGGGCCACACCCTCGGCCTCCCGCACAATCAGCTGTCGTCGGGCTACTACCCGGTGGATTCGCTGCGCAGCCCGACGTACACCCGGCAGCACGGCACGTCGTACTCGATCATGGACTACGCCCGCAACAACTACGTGGCGCAGCCGGGCGACAACGTGCAGCTGATGCCGAAGATCGGTGATTGGGACTATTACGTGATCGACTGGGGCTACCGGCGGATCCCCACGGCCGCCACCACGGAGGCCGAGCGGCCCGTGCTCGATTCGCTGGCCCGGCTGCAGGACGCCCAGCCCTGGCTGCGGTTCGGGAACCCCGACGGCATCGATCCCCGGACGCAGACGGAAGCACTGGGCGACGATCCGGTGAAGGCGACCCGCTACGGCCTCGCGAACATCAAACGCCTGGTGCCAACGCTCATCCCCACCACGACGACCGACCGGCTCGAGGACTACTCGCTGCTGGACGACTTCTACGACCGGCTGGTGGGGCAGTGGTCGCTCGAGATGAACCACGTCGCCGTGGTGGTCGGCGGTGTGTACCGGCACGAGAAGTATCCCGACCAGGCGGGCGTGATCCACACACCAGTCCCGCGGGCTCGCCAGGTCGAGGCGGTGCGCTTTCTCAACGAGAACGCTTTCACGACGCCGCTCTACTTCCTCGATGCCGAAGTGCTGAGGCGCATCGAGCCGACCGGCTTCGTCGATCGGATCCGGCAGCGCCAGACGGCGCTGCTCAACGCGCTGTTCCAGGATGCCCGCCTGTCGCGCCTCGCCGAGCAGGGCGCGACCTTGCCCCCGGGCACGGCGTACACGCTCACCGATCTGTTCGGCGAGGTGCGCCGCGGCATCTTTACCGAACTGACAGCCGCGCGACCCGCGGTGGACGCCTACCGGCGCAACCTGCAGCAGGCGTTCGTGGACCAGATGGAGCGCCTGATCACCACGCCGCTCGCGTTCCAGCTGCCGCCGGGGTTCACCCCGTTCCCCGGCTTCACGCCCCCGCCGCCGCGGCCGGCGGATGCTCGGGCCCTGGCGCGCCTCGAGCTCCAGGGGATCCAGTCGGCCCTCGGCACGGCGCTCGCCAAGCCGACCGACCGCATGACGCGCGCGCACTTCGTCGACCTGCAGGCACGGATCGATCGCATCCTGAATCCGCGATGAAGCATCGGACGGTCGGACGGCCGGACGGCCGGACGGTCACACTCGCGCTGCTGGGCGTCCTGGCCGTCGGGCCGTCGGGCCGTCTGGCCGCCCAGTCGTTCGAGCAGGCCCTCCTGGCGATCCCCGACACCGCGAGCGTCCGCCGGATGTCGCGCGACCTCACCGCGGTGCCCCACATGGCCGGGACGCCGGCGCAGGCAGCGACGCGCGACTACGCCCTCGAGCGGATGCGGTCGTGGGGCCTCGAGGCGTGGAGCAAAGAGTACACCGTCTACTTGCCGCAGCCCGATACGGTCGAGGCGTGGATCGTCCCCGCGGCCGGCGCTCGCGTGCGGCTTTCCCTCGCCGAGCCGCGCGTGGCGGGGAACCCGGTCACCACCGGGCCGCAGGTCCCGCCGTTCAACGGCTACTCGGGCGACGGCGACGTGACCGCCGAGGTCGTGTACGTGAACTACGGCCTGATCGAGGACTACCAGACGCTCGACTCGCTCGGCATCAGCGTGCGCGGCAGGATCGCGCTGGCGCGCTACGGCCGCTCGTTCCGGGGCATCAAGGCGCGTGAGGCCGAGAAGCGAGGGGCGGTCGGCCTGATCGTCTACTCCGACCCGTGGGACGACGGCTACTTCCGCGGCGACGTCTATCCTCGCGGGCCGATGCGCCCCGCCGGCGGGATCCAGCGCGGCAGCATGATGAACTCGAACGGCGACCCCACGACGCCCGGGTGGGCGTCGATCGAGGGCACCCGGCGCCTGCCGGAGGACTCGCTCGTCCTCCCCCGGATCCCGATCATCCCGATGAGCTACGGGAACGCGCGGCGCCTGCTCGAGCCGCTCGCGGGCCCCTCCGTGCCGCAGAGCTGGCAGGGCGCGCTGCCGTTCCGGTATCACGTCGGCCCCGGGCCCATGCGCGCGCGGCTCAAGGTGAAGACCGAGCGCGGCCCCCGCGCATTCCACAAGATCTGGAACACCATCGGGATGCTTCGCGGCGCGCGCTACCCCGATGAGTGGGTGATCGTGGGCGGCCACCGCGACGCGTGGAGCCCCGGTGCCCGCGACAATATCAGCGGCACCGTGTGCGTGCTCGAGGCGGCGCGCAGCTTCGCCGCCCTCGCCCGGGAAGGGCTGCGGCCGGCGCGCACGTTGATCTTCGCGACCTGGGACGCGGAGGAATGGGGCCTCATCGGCTCGACCGAATGGGTCGAGGAGCTCGAAGACTCGCTGCGGGCGCACGTCGTCGCGTACGTCAACGAGGACGGCACGTTCTCGGGCCCCAACTTCAGCGCCGCCGGGTCGCCGTCGCTCAAGCCCCTGATGCGCGACGTCGCCCGCATCGTCCCCGATCCCACCGGTCCGGGTAGCGTGTACGACGTTTGGCTGCGCCGCAACCACGGCGACACCGCGGCGTTGACGATGGGCAACCTGGGGGGGGGCTCGGACTTCGCGGGGTTCTACCACCACCTCGGGATCCCGGCGGGCGGCATCGGGTTCGACGGGCCGGACGGCATCTACCACTCGATGTACGACTCGTACGACTGGATGACCCGTTTCGGCGACCCGGCGTACAAGGCCCACCGCGCGGGGGCCCAGCTGGTGAGCCTCGTCCTCGCCCGCCTCGCCAACAGCGACATCCTGCCGCTCGACTACGTCGCCTTCGGAACGGAGATGAGCGGCCTGGTCTCCCAGCTGGACTCCGGCCTGACCAAGAAGAAGTGGACCGTGAGCACCCAGGCGCTCAGGGACGCGCTCGACCGGCTCGCCGGGGTCGCGCGCGTCTTCGGCGCGGCGCGCGACAGCGCCCTGGCGCGCGGCGTCGACCCGGCGCGCGCCGTCCGCGTGAACCGCGCCCTCATGCAGGTCGAGCGCCGGCTGACGCGCCCCGAAGGCCTGGTGAGCCGGCCCTGGTACCGGAGCCTGCAGTTCGCCTCGGACGTGGACAACGGGTACGCGAACATGGCGTTCCCGACCGTGAACGAAGCGATCCGCTACGCCGACGCGCGAACCGTGGAACGGGAGCTCGCCGACCTCGTGGCCCGCGTCGACGAGGCGCGGGCGGCGCTGGTCGACGCCGCCGCCGCGCTGCGCTAGCCATGCGCACTCTCCTCGCGATCGCCTTGCTGCTCCCCGCTCCCCGCTCCCTGCTCGCGCAGCAGGTCGCGACCGTCGAGGTCACGCCCGGTCACGCCCAGGTGGTGGCGGGCGGCAAAGCGCAGTTCCGGGTCGTCGCCAAAGACGCCCGCGGGGCGGCCGTGGCGGGTGCGCCGGTGGTGTGGTTCGCCACCCCCTTCGACATCGCGGGGGCCGACTCGACGGGCCTGGTCACGACCTTCCGCGCCGGCCAGACGTATGTGTTCGCCATCGTGGGCGGCAAGCCGGGGTTCGCCGTCCTCGACATCGCGGAGCGGCCCGCGACCCAGCTCGCCGTGACGGCAGCGGGCTCCGACACCATCGTCGTGGGAGGTGTCCTGCGGCTCGTCCCCGCAACGCGCACGGCGATCGGCGACCCCGTGACGCCCGGCGTGGTGCGCTGGCGCTCCCTCCAGCCCGCCGTGGCGGCCGTCGATGCCGTCGGCCTGGTGACGGGCGTCGCACCGGGCCGAGCCACCATCGTGGCCGACGCGGGCACGCTGTCGGCGCGGCTCGACGTGACCGTCCGGCCGAACCCCGTGCGTTCCATCCGGGTGATGCTGCCCGAGGGGCCGGTGCGCGTCGGCGACGTCGTGCGCCTCCGGGCCGAGCTGCGCGACGCCCAGGGACGGCCCGTCCCCGGTCTCGCGCCGCGCTGGAGCGTCACGGGACCGGGGGCCGAGGTCTACATGGACGGAGGCTTCGTCGCGAGCGTGGCCCGCGCCGTGCCGATCACCGCGTCCGTGGGCAACGTGTCGGGATTCGCGGCGGTGAACGTGCAGCCCCGGCGCGACCCGCGCGCCGTGGAACAGGTGGCGCACATCCCGCTGCCCAGCAAGGACGTCCAGGGCGCCGAGATCTGGCCGGTCGGCGACGTGGTGTACGTCTCGACGATCGCGGGAACAGTGTACGTCTTCGACGTGTCGAATCCGGCGGCGCCACGCGTCACCGACTCGCTGGTCGTGGATGCCCGGCTCGTGAACGACGTGATGACCACCGCCGACGGGCGCATCGGAGTGCTCAGCCGGGAAGGCGCGAGCACCCGCAAGAACGGGCTCGTCTTCTTCGACGCCGCGGATCCGCGGCATCCCAAGGTGCTCTCCGAGTTCACCGAGCCCGTTTCGGGCGGCGTGCACAGCGCCTTTGTGTACGACCATTACGTGTTCGCCACCGACGACGCGACCGGCAGCCTGCGCATCGTCGATTTCGCGGACCCGCGGAACCCCAGGCAAATCGCCCGGTGGGAGGTGCAGCGTCCGACGAGCAGGCCCTTCGAAGTGGAGTTCCTGAACGTGATCCCCGAGCGCTACCTGCATGACGTGTACGTGAAGGACGGGTTGGCGTACCTCGCGTACTGGCGGGACGGGCTGATCATTCTGGACGTGGGGAAGGGGATCAAGGGAGGATCGATCACCAACCCCGTGCTCGTCAGCCAGTTCACGTACAACCACGCCGAGCTGTACGCGCCCGGGTCCATCGCAGGCACGCACGCGGTGTTCCCCTACGGGCGCTACGTCTTTGTCAGTGACGAGTCGTACGCCGGCACGCTGGACCTCGCGAGCCGCGAGCAGTTTGCCACCCGGGGGCTGGTGCACGTAATAGACGTCTCCGACATCGAGCACCCGCGCGAGGTGGCGCGGTACGATCCGGTGGAGTTCGGCGCGCACAATCTGTTCGTCGTGAACGATCTGCTCTACATCGGCGCGTACGACGGCGGGATCCGGGTCCTCGATGTCAGCGGCGAGCTGCGTGGCGACCTGCGAACGCAGGGGCGCGTGGTGGGGACCCTGTACACGGGCTCGCTCGAGGGATACCGACCCAACATGGCGCTGACGTGGAGCGCCATCCCCCATCGGGGGTTCGTCTACGCGAGCGACATCAACTCCGGGCTCTGGGTGGCCAAGGTCACCGGGGCCGCGGTGCCGTAGGAGCGAGACCGCGCATGGCCGACGGCAGCGATCGGATGCGCCTGGTGGTCTACTACGCGGTGTGGGCCGGGATCTGCGCCACCGTGGCGGGCGTCGCGATGGCCCTGATCCACACGTGGTTCTTCAGTTTCACGCCGTCGCGCAGCACGCTCATGGCGACGCTCGCCGGCGGGATCGCCGTTACGGCGGCGATCGCCGCGGGACAAGCGGCGGTCATCATCCTGACCGGCAGCGTGTTGACGCACCTCGGATACGAGCTGCGCTTCACCGTGTTGCTCGGACTGGCGGTGGGGGCGTTCGACTTCGTGATGAATCTCGTGCAGCTGCTGGTGCCGGCGCTGGAACCCGGATGGCGCTGGGACCTCGTGATCGTCGCCGCCGCCACCGTGGGCATCACGCTGCTGGGAGCCCGGAGGCCTACAGTTTCGGCAGTGTGATCCCGCGCTGCGCCTGGTACTTCCCCTTCTTGTCTTTGTAGGAGACCTCGCACTCGTCTCCCTCGTCCGCCGTGAAGAACAGCACCTGGGCGATTCCTTCGTTGGCGTAGATCTTGGCCGGAAGCGGCGTGGTGTTCGAAATCTCGAGCGTGACGTACCCCTCCCACTCCGGCTCGAACGGCGTCACGTTCGTGATGATGCCGCAGCGGGCGTAGGTGCTTTTCCCGACGCAAATCGTCAGGACGTTGCGTGGGATGCGGAAGTACTCGACCGAGCGCGCGAGGGCGAAGGAGTTGGGTGGCACGATGCAGACGTCGCCCGTGAACTCGACGAACGACTTCGGGTCGAACCGTTTCGGGTCGACCACCGCCGAGAGGGCGTTCGTGAAGATCTTGAACTCCGGCGCCACGCGCATGTCGTAGCCGTAGGACGAGACGCCGAACGAGATGACGCCGGTGCGCACCTGGGCGTCGGCGAAGGGCTCGATCATGCGGTGCCCGGTCGCCATGCGCCGAATCCAGCGGTCGGATTTGATGGACATCGGGGCGCAATGTAACGGCGCCACCGTCACTTACGCCACTCGATTCGGTTGACAACCCCGCCGGCCAGCCGTAGCTTCAATATGTCCTAGTGAAATTTTTCACGAGCGCGATGCAGCCCTACGTCCCGTTCCTGATGCTGCTCGGCCTGGCCCTCGTCGCCGGGGCGACGATGATCGTCGGCTCCCACCTCCTGGGCCCGAACCGGCCGACCGACGTCAAGGAGCTGCCCTACGAGAGCGGCATGCCGCCGCTCGGCAGCGCCCACGAGCGGTTCTCCGTGAAGTTCTACCTCGTGGCCATGCTGTTCATCGTGTTCGACATCGAGACCGTGTTCCTGATCCCCTGGGCGGCGATCTACCTCGGCGGCGGCGACGGCACGATCTCGATGGGGTTCCTGCTCGTCGAAATGCTCGTGTTCCTGCTGATTCTCTTCATTGGGTACGTCTACGTGTGGAAACGCGGTGCTTTTCAATGGGACTAAAGGCGTCGAGAAGAGGCGTAACAGAACGCCGTCTAGCGAAGGCCTCGAGCGAAGGCGTGCAACCAAGTCGCTCGACGAAGTCCCTCGACGTGTTTCTTCTACGTTCTTGCTCGACGTATTGAGGTTCTTATGAAACGCGTGATCGATACCAAGGAAGTGGCTGGCCAGAGCCCCAACTACCTGCTCGCGCGGGTCCAGGACCTGTTCAACTGGGCGGTGAACAGCTCGCGGGCCAACTCGCTCTGGCCGATGCCGTTCGGCACCGCCTGCTGCGCCATCGAATTCATGGCCACGGCGGCGAGCCGCTACGATTTCGCGCGCTTCGGAATGGAGCGCCAGGCGTTTTCACCGCGCCAGGCCGACGTCCTGATCTGCGCCGGCCGGCTCCCCTTCAAGCTGGCGCCCGTGATCCGGCGCATCTACGACCAGATGCCCCAGCCGAAATGGGTCATCTCGATGGGTGCGTGCGCGTCGACCGGCGGCATCTTCGACAACTACGCGATGGTGCAGGGCATCGACACAATCGTTCCGGTGGACGTGTACGTTCCCGGCTGTCCGCCGCGTCCCGAGGGCCTGCTGTACGGCGTGCTGCTCCTCCACAAGAAGATCAAGGGCGAGTCCTTGTTCGACGCCGAGCGGCGCCGCGACGAGCAGCCCCTGGACGACAAGGGTCTCCGGCTCCCCCCCGAGACGATCGACGAGATCTCGGAGCCCTTCGGCAACTCCGTCCACCAATTCCGCTCGGCGTGAACCCCACCGCCGCGGCGCTCCAGGCGACCTTCGGCACCGCGATCGGCCGCACGCTCGTCGCGCGCGACGGCGAGACGGTCGTCTCCGTCGCCGCGGACAAGCTGCTCGAGGTGCTGCGCTGGCTCAAGCAGACGCCCGGCGAGGCGTACGACTACCTGGTAGACGTGACGGCGGTCGAATACCGCGACCGCGAGCGGCCGCTCGAGGTGGTGTACTTCCTCCGCTCGCTCGCCCGCGGCGCCGATCTGCGCGTCAAGGTCGAGCTCGATCCCGCCGGCGACCTGGCGGTGGACTCGGTGTGGGAGTTGTGGCACGGGGCCGACTGGCTCGAGCGGGAGGTGTACGACATGTTCGGCATCACCTTCCGCGGCCACCCCGACCTGCGGCGGATCCTGATGTGGGAGACGTACGCGGAGGGATACCCGCTGCGGAAGGACTTCCCGCTGCGCGGCCGGTTCTCCCGGGCCGAGCAGGTGCGGCAGGCGCTGAACGCGAATCCCGAGGCCCATTACTCGCTCGAAGAGCTGTCCATCGCCGATGCCTACGCCGAGCTGCCGGCGGAGATGCGCGAGCGCCTCCGGCGCGGCGAGCGGGGCACCGTTCCCGACTCGCCATGAGCAAGCGCACCGTCGAATTGGAGCTGGCGACCCCCGGGTTGGATGCCCGGGGACAGGCGACCCGGGTCCCGCTCGTCGCGGACGCAGCGGAGCCCGACCTCGCCGGAGAGCATCTGCTGGTCAATCTCGGTCCCCAGCACCCCGCCACGCACGGCGTGTTGCGCCTCGTGGTGGAGCTCGACGGTGAGACGGTGGTGCGCTGCATCCCGCACGTCGGCTACCTCCACTCGGGGTTCGAGAAGCTGGGCGAGTACCGCCACTACAACCAGATCGTCCCGCTCAGCGACCGCACCGATTACCTCTCGCCCATGGCGAACAACGTGGGCGTCGCGCTGGCCGCGGAAAAGCTGATGGGGATCGAGATCACCCCGCGCTGCACCGTGCTGCGCCTGATCGCCTGCGAGATGAGCCGCATCATCTCGCATATGGTCTGGTTGGGCACGACCTCGATCGACCTCGGCGCCTTCACGCCGTTTCTCTGGGCCTTCCAGGAGCGGGAGCGGATCTACGACCTGCAGGAGATGTGGACCGGCGCCCGCCTCACGACGAGTCTGACGCGCGTGGGCGGGCTCATGGCCGATATCCCCGACCAGTTCGTGGAGGGACTGCGGCACTTCACCCGGACCTTTCCCAAGACCCTCGCCGAGATCGATCGCGTGCTCACCCGGAACGCCGTGTGGGTGGGCCGGACGCAGGGCATCGGCGTGATGACGGCCGAGGAGGCCATCAATTACTCGCTCTCCGGGCCGATGCTGCGGGCGAGCGGCGTCCCCTACGACGTGCGCAAAGACAAGCCCTACCTCGGATACGAGACGTACGACTTCGAGGTCCCGGTGGGCGAGCACGGCGACGTGTACGATCGGTACCTCGTGCGCCTCGAGGAATGCCACCAGTCCAACAAGATCCTCGGCCAGGCGCTCGACCGCCTGCCCGACGGGCCGATCAACGTGGACGACCCGCGCGTGATCCTGCCCTCCAAGTCGCGCGCGATGAGCGACATGGAAGCGATGATCTTCCACTTCAAGCAGGTCATGGAGGGGGTGAAGGCGCCCGTGGGCGAGGCCTACGTCGGCATCGAGAACCCTAAGGGCGAGCTGGGGAACTACTTCGTCTCGGACGGCACCGCCAAGCCGGTGCGCTGGCGCATCCGGCCGCCGGCCTTCATCAATCTGTCCGCCTTGCCGAAGATGGCTGAGGGCCACCTGCTCTCGGACCTGATCGCCATCAACGCGTCGGTGGACATCGTGATGGGTGAGGTGGACCGATGAGGTCGACGACCGAGGAATACCCGGCGGTTTTCACGGGCAAAGTGCTCGGCGAGCTGCAGGAGATCCTGAGCCGCTATCCGACCAAGCAGGCGGCGCTGCTGCCCGCGCTGTGGCTCGTCCAGCGGGAGCGGGGATGGATCTCCGACCGCAACATGACGGAAGTCGCCGAGGTGCTGGGGGTCACGCCGGCGTACGTGAAGGGGGTGGTCACCTTCTACACGATGTACCACCAGCACCCGGTGGGAAGGAACTTCGTGCAGGTGTGCACGACGTCGCCCTGCAACATCTGCGGAGCCGAAGCGGTCGTGAAAGCGTTCCTCGAGCGGACCGGCGCGAAGGACCCGGGCGCCACGAGTCCCGACGGAAACTGGACGATCGTCGAGGTGGAGTGTCTGGGGGCGTGCGGCTTCGCGACGCCGGTGCTGGTGAACGACGACTTCCTGGAGAACGTCACGCCGGAGAAGGTAGCGGACATTGTGAGGAAGTACCGGTGAGGGACGCGCGGCATTTTGGCGTGCGGCGTGCCGCGTTGCATGGCCAAGGTCGAGGCGCTCGACCTCACCTCGCTGCGCCGCACGTGAGGTTTTAGATGGGCTTTCCACACACACCGCACCCGAAAGAGACGGTGGTGCTCTCGCAGTACTTCGGCGACCTCGAAGCGCGCACGTACAAGGGTTGGGTGAAGCGCGGCGGCTACGGGGCGCTGGCGCAGGCGCTGAAGATGCAGCCGGTCGAGGTCATCGAGGTTGTGAAGGAGTCAGGGCTCCGCGGTCGTGGGGGCGCTGGATTCCCGACCGGATTGAAGTGGTCCTTCATGCCGAAGGAAAAGAAAAAGCCCCACTACCTGTGCGTGAACGCCGACGAGTCCGAGCCGGGAACGTTCAAGGACCGCGAGATCATGCGCTGGACGCCGCACGCCCTGCTCGAGGGGACGGCGATCGCCGCCCATGCGATCCAGGCGGACGTCGCCTACATCTACATCCGCGGCGAGTTCACCGAGCCGTGGGCCGTCATGGAGAAGGCCCTCACCGAAGCGACCGCGGCCGGCGTGTTCGGCAGGATCAAGGTCGTGCTCCATCGCGGCGCGGGCGCTTACATCTGCGGCGAAGAGACCGCCCTGATGAACTCCATCGAAGGGAAGCGCGGCAATCCCCGGATCAAGCCCCCGTTCCCGGCGGCGGCGGGCCTGTTCGGCATGCCGACGACCATCAACAACGTCGAGACCCTCGCCGCCGTGCCGCACATCCTCACACGCGGCGCCGCCTGGTACAAAGGCCTCTGCCTCTCGAGCCCCAAGAGCACCGGCACCAAGCTCTTCTCCGTGTGCGGGCAGGTGCAGCGGCCCGGCAACTACGAAGTCACCATGGGGTTCCCGCTCAAGGACCTGCTGTACGACATGTGCGGCGGCGTGCCGGCGGGTCGCACGCTGAAGGCCTGCATCCCCGGCGGCTCGTCGGTGCCCATCCTGAATCGCGATGAGACCGAGGCGTGCCTGCTGGACTACGAAGGCGTGGTCGCGCGCGGCTCGATGCTCGGCTCGGGCGGCGTGATCGTGTTCGACGACTCGGCCGACATGGTCTACCAGATCATGCGGCTGGCGCGCTTCTACGCCCACGAGTCCTGCGCCCAGTGCACCCAGTGCCGCGAGGGGACGGCGTGGACCACGAAGATCCTCGAGCGCATCCTGGCAGGGCAGGGGAAGGCGGAGGACCTCGATCTCTTGCTCGATCTCTCCGAGAACATGACCGGCAAGACGATTTGCGTGCTGTCGGACTCGTGCGCCGCACCGGTCGTGAGCGGGATCAAGAAGTTCAGGAATGAGTTCGAGGACTACATCGCGGGGAGGCGGAAGCCGGGGATGGTCGCGTGAGGGGGAGATCGGACGTGCGTCTGGACGTGGTTATCCGTGCCCTACAGGGCCCTAAAGGACTTCCTCGGGCCTTACGGGCCCTCGGTCGCCGGCTCGGGCGTCCTTCAGGACGTGCGTATTGGCCGAGCCGGTCCTTTAGGACACGGTTAAACGAGGCAGGCGTGTCCTAATGCCCGATCAACTCGTCAATCTCACGATCGACGGCGTCCCGGTCTCGGTCCCACCGGGCACGCTCCTGATCGAAGCCGCCAAGCAGGCTGGCGTCCTCGTGCCGCACTACTGCTACCACCCCGGGTTGCCGGTCGCGGGCGTGTGCCGGATGTGCCTGGTCGAGGTCGAGAAAGCCCCGAAGCTGCAAATCGCCTGTGCGACCACCGTCACGGAAGGAATGGTCGTCAAGACGCAGACCGTTCAGGCAAAGGACGCGCGCCGGGGCGTGCTCGAGCTGCTCCTCATCAACCACCCGCTCGACTGCCCGATCTGCGACCAGGCCGGTGAATGCGAGCTGCAGGACTTCGTGTTCCAGGAGGGACGCTCGGGCACGCGCTACGCCGAGTACGCGAAACGGTTCAATCCCGTGGAAGACTTCGGGCCCGACGTCCTGTACGTCCCGAACCGCTGCATCCTGTGTACCCGCTGCGTGCGCTTCATGGAGGACGTCGCCCAGGAGCCGGTGCTCAACGTCTCGGAGCGCGGCGATCGCGCCTTCATCGGCATCCACCCGGAGGCACGGCTCGACCACCCCTGGGCCGGGAACGTGGTGGACCTCTGTCCCGTCGGCTCGCTCTTGTCGAAGGACTTCCTCCACAAGGCGAGGGCCTGGGAGCTCGACAAGACGGCGTCGATCTGCACGGGATGCTCGCAGGGGTGCAACGTGACCCTCGACACGCGGGACGAGATCGTCGTCCGGGTGCGGCCGCGGCCCAACCTCGAGGTGAATCGGTACTTCATCTGCGACCACGGCCGCATGAACTATCGCTGGATGAACCGCGGCGACCGAATCGAGGCGCCGCTGGTGCGCCAGGACGGCGAGCTGCGCGCGGCCGACTGGGACGAGGCGTTCGCACGCGTCCTCGGGATCCTGCGCGGGGCATCCGGGAAGGCCGTGGCGATCGTCTCGCCCGGCGCGTCGAGCGAGGCGCTCGCGCTCGCGCGGAGACTGTTGTCGGCGTTCGAGTGGACCGGCGCATTCCAGGTGGTGATGGGCGAAGAGGCGCCGCTCGCCGGCATCCCGAACCTCGCGCTGCGGGCGGAGCGGGCGCCGAACGCCAGAGGCGCCGAGCAGCTCGGGTACACGCGCGACTACGCCGGCGCGCTCAAGGCCGCTGAATCCGCCGCCGTGGTGCTAGTGCTCGACGACGCCGAGTGCGCGGTGAAGACGGCGGGCGCCTTGATCTACGCCGGCACGACGCTCCCCCCCGAGGCGGCTGCGCGTGCAGCGGACGTGGTCCTGCCGATCGCGAACGTCGCCGAGGAAGAAGGGACGTTCGTGAACCGCGACGGGCGGGTGCAGCGCTACTTCCAGGCGAAGCCGAGCCCCGGCATGGCCCGGCCCGCCGCCTGGGTGCTGGGTGAGCTGGCGGCCGCGCTGGGCGTGGCCGAGGCGGTATGACGTTCTTCATCGTCGTGTCCGCCATCAAGGTGTTCGTGGTGTTCAATCTCATCATGGTGGGCGTGGCGCTGCTCACCCTCGCCGAGCGGCGCATCTGCGCCTGGATGCAGGACCGGCTCGGCCCCAACCGCGTCGGCCCCCAGGGGCTGTTCCAGCCCGCCGCCGACGGCCTCAAGAACTTCCTCAAGGAAGAGACCTCGCCCGCGCTCGCCGACAAGGGGTTGTTCACGCTCGCGCCGATGATCTCGTTCGTCCCGGCGCTCCTCACCTTCGCAGTCATCCCCTTCGCCGCGCCTCTCCCGACGCCCTGGGGCCCGGTGCCGATGGTCGTGGCCGACCTGCCGGTCGGGTTCCTCTACATCCTCGCCATCAGCTCCCTCGGCGTGTACGGGATCGTGCTCGCCGGCTGGTCCTCGAACAACAAGTATGCGCTGCTCGGCGGGTTGCGCGCCTCGGCGCAGATGATCTCCTACGAGATCGCCATGGGGATGAGCACCGTGGCGGTGCTCCTGCTCGCCGGCAACGTGACGTTGACGCAGGTGATCGCGCAGCAGCAGCAGGGCGGGTGGTTCGTGATCTCGCTGACGCTCGCGTTCGTGATCTTCATGGTCAGCGCCCTCGCCGAAACCAACCGGCTCCCCTTCGACCTCCCCGAAGCCGAGGGCGAGCTGATCGCGGGCTACCACACCGAGTACAGCGCGATGAAGTTCTCGATGTTCTACATCGCCGAATACTCGAACATGGTGACCGCGTCGGCGCTGATGGCCACGCTCTTCTTCGGCGGCTGGGACATTCCGTTCATGCATTGGGACGACAGCGGCGACCCGAGCCTCTGGAAGACCCTCGCCACCCTGGCGGCGTTCGGTTTCAAAACCGGATTCTTCCTCTTCACCTACATCTGGATCCGCTGGACCCTGCCGCGGTTCCGCTACGACCAGCTGATGGCGCTGGGGTGGAAGGTGCTGCTGCCGCTGGCGCTCGTGTATCTGAGCATCCTGGCGGCCGCGATCTGGTACCTGCACGCGCGGCTCGGCTGGGTGTACGGGACGCCGATGGCGCTCGCCCTCGGTGCGCTGAACCTGGTGCTGCTGGTGCTCGTGCTGTGGTGGCTCGACCGCGGGCGGATCGTGTCCGGGTCGATGGCGCACGAGGAGGGAGTGGCCTGATGGCGATCGGCGTGAAGGTGATGCGGCGCCCCACCCGGGAGACGTCGTATCTGCGGGCCACGCTCAAGGGGATGGCGCTGACCTTCAGCCACCTGTGGCGGCCCAAGGTCACGATGCAGTATCCCGAAGAGCAGGCGACCGACACCTGGCGGCTCTCGTCGCGGTGGCGCGGCACCCACCGCATGCTCACCGACGACCAGGGGCGCGCCAAATGCGTCGCCTGCGGGCTGTGTCCGCAGATCTGCCCGGCGAACTGCATCAAGCTCGTCCCGGGCGAAGACGAGAACGGGCACCGCTATCCGCTCATCTACGAGATCGACGAGTTCCGGTGCATCTTCTGCGGCTACTGCCAGGAAGTGTGCCCGGAGGAGGCGATCCACGTCGGCGTGCACTACGAGAACTCGGAGTACTCGCGCGACCGGTTCGTCTACGATCTCGAGCGGCTGTGCGCCCAGACGCACCCCGTCTCGACACTGTGGGACCCGTCGGACCCGAAGGGCGAGTAGGGGACGCCGTGACCCTGACGTTCTTCTGGATCTTCGGCGTCATCGCGATGGGAGGGGCGCTGCTGTGCATCACCCGCAAGAGCCCCGTGGCGAGCGCGCTGTGGCTGGTCGTGACGCTGTTCGCGCTCGCCGCGATGTACGTTCTGCTCGACGCCCAGTTCATCGCCGTGTTGCAGGTCCTGGTCTACGCCGGCGCGATCATGGTGCTGTTTCTGTTCGTCATCATGCTGCTCAACCTCGGCCGCCCGGGCCCCACCGACATCAAGGGCCCGGTCGGCGTGGGGATCACGGCGCTCCTCGCCGGGACGCTGCTGCTCCAGCTGCGCGTGCTGCGCGACGCGACACCCCCGCCGGCGATCCAGCTGCCGGCAGGAACGATGGCGACCCTGCAGCAGCAGGGGATGATCGCGGCCGTGGCCGGTCCCCTGTTCGACGCCTACCTGGTTCCGTTCGAGATCACGAGCCTGCTCCTCCTCGCCGCCATCGTCGGCGCGGTGGTGCTGGCGAAGCGGAAGCTCTAGCATGCTCCTCGGTCCCGCCCTCAGCATCTCGGCCGTCCTGTTCACGCTCGGCGTCGCCGGCGTGCTGCTGCGCCGCAACGCCATCGTGATCTTCATGTGCGTCGAGCTGATGCTCAACGCGGTGAACCTCACCTTCATCGCGCTGGCGCAGCGCCTCGGCGTGGGGGGGCAGGTGTTCGTGTTCTTCGTGATGGCGGTCGCGGCGGCGGAGGCCGCCGTCGGCCTCGCCATCATCCTCGCCGTCTACCGCCACAAGCAGACGGTGAACCTGCAGAACATCAATCTGCTCAAAGGCTGATGACCGGCACGCCGCTGGACCTGATCTGGCTGGCCCCGGCGCTTCCACTCCTGGGCTTCGCGCTGAACGGCGCGTTGGCGCTGTGGCGGCCCACCGCCAAGACCGCCGTCTCGATCATCGGGGTCGGCGTCCTCGCGGGCGCCTTCGCCGTGGGCATCGCCGCGGTGAGCGCGTTCGCCGGGCTCCACGCCGAAGCGCCGGTGGTGTTCCGGTACTGGTCGTGGATGCCGGTGGGGGCGCTCCAGGTGGACTTCGCCCTCCAGATGGACCAGCTCTCGGCGGTCATGCTGCTCGTCGTCACGGGCGTGGGCTCGCTCATCCACCTGTTCAGCGTCGGCTACATGCGGGAGGACCCCGGGTACGCGCGTTACTTCGCGTACTTGAACCTCTTCGTCTTTTTCATGCTGCTGCTCGTCCTGGGCGCGAACTTCCCCGTGATGTTCGTCGGCTGGGAGGGCGTGGGCTTGTGCAGCTACCTCCTGATCGGATTCTGGTTCAACGAGAAGATCAACGCCGATGCGGGGAAGAAGGCGTTCATCGTGAATCGGATCGGGGATTTCGGGTTCCTGGTCGCGATGTTCCTGATCTTCTGGGCCACCGGCTCCCTCGATTTCGGCGACGTCTTTGCCCGCGCGCCCGGCGCGCTCGTGGCCGGCGGCGGGGCCGTCACCGCGATCACCCTGTTCCTCTTCCTCGGGTGCACCGGCAAGTCGGCCCAGATCCCGCTCTACACCTGGCTGCCCGACGCCATGCAGGGGCCCACGCCGGTGTCCGCCCTGATCCACGCCGCCACCATGGTGACGGCCGGCGTCTATCTCGTGGCGCGCTGCAACGTGCTCTTCGCCCTGGCGCCCGTGTCGGGCGCCGTGGTCGCGGGCGTGGGAGCCCTCACCGCGCTGTTCGCCGCGACGATCGCGCTCAAACAGTGGGACATCAAGCGCGTCCTGGCGTATTCCACCGTCTCCCAGCTCGGATACATGTTCGTGGGCGTGGGCACGGGGGCCGTCGCCGCCGGGATCTTTCACCTCGCGACGCACGCCTTCTTCAAGGCGCTGCTCTTCCTCGGCTCGGGCAGCGTGATCCACGCGATGCACCACGCCTATCACGCCACCCACTCGCACGAGGACGCCCAGGACATGCGCAACATGGGCGGCCTCCGGCGTTCCCTGCCGTGGACCGCGGCGCTCATGTGGATCGCCACCCTCGCGATCACCGGCGTGCCGCCGTTCTCCGGGTTCTTCTCGAAGGACGAGATTCTCACCGCCGCCTTCGCCCGCGGCACCGTCGAGCCGGTCTGGCTGGTGTTCTGGGGCCTCGGGCTCGCCGCCGCCCTGCTCACCGCCTTCTACATGACGCGGCTGATGCTGTACACCTTCCACGGCCCCAACAGGACGGGCGAGCAGGAACAGACGCATCTGCATGAGGCGCCCTGGGTCATGACCGGCCCGCTGGTCGTGCTGGGCGCGCTGTCGGCGGCGGGCGGGCTCCTGAACATCCCCGATCTCTTCGGTGGGACCGCGTGGCTCCACCACTGGCTCGAGCCGGTGACGGGCGCGGGCGCGGCGCTCCGGCCCGAGCCGCACCTCGCACCCGCCACCGAGTGGGCGCTGGTGGGAATCGCGGTCGCCGTGGCCGGCACCGGCATCCTCGGCGCGTTGCGCCTGCTCCGGCCCGCAGCGCTCGCGCCCGCCCGGCTGGCGCCGCCGGAGACGGGATTCGCCAAGGTCCTCCGCAACAAGTGGTACGTGGACGAGCTGTACGACTTGCTGTTTGTGCGCCCGCTCGTCTGGGTGTCGCGCGAGGTCCTGTGGAAGCGCGTGGACCAGGGCCTGGTGGATGGGGCAGGGGTGGACGGCGCCGCCGCCGCGGCGCGCGCCGTCGGCGTGCTCGGCACGCGGCTCCAAACGGGGCAGGTGGGTGTGTACGTGGCCCTCTTCGTGGTGGGCGTGCTCGCCGTCCTGTGGCGGGCCATGAGCTGATGTACGCGCGCTGGGTGCTCACCGCGCTGCTCGCCTGGCCCCTGGTTGCGGCGCTGGTGGTGATGCTCGTTCCGGCGGCGCGGGCGAAACAGGTCGCCTTCGGCGCGAGCCTCGTTGAGCTCGCGCTCTCGATCCCCCTGTGGTGGACCTTCGTCCCCGAGGCGGGGATGCAGTTCGTCGCCGACCAAGCCTGGATCGCCGCCTGGGGCATCCGTTACACCGTCGGCGTGGACGGGATCTCGCTCTTCATGGTGCTGCTCACGACGTTCCTGATGCCGCTCTCGGTGCTCGGGAGCTGGAGCTACATCACGAAGCGCGAGCCTGCCTTTTACGCGCTGCTGCTCGTGCTCACGACGGGGATGATCGGCGTCTTCATCGCCCTCGACCTGTTCCTGTTCTACGTGATGTGGGAAGTGATGCTCATCCCGATGTACTTCATCATCGGGGTGTGGGGGGGCGAGAGCCGCCTGTACGCCGCTATCAAATTCTTCATCTATACGTTCTTCGGCTCGCTGCTCATGCTGGTGGCGATCGTGGTGCTGTACATCCACGTCGGACGCGCGACGGGGACGTACTCGTTCTCGTACCTCCACCTCCTCGCCAACCTCTCGGGCCTCGGCCCCCTCGCGCCGTGGCTGTTCGGCGCGTTTTTCCTCGCGTTCGCGATCAAGGTGCCGATGTTCCCCTTCCACACGTGGCTGCCCGACGCCCACGTGGAAGCTCCCACGGCCGGCTCCGTGATCCTCGCCGGCATCCTGCTCAAGATGGGGACGTACGGCTTCCTCCGGTTCGCCCTGCCGCTCTTCCCGGCGGTGGCGCTGAGCCAGCCGGTCCAGGCGGCGATCGTGGCGCTGTCCCTCATCGGCATCATCTACGGCGGGCTCGTCGCCATGGTCCAGCCCGACTTCAAGAAGCTGATCGCCTACTCGTCGGTGGCGCACCTCGGCTTCGTGATGCTCGGCATCTGGGCGCTCACCCTGCAGAGCGTACAGGGCGCCCTGCTGGTGATGATCAACCACGGCATCTCGACCGGGGCTCTGTTCTTCCTGGTCGGCATGATCTACGAGCGCCGCCACAGCCGGCTGATCGACGCGTACGGGGGGATCGCCCGCGTCGTCCCCCTGTTCGCGGCCATCCTCACGATCGTGTCGCTCTCCTCCATCGGGCTCCCCGGCACGAATGGATTCATCGGCGAGTTCCTGGTGCTGTTGGGTGCCTTCCGCACCTATCCGGTGGCGGCGGGGATCGCGACCACGGGCGTGATCGTCGCGGCGGCGTACCTGCTGTGGGCGCTGCAGCGCGTGCTCTTCAATCCGCTCGACAAGCACGAGAACGAGAAGCTGACCGACCTCTCCCCGCGCGAGCTGGCGGTGCTGGTGCCGCTGCTCGCCTGCATCGTGTGGATCGGCGTCTACCCGAAGCCGTTCCTGCGGCGCATGGAGCCCGCAGCCCGCCACCTGATCGAGCAGGTCCGCCCGGCGGCGGCACCGGCCCAGTCTCCGGCCCTGGGGGCAGCCCCATGAGCCTGGACCTGTCCGCCTATCGCGAGCTGCTCGTCGCTCTGCTGCCGGAGCTCGTGCTCACGGCGTGGGCGATGGTGCTCCTGCTGTTCATCGCCTGGCGCCACCGCACCGCGGGCGATCTGCGGGCGACCGGTTGGCTCACGCTCGCCGCGCTGGCCTCGACGGCCGCGGCGGTGTGGTGGCTGTGGTGGAACACCGCGCGCGCCCAGGGTCTGCCCGGGATGGTCGCGGTGGACGACTTCCGCTGGGTGACCGACTGGTTGTTTCTCGGCGCCGCCGGACTCACCGTCCTCGTGTCGTTCTCCTACCTCGAGCGCGAGGCGCTGCTGGCACCGGAGTACTACCTGCTGCTCGTGTTCGCCACGCTCGGCATGATGCTGATGGCCGGGGGCGCGGACCTCATGGTGATCTTCCTGGGCCTCGAGCTGATGTCGGTCGCCGTGTACGTGCTCGCGGGGTTCGACCGCAAGAGCCCCCGCGCCGCGGAAGCGGCGCTCAAGTACTTCCTGCTCGGCGCCTTCGCCTCCGGGTTCCTGCTGTACGGCATCGCCCTGATCTACGGCGCGACGGCCACGACGAACATCGCCCTGCTCGGGGTGCAGGTGAGCCTCATGCAGACGCCGAACGTGATGCTGCTCGCCGGGTTGGCCCTGCTGCTGATCGGATTTGCGTTCAAGGTCGCGGCGGTGCCGTTCCACATGTGGGTCCCCGACGTGTACGACGGCGCGCCGACCCCCGTCACGGCTTTCATGGCGACGGGCGTCAAGGCCGCCGCGTTCGCCGCGCTGTTCCGCGTGCTCACCGAGGGCTTCGCCGCCGCCGCCGCGTGGCGCGACATCGTCTGGTGGCTCGCCGTCGTCACCATGGCGGGCGGCAACCTGCTCGCGCTGGCCCAGCGCTCCCTCAAGCGGATGCTCGCCTATTCGTCGGTGGCCCACGCCGGCTACCTGCTCGTCGCCGTGGCGTCCGGGACGGCCGCGGGGAGGTCCGCCTTCCTGGTATACCTCGTCGCCTACACGCTGATGTCGCTCGGCGCGTTCGCCCTGCTCGCGGCCAAGGGGCGCCGCGGCGAGAGCGACGTCCTGATCGACGACCTGGCGGGACTCGCCGCGCAGCGTCCGTGGCTCGCCTTCGCCCTCGCCACGTGCATGCTCTCGCTGCTGGGCTTCCCGGGCACGGCGGGCTTCATCGGAAAATGGTACATCCTCGTCGCCGCTACGGGCGCGGGTGACAACCTGCTCGCCGCGCTCCTCGTCCTCGCGAGCGTCGTGTCGGCAGGCTACTATCTCCCGGTGATCATGGCTATGTACATGAAGCCCGAACCTTCCGATGGCGCGCACGCCGGCGCGCGCCTCGGCCGGCTCGGGGACGCTGCCGTCGCCCTGGTGGTGGCCGGGCTGCTGGTGTTCGGCGTCTGGCCCAACCGCCTCCTCGACCTCGCGCAGGCCGCGGGCGACAGCTTGCGCCCCGCCGCCACCGCTCAACCGCCCAGCCCCGGCCGCTGACGGTGTGAAGCCCCCCGCCACCGTTTTCCGGCAGTACGACATCCGCGGCCTCGTGGGCGACCAGCTCACGCCCGCCCTGGCCCGCGCGGTCGGGCAGGCGTACGCCACGCTGGCGTGGCAGCGTCTCGGCCGGGCACCGCGCGTGGCCGTCGGGCGGGACAACCGCCCGTCGGGCGCCGGGCTCGCAGCGGGCGTGCGCGAGGGCGTCGCGGCCGCCGGTGGGGCTGCCCTGGACGTCGGTGAGCTGCCGACACCGGCGCTCTATTTCACCACGCACACCGCCCCGGTGGACGGCGGCATTCAGGTCACGGGCTCGCACAATCCTCCGGAGTTCAACGGCTTCAAGATGGTCCTCTCGCACGAGGCCGTGTTCGGCGACGACATCCAGGGTCTGCGTCGGCTCATCGAGGGTGAGCAGCTGATCGCACGACCAGGTGGAACGCAGACCTCTCTCCCCTCCCCGCTCCCCGACTACCGCAAGGCGATCGTCGAGCACAACGGACCCCTCGCCCGCAAGGTGAAGGCGGTCGTGGACTGCGGGAACGGCGTGGCGAGCCTGATCGCGATCGAGACCCTGCGGGCGCTCGGCGCCGACGTGATACCGTTGTTCGCGGAGTCGGATGGGACGTTCCCCCACCACCATCCCGACCCTACCGTCCCCGAAAACCTCCGGGACCTCCAGGACGCCGTCCGCCGGGAGCGCGCCGAGCTGGGGATCGCGTTCGACGGCGACGGCGACCGGATCGGCGCCGTGGATGAGCGGGGCACGGTCGTGTTCGGCGACCAGCTCCTCGTCCTGTTCGGACGCGATCTCGTGCATCGCTTCGGCCCCGGGAGGCCGGTGATCTTCGACGTCAAGTGCTCGGAGGTCCTGCCCCAGATGCTGCGCCGCGCCGGCCTCGAGCCGGTGATGTGGAAGACGGGCCACTCGCTCATCAAGCAAAAGATGAAGGAGCTCGGCGCGCCCCTCGCCGGCGAGATGAGCGGGCATATGTTCTTCGGCGGCGACTGGTACGGCTTCGACGACGCCCTGTTCGCCGCCGCGCGGCTGCTGGCCTACGTGGCGCGCGAGGGCGGGCCGCTGTCGCGCCTCCTCGCCGACCTGCCGCAGACCGTCGCCACGCCGGAGCTGCGGGTGGACTGTCCGGACGAGCGAAAGTTCGATGTGGTCGAGCGTGCCGCGAAGCATTTCGCGACCAAATATCCCGTCTCGACGCTCGACGGCGCGCGGATCACCTTCGCGGACGGTTGGGGGCTCATCCGGGCTTCCAACACCCAGCCGGTGTTGGTCCTGCGCTTCGAGGCGACCTCCGCCGCATCCCTGGCCGCCTACCGCACCGAGGTCGAGGACTGGCTCTCCGGGAGCGGCGTCGGGGCGTGAGGCGGCGCCCGGCCTTCTGGATCGCGGCCGGCCTGGTGGTCGCGGTTCTCGTCGGCGGACGCTGGCTGGCACTCGAGACCGCCGAGCGCGCCTGGGCGGCGACGTTCCCCGGCGGTGCCGCCCTGGTCGAAGCCCGCACCCTCGCCCGCCTGCTGCACGGCCTCGTCCTCCTCTTCTCGATCACATGGTCAACCGGCAACGTCTTCGTCGTGTACCGCGCGATCGGGTCGGTCCAGATGCCGCGCCGTTTGGGCGATCTCGAGATCGTCGAAGCCGTGCCCCAACGGGTCCTGCTCGCCCTGACCGTCGGAGCCGGCATCGTAGGCGGCATCATCCTGGCGTGGGGAACCGGCGACTGGTGGCGCGCGGCGCTGCTGGCGGCGGCGCCGCCCCACTTCGGGCAGACGGACCGGATCCTGGGGCTCGATTTCGGCTACTACGTGGGCGTCCTGCCCTGGCACCTGACCCTCCAGGGGCACGCAATGGCGTTGACGGCGGGAGCGGCGGTGGCCGTGGCGTTGCTCTACACCGGGATCGGCTCGCTCCGCATCCAGCGGGGCCGGTTGGAGGCGAGTGACCACGCTCGGGGCCACTGTGCGGTCCTGTTCGCCTGCTTGGCGCTCGCGTTGGCCTGGGGGGCGACGCTCGATCCCGCGGAGGTCGTCGCGGGACTTCACGGCCCCGTGGATCAGGCGTCGCTCGACGTGCGGATCCACGGCGCCGTCTTCGTCGCCGCGGTGGCGGTGGCAACGGCGCTGGCGAGCCTGGCGTGGGGCTGGCGCGATCACCCCAACCTGCTGCTGGGCGCCTGGGCGGCACTGCTGCTCGCCGCGGTGGGGTGTTACCTGATCGTGCCCGGGCTCGTGCGCGCGTCGGGGAGCGGTGAGGGAGGGCAGGAGACGCTCGTCCAGCGGCGGGAGGCGCTCGAGCGCGAGGCGTTCGGTCTCGCGCCGCTCGACGAGGGCGCGCCCCCGGGCTTCGCGTCGCCCACCGCGGCGGCCCAGGAGGCGCCGCTCTGGGATGTCGAGCGCGTCAGTGCCGTCGCGGGCGTGCCGGCGAGCACCGTGACGCTGTGGGCGGGACGCACCTGGCTGGTCGGGCCGTCGCGAACCGCCGGGCGAGGCACGCCCCGCCTCGCGCGCGAGACCGACCCGGGGATCACGTTCGCCACCGTGGCGGCGACCGACACCGCGCCCTGGTTCGGGCCCGGCGGCGAATTCAGCGAGGCCGTCTTCGCCTCCCCCGACACCTGGCCCGCGCTGCGCCGCTCCGGCATCCCGCTCGGCGGCGCCTGGCGGCGCTGGGCGCTCGCCCAGACGCTGCAATCGTTCGAGCCCATCAGCGCCGCGACGGAAGGCCGCATCGTGCTGTGGCGGCGCGATGTCGCCGACCGCCTGGCGCGCCTGGCGCCGTTCGCGACCTTCGGGGCGCCGGCCCCGGCGGTCGCCGACAGCGCGCTCTGGTGGGTGAGTTGGGGATACCTGTCGAGCGAGACGTTCCCGCTCGCCCGGGCCCTCCCCTGGCGCGGCCACCCGGTCCGATACATGCGCGCCGGACTCGTCGGGGCGGTACGCGCGGCTACCGGGGAAACGCACCTGTGGCTCGCTCCGGGCTACGACTCCCTCACGGCCGCCTGGGGGCGGCACTTCGCACCGCTGATCGAGCCGCCCGAGCGGATGCCGGGCGCCTTGCGGGGGGCGCTCGACTATCCCCCCGAGCTGTTCCAGCTGGCGGCGGCGCAACTGGTCCGCGCCGGCGCCGAGACGGACTCGACCGTCTGGACTCTGCGGCCACGCCAGCCGTTCCACCTGGCAGCCGCGCGACGGTGGACGGCGGTCGCGCTCGAGGCGGGAACGCCGCGCCGATTCGTGGGGCTTCTGGCCGGCGCGATGACGGGCGAGGGCCCGCGGCTGCGCCGCTGGCGCCCGGGGGTCCCCGAGCGCCTGCCGGGTGAGGTCGTCGGCTCCTCCGAGACCAGTCCCGGCGAGCTGCGGATCTGGCCTGCAGGGGGCGTGGTGCTCACCGTGCAGGCGCAGTTCGCCCAGCCGGCCGGCGAACGGGCCCAGCCCCAGGTGGAGCGGGTCTACCTCTCGCTCGGCGACCGCACCGGCGACGGGCCCACGGCGCCGGCGGCGCTCCTCGCGCTCCTGACCGGCCAGGGCCGGCGGTTCGTCACCGACACGACCCTCGCCGGCCGGTGGGAGCAGGCCCGCGTCCTGGCCGCCCGGGCGGACTCGGCCCTCGCGGCAGGGGACGTCGAGGCCTTCGGCCGCCTGTACCGCGAGCTGGTGCGCCTGCTTGCTCCGGCTCGCCGGCCCCGCTAGGTTGCGCCGCCGTGCCACCGGGGGGGGGAACCATCGTCGTCGCGCTGGGTGGGAACGCCGTCGCCCCGCCGGGCGAGCGGCCCACGATCGGCAATCAGTTCCGCCATACGCGCGAGAGTCTCGCGCCGATCGTGGACCTCGCGGCGGCGGGTTGGCACATCGCGCTGGTGCATGGCAACGGCCCCCAGGTAGGCGACGAGCTGGCGCGCAACGAGATCGCGGCCGAGCAGGTGGAGCCGCTCCCGCTGGGCGTCCTCGTGGCCGGGACGGCCGGCTGGATGGGCTATATGATCCAGCAGTCGCTGCAGAACGCGCTGGCCCGCGCGGGCGTGCACCGCACCGTGGTCACGCTGGTCACGCAGACGCTGTGCGACGCCGGCGATCCCAACCTGCGCATGCCGTCGAAGCCGATCGGTCACTCGCTCGACGCCGTGCGCGTGGCGCGGCTCGAAGCGCGGGGCGTGCCGGTGCGACAGGAGCGGCCCGGCGAGTGGCGGCGTCTCGCGCCGAGCCCCAAGCCGGTGCGGATCGTGGAGCGGGAGATAGTGCGGCAGTTGATCGCGGCGGGGCACGTGGTGATCGCCTGCGGCGGCGGCGGGCCGCCGGTCTATGAAGACCCGCGCCTCGGGTTCGAGGGGATCGATGCGGTGGCCGACAAGGACCGGGTGGCGGCGATCCTGGGGCGCGACATCGCGGCCCAGGTGCTCCTGATCCTCACGAACGTGGACGCCGTCTACCGGGCGTACGGCACGCGGCATCAGGAGGCGATCCGCCGCCTCTCCCTGGCCGAGGCGGACCACCTCTTGGCCGGCAAGGACCTGGGAGCGGGGAGCATGCGGCCCAAGGTCGAAGCGGCGGCGGATTTCGTGCGCGCGGGGGGGGAGCGGGCGATCATCGCGGAGTTGGCGCGCGGCCTCGCGGCGCTCGGCGGTGAGGCGGGCACGACCATCACGAAGGAGCACGGGTGAACCTGCACGAATACCAGGCGCGGGAGATCCTGCGGCGGCACGGGATTCCGGTGCCGCCGGGCGACGTCGCCTCCACGCCGGCGGAGGCCCGCGCCCTGGCCGAGCGGCTGGGAGGCAAGGTCGTGATCAAGGCGCAGGTCCACGCCGGGGGCCGCGGCAAGGCGGGCGGCGTGAAGCTGGCGGACGGCGCCGACGCCGCGGCAGCGGCGGCGTCCGCCATCCTCGGGATGACGATCAAGGGTCTCACGGTGCACAAGGTGCTCGTCGCTCCCGCGGCGGACATCGCCTCGGAGAGCTACCTCGGGATCATCGTCGACCGCGCCTCGCAGCGGCCCGTGCTCATGGTGAGCCCGGCGGGGGGGATCGACATCGAGGAGGTCGCGGCCAAGAGCCCGGAGAAGATCCACCGGCTCGCCGTGGATCCGCGCTACGGGCTGCTGCCGCATCAGGCGCTCGGCCTCGGCTTCACGCTCTACAAGGACACGGCCCAGGCGCGCGCCGCCGCCGACATCATGCAGAAGTTGTACGTCGCCGTCTACGCGGTGGGCGCCTCGCTCGCGGAGATCAACCCGCTGGTCACGACGCCCGATGGCACCGTCCAGGCGCTCGACGCCAAGATCGTCGTGGACGACAACGAGCTGGACCGCCACCCCGAGATCGCCGCGCTGCGCGACGTGTCGGCCGAAGCGCCCGCCGAGGTGCAGGCGCGCGAAGCGGGGCTCACCTTCATCAAGCTCGACGGCAGCGTCGGGTGCTGCGTGAACGGCGCCGGGCTCGCGATGGCGACCATGGATCTGGTCAAGTTTTACGGCGGGGAGCCGGCCAACTTCCTGGACATCGGCGGCAGCTCGAACCCGGAGAAAGTCGTCAACGCGCTCCGCATCGTGACCGCCGACTCCCGCGTCAAGGCGATCCTCTTCAACATCTTCGGCGGCATCACCCGGACCGACGACGTCGCCAACGGCATCGTCACCGCGCTGGGCCAGCTGGACGTGCGCGTCCCCATCGTGATCCGGCTCACCGGG
>DASYRJ010000086.1:0-4090 GCA_036004525.1 Gemmatimonadales bacterium | reverse complement strand
GCTCACGCAGGACTACCTCACCGTCTATCTTACGAGCCACGAATGGGACGGCCGTCCCAGATTGGACCTGACGGTACCCTGATCGTGCCGCGCATCTACATCGAAACCTACGGCTGTCAGATGAACGTCTCGGACTCCGAGCTGATGCTCGGTGTCTTGAGCCGGGCGGGCTACGAGCGCACCGAAGATCCGGCCGCGGCGGACGTCCTGCTCGTGAATACCTGCGCCGTGCGCGATCATGCCGAGCAGCGCGTCCTGGGCCGCATGGGAGAGCTGAAGCGGTACAAGCGGCCCGGCGACGTGCTCGGCGTGGTCGGCTGCATGGCGCAGCGACTCGGTCCCAAACTGCTGGAGCAGGTCCCCCAGGTCGATCTCGTGATCGGGCCGGACGGCTACCGCGGCCTGCCGGAGCTGATCGCGCGGGCCCGCGCGGGCGACCGGGCGGCCGACGTCACCTTCCGCCAGTGGGAGCATTACGAGGATGTGCCGGCCGTGCGTCCCGAGGGGAGCGTGTCGGCGTTCGTGACGGTGCAGCGGGGCTGCGATTATCGGTGCACCTTCTGCATCGTTCCGATGACGCGCGGCCCGGAGCGGAGCCGCAACTTGGAGGACGTGGTGAGCGAGGTAACCCGCCTCGCGCTCGCCGGAACCTCCGAGGTCACGCTTCTTGGCCAGACGGTCAACAGTTATCACGATGGGCGACACGACTTCGCCGACTTGCTGCGGGCCAGCGGCGCGGTGCCGGGGATCCACCGCATCCGGTTCACGTCTCCCTATCCGACCGATTTCACCGATCGCGTGCTGGCCGCCATGGCCGACACGGCGGCGGTGTGTGAGCACGTGCATCTGCCGGCGCAGAGCGGCAGCTCGCGCGTCCTCAAACGGATGCTGCGGCGCTACAACCGGGAGCGATACCTCGAGGTCGTGGCCGCGCTGCGCCAGGCGGTGCCCTCGATCGCGCTCACGACCGACATCATCGTGGGGTTCCCGGGCGAGACCGAAGACGAGTTCGCCGAAACGCTGTCGCTCGTGGAGCAGGTGGAGTTCGACGATGCGTACACGTTCCGGTACTCCCTCAGGGACGGAACGCCCGCGGTCAAAATGCGGGACCACGTCGACCCCGCGGTGGCGGCGGAGCGTCTGGAACGGCTCATCGCGCTGGTCCGGGCCCTGGCGCGGCGGCGCAACATGGCGCTCGTCGGGACGACCCACGAAGTTCTGGTGGAAGGACCGGCCAAGCGCGGCGGCCTGCTCCAGACACGGACGCGCACCAACAAGGTGGCCCTCGTCGACGGACCCGACGACTGGATCGGGACTTACCGGCGCGTGCGGTTTACCGGGACGACCGGGTCCACGTTCACCGCGTGGCCGGTGGAACAGGAGCTGGCCCTCTGGGCGTAACGAACGTGACCATGGAGGTGGCCCACAAGGAGTACGAGCGGCTGCGGCCGCAGTACCCCACCTTCTGCGGCTGCGACACCTGCCGGGGCGACGTGTTGGTGTTCGCGCTGAACCGGCTTTCGCCGCACTACGTCTCTACGCGCGCGGGCGAGATCCTCACGGGGCTCTCGTTGGGCACCGATCAGGAAACCGCGAAGCTCACCGTCATTCTTATCGAGGGGTTCCGTCGCGTGGCGCTGGCGCCGCGCTGCGGTACAAAGCCGCTGACCCTGGCCTGACCTGCTGAGGCGGCGGTGCGCCCGCCGCTCTTGTGGTTGACGATCGGCTTCGGGGCCGGCCTGTGGGCCGGCCTCGTCCTGTTTGGGGACGGGGGAGGGCGGCCGTGGGAGGTGGGGCTCCCCGTGCTCGCGGGTGCCGTCCTCTTAGCGCGGCGCGCGCCGGTTGCGGCCGCGATGGGATTCGCGGCGATCGCCGGGATGGTGTGGGGTGGCGCGGCAGTCGCGAAGCGTGACGCCGGGTGCGCGGGAGTTTGGGGAGGAGGGAAGGGGGAAGGGGGAAGAGTAACCCGCGCGGCGATCGTGCGACTGCTCGATCGCGTTCCTGACCACGGTGGGATTGTTGACGCCCTGGTGGTTGGCGGGACGTGCCGCGGCACGATCACACTCAACTGGCCATCCGGCAAACGCGCGGCCGGTGGCACGACGTGGACAGTGGCCGGTCCCTACATCGGCGATGCCGGCCGCGGCTTGCTGCGCGTGCGCGTGTCGCGACTGCTCGATCCCGTCCCCCGGGGACGGGGCGGCCTGCGAGACGGTGTGGCCCGGCGCAGCGCCGCGCTGTTCGGCGGCCGCGCCCCGCTGGTAGATGCGCTGGTGATCGGGCGAACCGCCGATCTCGATGCCGATCTGCGGGAGCGCTACGCGCGGTCCGGTCTCGCGCATATCCTTTCCATCTCCGGCCTCCATGTTGGCTTCTTCGCGGTGTGGCTCTCGCTCCTGCTGCGGCTCATCGGCGTGACGCCACGGCCCCGTCTGGTCGTTGCGACGCTGGCCGTGTTCGCCTACTGCTGGCTGATCGGCTTCCCGGCCCCCGCCACGCGCGCCGCCGTCATGCTCGCCGCCGACGGCGTGGCCCGGTGGCGCCAACGCGTCGTCGCGCCGCGGGGCACGATCGCGCTGGCCGCGCTCATCGTGATGCTCATCGACCCCTGGGCGATCTACTCCGTCGGCGCCTGGCTGTCGGTGGCGGCGATCGGGGCGGTGATCTGGGCCGATCGCGCCGTCACCGGCCCTCGGGCGTTAAAGCTCGTGGCCCCGGCCATCGCCGCGACGCTCGTGACGGCACCGATCACCGCGTTCGCCTTCGGGACGGTGGCGCCGATCGGCGTGGTCGCGAACCTGGTCGCGATTCCGCTCGGCGCCATCGCCGTTCCAGGGGCGATCTTCGCGCTCGGCCTCTCGGTCGTCCTGCCCGCGCTTGGCGCCTGGCTCGCTGCCGGCTCAGGCCTCGTCCTGGCACTCCTCGATCTGGTGGCCGGGGCCGCCGCGGCGGTTCCTGGTGGCCACGTCATCTCCGCGCCCGGCTGGCCGGCCGCATTGGCGTGGTGCGCCCTGCTCCACGTGTCCTGGTGGTTGTGGCATAGCCCGCGTCATCGCTGGGTGCTGGCGGCGCGCGTGGCGCTCGTCGTCTCCGTGGTCAGCTGGGGCAGCCTGCTGTTCCGCGCGCCCCGTGACAGGGATGGCGTCCTCACCGTACATTTTCTCGACGTCGGGCAGGGTGACGCGACGGTGCTCCGCACGCCGGCGGGGCACTGGGTGTTGATCGACGGCGGGCCGCGTACGCCACAGGGAGACGCCGGACGACGGGTCGTGCTACCGTTTCTGCGTCGGCGAGGCGCCAGTGGCCTGTCCCTGGTCGTGGCCACGCACGGGGACGCCGATCACCTGGGCGGGTTGCCGGCGGTGATCGAGGCCTTGCCGCCGACCGTGGTGCTTGAGCCTGGCGAGCCGTTGGGCCGGCCGCTGTACCTGGAGTTCCTGGCCGATGTCGAGCGGGACCGGGCCACGTGGCATCCGGCCCGGGCGGGCGACCGGCTGGAGCTCGACGGCGTGACGTTTCTGGTGCTGAGCCCCGACAGCGCGCTGATGGCGCAGCCGTTGGATGTCAACGAGCACGGCGTCGTGCTGCTCGTGAGCTATGGGGCGATCCGCCTGCTGTTCCAGGCGGATGCGGGACTGCCGGTCGAGGCGCACCTCGCGGGACACGTGGGTCACGTGGATGTCCTGAAGGTGGGTCACCACGGCAGCCGGAGCGCCACGTCCGACGCATGGCTCGACGAGCTGGGCCCGGTCCGGGCCGTGATCAGCGTCGGCGCGCACAACACGTACGGGCACCCTACGCCCGAGGTGCTCGAACGGCTCGGCCGCCACCACGTGGAGACGCTGCGGACCGACCGGTTTGGGACCATCACCTTCACCACCGACGGGCACCGTGCACAGCTCGAATTCCGTCGTCACGATTGAGCGCTTCATCATCGAGCAGGAACGCCTGGTTCCCGAGGCGACGGGCGAGCTGTCCAACCTGCTGTACGACGTCTGCCTCGCGGCCAAGATCATCTCCCGCAACGTGCGGCGCGCCGGCCTGGCGGACATCCTGGGCGAAATGGGGACCACCAACGTCCAGGGCGAGC
>DASYRJ010000085.1:0-60581 GCA_036004525.1 Gemmatimonadales bacterium | reverse complement strand
GCCGTGCTCGACCTGCTCGACGGCTATGACGTGCCGGCGGGGGCGTGGGAGTCTGACGTGCTGCCGGCCCGGCTGGCCGACTACGATCCGTTGTGGCTCGACGGCCTGTGTCTGTCGGGGGAGGTCGCCTGGGGGCGGCTCGGCCCAACGCGGAACGTGGAAGTCGGAACGCGGAACAGAAAATCTGGTCCGATCCGCACGACCCCGGTCTCTCTATTCCGTCGTGAGCGCGGGGCGGTGTGGCGTGCAGCCACCGCGAACGTCCCTCCGGCCGAGTTGCCGCTCTCGCACACGGGACGCACGCTGGTCGCGGCGTTGGACGAGCGCGGCGCGTCGTTCTTCGGCGACCTCGTAAACGCGACCGGGTTGCTCCGTACCGAAGTCGAAAAGGGGCTCGGTGAGCTCGTGGCTTGGGGCCTCGTCACGTCGGACAGCTTCGCGGGGCTCAGGGCGCTGCTCGTCCCGTCGGAGCGCCGCAGACCGATCGGCGGGTACCGGCGCCGCGGCCGGGTCGCGGCCTTCGGGGTCGAGACGGCGGGGCGGTGGTCGCGCGTACGGCATTCCCCGCCCTTGCCCGAGGAGCAGATCGCGGAAGCGATTGCCTGGCAGCTGCTGCGGCGCTACGGCGTGGTGTTCCGGCGCGTGGTGCAGCGCGAGAGTCTGCTCGCGCCGTGGCGCGACATCCTGCGGGTGTACCGGCGGCTCGAGGCGCGCGGCGAGATCCGCGGCGGGCGATTCGTCGGCGGGTTCTCGGGCGAGCAGTACGCCCTGCCGGAGGCGATCGGCTTGCTGAGAACCGTGCGGCGCGAGGGAGCCCGGAGTCCGGAGTCCGGAGCCGGGGAGCTGGTCGCGGTCAGCGGGGCGGATCCCCTGAACCTGGTAGGCATCCTGACGCCCGACGATCCCGTGCCGGCCCTCGCGACGAACCGGATCCTCTATCGGGACGGCGTGCCGGCGGCGGTGAAGGAGGGAGCGGGGAGCGGGGAGCGGTTCCTGGTCGATGTGACCTCCGAGGAACGGGAACTTCTGCGCGCCGCACTGGTGCGGCGCCGGCCGGCGCCGCTCGTGCGGGCATACCTGGGTAAGAGCCGGGCGGGCTAGGGGGGAGGCCGCGTCAGGTCCACCTTGACGACCGGCAGGTCCCAGTGCGCCTGGAGAATCTCGAAGCGCCGCTGCTCCTCCCGCCGGAAGGTTTCCTGGTCGGGGAACAGCCGCCGCAACGCGCTGTCGGGGAACGCCTCGTGCGGCGCCGCCGCGTTTTTCCATACGAGCGTGATCCGATAGTCCCAGCGGCGGTCTTCCGTGCCGTGGAACCGCGGTGCCTCCGCCTTGATCTCGAGGATGTTCCCCAGCTCCCGCTGCCGTGCCAGCACCGGATAGTGATTCTTCTTGAAGAGCCGGATGAACTCGTCCGCGAAGCCCCAGCGGGCCGTGTAGTAGTACTCGACCACGAACGGCGTGCTGGCGCCGGCGGGCGGCGCCTGGGCGGCCGCAATGGACGCCGCCGCGAGCGACAGCGCGAGAACGGTTCTCATGGATGCCTCCGGATCACGCCTTCAGCTTCTCGAAGTACTTGCTCCGCAGCTTCGCCACCTTGGGCGCGATCACCGCGCGGCAGTACGGTTGATTCGCGTTGCGCCGGTAATACTCCTGGTGGTATGGCTCGGCCGGATAGAACGCGGTGAGCGGAACGATCTCGGTGACGATCGGGTCGTCCCACACGTGCGCCGCCTCCAGCTCTTTGACGGCCTGCTCGGCAACGCGCCGCTGCTCGTCGTCATGATAGAAGATGGCCGAGCGATACTGCGTGCCGACGTCGCCCCCCTGCCGGTTCAGCGTCGTCGGGTCGTGGATCGTGAAAAACACGTCGAGCAGGTCGCGGTATGCGATCGCGCCGGGGTCGAAGGTGACCTGCACGACCTCGGCGTGACCGGTCGTCCCCGTACAGACCGCCTCGTAGCTCGGGTTTGGCACGTGTCCGCCCGCGTATCCCGACACGACCGCGGTCACGCCGCGCAGCTGCTGGAAGGCAGCCTCGAGGCACCAGAAGCAGCCGCCGGCGAGAGTGGCACGCGCAGTCGTCATCGCCCGTCAATATGCAGCGAAGGTGATCGGTTGCCGAATCGTGGCGCGGACCGCCCGCCCGCCGGTGCGCGCGGGCCGGTACACGGCGGCGATCACGACCCGCCGGGCCTCGGCGTCGAAGATCGGGTTGGGGCTCTGGATGACCTTCACGGTCGCCGGGACGACGCGCCCCGTGGTGTCGAGGGTCGCCTCGACGGTCACGGTGCCCCCGACGCGGAGCGCCTGCATCTCGGGAGCGTACCGGATCGGCGGGTGGGAGACGAGCGCGGGCTGTTGGTCCACGGCTCCGACGGCGGTCGGGGCGCCGAGCGGCCCGGCCGCCCGAGCGACGGCGCGGCGGGCCAGCCGGACGGAATCCGCCAGGCGTCGCAGAAAGGGCGCGAGGTCCACGCCGCGGGCGGTGAGATCGCGGTAGCCTGCGAGCGCCGTGTCGAAGGCGGTGTTCGCGAGGCTGTCGCGCTTCCTGGCCGTCCAGGCCAGCCCCTGAACCAGCAGGGCGTACACCCGCTCGCCTTCCGACGCATGCGTGGCGGGGTCGAGCACCTCGTCGAGCAGGGCGAGGGCGCTGTCGGTGTGGCGGCTTGCGAGCTGCTCCCGGGCAGCTCTGACCAGCTGCGTGGGACTCCCGAGCGACGGCGGCGTGAGATTCAAGGCGAGGGACATCGAGCTTCGGACCGGGCGGCCGCGCACGCGGCCCGGGTTGAAGGTCGTGGCGAGCATCATCTGCTTCAGGGGCTCGATCAGGCCCGAATCGGGCGTCTCGAGGACCTGGACGGAGCGCGGCTCGACGCGGCCGAGCGTGTCCACGATCGCGGTCACGACGGCGAGCCCTGCGACACGCCGCCGCCGGACTTCGCGCGGGTACACGACACCCGGGCCGGCGTGCCAGGCGGGCTTCTCGTCCAGCTCAGAGGGGTCGCGGACGTGCATGGCGCGCGACTCGGCGTCGAACAGCTCGGCCAGGCCCGGTGAGATCTGATCCAGGCCACGCACCGATGTCCCACCGTTGAGGGTGAGCGCCTGCCGGAAGCTGAGCCGCGCGAGACTGTCGCTGCCACGCAGGTGCCCGACGACACCGCGCCACACGTAGACGCTGACGCTGTCCATCAGGTAGGTCGCGCTCCGGAGCGCGGCGTCCAACGCCGCATCCGCGCTGTCGAGCTGACGATCCGCGACGTGCCGCTGGGCCGTCTGCAGGAGCTGCGCGATGGGACTTTGGGCGGCGAGACCGGCCGGCACCAACAGGAGCGCGACGGCGAGCCGGGGGTTCATGTCAATGGGTCGCGAGGTATCGGAGCACCGTCCGGTTGTAGGACGCCGGATTCGCGGCTTGCATGGCGTGCCCGGCGCCCGGAATCGTGGCGGTCGAGTCGCTACGCAGGCAGCGGGCGAGCTCGTCGGTGATGGCGTGAAACAAGCGGGCGCTGCGGTCGGCGCTGAGGAGCAGCACCGGCGTGTGCAGGCGGCCGAGGTCGGCGCAAGGCAGGGGCGGCATGTACTCCTCGCGGTTCGCGAGCATCTCGCGGCGCATCTCGAACGCGTGCGCCACGATCTTCGCCCGCGCCGGCGCCGGGAGGTTGTCGAAGCGATCGGGACTGTTCACGCCGTTGAAGAACGCGCGCAAGGCCGCGACGGAATCCCGGTGCGCGAACGCGGCGCGCGCCGGGTCCAGCGCCGCGGCGAAAAAGGCGCGGCGGATCGCATCGGCTTCGGGGGTGCGGTTCAGCAGCGGCATGATCGGCGGTTCGCCCAGGACGAGCGAACGGACCAGCTCGGGATGCTCGAGCCCCAGCACCAGGGCGGTGTAACCGCCGTACCCCGCGCCGACCACGTGGGCCGGCGCGAGGTCGAGCGCGAGCAGCAGCGCCGCGAGGTCCTCGGCGTGGAGCGCGGGCGAGTACGCCTGGTCGTCGTTCTGCGGCGGGTTGGGTGGATGGTACCGCCGGCTATAGACCAGGACCCGGTGCGTCCCCGCAAAGGCGGCGACCTGCGCGTCCCAGTCCCCCAGGTCGCCGAGGCTGCCGTGCACGAACACGACCGGGGTGCCCGAGTCGCCGAGCAAGCGGTATGCGAGGGTGGTGCCGTTGACCTGCGCGGCGCGCAGCGTGACCACGGCGCGCGCCTGCGGGCCGCCGGGCCCCGCCGCCGGGGTGGCCGGCGGCGGCGGTGATCCGCCGCCGCAGGCGGCAAGGACGCAGACGAGGTAGATGGGCCGCATGCCCCATAGCTTGGCGACGGGCAGCCCGTTTCGCTACCGTGGGCCCGGCACGAACTCCCAGCGCGCCTGAACGGACACCGGCACCACGACATCTCGCGGTGTGAACGCGGGTGCCCGGCTGGCGGAGGCAGTGAGCGCGACCGCGCTAAGCCTGGCACCCGGGGCGAATCCGAATCCGCCGACGGTCGAGACGTCGAGGAGCCGGCCGAGTGATCCCCCGGCCGCGGTCGCCAGCGCGTCGGCGTCGCTGCGAGCCTTGGCGAGGGCCTCCCGGAGCGCCCGGCGACGCCCAATCTCTAGACTGTCGGACTCGAACTCGACATTCGGCACGTCGTTTGCGCCCGCCGTCAACGCGAGGTCGATGACCCGGCCGACCTGCGTCAGGTCACGAACCACCAAGCGGATGGTCGCGTTCGCGTCGTAGCCGGTAATCTTGTTCGCGTGCTCGTAGTCGATGTTGGGACCGACGCCGAAGTCGACCGTCTTGAGCGACTCTCGCGGGAATCCCGCTCGTACCAGGGTATCGAGCACGCTCCGAAGCGTCTTCGCGTTGCGGCTCGACGCCTCCGCCGCATTGGAGGCGCGGCTGGTCATCCCGATGTGGAGTACGGCTCGCTGTGGAGTCAGGGTCGCTTCACCGGAACCGGCGGTGAAGATCACGGGTCCCTTGGGCGCTGGAGCCGGAGCCTGGGCGAGGAGCAGCGCAGCGAGTGAAGCCGTAACAGGATTGAGCATGCGTCCTCCTGGTGAGGGTATCATCTCACCTTAGGACGATTTGGGGATGGGTTCGCGCACACTCACCCCCAATCCTTTGAGTCCGGCGCTACGCGGCGCAGGGACTTGAGATACGCGAAGGGGGAGGACGGGTCTTCGGGATGCGAGATACGAGATGCGGGATGCGTCGTGGTGTCACGCATCTCGTATCCCGCATCCCGCATCCCGCGCAGTTTCAGTCCCTCCACCTCTTCCGCGATCACGTTCACCGTCCCATCGTCCTTGGCGAGCTTGCCGCGGATCCACAGGAACGGCTCCCCGCGCACCGCGGCGCGGTAGCGGTCGTACACGGCGGGCCGCACGATCACGTTCGACATTCCTCCTTCGTCCTCGAGCAGCACGAAGACGAACCCCTTCGCCGTTTCGGGGCGCTGCCGCGCCACCACGAGCCCTGCCACCTGACACTTGGCGCCTCCCTCGAGCTCCGAAAGCCGGTTACTGGCGGTCAGTCCCGGCGGCAACGCGTCGCGTACGAGACTCAACGGGTGGCCGCTCGCGGAGAACCCGAGTGTCGCGTACTCGGCGAGGAGGCGCTCGGCGGCGTCGAGCCCGCCGAAGGGGAGCTGCTCGTGCTGGTGGCTCAAGGCGAGCTCGAGCTGGCGCCGGCCGCGCCCGTCGCCCGAGCGCGCCGCAGTGGGCGGGAGCCACAGGCCCACCTGCCAGAGCAGCTCGCGACGCGTGAGCCCGAAGTCGTCGCAGCCCCCGACCCACACGAGCGCTTCGATCGCGGAGCGTTTCAGGGCCGGCGGCGCGCGCCGCACGAAGTCGCCGACACTGCGGTAGGGACCGCCCCGCTCGCGCTCGGCCACCGCGGCGGTGGCAGTTTCTTCACTCCAGTGTCGCACGAACCCCAGTCCGACGCGCACTGCCCCCGTTTCTCGTTTCTCGTTTCCCGTTTCCCGTTCTACAGTGCACCACACGTCGCTCCGGTTTACGTCGGGGAGCCGCACCGTGACGTTGTTGCGCTGCGCGTCGCGGCCCAGCGCGTCGAGCGAGTAGAACCCCATCGGCTGATTGTTGAAGAGCCCCGCGTAGTACTCGACCGGGTGGTAGTGCCGCAGCCACGCCGACTGGTAGGCGAGCAGGCCGAACGCGGCGGCGTGCGACTTGGGGAACCCGAACTCGCTGAAGGCGATCACCTGCGTGAACACTTTCTCGGCGGTGGCCTCGGGGACGCCGCGCGCCGCGGCGCCGGCGCAGAACTCCTCCCAGAACCCGCCCATCAGCTCGCGCGAGCGGCGCCGGCTCATGGCGCGCCGCAGCGCCTCCGCCTGCCCGGAGGAGAATCCCGCGAGCGCCTGGCAGACCTGGAGCACCTGGTCCTGATAGAGGATGACGCCGAGGGTCTCGCCCAGGCATTCCCGGAGCAGAGGATGGTCGACCGGCGGCTCGTAGGGGCGGCCCGCCTCTCGCGCGTGGCGCTGGGCTTCGCGGCGCCGCACGTAGGGATTCACCGCGCCCCCCACGATGGGGCCGGGGCGCACGATCGCCACCTCGACGGCGAGGTCGCCTAAATCGCGCGGCCGGGTGCGGCGCAGCATTTGGATCTGCGCCCGGCTCTCGATCTGGAAGAGGCCCACCGTGTCCCCGGCGCAGATGCGGTCGTAGACGGCGGCGTCGTCGAAGTCGATGCGGGAGAGATCCGGCGGCCGGCCCTCCTTGCGCGCGATCAGCTCGACGCACTCCTCCACGAGCGACAGCATCCCGAGCGCGAGGAAATCGATCTTGATGAAGCGCGCATCGTCGCACGAGTCCTTGTCCCACTGACAGACGACGCGGTCCTCCATGGCGGCGCGCTCGAGCGGCACGATTTCCACGAGCGGCCGGGAGGAGATCACCATGCCCCCGACGTGCTGGGAGACGTGCCGCGGCAGGCCGCGGATCTCCTCGGCGAGCTCGCACAGCTCCTTCCAGAGGGGGGCATCCTTGCGTCCCTCGAAGCCGGGGAGCTGTTGCAGCTCGTCCGCCAGTCCGCCCGACCGCCGGTCCGCCAGTTTCGCCACCAGCTCGATCTCCCCGAGCGGCAGATCGAGCGCCTTGCCGATCTCGCGCACGGCGGAGCGCAGCCGATAGGTGGGGAAGGAGCAGACGAGGCCGACGTGCTCGTCGCCGTAGCGTTTGTAGACGCGGCGGATCAGCTCTTCGCGGATCTCGCGCGGGAAATCGAGGTCGATGTCGGGGACGGAGGCGAGGGTTTCGTTCAGGAAGCGGCCGAGGAAGAGGCGGTTCGCGACCGGGTCGATGTGCGACAGGCCGAGGAGGTAGCAGACGATGGACGACACCGAGGAGCCCCGCCCCCGGCCCGGGAGGAGATTGCCCGAGGCGCGGCGCGAGCCGCGACGCACGTCGGCGGCTACTTCGCGGGCCAGCTCGAACAGGTCGTTGTAGACCAGGAAGAACCCGCTGAGTCGATGATGCTCGATGAGTGTCAGCTCTGCCGCGAGCCGCCGCTCGGCCTCCGCGCGATGGGGGGAGCCGTCGGGGTAGCGGTCTGAGAGCCGGGCGCGGCACAGCTCGGCGAGCGCCTGGGGAGCGGGCGCCCGCTTCGTTGTGTTGGGTCCGCGGAAATCGGGGAAGGTGTAGCCCAAGTCGCGCGTCAGATCGAAGCCGGCGCAGCGCTCGGCGAGGGTCAGCGTATTGGCGACAGCATCCGGACAGTCAGCGAACAGCGCGACGATTTCTTCAGGCGGCCGCAGGTAAAACTCGCTGTTGGGACGCCGGACCCGGTGCGAGCCGTCGAGCGTGGTGCGGTGGTGGATCGCGACCAGAACGTCGTGCAACCGGTGCCGCTCGCGCTTGTGATAATGGACGCCACCGGTCGCCACGACGCCAAGACGCCAAGACGAAGCGACGTCCATGAGTGCCCGTGACATCGCCAAGTCGCCCCGGACTCTGTTCCGCTGCAGCTCGACGAAGAACCGATCTCGTCCAAAGACGTTCAGACAACGCTCGGCGAGGCGGCGCGCGGCGGTGAGCCCCTCGGCTGCGAGGGTCCGCGGCAACAGCCCGTCGCGCCGGCATCCCGAAAGCACGATCAATCCTTCCTGACGCTGCTTCAATGACGCGAAGTCGAGCCGTGGGTCGAGGCGCTCGTGGGCGAGGTGCGCCTCGGTGAGGAGCCGGCACAAATTGGCGTAGCCCTGCGGCGTCTCGGCGAGGAGCGTCAAGTGGGCATCGTCCGTCAGCGTCACTTCCGCGCCGGTGATCGCCTGGAGGCCGAGCGGTTTGGCGCTCTGGGCGAACGCCATCGAGCCGTACAGACCGTTGTGGTCGGTGAGGGCGAGGGCGTGGTAGCCGAGACCGTGCGCGGTTGCCACGAGGTCCTCGGGGAGGGAAGCGCCGTCGAGGAAGGAGAAGGCGGAGTGGCAATGCAGCTCGACGTAGGACGGGCTGACGGCCGGACGTCCGGACGGCCGGTCGATCATGGCTGCTGCATAAACCACAGGCCTGTCGTTAAATCCTGAAATACCACAACGCGCCTTCCTCCTTCGAGCAACACGTTCATGTACGAGCGGGAAATCGGATGACGCCACCACTCGTCGTCGATTCGCCATGAATCAAGAATTGCTTCGACCTTTCCGACCGTCCGGCCGTCCGGCCGTCCGACCGTCATCAGACCGGATTCATTCACTTCGACCGTAACGGCGCTTGGCTCGTTTACGGCTCGAAGTCGATCAGCGCGTAGCGGCGTTCGGGGAGGCGTGACCATGGCTGCACCTCGATGACGTGATAGAGAAAGGAGCGCTTCAGTCGCATCAGGATTTCCCGGGCGGCGCTTCGGAGCGCGCGCCGCTTGCCGGCCCGCGCGGCGGCGCCCGCATCGCGCGCGAAGAGCTGCAGCCCCGCCGTCCCCGGTGCGAACCCGGTGAGCTCCAGCACGAGCCGCTCGACTCCACCTGCCGGCGGTGCCTGCTCCAGCCGCGTTCGGAGCGGAGCGGCAATGCGCGCGGCGTCGGCGGTCGGGTCCTTGAGGAGCAGATCGGCGAGCCAGGAGCGGCCGCCCTCCACTTCGGCGCGCAGCCGCAATGCTTGCACCCGCCAGCCGATGCGCCGGGGATGCTTGAGGGCGCGCGCGATCAGCTGATCGAGGGCCCGCCCGAGTAGCTCCCGCTCTCCCACCGGCGTGTAGAAGGTGAGCGCGGCGACGATCGGCTCGGGTGCCACGCGTCCCACGACCGGCTCCGTGATCCGTCCGGCGGCGAGCCGCCACAGCCGGCGCCCCGGCGCGCCGAACTGCGCCGTCACCGCTTCTTCCGGCAACGCGGCCAGCGCGCCGAGGGTCCGGATGCCGAGCTGCCGCAGGCGGCGGTGCGTGTCGGGGTCGAGGGGGAGGGTGGAAATCGACTGGGCGGCGAGAAACTGCCCCTCTCCTCCCACGGGGACGATGATCGCTTCGCCGGGCTTGGCTCGGCTCGCGGCTACCCAGGCGGTGAACTTTCCGGGGCCCCACCCCACACGTGCGGCGTGCGGCGTGTTGCGTGTGCCCGTCGCACGCCGCACGCCGCACGCGATTGCCTCGACGATCTTCCCGGGCGCACCGAGAATCCCCTCCAACCCATCAGTGCCGACATATGCCAGCCCCAACTCTCCGGGCTCAATCACCGGGCTGATTTCATTCAACGCCGTGAGTAAGCGGGCGAAACAGTCGTCGTAGTGCACCGGGTCGGGCTCGCACAGCCTGAGGGCGGGACAGAGCCCGATCGCCTGGCTGACGGTCATCCCCGGCCTCACCCCCGCGTGTCGGGCGAGTGGCGAGACCTGCCACAGCTTGCGGCTCAAGTCGGGAGCGAGGAGGGCACTAGGGCTGGCGGCGAGCCCCTCGCGCCGCGCCTCTTCACACCGCAGCGGGAAGAGCGGAATCCAAACGCAGGCAGCGAGCGCACTCGTGGGACGCCGGGGCATTTGACAGAGTGTTAGGGGGACCCGAATATATCCCGAAGATCGGATACCTCGCAAGACTCACTGCGGAACTGTTAAGTGATTGATATGTTTGAGCTTCTAGAATGAACCAGCCAGATCTCTTCGACGGGAAGGATTCCCTCCCCGAACCCAGCCCCGAGCTGACAGCACTCGCCCGGCACGTACCGGCGAACGTCCGCTTCGGCACCTCGACCTGGACTTACGACGGCTGGGCGGGGGACGTCTATCACCGTTCCTATCGCGGCGCCGAGCCGGCAAAACGACTCGAGGAGTACGTCCGCTACCCGCTGTTTCGAACGGTGGGGATCGACAGCGCTTTCTACGAGCCGCCGTCCGAAGAGGTCCTGCAAGCGTACGCGCAAGCGCTGCCCCCGGGATTCCTGTGCGTCAGCAAAGTGTGGGACCGGATCACCGCGCGGCGGCTCGACCAGGCACGCGGCAAACTGAATCCCGACTTCCTGAACGCCGGCCTCTTCAAGGAGGCAGTGCTCGGGCCGTACAGCCGAGTGTTTCGCGAGCACGCGGGGTGCTTCGTCCTCGAGTTCCAGGCGATGCGCGGGAAGGATCTTCCCGACCCCATCGCCTGGGCCGACCAGCTGGACGCCTTCTTGGCGCAGCTCCCGTCCGACTTCCGCTATGCCGTCGAGCTGCGGAACGCCGAGCTGCTCACGCCGTTCCATGGGGACGTGTTGAAGCGCCATGGTGTGGCGCACGTCTTCAATTCACGGACCGAAGTGCCGCCGATCGGCGCCCAGCTCGACCTCGCCTGGACCTTCCCTGCCGATTTCACCGTGGCGCGGGCGCTCCTTCCGCCTGGCCGCCGGTATGCCGATGCGGTGAAAGCGTTCGCGCCCTACGACCGGATCCGGGAGCCGCTCCCGAGCCTGCGCGCGGACATCCTGCGGCTGGTGCAGGAGGCGTTGCGGCGACGCATCGAAGCTTTCATCCTCGCGAGCAATCGGGCCGAGGGGAATGCGCCGGGAACGATCCGGGAGGTTGCCCGCATGTGGGCGCAGGAGGAGGGGCTGGCACTCCCGCGGGACGGCGGGTAAAAGATGAGCATGCCTGCTGCCCGGATCGCTGCCCTGCTGGTTGGTTCGTTTGCGGTCTTCACCGCCTGCGACGACGCGTCCGTCGTCACGCCCCTCTCCGCCAGTTGGCTCGAATGGTCGGATTCCGTCGCCGCCGGAGCGCCGTTCGGCGTTCGGCTCTATGGTGTCACCGCGGCCGACCAGCGATACTTGCGTGTCAGGGTACGCGTGGCCCACGATACCTTGACGATCGAGCCGTTCTCCGTCGCGCCGCCCTGTCGGGGCGGCTGCCCCCTGGGACTGGGTCTCTACGACACCCTGGTTTGGGTGCCTGCGATCGCGGCGCAATCGCCGCGTCTCATCATGGTGCGCGCGGCCAACCACTGGCAGGCGCCTGGACCGCCGTGGCCCCTCCGTACGTTCGGCGCGCTCACCGTGTCGCCAGCCGTTCCCGTCCAGCCGTTCATGCACTCCGTCGGTGTCGGATCCGGATTTGAGCGCTCGCTCGGCTGCTTCGCGGTGATCCCGGTCGAGCTTTCCCGTGTCTACATCTCCGCCGATCAGCCCCCCGCCTGGGCGCCGGGCTTCACCGGGTTCGTCTATGGGCGTATCGATCCCGTGCTCCGTTCGGCTTGTCTCGACGATGCGTATGTGATCCGGGTGGACAGCATCGGGTAGGTCCGACGCGGCGTAAGCGCCCCTGATTGGCGAAACTCCCCTCCTGGTGGTATAACTGACATGTGCAGTACGTGTCGTTCGATGCTTCACCCGCCGCGGTTCGCGCCCCCCGGGATCCTGACGAATGAGCGAGTCTAGGAAGCCGCGCGTCCTGGTCGTCGAGGACGAAGCGGATGTCCGCAGCGTGCTCCGCGCCGCCCTCGAGGCGCGCGGGTGCGACGTCGTCACCGCCGAGGATGGGGTGGAAGGTCTGGAGGCCATCGACCTGCAGCCGTTCGATGCCGTTGTGACCGACGTGCAGATGCCGCGGCGCGATGGGCTCTGGCTGTGGCGGGAGGCGGTCCTGGTGCGGCCGGAGCTCGCCGGCCGGTTCGTGTTCATCAGCGGCTACCCCTGGGGTGCGGACGGCGGCGTCGAGCGGGAGCGCTTCGTCGCCAAGCCCTTCACGACGAACCAGATTTGGGCTGCGGTCAGCGCCGCCACCCTGAAGCCGCCCGCTTAAGAGCTGGTCTCCCCCCGCCGACCCTCGGCCAAGTCCAGCTCCCCCTGCAGCACCGGCACCCGGCTCTTGTAGCGGTCCACCATCCCGTCGTTCACGGGGAAACCAAACCGCGCCTGGAGCCGGCGGATGCGCCGGCTGAGCGCGCGGGCGTAGGGGCGCGGCGCCGAGCTGCGCGTCGCGTACGCGCGGCGGTAGCGCGCGGCCAGCTGCGGGAAGCGCTCGTCCAGGAGGGGCAGAAAGCGGTCGCGGACGCCCGAGTAGAGTCGCAGCGGTCCCGCGTGTAGAAACTGGGCGCCGGCCTCCCGGGCCGCCTGGAAGAGCGCTTCCAGGTGGGGCATGTCATCCGTAATCCCCGGAAGGACCGGCGCCACGATGAGCCCGGCATTGACGCCCGCGGCGGCGAGCTTGGCCAGCGCGCGCAATCGGACGGCGGGCGTTGGTGAGCGCGGCTCGAGTGTGCGCACCAGCGGAGCGTCCACGCTGATCAAGGAGACGTACACCTCGAGCGCGTTGCGTTCCTGGAGTTTCCGCAACACGTCCACGTCCCGCGCGACGAGTGGACTCTTGGTGATAATGCCGACCGACAGTCCCTCGCCGCGCGCCAGGCGTCCCAAGACCGCGCTGGTGACGCGAAAGCGGCGCTCGGCGGGCTGGTAAGGGTCGGTGGCGGTGCCGATCACGATCGTCTCGCCCGGCGCGACGCGGCGCAGGTCCGTCTCGAGGGCGCCGAGCATCTGTTCCTTGACGAAGATCCGCCGTTCGAATGCTTCCCAGCCGTGGGCCCCCCGGAAATCGGCGAACTCCGCGTCGGTGAGCTTCCCGGCATCGTGCGCGCGCTCCACCACGTAGCGGTGCGCGTAGCGCGCGTAGCAGTAGCTGCACCCGAACTCGCACCCGACGTAGGGATTCAGCGACCAGAAGTCCATCCCGGTCTGGCTGGGCGGGTTGAGGACGCGGCGGGGCGTGAGGGAGACGAAGCGAGTGCCGCGGAGGCGCTGGTCGAGAAGGACGGGCGGACGGGCGGACGGGCTGACGGGCTGCAAGAGCGGGATCTGGGCTAGGTCGCGGACCGGCCGTCCGGCCGTCCGCCCGTCCGCCCGTCCCTCAGCCACAGCGCGTCCAGCCGCACTCCGGGCATTCAACGCAGCCGGAGCGGCGCAGCAGCGGCGTGCTGCATTCGGGGCATTTGGCGGGCGGTGGTGCCGCGGGAGGGCGGTCGGGCATCGGGCGTACCCGAATATATACCGAAGACAAACGCCAGCAAGAGACCCCGCTGCCAGCACGACTGTCGTATTAGTGGCTTGTTGGTGGTGTCACGGCGAGGGGGCTGGCCCACCGCCGCCACAGGAAGTACACGGGCACTCCCAGCAGCACGAGGCCGAGGCCGAGCGTCGCGTACGTGCGCGTGGCGGGCTGCACCAGGAGATCGATCGCGATGAGAGCGGTGAGCACGACGTAAACGGCCGGGAGCCACGGGTACCCCGGGGCCCGCACGGGACGCAGCGCCTGGGGAAGGCGGCGCCGCAGCCTGAACAGGCCGATGGCGGTCACCGTGTAGAACGCCACAGCCGCGAAGATGACGAAGTTGAGCAGCTGGCTGTAGGTCCCGGAGAGGCACAGCACGCAGGTCCAGATCGCCTGCACGATGAGCGCGACGGCCGGCGTCTTGTACTGGGGGTGCAGCACCGCGGCGGACTGGAAGAACAGGTTGTCTCGCGCCATGGCGTAGTAGACGCGGGCGCCCGAGAGGATGAGGCCGTTGTTGCACCCGAAGGTCGAGATCATGATCGCCACGGCCATGATGTACAATCCGGGGCTGCCGAACATCGCCTGGAGCGCGGCCGTGCCGACGCGGTCCTGCGGCGCGTGGGCGATCCCGTCGGCCGGCAGGACATTGAGGTACGCAACGTTCGCGAGCACGTAGAGCGTGGTCACGACGAGCACGCCGACGGCCATCGCGAACGGCAGGTCCTTCTCGGGATTCTTCAGCTCGCCCGACGCGAAGCCCACGTTGTTCCACGCATCCATCGAGAACAGCGATCCGACCATGGCGCCGCCGATCACCGGCAGCGCGGCGAGCGTGAGGCCCCCCGCGGGCCAGAACCCGGGCCCGAAGTTCGTCGCGATCGCCGCGGCGTTGCGACCGATGGAGACGCCGAGCAGGATGAGTGCCGCCAGGGCGGCGGTCTTGATGGCGGTCAGCGACGTCTGGATGAACGCCGCCGTCTTGACGCCGCGCACGTTGACCCACGTGAGCAGCACGATGGAGAGAATGGCGAAGATCCGCTGGGCCGAGAGTCCCACCTGGATGTCGCCGATCGGTTGCGGGAAGCTGATCGTGGAGCCGAGGAACACGTCGGGCGACAGGGCGGGGATCAGCACCGACGTGAAGCGGGCGAAGGCGACCGCGACGGCGGCGATCGTCCCCGTCTGGATCACGACGAACAGCGTCCAACCATAGAGATAGCCGAATAGCGGCGAGATCCCCTCGCGCAGGTAGACGTACTGTCCCCCCGCCTTCGGGTACATGGCCGCCAGCTCGCCGTAGGTGAGGGCGCCCAGGAGGGTCACGACGCCGGAGAGCCCCCAGACGAGCAACAGGAGCCCCGGCGTCTGGACCTGGCGGAGGATCTCGGCGGACACGATGAAGATGCCGGAGCCGATCATGGACCCGACGACGAGCGCCGTCGCGTCGAGCCGGGAGATCGCCCGCACGAATTCGGCGCGGGGCTGTTGCATGGTCGCCATGGGTGCCTAACCTAGTGGCGTCTTCGAGGGTCCGCTATCTTTTTGCGCGCCCAACTCCGGGGGACACCGTGCGCCTGCTGCCCCGCGAAGAGGAGTTCTTCGACCTCTTCACCGAAGTCGCCACGCGCAACAAAGAAGCCGCACAGCACCTGCGGGAGCTGTTCGACGCCCCGCCCGAGCGCCGCACGCCGCACGTCGAGGCGATCAAGCGGCTCGAGCACGAGGCGGACCAGGTCACGCACGAGGTCGTGAGCCGCCTCGACCGCACCTTCATCACGCCGCTCGACCGCGAGGACATCCACCAGCTGGCCTCCGATCTGGACGACGTGATGGATGCGATCGACGGCACCGCGCGGCGCACGCAGATCTTCCGGCTCGGCGTCGCCCCACCGGGCGTGCGCCAGCTGGTCGAGGTGATCCAGCGGATGGTGGCCGTGCTGGGGGAAGCCGTGGGGCGGCTCAAGAAGGGCGACGACGTGATGCGCTACTGCGTGGAGGCGAAATCGCTCGAGGAGGAAGGCGACGCCATCTACCACGAGGCGCTGGGCCAGCTGTTCGAGAAGGAGCGTGACGCCATCGAGCTGATCAAGTGGAAGGAGATCTACGACAATCTGGAGGGCACGCTCGACCAGGCTGAGGACGTCGCCAACGTCGTCGAGTCCATCACCATCAAGCACGCCTGATGGCTCAATCCGTTTGGTTCGTTTTGGCGATCCTCGGGGTCGCCCTCATCTTCGACTTCATCAACGGGTTTCACGACGCGGCGAACTCCATCGCGACCGTCGTCTCCACGCGCGTCCTCTCCCCGTTCGCGGCCGTCTTCTGGGCGGCGTTCTGGAATTTCGTCGCCGCCTTCGTCTTCGGGACCGCGATCGCGAAGACGGTCGGCGGCGGGATGATCGTCCTGAGCACCGTGGACTCGACCGTCATCCTCAGCGGTCTGCTGGGCGCGATCGTGTGGGATCTCGTGACCTGGTGGCTGGGACTGCCCACGTCCTCGTCGCACGCGTTGGTCGGGGGCTATGCCGGAGCCGCGGTTGCCAAGGCGGGCTTCACCGCCATCATCGCGAGCGGCTGGGTCAAGACGCTGATCTTCATCGTCGTGGCGCCGCTCATGGGCCTCACGCTCGCTCTGGCCCTCACGGTAGGGCTGTCCTGGGCGCTGCGGCGCTCCCTGCCGCGGCAGGTGGACAAGACCTTCCGCCTGCTGCAGCTCGTCTCCGCTGCCGCGTACTCGCTCGGTCACGGGACGAACGACGCGCAGAAAACGATGGGGATTATCGTAGCGCTGCTGGTGTCGAGCCAGGCGCTGTTCACCTCGTTCCCGATCCAGGCCTTCCACCTTACGAGCGCCGCGCGGATCCCGACGTGGGTTATCCTCGCGGCGCATGCGGCGATCGGGCTCGGGACGATGGCTGGCGGCTGGCGGATCGTGAGGACCATGGGCCAGCGGATTACGAAACTGCGGCCGTTCGGGGGGTTCTGCGCCGAGACGAGCGGGGCAATCACGCTGTTCGTCGCCTCGCACTTCGGTATTCCGGTCAGCACCACGCACACCATCACCGGGGCGATCGCCGGCGTGGGAGCAGCGCAGCGCTTCTCGGCGGTGCGCTGGGGGGTGGCGGGGCGCATCGTGTGGGCGTGGATCCTGACGATCCCGGCGTCGGCGGGGATCGCGGGGCTCGCCTACCTGCTGCTGCGGGCGGCGCTGTAGATGCAGGTGCCCGCGGCTGCGCAGTATAGCGGCTGGGGTCTTGCGGGGGCTGAGAATTGGGCGCACGCTAATGTCGTCGGACGCGCCCGATCTGCGTCAATGTCGCCCAAGACCAGCTTCGCCCACGAGCCTCAGACCTTCCCCGACGACGTCCGTCCCGACGCCGACGAACGCGCGTGGGCGGATCGCATCCGCGCCGGGGACATGGAGGCGTTCCAGGCGCTGTATCGCGCGTACTGGCAGCGGCTGTACGCGTTCGCCTTCCGCTATGTGCGCTCGAAGGAGGATGCGGAAGAAGTCGTGCAGGAGGTCTTTTTCCGCATCTGGCGTGCCCGGGCGCACTGGGTCCCCGCCGGTGCCGTGCGCAACTACCTCTACCTGGCCGTGCGCAACGCCGCACGCGACCGACTCGCGCGTGCCGCCGTGGCGCGCCGGTGGCGGACCGGTCAGGTGCAGACCGCGCCGCAGGTCCCGTCCACCTTGGAGGAAGCAGACCTTGTTGCCGAGGTGGAACGAGCCCTCGCCGAGCTTCCCCCCAAACGATCCGCAGTGTGCAAGCTGCGGCTGATCGATGGTCTGACCTACGCCCAGATCGCCGACCGGCTCGGCATCTGTGAGAAGACCGTGGAGACGCAGCTCGCTCGCGGCCTGAAGTCCCTGCGCGAGCAGATCCGCCACCCATAACGGCGCCCAGCCCCGTCGTTGTGGCGGCCGGGCTCGAGGCCCGCTAGGCGGGCCGAGGACTCGCATGCGACTGAACGCCTGGGACTGGACGGTGCTGGCGCTGTACGGCCTGCTCTGCATCGCGGTCGGGCTCGCGGTCATGCGGCGCGCGGGACAGGGGCGGCAGGAGTTCTTCCTGTCGGGCCGGCGGCTGTCGTGGTGGCTCCTGGGCGTGTCGCTCGTGGCCACGACGTTCTCGACGGACACGCCGAACCTCGTCACCGATCTCGTGCGCACCGGCGGCGTGAGCCAAAACTGGGTCTGGTGGGCCTTCGCGGTCACGGGGATGTGCACCGTGTTCTTCTATGCGAAGCTGTGGCGGCGCTCCGCGGCCCTCACCGATATCGCCTTCTACGAGCTGCGCTACGCCGGCCGCCCCGCGGCGTTCCTCCGCGGGTTCCGGGCGATCTACCTCGGCGTGTTCTTCAACGTGATGATCATGGCCTCGGTCAATCTCTCCGCGACCAAGATTGCCGGCGTCATGCTCGGCTGGGATCGCCCGACGGCGGTGCTCGTCGGCGGCGCCGTCACCGTGGTCTACGCGGCAAGCTCCGGCCTTTCGGGGGTCGTCCTGACCGATTTCGTCCAGTTCCTGATCGCGATGGTCGGGTCGGTGCTGGCCGCCGTCGTCGCGCTCCGGCTCCCCCAGGTCGGCGGCCTGTCAGGGCTGCTTGCCCACCCCGCGGTCACCGGGCACCTGTCGGTCCTGCCCGATTTCTCGGACTGGACCACGGCGGCGGCCGTCCTGGTCGTGCCGCTCGCAGTGCAGTGGTGGAGCACGTGGTATCCCGGCGCCGAGCCGGGAGGCGGGGGCTACGTGGCGCAGCGCATGCTCGCCGCGCCCACCGAGCGCGACGCGATGCGCTCGACCCTGCTGTTCAACGTGCTCCACTACGCCGTCCGGCCCTGGCCCTGGATCATCGTGGCGCTCGCCTCGCTCATCGTCTATCCCGACCTCGCCTCCATCGCCGCCCGGTTCCCCCACATCGACCCGGCGATCGTGCGGCACGACCTGGCCTACTCTGCGATGCTCGTGTACCTCCCTCACGGGCTGCTCGGCCTGATGGTCGCGTCGCTCGCGGCGGCGTACATGTCCACCATCAGCACGCACCTCAACTGGGGCGCGTCCTACGCGGTCGAGGATTGCTACCGCCGGTTCATCGCGCCCCACGAGGACGAACGCCACTACGTGACGGTGGGGCGCGCCGTCACGGTGGGATTGATCGTGCTCGCGTCGGCAGTGTCGCTCTGGCTCCACAACTCCTATCAGGCGTTCCAGATCCTGCTCCAGATCGGCGCCGGGACCGGACTGATCTTCCTGCTGCGCTGGTTCTGGTGGCGGATCAATGCGTGGAGCGAGATCGCCGGCATGGCGATTTCCTTCGTGGTCGCCGTCTACTTCCAGTTCGTGCACACGGCGCTCGGGCTCGCGCCGCTTGCCCCGACGCTGCAGCTCGTGATCGGCGTGGCGATCACCACCGTCGGGTGGCTGGCCGTGACGTTCGCGACGCCGCCCACCGACCGCGCCACCCTCCAGACGTTTTACGACCGCATTCGGCCCATGGGCCCGGGCTGGAATGGCGCGGTGACGACACGGGGGGCCAATCCGGGTGAGAGCGTGACCGCCGCGTTTCTGTGCTGGTTCCTGGGCGTCGCCGTCATCTACGCGGCGTTGTTCGGCACGGGATACCTGCTGTACGGAAAGCTCGGCCCCGCGGTCGTGTGCTTGGTGGTCGCTGGCGCTGCGGGGTGGGGGCTGTTCCGCGCGCTGCCACGCGTCGGCTTCGAATGACCCGTGCTTTTGCCTTCGTAGAGCGAGCGCGCCTGTCATCCTGAGCGCCGCAGGCGCGAAGGATCTGTTTGGGGGTAGGGACGTGGCTGCCCCGTCATAGCAGTATGCACCTCGAGGACGAGCGCCTCTATCTCCTGTTGGATCGCTACTTGGCCGGCGAGGCGTCGGAGGCGGAGGCGGAGGCCGTGCGGGAGTGGCTCGCGGAAGACGCCGAGCACGCCCTTCTCTTGGAAGATCTGCGGCTCATCAGGCGCGTCACAGCCGAGAGGGTACCGGAGAGCAGCGTCGATGCGGCCTGGCCGAAGGCGGTCAGCGCGCTCGGGGCTCGCTCTCGCCCGGTGCGGCGGTCGCTCGTGGCGGCGCTCGCGGCGGCGGCGGCGGTCATCGCGCTGATTGGGGGCGGGGCAGCACTGCTGCGCCGTGCGCCCGAGTGGAAGGAATACACCACCGCCGCCGCACAGCGCGCGGTCATCCGCCTGCGCGACGGCACCCAGTTCACTCTCGCGCCCCGGAGTCGCGTGCGCTACCCGGCCGGCTACGGCTCAGCGCACCGCGATGTCTATCTCGACGGCCAAGCGTATTTCCGGGTCGCCAAGGACGAGCGGCTGCCGTTCCGCGTGCATACCCCCGGCATCGTCACCGAGGATTTGGGGACGGCGTTCCTGGTCAACGCGTACAGCGAACAGACCGCGACCGAAGTGGTCGTGTCGGAGGGGCGCGTGGCGCTGAGGGGGGCCGATACGACCGCGGGTTCCCGCGCGCTGGTGCTCGGCGCCCGCGACCTCGGGCGCCTCGATGCGAGCGGCGTCGCCACGGTGCGGCGGGACGTCGCGGTCGAGCGCTACCTCGCCTGGACCCGCGGCGTGCTCGCCTTCGACGGCGCGCCGCTCACCGATGTGGTGCACACGCTCGAGCGTTGGTACAACGTCGAGATCCGCCTCGCCGACAGCTCGCTCGCCGGGCGCCGGCTCACGGCCACCTTCAACAACGAGCCGATCGATCTGGTCCTGAACCGGATTGCGTTGACGCTCGGCGTGCGTGTCGAGCGCGCGGACGGATCCGTGTTTTTGCTGCGAAATGGTAGGTAACTGTCATGCCTGGGGGAGTAGGCCCATGAACCGTCTTGCGATGTCCCCTCTCGTGCTGGCACTGGCCCTGGCGGCGTTCCCGCGCGGCGCCACTGCGCAATACGCGGGCGACCCGAGCGACAGCCGGGCCCCGCGCTTCCTGCTCGCCATGGCCGAGCGCGCGACGCCGGTACCCGTCGATCTGAAGCGATCGGCGGTCTTGCGCCGGCCGCTTTCGCTCGCATTCGACGGCGCCACCCTCAAGGAGGCGCTGGCGGAGATCTCCCGGCAAGCGGGACTCAGCCTGGTCTACGCCGACGAGGTCTTGCCGGTCGCGATGACCGTGAATCTGCGCGCCGATCGCATCACCGTCGCCGCGGCGCTGACGGACGTCCTGCTCGACGCCGGTGTGGACATCGTGTTCACGCCGGACGGACGCGCCACGTTGGTCAAGCGACCGCCGGGGCCCGCCGTGCAGTTGGGCTCAATCGCTGGAACGGTGACCGCGGCGGGGGTGGGCACGCCCCTCGTCCGCGCCAGTGTGAACGTCGTGGGCACTCGCCTCAGCGCGGAGACTGACGCCTCCGGCCGCTACTCCATCCCCGGTGTGCCGGTCGGGACACACAAGGTGCGTGCCCGGATGCTGGGCTACTCACCGGTCGATACCAGTGTGGTCGTGGAAGAGGGGCGAGAAGCGGTGATGGATTTCCAGCTCAAGGCGCAAGCGATCGAGCTGCAAGCGGTGGTGGCGGTGGGCTACGGTGAAAAGCGCCGGGAAGACATCACCGGCGCGGTCGCGACCGTGGGCCCCGAAGCCCTCGACTCTCGCCCCGTCACCACCACGCTCGGGGCGCTCCAGGGAGCGGTGCCGGGGCTGATCGTGCAACGCTTCTCGGGACAGCCGGGAATAGAAGACTTTGACCTGAACCTGCGCGGCGTGTCATCGACCAATGCCGGGAACACTCCGCTGATCCTGATCGATGGCGTGCCCGGCAACCTCGACCTGCTCAATCCCGCCGACATCGAGGCGATCAGCGTGCTGAAGGACGCCGCGGCGTCGATTTACGGCAACCGCGCCGCCGACGGCGTCCTGCTCATCACGACGAGGCGCGGCACGCGCAACACGCCGACGTTCACCTACAGCGTCAATTCGGCCGTCACCAAGTTAACCGGGATGATGGAAACGCCGAATCATTATCAGATGGCGATCATGGATAATGAGGCGAACATCCACAACGGCGCAGTGCCGATGTACACGCCGGACCTGCTCAACCGGGTGCGGATCGGGGATCCCAACCCCATTCCGCATCCCATCTACGGCAGCTCCGGCTGGATGCTCTTCTTTACGTCGACCGATTGGCGCCGCGCGCTATTCGAAAACGGGGCCGAGCAGAAGCACACGCTGACGGCTTCGGGCGGCGGCCAGAATTCCAGCTATTACGTCTCGGCGGCGTTCGCGAATCAGAACGGCGTCATTCGCTACGCGAACGACGATAACAAGCGCTATCAGCTGAGACTCAACTACGATTACGACTTTTCCCGCCGAGTTCGCCTCGAGTCTCGGCTCGGCGTAGAGAATCAGGATCGGTCGGACCTCGGTGGCCTCAGCCACTCTGCCTGGTGTGGCTGTCCGTGGGTCATCGTTGAAGGGATCTTCGGCATGCCCAATCACCCGGTGTATACGCAGAGCGGACAGCACTTTTTTGCGCAGGGTGGCTGGGGCAATGCCGTGGCCCAAGCGAAGGAAGCCGCGACGGCGACCTTTAACACCCGCGATCTCACTACCAATTTCAAGCTGATCGCCGAGCCCCTGGAGGGTCTGCGAGTGAACCTCCAGTCCGGCATCAATTACCGATCGGATGACAACACCGACATCGGCAAGTCTTCCCCGTTGTACCGCTGGGATGACAGCAGCATCGCCTACTATTCGATCGCGAATCCCGACCAGAATTGGGTCGACCGGCGCACCATCTCCTCCACGAGCCGGAGCTACGTCGGGTACGCGCAGTTCAGCAGAACGTTCAATGAACACGCGTTCGAGTTCATGGGCGGCATCTCACACGAGGATTTCGATCTCGACCGGCTCAGGGCGGCCAGATACGGCTTTACGAGCCAGGACGTGTGGGGACTCGATGTGGGATCGACCAGCAACATGCAGACAGGGGGAGGCGGCGAGCAGTGGGCGCTCCGGTCGCTGTTCTCACGACTGAGCTACAGTTTCCGCAACAGATACCTGATGGATGCCACGCTGCGCTACGACGGCAGTTCCCGCTTCGCCCCGGACAAGCGGTGGGGACTCTTCCCAGGGGTATCGTTGGCGTGGCGCCTTTCGGAGGAGCCGTTTGCGCGGCGGAGACTCGCGAGCTTCGATGATCTGAAGCTCCGGCTGTCGTACGGTGAAACCGGAAATCAGGAAGGCATCAAACTGTACGACTATCTGCAATCGATCAGCATCGGCAGGAAGTGGCCGTACGATCCGTTTTATCCGTTCGGCCAGGGCAGGCAAGAGCAATCCGCCTACTTGGACGGCATGGTGGCGAAGAACCGCACGTGGGAAACGATCGCGACGCGCAACGTCGGTCTGGACGCGACGCTCTGGTCGTCCCGGTTGAACGTGACATTCGATTACTTCGTCAAGCGCAACAAGAACATGCTCATCCCGATCACCTATCCGGACATCCTGGGCGCGATCCCGCCGTTCTCGAATGCGGGCGAGCTCAGCACGCACGGCTTTGAGACGTCGGTGGGGTGGAAGGGGGCGTTGGCCGACGTGCAGTATGCCGCGCGCTTCGTGCTCAGCGACGCCGTCAATAAGGTCGTGAACTACGGCGGCCAGGACACCTACGTGTTGGGCCTGAACGCCGTCTGGGATGGACATATCCGGGAAGGCTATCCGGTCAATTCGTACTTCGGCTACGTGTTCGATGGGCTGATCCGCAACCAGGCGGAGCTCGATGCCTATAAGCTGATTCCGGGCGTGCCCAGCGACATCGGGATCGGCGATGCGCGATACAAGGATGTGAACGGAGACGGGAAAATCAGCTTGTACGGCGATGCCCCGGGTCAAGACGGGGATGTCGTCTATCTGGGGAATCTCGCGCCGCGGTACACGTACGGCATGAATCTCGATCTCAAATGGAAGCGGTTCGATCTCGGCGTCTTCCTGCAGGGAGTCGGCAAGCGGACGCTGTTCCGGGAGGGCGACTATCGCATGCCGTGGAGCGACTGGTGGCGGCAACCGCCGCTGCTCTACTACGGGACGACCTGGAACGAAGACCGGCCCAATGCGCCGTATCCGCGTCTGACGCACGGCAACATTCGCTTCTGGAATTATCAGCCGTCGTCGATGCTGGCGATCAACGGCGCCTACCTCCGGCTGAAGAATCTCCAGGTCGGATACAGTCTGCCGGATGAACTGATGAGACGGTTCCGCATGAACCGGGCGAGAATCTATTTCAGCGGCTTTGACCTCTGGGAAAAGCACAGCGTGAAGGGCGGGTGGGATCCGGAAGCAACCACGAATGGCTTCAACTATCCGTTCCAGCGGCTGTACTCCTTCGGCACGGACATCACCTTCTAACCGGGGCGCCCCAACATGAAGCGGCTCACGATTATCTGTGCAAGCGGCGCCCTGATGCTGGCCGTGGGGTGCAAAGACCTGAATCTCGGCCCCAAGGATCAAGTCTCGGACGCCTCGTTCTGGAAGACGCCGGAGCAGTTCAGACTGGCCGCCAACGATTTCTATTACGGCCTGCGAGGCGCGCATAACTACACCGACATCAATTCGGATATTGCCACCGGCAGCGGTACCGGTGGTGAAATGCAGTCGGTCAGCAATGGGTCGTATCTGCCGACCGCGAATTCATCGCTGTGGACCAATTCCTATGCGGGCATCCGCGGGACCAACTACCTTCTGGAGAAGGCCGCGCAATCCGGTCTGGGATCGGAAATCGATCGCTGGGTCGGCGAGGCGTTGTTCTTCAGGGCCTATCACTACTGGAACCTGGTGAAGAGCTACGGCGGGGTGCCGCTGATCACGAAAGTGCTCGACGTGGCCTCGCCGGAGATCTTCACGCCGCGCGCGACGCAACAGGAGGTCATCGACTTCATCATCGCCGACCTCGATGCCGCGACACCGAAGCTGCTCAAGCAGAGCGAGCTGAGCGGCGAGGAGATGGGGCGCGTGACGCAGGGGGCGGCGCTCGCGCTCAAAGCTCGGGCCGCGCTGTATCAGGGCACGTGGCGCAAGTATCATGGCGAGGGCGATCCGACGGCGATGCTCACGGCCGCGATCACCGCCGCGCAGCAACTCATCGCGTCGACGGAGTATCAGCTGTACATCGACCACGGCCCGGACAGCGCTTACAAATTCCTTTTCATCCTGGAAGGTGATGACAGCAAGGAAGTGATCCTGGCCAGACGGTATTTTGCGGGCCGCACCGTGCACAACTGGACCAGAGAACTGTGGTTCAATTACATGATTCCGACGAAGAAGTTGGCGGACATGTACCTGGCCACGGATGGCCTGCCGATCACGAGCTCACCCCTATTCGCGGGATATGATTCACTCACCACCGAATTTCGGAACCGCGACCCCAGAATGGCGCAGACCTTCATCGTTCCGGGCAGCGCGGTCTTCCAGGAGAGCGGATTCCAGCCGGTCTTCCCCGGCTTCTCGGGGAGCAACGCGAGCCGCACGGGATACATGCTGCGGAAATTCCTCGATGAGACGGTCGAGGCAACGCAGTTTGCGGGGCAGTATGACTTCAAGGAATTCCGTTATGGAGAAGTGCTGTTGATCCTGGCCGAAGCGCTGTTCGAGCGCGACGGTCTGATCTCCGATGGCGACTTGGGCAACACGATCAACAAGCTCCGCGCGCGGGTCGGCATGCCGTCGCTGACCAACGGCTTCGTCACCACCAACGGGCTCGACATGTTGAGGGAGATCCGCCGCGAGCGGACGGTGGAATTGGCGTTCGAGGGATTCCGCCGTGACGACTTGCGGCGCTGGAAAACGGCAGAGACTGAGATGCCACAGGCGCTGCGCGGCGTGAAGTTTGAGGGCACGGAATATGAGCAGCGGGATTCCACGCTGGTGATTGGGACCGATATCCAGGTCGACGCGGGCGGCTTCGTCGTCGCCGAAGCGGCGACCTCACGCCAATTCGTCGTCCCGCGGCATTATCTCGATCCGATTCCCTTGCAGCAGATTCAGTTGTCGAGGGGAACCCTCATCCAAAACCCGGGCTGGTAGCCTGAGAACCGTCCTCCTCGCGGTCCTGCCGTTCTACCTGGCGCCCGGCGTGGCCGCCGGGCAATGGCAACGCACGCAGATCGATCCCGCGAAGGTCCCCGCGCCGCAGCCGCACTACCAGGCGGAGTACACGTTCGATGTGCCGAGTGACTCGCTCGGGTGGTCGCAGCAACACAGCGGCTTGAACGTGTCGTTCGGTACGACCGATGAGTTGTACATGCGCAGTGAGGTTCCAAGCCTCCCAAAGGAATCCCGCCTCTGGGCTGACACCGGGTGGAAAGGCGAGCGGCTGAATGCGCAGCTGCTGATTTGGTCGCGGGATACGGTGAAGCAGATACGCATTACGACCAATGACCTCGTCAATGCCAAAGGCGGGGTGTTGAGCAAGACCAATCTTCACGTGACTCTCGTTCGCTACGTGCTGTCGAATTACCCATATGGCGCCGCGCCCAAGGGATGCGACGCGACGGACACGGTGTTTCTCGTGCCGGATAGACTCGAATCCTTCGAACGGTTCGATATCCCGAGCCGCACGGTCAGGCCGGTATGGATTTCGCTGGACATTCCTCCCGGTACCGAGGCGGGCATCTACCAGGGGACGATCGACGTCGGCTCGGAGAACAGTCGTGCCGCATTGCAGGTGAGAATCCGCGTGCAAAACCAGGTTCTACCGAGCCCGCGCGATTGGAAGTTCAGGCTCGACCTGTGGCAAAACCCGTGGGTCCTGGCCTGGTACTACAACGTCCAGCCCTGGTCCGACGAGCACAAAGCGCTGCTGAAGCAGCACCTCCAGCTCTACGCGGCGGCCGGCGGCAAGTACATCACCACCTACGCCGTTCATTCCCCGTGGGCCGACAATTCGTACATGATCGAAGGCGCGATGATCGACTGGACCAAACGCGCCGACGGCAGCTGGAAATTCGATTACGACATCTTCGATCAATACGTGCAGCTCGCCATGGATGCCGGCGTGGACAAGGCCATCACGATCTACACGCCCGTTCCGTGGGGCCACCGCTTTCGCTACCTCGATGCCAAAACCGGCAACTACGTCTTTGAGCAGTGGTCACCCGACTCGGCGAAATTCCGAGCGGTGTGGCCGGTGTTTCTGGACGACCTGAAGGCGCATCTGGAACAGAAGGGATGGTTCTCCCGGACCTACCTCGGCATCAACGAGAACCCGTTGGAGTACACACTCGCGGCCGTGCGAGTGATCAAGGACCATTCGCGGGCGTGGCGGATCACCTACGCCGGCGACTGGCACCCGGAGCTGGATAGTCTGCTCGACGACTACTCGCCGGCCATCACCAGCGAGCCCAGTCAGCCGGAAGTGCGCCAGCGGTCGGCGCACGGGTTTACGACCACCTATTACGTGGCCTGTTTTCCGCCGCGGCCTAACACGTTTGTCTTTTCACCCCCGATTGAAGGTCGCTACATCGGCTGGTACGCGGCGGCATACGGCTACGACGGCTTTCTGCGCTGGGCATACGATGCGTGGCCCGCGGATCCGATGCGCGATGCACGGCACGCGATATGGCCCGCCGGCGATACGTTCCTCGTGTATCCCGGAGCCAACAGCAGCATTCGATTCGAGAAACTGCGCGAGGGGATCGTCGACTACGAGAAGATCCAGATTCTGCGGGCGCTGGCATCCCGATCGACGGACGGCACCGTCAGACGCCAGCTCCGGCAATTGGACGACCACTTGAGGACGTTCGTGGGAGATCACGATTACAGTAAACGGAACTACGATCAGGCGAGAATGACGGAAGCCGTGCACAAGGGGATGCAGATGCTGGGGGCGTTAAGCGATCGCCTTGCGCGATAACGGACTGGTGTGCAGCGAGGTTCAGGATTACGTCCTCACCCATGACCTGACACCGGCAGGTCCTGTTCCGACAGCATTCGATCCGAATGGCGTCTATCCCTACGTCAGCTATGTAGAGACCTCCCGCCGGCCGGCATTGAGAAAGTACCGGCTCATCGTGTTGGAGAACGAGCGCCTCCGCGTCGTCATTTGTCCCGACCTCGGCGGCAAGGTCACCTCCCTCATTCACAAGGGGTCACGCAAGGAAGTCCTGTACACGCCGGACGTCATCAAGCCGGCGCGGATTCTGCCGCGCTTCGCTTTTGTGGCCGGCGGCATTGCCGTCAGCTTCCCCATTTCGCACTCCCCCACCCAGAATGAGCCGGTCTTGTGGCGGATCGATCGAACCGACGAGCGCGTGTATGTCACGTGTGGCGAACGGGAATTGCGCTTTGGCATGCAGTGGTCCGTGGAGTACTCCCTCGGTGCCGACGATGGGTTCCTGACGCAGCGCGTCCGTCTGCATAATCCCGGCGCTGCACCGTATCCCTGGATGTCCTGGTCCAATGCCGCCGTGCCCTGCGCGCCGGATACGGAGTATCACTTTCCCAAGGGCCAGGTGCTGTCGCACTCCTCCAAGCTCGAGGTCATCGACTGGCAGCGAGCGGGACCGAAGCGTGAATCGGACGTACAGGAGATGACGGGCTTCTTTTGGAAGACAAAGGATGCGAATGCATTTGGCGTCTTTACACCGTCATTCGGTGGCGGGTTATATCACGTTGCGGATGCGGCCGTCGCGCCCGGCATGAAACTGTGGAGCTATGGTGCCGGGAAAGACCGCGCCTGGGCGACGTTGAGTACGGCCAGGCGCGATCCGTACGTCGAGATACAGGGCGGACCCATTGGTGATCAGTCCATCAAACTGGAGTTGCAGCCCAACGAAACCCGATGGCACGTGGAGTTCTGGATCCCCTCGGACGAAGCATTGAACATCTATTCCCTGAAGGTCCCGGACGTGAAGCTCAGACCGATCAACGACGTCCCTCTCTTCGATTGGGCAAGGAAGGAAGAAGTCGGTGTCTGGAAGGATCTCTTGAGCGCCTACGAATCCAGAGGAAGGTTACCGGAGCCCCCCGAGATTCATCGGTGTCTTTGGGCTCCTTCCGGCATGGAAGACATGAGTGCTGCTTTTGAATGGGCCATTGAGAAAACCGAGGACGAAAAAGCCGAACGGTGGAGATTCTACTATGGCACCTGGCTGGCCGGAACGGGAAAGAAGAATGAAGCGATCCACGTGCTGTCGACGAGCGGCCTGGGGGTTGCAAAGGCTTTGTTGGCCAGGCTGTTCAAGGTGGAAAGTGATATCAAGAGTGCCGGAAAGGCGTTCGGGTCCATTCAGGAGACGTGGTTGCAATTGCATCCGCAGGTCGTCGTTGAGCGCGATGAGGTGCTTCGCCATCTGGGGGCAGAAACCATAGCCGAACGGGAGAATTGGTTAAACCAGGTAGACGGACTTCAAGATGAGTGGATAATCGAACGACGGGTGCAGCTGTTGATTGATAAAGGTGAATTCCAACAGGCTAAGAGCCTCCTGTTATCTGTTGCGTTTCAGAAGGTACACCAGAGATACGCCCGCACGGCATTGTGGAACCAGGTGTGCGAGAAGTTGAACGAACCGTGTTTGCCGATCCCCGCTGAGCTGGGAGAGGATCAGTTAGCCCCGTTTGGGGCCTATCGGGAGTTTTAGGCCTAGAGCTTTCGCAGATCGATCATCCTCACGCCCTGCGCGTAATCGGTGACGGGAGCGTGGGAGACGGTGGCGAGCTTCTCGATGCTCGCCTGGACGCGCCGCGCCATGGTCATGATCTGGTCGAGCGACTTCTTGTCCTCGGGATGCGTCACCCGCGCGTCCCGCTCGAGCAGCTGCCCCTCGGCGACGATCGTCGCCAGCGCGTTGTTCACCTCGTGTCGCATCGCTACCGCGACCTGCCCCACCACCGCCACCCGCTCCCCTGCGATGGCGCGGTCGTAGTAGAGGTGGAGCTGCTCCGACAGCCAGCCCACCGAGATCGCGATCGCGCCGTAAGCCACGTAGATCGGCACCGTGATGCGCCAGTCTTCGGGCTCGAGGCTCCACGCGACGAGGTATTGGATCACGGTGAACAGGATCGTGCCCATCACCAGCCCCGACACCGCCCCGTGCATCCCGTAATGCAGCGACAGGATGTACGCCGGCACCAGCGTGAGCAGCCAGACCAGATCGCGGTAGGGCACGTCGGTCGCCGGCACGAGCTGGAGCACGACGCTCGGCGCGAGATACGCGACGGCGCAATAGAGCCACCAGCGCCTGGGAAGCGGCGGGCGGTGGGTCATGGGCGTGAACCCGAGGACGTCGAGCAGATGCTGCCGGACGCTGGCCTTCATGTCAGTCCAGTTTGAGGGTCAAGACGCGTAGCTCGGTCATTTCCTCGATGGCGGAGCGGACGCCCTCGCGGCCCAGCCCCGACGCCTTCGCGCCGCCGTAGGGCAGCCGATCGATGCGGAAGCCGGGAATATCGTTGCCGTTGACGGCGCCGACGTCGAGCTCGGCATGGAGCCGGAACATCGTCTTGAGGTTGGTCGTGAACACGCCGGCCTGGAGCCCGTAGGGCGTGGCGTTCGCCGCGGCGATCGCGTCGTCCAGCTTGCGGTAGGAAGTGACCGTGACGAGCGGGGCGAACACTTCCTCGCAGTTCACCTTCATGTCCGGGCTGGTGTGGAGCAGCACCGTGGGCTCGAGGGACTGTCCGGTGCGCGTGCCGCCCACGGCGACCTGGGCGCCCGCGGCGACCGCCTCCCCGATCCAGCGCTCCACTCGCTCGGCGGCGTCGAGTGAGATCATCGGCCCGATATCGGTCTTCTCGTCCAGCACGTCCCCGACGTTCAACTGACGAACTCGTTGAATAAACGCGTCGAGAAAGGGCGTGTAAGCGGATTCGTGGACGAACACCCGCTGGGTGGAGATGCACGACTGCCCCGCATAGGTGAACCCGCCGACGGCACAGCGCGCCGCCGCCCAGCCGAGGTCGGCGTCGGGCTCGACGATTACCGCCGCGTTGCCGCCCAGCTCCAGGGCGACGCGCTTCGGTCCGGCCTTGGAGCGGATCGCCCAGCCGGCCTTGGCGCTGCCGGTGAAGGTGATCAGGCGCACCCGCGGATCCTCGATCAGGATCTGCGCCACGTCCACGCTGCAGGGGACGACGTTCACCCCGCCCGCCGGGTAGCCGGACGCGTTCACCAGTTCGGCCAACCGCAGCGTGGTGAGCGGGTCCTGAGGCGGAGGCTTGAGGGTGATGGCGGCGCCGCACGCCATCGCGGGCGCGATCTTGTGGGCGGCGAGCAGCACCGGAAAGTTGAACGGCGTGATGCCCACGATGGGCGAGAGGGGGAAGCGGCGCGTGAGGGCGATCCGCCCCGCGCCGGCGGGCAGGACGTCGGTCGGGAACACCTCGCCGCCGATGCGCGTGGCCTCTTCGGCTGCGTCGCGGAACACGAAGATGGCGCGGTCCAACTCCAGCCGGGCCTGGGTGATCGGCTTCCCCGCCTCGAGCGCCAGCGTCCGGGCCAATTCCTGTTTGCCCGCCGCGAGGCCGTCGGCGACGTTGCGGAGCGCCGCCGCTCGCTCGTAGGCGGGCATGTCGCGGCAGGCGCGCCCCGCCGCGACGTTCGCATCGAGGGCGGCGCGCACCTCCTGTGAACCGGCGAGCGCCACCACGCCAACTTCGGAGCTGTCCTGCGGCGCACGGATGACTGCAGTCATAAGTTCAGAGCCTCAAGTACCGCCGGACGACCTGCACCCGCTCAGTCGGTGAAGAGGCGCCGGAGGCCGCGCTCCGTCTCGGCGAGGGCTTCTTGAAGGTGCTTGAGGTCGTCGCCGTAGCCGAATCGCAGGAACCCCGGCATCCCGAAGTGCTCGCCGGGAACGAGCAGCACGCTGTGCTGGGCGCGGATCTTCTCGACGATTTCGGGGCCGGGAATCGCCTGGCGATAGCGGACCCAGCAGATCGCGCCCGCCTGCGGCGGGTGCCAGGTGAACGTGTCGCCGAACGTCTTGAGCCACGTCTCGAGCACGGGGTAGTTGGCGGCCAGAATGCGGCGTGTGCGGTCGATCAGCTTGTCGCGCACGCGCGGGTCGAGCGCAACGGCGGCGAGGTGGTCGGTGGCGCCCGAGGGCCCGATCGTGGTGTAGTCGTGGCGCGCCCACGCCTCCTGCGTGAGCGCCGGCGGCGCCACGATCCAGCCGATGCGGAGCCCCGGCAGGCCGTAGGCCTTGGACAGCCCGTTCACGATGATCGTCTTGTCGTAGCTCCCCCAGAACGAGGGCGTCGTGCGGCCGTCGCGCTCGGCGCCCTGGTACACCTCGTCGGCGAGCAGCCAGGCGCCGACCTCCTTGGCGCGCTCGACGATGACCTTGCGGGCCGCGTCGGACAGGATGTGGCCCGTGGGGTTATGGGGATTGGTGACCACCACCAGCTTCGTGCCCGGTGCGATGGCGGTGCGGACCTCTTCGGCGTAGGGCTCCCACCCCTCCTTTTCGTGGAGCTGGAGGGCGCGCACCTGGGCGCCGAAGTTCTGCGTGAGGCCCCAGGTCTGCTGGTAGTTCGGCGTCATCACGGCGACCTTGTCGCCGGGCTCGATCAGCCGCCAGCAGGTGACGAAGTTCGCCTCGGAGCTGCCGGTGGTGACGAGCACCTGGTCGGGGGAGGCGCCGGGGTAGAGGGCGGCGATCCGCTCGCGCAAAAGGTCGGTGCCGTTCGACTGGCTGTAGCCGAGGCGCACTTCGAGCAACGGCATCGCGGAGGCGCCGGCGAGGCCGAGCAGCTCCTGAATGGTGAGCGGGTGGACGCCCGATTCAGAGAGGTTGAAGCGAACGCGGTTTTCCCAGGTGCTCTGCCAGCGCTCGAGGTCGAAGGGAACGAATTTGGTTGGGCTCATGGGTCGTAAAGCTGCCGCAGTTGGTCCGGTTTCTCCAGCCAGAAGTCGGGCTGCAGGTCCTCGAGGTGGGAGCGGTCGAACGGTCCCCACAGGGCGGCGGCGGTTTTGACGCCGGCGGCGCGGCCGCACTCGATGTCGTGGCGCGAGTCGCCGACGAACACGGTCTCGGCGTGGACCGCACGCAACAGGTCGAGGGCCTTGAGGACAGGCTCGGGATGGGGCTTGGGGTGGGTGACGTCGTCGGCGCCGACGACGATCTCGAAGGCCTGGTCGAGCCTCGCGAGCTTGAGGCCCCGCATGGCGCCGTCCTTGAGCTTGCTCGTCACCAGGCCGAGGCGTTTCCCTGTCTCTTTCAGCCTGAGGACCTCCGCGACCACCCCTTCATACGGTTTTACGAGCGCATCGTGGTGCGTCAGGTTGTACGCGCGATATGTGGCCACCATGGCCTCGATCTCGGCTTCGTCCTCGGTCCAGTGGCGGAACTGGACCCACAGGGGGGTACCGAGGCCTTTCATCCAGACGTCGTCGGGGGGGGAACTGCCGCGGTGCACCTGCATCGTGTGCCGGTACGACCGCAGGATCAGGTCGATCGAGTCGATGAGCGTGCCGTCGAGGTCGAAGAGGAAGGTGTTGAGGGGCACGGAGGCAATTTACACCAAGCCGGTCACGGGACGACCGCCAGCGCCGCAACCAATTCCACGGCGACCCCTGCGTCCTCCTCCTGCGCCGCCGGCAGGCGCTCGTGCCACGCGAGCAGGTCGCGGACCGCGAGCGGCTCACGGCGCGCCAGCAAGTCCTCCAGGAGCAGCTCCTCTCCGGCAGTCATCCCGAGCGCCAGGCGTGACACCAGCCCGTCGAGGCGCGTAAGCTGGGCGGCATCCCCGCGGCGGGCGGCGCGGCGGGCGGCCGAGAGTGCCCAGGGGATCAGGCGGCGCGCCAGGCGGTCGCGATCGGCGGCGCGCCAGCGGGCGTCTTGCATCGCCGCGAGGCGTGCGCGGACGAGCGGCGCCGCGATCGCAACGGCCCCGTGCAACGCGGCACGATCGAGCGGTGCGGGCTCGGCGAGCAGCGCGGAGGCGAGCAGCTCGGTGGCCGCGATGGGATCCGCGCGGGCCGCGTCGCCGGTCACGAGCATCGCCTCGGCGAGCCCTCCGATCCGAACGACGAGCACGGTCGCCGCCTCCTTGCCCCGCACCGCCGCGCACGCACCTGCCGGAACGCCGTCGGTTCGGACCTGGCTCGGCTGCTGGAGCCGGTCGCACCAGTCGAGCCCGGGCGCGCTCGAGGCGGCTCCCCGGGGCGTCTCCACTTGCGCCGCCCCGGCCGCTACCTGCGCGGAGACTTTGGCCGCCAGGCGTTGCTCCAGCGCGAGCGCCTCCGTGAGCGGCTCGGGAGGGAGGAACGCGACCGTGGCGACGCCGGCGTGCGGCGACCCCAGGCGGTCGATCCGCCCAACCCGCTGCGTGAGGCGCGCCGGGCTCCAGGGCAAATCGTAGTGCACCACGCGCTCGGCGTCCTGGAGATTGAGCCCCTCGCTCAGCAGGTCGGTCGCGATGAGCAGGTCGGTTTGGAGCGCAGCGGCAGGTTGCGGTGCGTTCTGCGCGAAAGGTGCAAAGGCGCGCAGCACCTCGTGCCGGCTGGCCGTGCCGGCTGCGAACCGGCCCGCGCGCCCGAACACGGCGGCGACGCGATGGCCGTGCAGGCGCCGCAACAGGTGCCGCACGGTGGGCTGCGCGTCCGTGAAGACGATCGTCTTGGCCGGACGCGCATCGAGCAGCCGCGCCAGCGCATCGGCCTTGGGGTCGCGCGCGTCCTCCGCCAAGGCGCGCAGCCGAGCCAGCTCCCGCCGGTCCCCGGGATGCGGCGCACACTCCCGGGTGTCGAGCAGCAAGGGGAACAGCGCGAGCTGGATGTCGGGTGCCTCGGTCGGCGGGAAGCAACGGTGGAAGACCCGGGCCGAGAGACCGCGCCCTTCGCCCGCCGCGCGCGCGGCGAGGTCCAGGTACGCCTCCTGGCGGGCGAGACTCGCCCGGAATGCGGGGAGGCTCGACGCGAGCCGGCGCAAGAGGATGAGCCGCAATAACGGCGCCGCGGGGCCGCCGGAGGTGAGGCGCCGGACGCCGGTCACGAGGGCCTCGAGCACCGCGTCGGGCGCCGCGCCGATCCGCAGCGTTTCCGCTTCGGACCGGTGGGGGAACGCCAGCGCGCTGGAGCCGCCCCCGTAGCCGTCGCGCACCCGCGTGCGCGAGCGCGCCACGACCAGGCGCGCAGCGGCCGCCGCCGCGAGCACGGGGTCGATCTCGCCCTCCGCCCGTGCCGCCCGGCGCAGCGACGGTACACCCAGCGCGGCGAGCGCGTGGTCCCGCAGGAACAACTGGAATACATGAAAGAGGTCCGCGATACGGTTGTGCACCGGCGTCGCGGTGACGAGCAGCACCCTGGCCCCGACCACGAGCCGCGCCAGCGTGCGGTAGCGCTGGGTGCCCGGGTTGCGGAACCGGTGGGCTTCGTCGACGACAAAGAGACGGTAGGGGACGGTAGGGGGCGGTAAGGGGCGGTAAGTGCCCGCGCTGAGCGACTCGTGTGTAATGATGGGCGCCTTGGTATCGAAGCGCTCAAGGAGCGCGCGCCACTGCGGGACGAGAACCGCCGGGACGACGAGGGCGAAGGGCTCGCCGCGCGCGAGGGCCACGGCCAAGGCGACGTACGACTTGCCGAGCCCCACGGCGTCGGCGAGCAGGGCTCCGCCGTGGCGCGCGAGGATCGCGCTCAAGCGTTCGGCGGCGGGAGCCTGGTGCGGCGCGAGCCACGCCGGCCACGGCGCCGGCTCGCGCGCCAACGCCGCGCGGTCGAGCAGCGCCCGCGCCGCGAGGGCGACGACCGCCCGGGGCGGCGCCTCATCCGCCGGCCGGAGCGCCACGGTGAGCGGCTCCGGGACGGGGATGAGGTGCTCAGACAGGATCCGGAGCGAGGCGGGCGAGCGCGCGGCGGTCGGCATGGTCCAGTTCGAGAGCATCGGCGACGGTATCGTCTGCGGGCCCGCGGCCCTCCCCGCCCCCGAGCGCCGCCAGAGCGGTCCACGCGGGGGACGCGGGAGTCGGGATCGGGAGCGCCCGCACCACGCCGGCGTTGAAGCGTCGGAATCCGCCGCGGGCAGGGTCGGCCACGAGGCGCGCCAACGCCGTCAGCCAGCGTGAGTTGAACAGCGCGGAAAGGGCCACCGCGTCGGCCGCGTCTCGTGTGGCGATCCCGTACACCGTGTTGAGGGGCACGACGTCGGCATCCGGGACCGCGGCGGCGAGGCGGCGGCCGAGGTCCGCCCAGACCACGCGGTGCGGGGCGGTCGCCAGTCCCGTGCGAAACAGCTGCCACGGCGCGCCGGCGCGGTAGTCGGCGCGGCGGCGCAGCCGCTCGAGATGCGGCGCGAGATGCGCAGCGAGGGTCGCCGGGAGCCGGGCGAGTGGCCGGCCGTCGGGACCGTGCGTCCAGAGCACGTAGCGGCGAGTCTCGCAGCGCCAAGGCCCGAGGTCGCGACCGCGCAGCGCCGGTCGCGTCCCGGCGCAGGGTGCGGCGACGAGGAACAGGTCATCCGCGCCCGTCTTCACGCCCAGCTGTGGGCGCCAGCGATCGCCCACGGTGGGAAAGGCTGCACGCAGACGCCGCGCGACGCGATCGGCGTCGGGCAGCAGGACCCAGGGACCGGGTTCCTGGAGCAGGCGCTGCGCGACGGCGGGAGCGCCGGGCTTCGGTCCAAGCGTGGTCGCCGCGGCTTCCGTCCCCGCCGGATCGGCGCGCCCCGCGACGAGCGCCATCGGATACACGGCCGCGCCGAACGCCCGTGCCGCGGGCTCGGGGAGGGGTGCGGCGCGCTCGAGGCGAGTGGCGCGCGCCAACCGCTGACGCAGCGGCTCGGCGTACCCGCTCGTCGCGATCTTCGCCGGCACGAGCAGGGCAACCGCCCCGCCGGGGCGGGTCAGCTCGAGCGCCCGCTCGATGAAGGCGACGGCGAGGTCGGGGAGGTGAGCGAAGCCCCGCGTTGGCGCGGGTCGCCAGCAGGCATAGCGGGCCGCGAGCGTCTCGCGCACGCGCGCCGGCAGCCGTTCCGCCCGCACCCACGGCGGATTGCCCGCCACGAGATCGAAGCCGCCCGCGGCGGCGACGTCGGCGAAATGCGATTCGAAGGCAAAGAAGGGCGCGCCATCGTCGTGTGACAAGCGCCTGTGGCGCCGGAGATCCCGCAGGCTCGCCTGCAGCCGTGACAGCCGTTTCCGCTCGTCGGCCGTGAGCCCCCGCCGGCGCCCGAACAGGTCGCGATCCCGGGCCGCGCTCAAGAGCTCGTGGATCGTCGCCTCCACGCCGGCGATGGCGTCGTCGAGCAGGCGGCGCGCCAGCACCCCTTCCGCCCGGGCCAGCTCCGCCCGGGCTGGGCGCTTCGCCGGCCCCGAGAGATCGAAGAGCGCCCGCCGTGCCGCCGCGAGCCGGCGCGCCTCGGCGCCGCCCACGCGTACGGCACGGCCGCCGAGGGAGCAGGCGAGGGCGACGGGGTCGAGCAGCGCGTCGCCCTGGAGGACATGGCCATCGAGGTTGGGGAGGGGCGCGACCGCGTCGAGCTCGGCCACGTCGCTGTCTGCGACGAGCGCGAGCCACAGGCGGAGCTCGGTGAGGCGAACCGCAGTGACGGTGAGATCGACGCCGAACAGCGAGTGCGCGAGCACATCGCGCTTGACGGCGGAGACGGGCCCGTCCCCCGCAGCGCGCCGCAGCGCGACCAGCTCGTCGAGCGCGCCCAGCAGGAACGCCCCCGACCCGGCCGCGGGGTCGAGCACGGTGAACCCATGCAGGTCGGGCGCAGCATGCGGCGGGATGCCCTGGTGGACCCAGCGGGCCGCGGCGGCCGCGGACAGGCCCAGGCGCCCGACCAGCGCCCCTTCGAGCCCGGCCCGGACGACCTCGCGCACCAGGGCCGCCGGCGTGTAATAACTGCCGCTGGCCCGGCGCTCACCGGGATCCATCACGCCCTCGAACACCCGGCCCAGCATGTCGGGAGCGACGAGCGCGCCGGCATCGTCTTCGCGCACCGAGAAGTGGAAGCGCTCGAACAGGTCGGCGAACGCGTCACGCCAGTCGGCGTTGGTCCACACCGCCGGGCCGTGACGGCGCTCGAGCGCGGTCGGCTCGAAGAGCCCGCCGTTCAGGAAGGGCAACCGCCCGAGCGCCCGCGCCGCGGGGCTGCGGCGCTCCACGGGGCGGTTCAGCGCTCCAAAGCACAGAGGGTGCAGGCAGGCCCTGTGAAAATGCAGGCGGCGGCCGTGCGCGTGCTCGAACAACCGGGGGAGGTAGCGCGGGTCCCCGTCGAGCCAGCCCTTCGATTGGACGAAGTAAAGGAAGAGCACGCGGGTGAGCGCCGTGAGCGTCAAGGCGTGACGGTCCGCCCGGCTGTGCGGAGCGGCGAGGCGGTCGGTGAGGCGGTCGAGCGTCGCCCGGAAGGCGCGGAAGAAGCGCGGGGTAACGCCTTCGCTGGCGAGCGCGTCGCCGATCCGTAAGCTGAGGGCGAGGGCGGACTCCTCGGGGGCGGGGGCGAGCCGCTCGAGCGTGGCGAGCGCGGCGCCGGGGGTCCGCGGCAGCGGCACCACGGCGATCCGGGGGCCGAGACTGCCGGCGCAGACGAGCCGCCGCGGGCTGCCGCCCAACGCGCACGCCAGGCCACGCTCGCCACCCGCCGCGAGGCGGCGGGCGGCGGCGCGGGCGGCCCGCTCCGGATCGGCGGCCTCGAGGCCGAAGACGCGGAACGCCTCCCGCCGCGCGACCAGCGCTGCGCACGTGACGCCGGCCGCGGCGGCCGCCTCCTCCCCGAGCCAGGGCCCGGGCGGCACGGTCTCCCACGCCGCGTCATAACCGAGCGCGCCAAAGAGGTCGCAAAGATCGGAGATCTGCTCGGTGCGGGCGAGAAGTTCCCGCAACACCACGGGCCCCTCGGGCTAGGAGGGGAGGCAAGGTAGGGCTGGTGGGCTGCGGATTAGGTACCGGGTTACTGCGAGGTGGTGCAAAAACGTGCGGCGTGACTACGTGCGGCGTTTACCTTGCGACGCCGCACGCTACACGCCGCACGCAGTTACGTGCTCTTCTTGAGCCGTATCTCCCCATTCACCGTGCTCAGGCTCAGCGACCGCCCCCCCGCCCCGATCGTCCCCCGCATCCGCCGCGGGCCGAACCGGCCGGTGATGGTCAGGGGAAAGTCGGACTCGAGGTCGCCGTTCACCGTCGTCGCGCGCACCTCGGTGTCGAGCCGCTGGGGGAGAATCAGGGTGATCCCCCCGTTCACCGTGCTGAACTCGAGCTCGTCGCTCCAGTCGGCCCGGCCCATTTCCACGTACACCGACCCGTTCACCGTCGATGCCTCCGCCAGGCCGGTGGTCGTGACCCGCACGCTGCCGTTCACGGTGCTCGCCTTGACATCCGCCTTGAGCCCCTCGGCCGACATCTCGCCGTTCACCGTCCGCCCCGCGAACTCGACCCCGGCCGGGATCCGTACATCGAAATCGACGGTCACGTCGTTGTCCTCGGTACTGGACGACCAGTGGTCGCCCACTTCGCAGGTGTTCTCGCGCCGGGCGCGCCGGGGCGTGGGATAGACGGCGCAAATCGTCACGCCACCCTCGTGCTCGATGACTTGAATCTTCACGTCCTCGGGGTCGGAGCGCCTGGCGTGCTTCGCCGCGGTCACCTCCACCTCGCCGCCCGTGGCGGCCACGGCGCGAACGTCGCCGTTCACCCCCTTGATCTCCACGCGCTTGCCGGCGGCGAGTCGGCCGTGCCAGCGGAAGTCCGGCGCCTGGGCGGCGGCGGGGAGGAGTAACGCACCGAGTGCAATGGCGGCCAGGCTGAAGAAGAAGGGTGCGACGACGGTCGTGCGGCGCATGGTCAGTTCTCCCAGTGGTTTCGGTTCTTGTCCTTGTCCTTGTGTTGCATCCGCTCCCGCAGCTCCGCGGGGCGGCGCAGCTCGATGTCGCCCTGGAACGATTCGGCTTCCATCCGCGCGCTTCCCGTGCCGAGCTTGAACGTGTAGCGATGCTTGCCGGGCGTGCCCGTGAAGGGCAAGGCAAAGCTCGGGTCGATCTCCCCGTTCGCCGTGGCGAGCGAGAGCGTCACGTTCGCGCCCTCGGGCACCGAGACGGTGATGTCGCCGTTGTGCGAGTTGAGCACGTACGTACCGCCGTCGGTAATGGTGCCCTCGTACAGCACGTCGCCGTTGATGGTCGTCGCCTCCACGCTCGCCGACTTGATCCCGGTGAGCCTGACCTCGCCGTTCGTGGTCTCGGCCTTGATCTGCCCCGAGACGTTCGAGAGCTCGACGTCCTCGTTCACGGAGTTCACCTCGATACGGCCCGTGGCATCCGCGAGTGTCACCGATCCCTGGATCGAGTGCAGCGTGATGATCCCGCTGCCGCCGCGCACGTTGACTTCGCCGTCCACGGTCTCGGCACTGATCGGCCCCCGCACGCCGTCCACCGTGATCTCGGTGTACGTTCCGGACAGCGTGAGCGCCATGTCTTGCGGCACGGTGACGTCGAAGTCCACGACCGAGGGGGCGCCGTGTCGACTGCTCGACTTGAGCGTCACGGTGCTGCCCACCAACGACGCTTCGATACTGCCCCGGCTGCCGTGCTCCGCGTGCACCTTGACGCGGTTTTGCGTCCACGCGTGGACGACGATCGCGCCGCCGAAGTTGTTGACCGACAGGCTGGCGCCGGCCGGCACGGCGATCGTCGTGTCGGTTTCCCCTTGAAGGGGGGCCAGCGAGATCAGGACCGCGGCGGCGAGCGTCGTCAGCATGCTGCTATCCTCCTAAGACTGCGCTGAAGCGATCGCGTTGACGCGCCGCAGCAGCTCCAGCTTGCGCCGCATCGTGTCGGCGAGATGGAGATTCAAGTAGGTGTTACCGGGGTCCGCCGCGAGGGCGGCCCGCGCCTGCGCGATCGCGACGTTCATCAGGGCCAGGTTCTCACGTACCACCCGAACCGTTGACGTGTCCAGGCGGCTCTCGTTGCGCGACAGCGCGTCCTGCAGCTCGGCGATCGCGGCGTCGGTGCGGCCGGTCCACACCGCGGGCGTCACGCCCGCGCGTCCAGCGTCTACCGGCTGCCGCGGCTGCAGCGCGAGCCACACCCCGCCGCCCGAGATCAGGACGAGCGCGAGGCTTGCCGCCACGAGCTGCGGCACGCTGAAGCTCACGCGCCGGCGCGGCGCGAGCGGCACGACCTTCCCCGCGCCGATCCGCTGCGCCACGCCGGGCCAGAGGTCGGTCCTCGGGGGCCGGTCCTCCAGCGCCTTGGCGCGTGTCACCACGTTGCGCAGCTCGACGAGGGTCGCGCGGCAGTCCGCGCAGGTCGAGAGGTGGGCCTCCAGGGCGCTGCGCTCGCCGGCGCCGAGCTCGCCGTCCACGTATTCCGACAGCCGGTCAGTCCATTGATCGTTCATTTGTCCAAGTACCTCCGCAGCGCCATCCGCGCGTGATGCAGCTGCGACTTCGACGTGCCCGGCACGACGCCGAGCATGCGCGCGATCTCCTCGTGGCGGTACCCCGCCACATCGTGTAACACGAACACTTGCCGCGCCCCGTCGGGGAGGCGGCTGATCGCCTCCTCGAAGTCCACCGTCATCTCGGGCGTCTCGCGGCGGCCCGACACCCCGTCGAGCACGTCTTCCCCCGTATGGTAGCGCCCCCGCTCCACGCCCAGCGTCTTGCGTCGCCCCAGCACCACGTTGACCGCCAGGCGATGCAGCCACGTCCCGAACGCCGACTCGCCCCGGAACGTCGGCAGCTTTTGCCACGCCCGGACGAAGACGTCCTGTGTCAGGTCGTCGGCCTCGTCGGCGTCGAGCATGCGGCGCACGAGGCTGTGGATCCGGGCCACGTGAGCGCGGTACAGCCGCTCGAAGGCAGTGCCGTCGCCGCTTGCCGCGAGCGCCGCATCGGCCGCTACTGAATCAGCAGTCAGAGTCTCCTCGAGCGCCTGTCGGGGCATGCAGGGGGTTGGATAGAGCGACCCGGTAAAAGGTTGTAGGGCAACCGCCTAGACGCCTATCCGCCTGAGACTGCCCAAGTTATCAGCCCGGTTCTCATGCTTGTAGCCGTTGTCGATCCAGGCCGGCACGCGCCGCGCCATGAGGTGCAGGAGCACGGCGACCTCGAACAGGATGACCGCCGACAGGGTGATCGCCACGTGCCCCGCCACCCAGAGCGCGAAGGCCGGCCAGAGATCAAACGCCCGGTCGAGCAGCCAGCTCATCAGGTTCGCCAGGGCGTACGCCAGCGCGAAGAAGGTGATGAAGAGGAAGCGCCGTACCACTCCCTGGGTGACGGTGACCGCCTCGTGGTACGCGCGACGGAGCGGGTCGAGGAAGGAGGAGTGCCGGGTGAAGCGCAGCCGCACGCCGTCGCCCACGACCTCCAGCTCCCGCACCGGGTCGGCGACGCAGCGCTCGCCCAGGTCGGCGCAAACCTCGGCGACCTCCCGCGGCAGGCGGGTCTCGACTCCCCATCCGACGATCTCGCCCAGCTCGGCGACGGCGCGGCCGTCCTGGCGGGTCACCCGGGCGCGATACACGGCGTTCAGGTTGCGGCGGTTCGGCTCGACCGCGTCTTTCAGCGCGACCAGGTGGCCGCCGCCGGCGGCCTTGTAGAGCCGGGCGTAGTGAAACTCGCCGACCTCGCGCGGTCGCGCGGGGCGCGGGCCGCCCTCGACCCGATAGAACAGGTAGTCGAGGATGAGGAGCGTCTGGCGCAGCGGCTCGGGGTAGACGCGGTCGGGCGTGTCGTTCGGGGTGTGGATCTTGCCGCCGAACACGATGGGCGAGGCTTTGCCGGGCCGCATGGCAACGAGTGCGGCGGCGGGGATGCGGAGCGGGGAGGTGTAGGGCCGGCCGGCGAGGCGCGCCGCCGCTCGCCGCACCGCCGCCCGCGCGCGGGCCCACAGCCCGTTGTTCACCTCGAGAAACGACACGTGATCGGTCGTCCCGCCGGCGAGGAAGTTGTTGTACTTGATGCCGTGCAGGTGCGCCGCCTCTTCGAGCAGGTCATTGAGCGAGTCGTAGTCGCCGAACGGAATCAGCACGCGGATGAAGTCGGCGCCCATCGTCTCGCGCGGGATGTAGAGGCGCCCTTCGCCCACGGAATCCACCGACACGACCGCTTTGATCCGGCGCAGCTGGTCGGGCGTGAGGGTGCGCACATACTCGCGCGAGCCCGACACGCCGAAGCGATAGCTGGCGAGCGGCAGGAGCGCGACGGCGACGCCGAGCATCCCCCAGTCGCGATAGGTGAGCGCGAAGTTGCCGGCAAACAGGCCGAACGAAAGGAGAAGCTGTGAGAACAGCCCGATCAGCCCGCACTCCTCCGAGCCGGCGAAGAAATAGACGTGAGTGAGTTTGGGCCGCGTATTCGCGCGGAGGTCGGTGAGCAGGTACTGCTTCAGGATCTCCTCGCCCGTGGTGTTGTCGTCGGCGCCGGGGCCGCGCCAGGTATCGTAGTGGGCGACGAGCAGCACCTGCTCCTCGCTCTCGCCCGAGACGGTGAAGACGTAGTTCCAGCGCGTGGTGCGCACCGCCCACCTCGAGAGGCGCTGGCGCTCGATCATCACACGGCCGGGAAACTCCGCTTCGACGCGGGCGATGAACCGCTCGACCTGGTGCTCGTTGCCCGCGTTGCGCGCCCGAGGATCGAGCTCCCGGCAGTCCTGACGGATGTGCTCGAGGATCTCCGCCACCCGCGCGTCCACGGGAGGATAGCGGGCGTGGATCTGATGGAGACGCTGCTCGACCGAGGGCACGTTAGATTGGGGCGCTATGGTGCCCGATATTCTAGCTGTTGTGGCGGTCGGCGGCCTGCTCGGTCTCCGCCACGCCTTCGAGCCCGATCACCTGGCCGCGGTCTCGACCCTCGCGACCCGGCAGGCGGGGGGGCGTCATTGGGGCGCCGCGCGCCTCGGGCTCGCCTGGGGCATCGGGCACACCGCCACCGTCGGGGCGGTCGGGCTGCTGGTCGTCGCCCTCGGCCTGCGGATCCCGCCGGCGCTGTGGCCGGCAGCGGAGCTGCTCGTCGCGGCGCTGCTCGTGCTGCTCGGCACGACGGTGGTGTGGCGCTATGCGCGGGGCCGCTGGCACATGCACCTGCACGCACACGAGACGGCGCCGCACTTCCACCTGCACAGCCACGCCGCCGGGGTGGGCCACGCCCACGTGCATCCGTCGGCGGATGCGCGCCGCTCGCTCGGCTTCGGCGTGGCGCACGGGCTGGCGGGGAGCGGGGCGATCGCGGTGCTGCTCGTCGCCGCGGCACCGAGCGCAGCCCTGCGCGTCGCCTACTTCACGGCCTTCGGCGCCGGGACGATGCTGGGAATGATGGCGGTGTCACTGTCGCTCGCGGCGCTGGTGCAGGTGGCGTCCAGGCGCGGCGCCGCGTGGGCCGGCGCTCTCCATGTTGGTTCCGCCCTGGCGAGCGCCGTTGCCGGCGTGGCGTTGGCTTGGCGGGTTCTGTGGGAATGAGACGCTCAGGGAGTGTCTCGACCCTCGCCGCCTAGGGTGCTGATCACCGTGGCGCCCGCGAGGTGCCCGGTGACGTTGGTCATCGTGCGGAACATGTCGGGAATCCGGTCGAGACCGATCAGGATGCTGAGCCCCTGGATCGGCAGCCCCGTGGCGGTGAACGCCGGCATGAGGCTCACGACGCTCGCGGCGGGGACGCTCGCGACGGTGAGGGACGCGAGGAAGACGGCGGCACCCGCCTGGAACACCTCCCCGAAGCCGAGGGGCACCCCGTACAGCTGGGCGACGAACAGGACGGCGACCGCCTGGAACAGCGCGCTTCCCGCGCGGTTCATGCTGGCGCCCAGCGGGAGGGCGAATGCCGCCACGGAGCGCGACAGGTGGAGCTCGCGGTCGGCGGCCTGGAGCATCGTGGGGAGGGTGGCGAGGGACGACGTAGTGGAGAACCCCATCAGCATCGACGGGAAGACCGCCCGCAAGAACCGCATCGGCTTGACCCGCGCGATCAGGGCCACGGCCGGCACGTACACGCCGGCGAGGAACACCAGGAGACCGAGGATGACGGCGGCCCAGAACCACAGCATCGCCACCAGGAGCTTGACCCCGAACTGCGCCACGATGGGTGCGACGAGGCCGAAGATCCCGATCGGGGCGAGGAGCAGGACCCAGTGCACGATCTTCACGAGCGCGTCGGTCGCGCCGTCGGCGAGATCGGTGAGCGCGCGGCGTTTGTCGTCGGGCAGGCCGGCGGCCGCGATCGCGAGGAACGTCACGAACACGATCACCGGCAGCAGGTTGCCGTCCACCGCGGCCTTGACGGGGTTCGACGGGATCATCTCGACGATGAAGCGCGCGCCGCTCGGGATATCCTCGGCGGCCTTGTGAATGAAGCTCGAGTCCGCCGTTGCGGCCTCCCGGAGCGCGGCCTGCTGCTCGGGGCTCACGCGACCGAGGGGGAGGACGAGCGAGCCGACGATGATGCCGATGAAGATGGCGGCGACCGCCGTGCCCCAGAAGAAGGCGAGCGTCCGGACGACGAGGCGCCCCACGGTGCGCAGGTTGCCGAGCTTCGCGATCCCCGCGAACAGCGCCGTCGCGACGAGGGGAATCACGACCATTTGCAGCAGGTTGAGAAACAACGTGCCGATCGGCCTGAGGCTCTTGGCCAGGCCCAGGAGGAATGCGTTTTGCGTCAGCGCCGCGAGGACGCCGAACACGAGGCCCGCGAACAGGCCGAGTCCCATCCACAAGTGGCTTCTCATCGAACCTGGGCTATAATACCGGGCACCCCACCGACTGCCGGAGGAACGGTTGGCACACGCGCAGACGACGACCCCCAAGTGGGCGCTGATCCTGGGCGCATCGAGCGGATTCGGTGAAGGGGCCGCCCGGGCACTCGCCAAGGCGGGCTATGATATCGCCGGGGTCCACCTGGACCGCAAGGCCGGTCTCGACCATGTGGCCGAGATTCGCCGGGACATCGAGGGGCTCGGTCGCAAGACCCAGTACTTCAACGTCAACGCCGCCGACGAGGAAAAGCGCAACGAGGTCCTGGCCGAGCTGGCGAAGCAGAAGGTCAACGTCGCCGTGCTGCTCCACTCCCTCGCGTTCGGCACTCTGAAGCCCTATGTGGGCGACGACGTCCTGACCAAGGCCAACATCGACATGACGCTCGACGTGATGGCCCACAGCCTGGTCTACTGGGCGCAAGGCGTCGTGAAGCACGGCTTGATGGGGCAGGGCGGTCGCATCTTCGCGATGACGTCGTCGGGATCGACGCGCGTGTTCGCGACGTACGGCGCGGTTTCGGCCGCCAAGGCCGCGCTCGAGTCGCATTGCCGCCAGCTCGCCCTGGAGCTCGCGCCGCACGGCATCGCGGTCAACGCCCTGCGCGGCGGCGTCACGGACACCCCCGCGCTCCGCAAGATCCCCGGCAACGAGAAGCTCATCGAGATCGCCACGCTCCGGAACCCGCACCACCGGCTCACCACGCCCGCCGACCTGGGCGGCGCGCTCGTCGCCCTGTGCCACCCGGGCGCCGACTGGATCACGGGCAACGTCATCAACGTGGACGGCGGCGAAGAGGTCTCGGCATAACGGGCGTCACCATCGAGGCGGCGCGGCGCGCGCTGCGGGCCTACCGGCCCACGGCGATCGCGATCGAGCCGGGGATGATCCCCGCCGCCGTCGCGGTCGTGCTGCGCGAAGGCGGCGACGGCCTCGAGACGTTGTTCATTCATCGCGCCGAGCGCGCCGGCGACACGTGGTCGGGCCAGATCGCCTTCCCCGGGGGGCGCAAGGAGTCCGCGGACGCAGACCTGCGGGCGACGGCGATCCGGGAGACGCGCGAGGAGATCGGCGTCGATCTCGCGACGGCGGAGCTGCTGGCTGTTCTGGACGACATGTACCCCCGCACCCCCGTGCTCCCGCCGGTCGTGGTGCGGCCGTTCGTCTTCGCGCTGCCCGATCGCGTCCCCCTCCCGACACTCGCACTCAGCGCCGAAGTCCAGGATGCCTTTTGGGTGTCCTTCCGTGTCCTCGCCGCCCACCACCGCGGAGCCTCCCGCGCGTTCCCTGCGTATGTCGTGGGGCAGCACACGATTTGGGGGATGACCGAGCGTATCCTGACGCCCCTTTTGACCATCGTTTCCCAGTCCCAGTCTTAGCCCATCAAAATCCACATCTTTGTTTGACAATATTTGATAATTAGTGTAGGCTAATGTTTAAGCGCAGGAAGCTCATAGCCCAGGAGGGCTTGGTATGTCCGCACCTGTCAGAAATCCTCAGCCCCCCCCTCCTCCCCTTACCCGATCGGTCGAGGATTACCTGAAATCCATCTATCACCTGACGAACCAGGGCGGCTTCGCCACGACGAGCGATATCGCGGCGATGCTCGTGGTCGCGCCGCCGTCGGTGAGCGGGATGATGAAGCGGCTGTCCGAGACCGGACTGATCGAGCACGTCCCGTACCGCGGCGTGCAGCTCACGGCGCAGGGTCGGCGCGCGGCGCTCCAGATGATCCGCCGCCATCGCGTGCTCGAGGTCTATCTCACGCAGCAGCTGGGCTACGACTGGGGCGACGTGCACGACGAGGCGGAGCGGCTCGAGCACGCCGTCTCGGACGATTTGATCGAGCGGATGGCCGCCGCCCTCGGCGACCCGCGCTACGACCCGCATGGCGAGCCGATTCCGACGGCGGCGGGGGACATCGAGGAGCCCGAGCTGGTGACGCTCGCGGACGCGGCCGTGGGCGTCGAGCTGGTGCTGCGCGAGGTGGCGACGCAGGACCCGGCGCGGCTCCACTACTTCGCCGAGCAGGGGCTGGTGCCGGGCGTGCGGCTCGCAGTGACGGGCCGGCAGCCGTTCAACGGTCCCACGAGCGTGCGCCTCGACGGCGACACCCGCGTCGTGGGCCGGGAGCTCGCGACGCTCCTGCTCTGCCGGGAGGTGACGTGATGAAACGCATTTCCCGTCGCGATGCGCTGAAACGCAGCCTCGTCGGCCTGGCGGGCGTCGCCTCGGCGACGTCGGTCGCCAAGGCGTCGGCGATCGGCGCGCACGCCAATCCGCACGCGGTGATGAGCGGCGGCCTTCCGGCCGCCCCCGGGATCGACCCCACCGCGTTCCTGACCACGTTCGACTACGGCGTCGTGTCGAAGCGCGCCAGCGGTCAGACGGTCCGCGAATACCGGGTGACGAGCGTCGATCGCACGATCGAGATCATGCCCGGGTTGTTCTACGCCGCCTGGACGTTCAACGGCCAGGTCCCCGGGCCCACGTTGCGCTGCACCGAGGGAGACTTGATCCGGGTGCACTTCAGCAACGCCGGATCCCACGACCACACGATCCATTTCCACGGGTTCCACCCGGCCGGGATGGACGGCGTGTTCGAGCAGGTGCCACCGGGGGGCTCGTACGTGTACGAGTTCGAGGCGCGTCCCTTCGGCTTGCAGTTGTACCACTGCCACACGATGCCGATCAAGCGGCACATCGCGAAGGGCCTGTACGGGGCGATGATCATCGACCCCAAGCAGGGGCGGCCGCCGGCGCACGAGATGGTGATGGTGATGAACGGCTTCGACGTGAACTTCGACGGCGAGAACGAGGTGTACGCCGTCAACACCGTGCCGTTCGCCTATCAGGCGAAGCCGATCGCGCTCAAGCGCGGCGAGCTGAATCGGATCTACCTCGTGAACGCGCTTGAGTTCGACCTGCTCAACTCGCTGCACATCCACGCGAGCTTTTTCCAACTGTACCGCACCGGCACGTCGCTCGTGCCGCACGAGTTCACCGACACAGTCTCGATGGGCCAGGGAGAGCGGCACATCCTCGAGTTCACCTACGACAGGCCGGGAAAGTTCATGTTTCACGCCCACCAGTCGGAGTTCGCCGAGCTCGGTTGGATGGGGCTGTTCGACGTGCAGGACCGGGTGACGGCATGACGTGCGGCGTGCGGCGTAGCAATGCAAGGTCGTTCGCTGCGACGCTCACCTTAACACGCCGCACGTGGCACGCCGCACGCAGGATAACGAGGGCGGCACGATGAACGCACGTCGCTGGCTCTTGTTTGCATTCCCGCTTGCATTACTCGCGATTCTTTCGCTGGTCGTGGTGAAGGGCGGCACGCTATCGCGCTTGGCGCGCGGCCTGCCGCCGGTCGAGGAGCTGACGGTGGACCGCGTGCGCCTCATACCGGGGCACATCACGCTGGACATCGTGAACGGCGGACCCGATCCGGTTACCGTCGCGCAGGTGATGGTGGACGAGGCGTTCTGGACGCACACCATGACGCCCGACCGTACGGTGGCGCGCCTCGCTCGGGCGCGGATCGACATCCCCTACGCCTGGGTCGAAGGCGAGCCGCACCACGTCAAGCTCGTCACCGCGACCGGGATCACCTTCGAGCACGAGATCGCCGTCGCCGCCGAGACGCCGACGGCCGGGGGCCCGTACTTCCTCACGTTCACGCTCGTCGGCCTGTACGTCGGCGTCCTGCCGGTCGCGATCGGGCTGCTGTGGCTGCCGTTCCTCAAGCGGCTCGACCGGCGCTGGATTCACTTCGCGCTGGCGTTGACCGCCGGGCTCCTGATTTTTCTCGCCGTGGAGGCGCTGCACGAAGCGCTTGAAATGGCCGACCGCGTCGCGGGGGCGTTCCAAGGGACGGGGCTCGTCGCGGTGGCCGCGCTGGGGACGTGGTTGCTGCTGCAGGCGTTCGGGAGATCCAGGAGCGGGGAGCAGGGAGCCCCGGCGAGGATGCGGCTGGCGTTCCTCATCGCGCTCGGGATCGGGCTGCACAACCTCGGCGAGGGACTGGCGATCGGCGCGGCGTACGCGCAGGGGGCCGTGTCGCTGGGCGCTTTCCTCGTCGTCGGCTTCATGATCCACAACACCACCGAGGGGCTCGGCATCGTGGCCCCGATCGCCCAGGACGAGCCCCCCGTCAGGACGCTCGCCCTCGCCGGCCTTCTCGCCGGCGGCCCCACCATCCTGGGCGCGTGGCTCGGCGGCGTCTCCTACTCGCCCCTCCTCGGCACGCTGTGCCTGGCCGTGGGGGCGGGGGCGATCCTGCAGGTGCTGGGCGTGCTCTACAAGGCCCTGGCACGGGACGCGGAAGAGGTGTGGTCGCCGCTCAATGCAATGGGCGTGGCGGCGGGCCTGCTGATCATGTACGGCACCGGTCTGCTCGTGGCCGCATGAGGGCGCTGACGGCGTGGTTCGGCCCCGATGGCCACTAGCGCCACAGGGCAGGCCTGGCGCTACCCGCGGCTTACGCCCAGCTTGGCGGAAGTCTACCGCACCGTCCCGGTGCGGGGAGGCCCGTGGTGGAAGAAAGCGCTCGCCTTCGCCGGCCCCGGCTACCTCGTCGCCGTCGGCTACATGGACCCGGGGAACTGGGCCACCGACCTGGCCGGCGGCGCGCGGTTCGGCTACACGCTGCTCAGCGTAATCCTGCTGTCCAACGTGATGGCGATCCTGCTCCAGGGACTCGCGGCGAAGCTGGGGATCGTCACCGGCCGGGACCTGGCGCAAGCATGCCGCGATCACTACTCGCGGCCGGTGTCGCTCGGGCTCTGGGTGCTGTGCGAGATCGCGATCGCGGCCTGCGACCTGGCGGAGGTCATCGGCTCGGCGATCGCCCTCAATCTTCTCTTCGGCATCCCGCTGCCGTGGGGCATCGCGATCACGGCGCTGGACGTGCTGCTGGTCCTGTACCTCCAGAATCGCGGCTTTCGCCTCCTCGAGGCGCTGGTCATCGCGCTGATCGGCACCATCGCTGGCTGCTTCCTGTTCGAGATCCTCATCTCCCGGCCCGATCCCCTGGCGGTACTCACCGGCTTCGTGCCCAGCCCGTCGATCCTCGCGGACCGGGACAAGCTCTACATCGCGATCGGCATCCTGGGTGCGACGGTGATGCCGCATAACCTCTACCTGCACTCTTCGGTCGTGCAGACGCGCAGCTACGAAGAGACACCGGCCGGGAGGCGGGAGGCGGTCAAGTTCGCCTTCATCGACTCCACAGTGGCGCTCTCGTTCGCGCTGTTCATCAACGCGGCGATCCTCATTGTGGCGGCGGCCGCGTTCAACCGCGCCGGCGAGACGGGCGTGGCGGAGATCCAGGATGCCTACCGGCTGCTGACGCCGCTGCTCGGCGTGACCGGCGCCAGCGCCGTGTTCGCGTTCGCGTTGCTCGCGTCGGGACAAAACTCGACCCTCACGGGGACGCTGGCCGGCCAGATCGTGATGGAAGGGTTCCTGAACATCCGCATCCGGCCCTGGCTGCGGCGGCTGATCACGCGGCTGATCGCGATTGTCCCGGCGGCGCTGACCGCTATCTTCTTCGGGAGCCACGGCACCGCCCAACTCCTCATCCTCAGTCAGGTGATCCTCAGCCTGCAGCTCTCCTTCGCCGTGTTCCCGCTCGTGCGGTTCACGTCGGACCGCCTGAAGATGGGTGAGTTCGTGAACTCGTTCTGGCTCAAGGCCCTCGCCTACACCGTGGCGGTGGCGATCGCCGGCTTCAACGCCTGGCTCCTCGTCCAGATCTTCGGGTTGGTCTAGCCGATGTACAAGCGCATCCTCGTCCCGCTCGAGCATTCTCCCGCCGACGAGACGATCCTGCGGCACGTGACCGACCTCGCCAAACTGTCTGGTGCCGAGGTGATTCTGCTGCACGTCGCCGACGGCTGGGCGGCCCGCAACATGGAGCAGCTCAACCTGAAGGAGTCGGAAGAAATGAAGGACGACCGGGCGTACCTGGAGCAGGTATCGCAGGGGCTGCGCGCGGCCGGCCTGGAGGTCGACGCCGTGCTCGCGGCGGGGGATCCCGCCAAGGAAATCGCCGCGGCGGCTGAGCGGGAGCAGGTGGACCTGATCGCGCTGGCCACCCACGGCCACCGCCTGCTCGAGGATGTGGTTCGCGGCAGTACCGCGACAGAATTGCGACACCGAACGAAGGTGCCGATCCTCATGGTGCGCGCCGACAAAAACTAGGGCGAGCGCGCCTGCTCCAGCGCCCGCAGGATCGCCGAGAGCCGCCGATCCCGGGCTTCGCGCAGCATGTCCACCTTTCCCGCGTAGGCCCGCTCGATCGCCTGCGTCAGCGCGCGCTGCTGCTCGGGTTCGAGCTTGCGCCACCCCGCCAGGTTGCCGTCCCAGAGCCGCTCGAAGGCGGCGAGCAGGTGCTGCAGAAAGCCGGTGACGCCGCCGTCGCCCGCGGCGAGGTGGTAGGTCAGGTGGGGACCGGCGGCGGCCCACCCCAGCGCCGGGCCGAGGGAGACGGCACGATCGAGGTCCGACACGTCGATCGCGCCCTGCAGGACGAGGTCGATGCACTCGCGCCAGACCGCCGCGGCGATCCGCCCCACCACGTACCCCGGCACCGGCTTGCGAAGCCGGATCGGCATGCGGCCGAGCGCGCGCAGGTAGCCGATGGCGCGCTCCAGGGACGCCGGGGTCGTGCGCCCCTCCGGCACGACCTCCACCAGCGGAATCAGCTCGGGCGGGTTGAGCGGGTGGGTCACGAGGCAGCGATCGAGCCGGTGGCAGCGGCCGAAAATCTCGATCGGCATCAGCGCGCTCGACGAGCTGGTGAGCAGCGCGTCGGGCCCGGCGGCCTGCTCGACGGCGGCGAACAACTTCTGCTTGGCGAGCGGCTCCTCGGTGATCGCTTCGACAATCCAGTCGGCGTCCTCCACCGCCTCGAGCATGCTGCCCGCCTGGGTGAGCTCGAGCAGGCCGCGCTCCACGATCCCCTGCGTGGCGCGCTCCAGCGCGACGAGCGCGCGGGCGCGGCGTGGCACCTCCGTGAGCGCGCGTTCCATCGCCTCGGCATCGGTGTCGAAGATCGCGACGGGCCACCCCGCCGACGCGCACAGCGCCGCCCACCCCGTCCCGATCCCCCCGGCGCCGATCACCGCCACCTTGCGCGGCAGCGTCATACCGCGGCCGCCTCCCCCACCAGCCAGGGCAGCACGCGCTCGAACAGCAGCCGTCGCACCGGCTCGGCGCGCACCTCCATCGCCACCCGCGCGCAGACGCCTTCGGGATCCACCACCGTGCGTCCCCGGTTGTCGCCCGCCTCGAGGTCCACGCGCAGGCGCAGCTCGCGGAACGTGAGCACGTCGGGCTGGAGCAACGCCGCGATCGCCAGGACGTCGTTCACCACCGCCCCCTCGAGGCGCTCGTAGGCGCGGTGGAACTCGACGTAGAACCGCAGCGCTTCGTGCAGCCAGTGCGCCAGCGGATCGGCCGCCTGCGCGAGGCGGTCCACCTCCTTCGCTTTGACGACGACCTTGCGCGTCACGTCCAACCCGACCATGTCGGTCGGCAGCTCGGCGGCGAGGACGGTGGCGAGCGCCTCGGGGTCGCACCAGGCGTTGAACTCGGAGTGCGGCGTCGTGTTCCCGGGCGCCTCGAGGCTGCCCACCATCGCGACGTGCCGCGCCACCTTGGCACGCACCAGCGCGGGATCGCTCCGCAACGCCAGCGCCAGGCTCGTCACCGGCCCGAGCGTCACGAGGGTGACCGGCTGATCTTGCGCCGCCAGCAACCGGGCCAGCGGCTTCACCCAGTCGAGGATCACGCCGGCGCGCGGCAGGTCGGCGTACCCCAGCCCCGATTCGCCGTGCGTCTCGAGCGCGACGGCCAGCGGCCGCCGGAGCGGCCGCCGCGCCCCGATGGCGATCGGCACCCGCTTGCCGATGCGCCGCAGGATCTCGACGGTGTTGCGATGCGCGTTCTCGACCACGGTGTTGCCGTAGGAAACCGAGATGCCGCGCACGTCGAGCTCGGGCGAGCTCAGCGCCAGCCAGAGCGCGAGACAGTCGTCGATGCCGGGATCAGTATCGATGATAACGGGATGCGAGATGCGGGATGCGGGATGCGTGGCGTCAGTCACGTTTGAACGCTACTTCGCTGGGAGGGCGAACGCCACGATCGCGTCCCCCGCGCCGAACGGCCCGCCGCCGCCGGCGGCGATGACCACGAACTGGCGTCCCCCGGCCTCGTAGGTCATCGGCGTCGCGCGGGCGCCCGCCGGGAGGTCGGCCTTCCATAGCTCGCGGCCCGTTTGGCTATCGAACGCCCGAATCGCGCGGTCGAGCGTCGCGCCGATGAACACAATTCCGCCCGCGGTGACGATCGGGCCGCCCAGGTTCGGCGATCCCGGAACGCCGCCCATCGTTCCGAGCGGGACGTTCCAGGCAATGCCACCGGTCTTCAGATTCACGGCCACCAACGAGCCGAAGGGCGGCGGCGTGCACGGCAGTCCAGTGGGACCCAGAATGAGACGGCGGCGCATGATGTAGGGCGTGCCACGCATCCGTGTGTACTCGAAATCCGTCAAGCCGCGGCTCGCATCCACGGTTCGAGCGCTGTCCCAGTTGAAGCCCTCGGCCGTGAACAGCTGAACCATCGCGGGAATGCGGTTCACGGGCACGAATGCGATCGCGTTTCCCTCATCGATGGCCACCCCGCCCCAGGCCGCACCGCCGATATTACCCGGCACCACGAGGGTTCCCTGTAGACTCGGAGGCGTGAACGGCCCCTCGTTGCGCAGAGCGCTCAGGATCGCGCGGCACGCCGCCTGTGCTTCAGGCGTCGGCCCCCAGGCGTCTGCGGCTGAATAGTGAAGGGGCGAAAGTGGTGGAGTGACGGTGGTAAACGGCTGCGTGGGCGATGCGACCTCGCCGGGGACGCCGCTGGCCGGGACCGCCCGCTCCTCCACCGGAAAAACCGGCTTTCCCGTCGTGCGATCGAGGACGTACAGCATGGCTGACTTCCCGGTTTGAATCACCGCCGGAATCCGGACGCCGTTCTGCGTCACGGTGACCAGGGCCGGGGGCGACGCGTTGTCGTAGTCCCAGATGTCGTGATGCACGCTTTGAAAGTGCCACACGACGCGGCCCGTGGACGCGCGCAGCGCTACGATCGAGTTGGCGTAGCGGTTTTCTCCCAGCCGTAAGCCGCCGAAGTAGTCGGGCGCAGGACTCGACGTCGGAAGGAACAGCAGATCACGCTGCGAGTCTGCGACCATGATCGACCAGACGTTGGCGGCTCCCGTGTACCGCGCGCTGCCGCCTTGCCAGGTCTGGTACGCCGGATCAGTTGAATCCTGCGGGACCGGATCGAACGTCCACCGCAACACTCCTGTGCGGGCGTCGAAGGCGCGGACCTCGCCGCTTGCGGGTGCGAAGGTCGTATTGTCGGCGACGGCCGAGCCCACGACGACGAGATCTCCTATAACAGCGGGTGGGGACGTGACTTCGTAGAATTCGAACTCGAGCGGCGGGACCCGCAGCCCGGCACGCAGATTGACGGAGCCCTCACCCCCTGGCCCCCTCTCCCGTCCCGGGAGCGGGGGAACGGCGGCGCCGAATTCAGGGCACGGCCTGCCAGAGCCGGCGTCGAGCGCGATCAAGCGCGCGTCGATCGTGGCCGCGAAGATGCGGCGGCCGCAGGGCGTCCCCGCGGCGGCGCGCGGGTCGCGCCAGAACGCGACGCCGCGGCTGGCAAAGTCGCCATAGCCGCGATGTGGATTCACGCCCGCATCGTAGCGCCAGCGCTCCGTTCCCGTGGCCGGATCGAGTGCCGCCACGATGCCGGTGGGCGTGATCACGTACATCGTGCCGTCCACGACGATCGGCGTGACTTCGAGCGCCGGGGGCCGGTGCGACATGCCCGACATGTCCGGCATGCCGGTGTGATACGTCCACGCGACTTGCAGCTGCGTCACGTTCCGGCGAGTGATCTGGGTCAGCGGTGAGAACCGCGCGCCGCCGGGATCTCGGCCGTATGCCGGCCAATCTCCCGGTGCCTGCACGGCGAAGGTGAGGAGCAGCGCAAGCATCTGCGCCGTACACTACGGGGCGCGAATCTCCTTCGCAATGGTTTCGTGCAGCGCGCGAAACTCCGGCGCGCCGCCGAATCCGAAAATGCGCTCGATGATCCGGCCCTCGCGGTCGAGCAGCACCGAGTACGGGAGTCCGCGGTAGTGATACGCCGCCTTCATGCGACCGGCCCCGACAAGAATCGGGAACGGCGGACGGAACTGGGCTACGAAAGCGCGCATCTTGCCCCCGTCCACGTCGTCCGAGATCGCCGCGATGGCGAAGTCCTTCCGCGCGAACTCCCGATACAGCGCGGCCATGTGCGGGAACTCTTCGCGGCACGGGTCGCACCAGGAGGCCCAGAAGTTCACGAGCGTCACCCTTCCACGGAAATCGTCGAGCCGCAGCGTATCGCCGCTGAGGGTGGGGAGGGCGAACGGGGGTCCGAACGGCGCCCGGCCGCTTGTCCCCATCTGCCGGGGGCGGGGGGGGGGGGCCGCCGAGGCGAGGAGCGAATCAGGATCGAGGATCCGCAGCGTCCCGCGGCGGTCCACGGCGATGGCGGTCGCCGCGGTGCCGAGGACGCGGGTCGTGACGATCCGGCCGCTCGCGGGGTCGAGCACGTCGAGACGCAGGTGCAGCGCCGCCGAGTCTTCCGCGCCGAGGACGTAGAGACGGCCGTCGGGAGAGGGCGGGGGGCCGAGGGCGAGCGCGATGTTCACCAGGGCATGGGCCACCCGAATGTCGCGTCCCTTGGACGGGAGGAAGTGCGGGTCGCTCTCCTGGCGGAACAATCCACGTTGAGTGCGCCACAGGATTGCGCCCGTCGGGTCGAGCTTCAGGATCTCGTCGCGCACCAAAGGAGCGAAGTAGATCGCCCCATCCTGCCCGAGCGCCACCGGTCCCGCGTTGGTGAGCTGGGCGAGATAGGCGACGTCGGGGACGTGGATGGCGCCCACGCCGTGGCTTGGACGGCCCAGCGTATCGAGCAGCCAGAGCAGCGGCTGGTTGCCGTCCTCGGCCACGAACTGGACGAGGTAGGGAGAGCGCGCGGCCACGATCCGGTCGTCGCCGGTGGCGTACAGGGAGGCGGGGAAGGGGCTGTCCCACTCGCGCACCGGCGTGCCGGGGGCGGCGGTGTCGAACACGACCCCTTCGCCCGTGCGCTCCGTGACGAGCAGCCGGCCGTGCAAGGACGCCACGGCCATGGGCGTGGCCAGCCGCGGGTCGGCGATGGTGCGGACGACGCGCAACTTGCCGTCGAAGGCGACGAGCCGGCTGCGGGCGGCGTCGGGGGCCCAGGAGAGCGCGCCCGCCCTGGCGACGGGGGAGCGGCCGAGAAACAGCAGGGTGAAACCGCTGGGGGCGGGACGGCAGCCGGCGAGGATCGCGAGACTCGCGAGCCCCGCGGGCCACGCCCCCAGCGTGCGACGCATCAGCTCGCGGCTTCGATCGTCTTGATCTCGATCGTATGCATGCCGTGGTTCATCCGGTGGACGCCGGTGACCTTCACCTGGCCCTCGGCGAACGGCTCCAGCCGAGAGTTCTGCGGGTCGGCAGGCTTGGAGCTGACCGGCATGTAGATCGTGCCGTCGGAGCTGAGAATCGCGAGGGCCACGCCGGCCTTGGCGCACGCGGCCGCGCATTGTTTGTGGCCGGCGCCGGACGCGCCCATCGTGACGTAACAGTTGACGTCGATCACCTGCCCGGTGAGCGTCATGTCGTTGCCGGCGGCAGCCGCGGGCTTCGGCTGCTGCGCCGCGAGCGGCAGCGCGCAGAACGCGAGCAGCGCCGCGGATGCGAGGAGTCGTTTCAGCATGTGCACCTCTGTGCTAAGGGTATAGGCAGTACGTCCGAAGCCTGATACCCGGATTGGGTATATTGGGGCCCCATGAGCCAAGCCTTTCGCGCGCTCATCGACACCTTCGGTGCGGGGTGGAACCGCGGCGACGCGGACACCGTCTGCTCGGTGTTCAGCGACGACGCCGTCTTCCTCGAGACGCCGTTCAGCCAGCCGGACCGCGGCCTGGCGGCGATCCGCGCCTACTGGAAGGACATCGCGCTGCACCAGGCCCAGGTCGACTTCCAGAGCGGCGAGATCTACGTCGCGGGACCGTGGTTCGCCACTGAATTCCGCTGCACCTTCCGGCGTCGACGGACCGGAGAGCAGGTGGATGCGAGGGGGGCGATCTTTTGCGAGACTCGTGACGGGAAGATTTCGGAAATGCGGATGTATTGGCACCGATATGCAGGTGGAAGAGAAGAGCCGAAAGCGTAGGACCTGCAACGACTAGACGCACGCGGTGCGTCTACGCGTCTAGCCTTTGCCTTTCCGCGCCTTCACATATGCCAAAGCCCACTCCATCAGCTCTGCACTCCGCATCCCCACGGTCATCGCGATCTCGACGGCCTCTTCTTCTCCTAGCCCCCTATCCAGCATCAGGTATGGGATCAGCACCGCCCCGACCCTGTTGCCGCTGCCGCAGTGCACGAACACCCTCCGGTCGCCCACCAGGTTGCTCACCGTGTCACGCATCCGTGCGAGGGTCGCGTCGGTCATGGTCCCGCCGCTCACCGGGATGTTGACGTATTCCATGCCGGCGCTCCGCACCGCCGCCGGCTCGTCCAGGGGGCGCGGCTCCATCGGGTCGCGCAGGTCGACGACCGCCTCGCAGCCGGCCGCCCGGAGCGCGGCGATGTGCGCGGGCGTGGGCTGGCCGCCGGTCACGAGGCCGGGCACCGGCTCGCAGGCGTTGGGGAGACCGGCGAGGGCGGCGAGCAGCTCGGACATACCGGAAGCATAAGTGCGGCGTGCGGAGTGCGGAATGCGGAGTGTAAGTTCTGCGCCATGGCACGAGCCCCCACACTGCGACTCCGCACCCCGCACTCCGCACTCCGCACTGCCCTTGCGCTCTGCTTCTCGGCTCCCCTCGCCGCCCAGACCCCGGGCGCGGGGCCGCCCAAGGTCACCGGGTACATCCAGACCCGCTTCGAGGCGATCGGCGATTCCGCGCTGTTCAAGCTGCGCCGCCCGTCCGCCGCGCTCGAGCTGCCGGAGCGCGCCATCTCGGTTGACTCGCTGGCGCCGAACCGTGATGTGGGCGTGAAGGTCGAGTGGGGTGCGACGCAGCCGGTCGCCCTCCAGGGCGGGGTCTTCAACGGTGACGGCAGCAACCGGGCCGGGAACCGTGACGGCCGCTTCTGAAATGCGGCGGTCAGAGGCGGTCAGGGGCGGTCAGGGGCGGTATGGGATAGGGATTCCGTTAGTCGCGGCGCTGCTTACCGTCTCCCACCGTCCCTTACCGTCCCTTACCGTCCAGCAGCACGAAGTGCTGCTTGCCACCACCACCTCCACACGCGACGCCGGGTTGCTCGACTCGCTGCTCCCCGTGTTCGAGCGGCGGACCGGGCTGAAGGTGAAGGTGATCGCCGTGGGGAGCGGGCAGGCGCTCGAGATGGGACGCCGCGGCGATGCCGATGTGGTCCTGGCGCACGCGCCCGATGCCGAGCGGGTGCTCGCGGACTCGGGGTACCTCCTCCGGCGCCGCCTGGTGATGCACAACGATTTTCTCGTGGTGGGCCCGGCGAGCGATCCCGCAGGCCTGCGCGGCATGAACGAGGCGGTGGCGGCGGTACGGCGCCTCGCGGCGCGCCAGGTGCTGTTCGTGTCGCGCGGCGACCGCTCCGGGACGCACTTGCTCGAGCAGAAGCTATGGCGGCTGGCAGGAGTCCGCCTGCCCGCCGAAGGGGAATGGTACGTCGAGTCGGGCCAGGGGATGGCGGCGACGCTCCAGATGGCCGACCAGAAACGCGCCTACACGCTCACCGACCGCGCGACCTACCTCGCCTGGCGCGACAAGCTGCAGCTCGTCCCGCTCACCGAGGGTGACACGCTGCTGTACAACGTGTATCACGTGATGGAGGTGAACCCGCGCAATGCGCCGCGCCTGAACGCGGCGGGCGGGCGGGCGCTCGCCGACTTCTTCGTGTCCCCCGAGGCCCAGGCGTTGATCGCCGAGTTCGGCCGGCCCCGTTTCGGCCAGAGCCTGTTCGTGGCCGATGCGGGGAAGCCGGACCGGTGGTAGAATTGCCGACGCCATGGGATCCCCGACCCGCCACTACGGGCGACACGCCGCCCTAACCCAGCGCCTTGTTGACTCCGTGCTCACCACGCGGGGGCACACGTCGAGCGAGCTACGGCGCGCCGTGCTGGAGCGAGGGAAGGTGCCCGATCCGCTTGCCGCCTACGTCGAGAAGGTGTTCCTGCACGCCTACAAGATCACGGACGCCGACGTCGCCGGGTTGCAGCAGGCGGGCCACTCGGACGACGCGCTCTTCGAGGTGACGGTCTCGGCGGCGCTGGGCGCCGCTCTCGGACGGCTCGAGCGCGGGCTGGCGGCCTTGCGAGCCTCACCCCCTGACCCCCTCTCCACGTCGTGGAGAGGGGGAACGCAGGAGCCGCGCTGATGCGTCTCCGCGCGGTCGAGCACCGTCACCGCCTGCCTCAGCGGCTCAAGCTCATGCTGATCCGCCTGGTGAGCGGCCGGCGCGTCCCCGACGTCGTCAAGACGCTGCTGTACCGGCCGGAGTTTTTCGGCGGCCCGATGTGCGCCTGGACCCAGGCGGTGATGCGGGGGCCGTCGGAGTGGAGCGTGGGAGAGCGGGAGCTGTTCGCGGCGTTCACATCGCGCCTCAATCAATGCGTCTTCTGAACGGAGTCTCACGGCGCGGTCGCGTCGCTGGCCCTAAGAGAGGAAAAGAAAGGCGACAAGCTGGTCGAGGCCGTGCTGGCGGATTGGCGCACCGCGCCCGTCGCGCCGAAGGTGCGCGCGGCGCTCGTCTTCCTCGAGAAGCTCACCCTCGCGCCGGCTGACGTCCGCCCCGCCGACGTTGCGCCCCTGCGTGCGGCCGGAGTGAGTGATGCGGGCATCGAAGACGCCATTCAGGTCTGCGTGTTGTTCAACATCTACGACCGGCTGGCCGACGCGATGGGCTGGTACCTTCCCGGTCCCGACGGCTACGCGGCGTCGGGGCGGGACCTGATGAAGCGGGGCTATCTCCTGTAGCCCTCACCCCCTGACCCCCTCTCCTTTCGGGAGAGGGGGGACGAAGGACGTCCCACCAGCCGAGTGTTGTACGTCTCGAGATAGCGGCCGTGGCCCGCGTCCGTCGGGTACGTTTCCTCCGCACCGTACGGATACCGCGACATGCCGTGAAACGGCAGCGGGGCCACGGTCCCGCCCATCGCCGTGTTGCGATCGGAGTCTTTGAGCCATGCGTCGGTGTACAGCAGGAAGTCACGCGTCCAGCCGGCGCGCGGCGGCGGCGCGGCGTTCGCGTCGAACGTCAGCGTAGCCTCGTCTCCCGGCGCCATGATCACGTACATGTCGTCCGGCGCGCGGACGAGCGGGAGCACGTCGCCG
>DASYRJ010000084.1:0-2627 GCA_036004525.1 Gemmatimonadales bacterium | reverse complement strand
CTGGCCGGCCTCGGCCTTCTCCTGTACGCCACGTCAGTCGTGATCGACCACGCCGACGGAGACCTGGCACGGCTCACGTTCCAGGAATCGACCCTCGGCGAGCGGCTGGACTTCGCGTGCGACACCGTGGTCCACGCCGCCGTCGTGCTGGCGATGGGCGCCACGGCGCGGCGGGAAGCCGCGCTCTGGCGCCCAGCCACGGCGCGGCGGGAAGCCGGCGTCGGCGCGCGCCTCGGTGCGCTGGCGGCCGCGGGGGTGGTGCTGAGCGCCGTCGTCGCGCGGTTCCTGCCTCCGCGGCGTGACGTCGGTCTCGGACCGCTGCTCCGGGGGCTCGGCAACCGGGACCTGTTCTACGCGATGCTCGCGGCGTTCGCCTCGGGACTGGGCGGCGCACGCCGCTCGCTGCCGTGGGCCATGGGCGTGCTGGCCGTGGGCTCGCAGGCCTACTGGCTCGCCGGTGTGAGCCAGCGCCTCCGCGAGCGGAGCGAGCCGACCTGACCTAGCCCATGTTTCCCTTTTAGCGCCATAACTCCCTGAAATTGTTGGGACGAGATACCGCGATTGTCACTACACGATCGTGGCGGCCATGGCCGGTGGGGTCGGAGGATCGAGCTCCGTGATGCCGAGGGCGGCGAGAATGCGCGCCGCCCGGTCGGTCCCGCGGGTGACGGACCGCTTGTGCTCCCGGGCGGCGACCGTGAAGTCCACCACCCGCACGGAGCGCAGCGCCTGCAGCGCTTCGGTGGACGAGAGGTCCAGCCCAGCGGCTTTGAGTTTCTTCTCGATCGCGCGATGCAACAGAAAGGCGAGCGCCGCGACGAAGATGTGAGCTTGCACCCGCGCGTCGGTGCGGTGAAAGATGGGGCGCATCTCGATGATGTCCTTCAGATTGGCGAACGCTCGCTCGACTTCGCTGAGCTCTTTGTAAATCGTCACCGCTTCGACGGCCGTGAGCTGCGGCTCCTCGGTCTGGATCACGTACTTGCCTTCGTAGGCCTCTTCCCGCTTGAGATTCACCGGGTGCTCGAAGAAGCGGAAGCGCCCGTCGCGGTATTCCCAGTCGTAGTAGCGATGCCCGTGCGAGCGCGTGAGGATGCGGGCCGCGGCGGCGCCAATCTTGGCCGGCGCCGTGAGCTTGCCGGTCGTGACGCGCTGCTCGAGCGCGGCCAGTTGCTTGCGCACTCGCTCCATGGCCGTGAGCCGCTGGGCCCGCTCGTAGGCGAGCCGCTCCTCGCTCCGCGCGACGAACACGCGCACCCCCGGCTCGTCGCTCGGGACTTCCTGCACCTGCGTTGTCGGCACCTCCGCCCGTTCCCGCGCCGCGCGGCCGACGGGGCAGTCCAGCCACGGGCCGGTGGCCCGCTCGATGTAGCGATAGACGGCCTCGCGCCGCCGCCGTTGCAGCCCGACGACGTAGCCGTGCTTGTGCTCCCGCACCCGCGCGAGATTCGCCGAGGTCACCATGCCGCGATCGCCCACGAACACCACCCGGCGCAGGCCGAAGCGCGTTTCGAGATCGTCCAGCACGGCGGGCACGGTCTTGGCGTCGCGCCAGTTGCCGGCGAAGACATGGTGCGTGAGCGGCCAGCCGTCCACGAGCACGAGGCCGACCAGCACCTGGCGATTGCGCGGCTTGCCATCGCGGCTGTGGCCATGGGCCCCGAGCAGCGGCGGGCCGTGCCCCTCGAAGTACGTCGAGGTGAGGTCATAGAACACGCAATCGACCTTGAGCGAGAAGAGATCGCGCAGCCGCAGATACAACTCCGTCTCGATGGCCGCCCGCCGCGCCGCCAGCTGATCCAGCGTGCGATACCACTGCTTGAGTTGCCGAAAGTGCACCCGCACGCGGGGCCGCCGGCTGGCCCGCCGCTCCGCATCGTCGCGCCACTGCGGCAGCCAGCGGCGCCCGCGGCGATCGCACACAAAGTCCGTCTCCAGCCACCGCGCCAGCCCGTGCTCGCTGGTCGGGGCACAGAGCCGGTTGGCGACCAACACCAACGCGCGATCGGCCAACGCCACGCCGTCGCCCCGTCCGCGTCCACCTTCCTGGTCGAGCACGTGTTGCAGGCCCAACTCGCGCCAGAGGGTGCCCGCCACGAGCATCGGCCCCCAGTCCCACGCGCCGAGCGCCGCGACGGGCCCAGTGGCGCTCTTCGTCGAGGTGCGCCGTTCCCCTCGCAGCAGGGCAATCAGCGCGTCCAGATGCGCGGCGAGCAGATCCTTGCGGCCGAGGTTACAGACAATCCGTTGCTTGTTCTTGCCGTGCTCGCGGTAGGCCTCGACCAGCCGCACGTACTCGTGCTGCACCCCTTCGCCACCACGCGCCTTGACGGTGCGCAGGAACATCGCCACCTCCTGTCACGGCAGGATAGGCGGGTGCTCCCTCGTCAATCAATCAAATTCGTCTTTGAGTCTGTCACTACACTTTTCGCGCTGAGCGGGGGCCGCCATCATCGAATCGCACACTTACCCGGTGATCCCCCTCCGTTCAGGGGAAACATGGGCTAGCCCGACAAACGGTACCGTCAAGCGAAAGACGGACCGGTGTTGTTCACCGACCAGCCGGACCAGGCCCTGGCGGCGCGGGGCCGGGGTTCTGCCCTGAGTGCGTGAGGCCCAGGTGAGCG
>DASYRJ010000083.1:0-41794 GCA_036004525.1 Gemmatimonadales bacterium | reverse complement strand
TGCCGGTGAAGCTCGGAAAGGATCTCCGACCTGGTGACCACAAGATCGGCTTTCGAAATGTTGGCGCGTACCTGGGCATCGTGGAGCGGGTCCTCTTTCTCGGGGCGCTCGTGGCCGACTACCCCCAGTTCATCGCGGTGTGGTTCGTATTCAAGGGAATTGCAGGCTACCGCGTGGGCTTACCTGAGACCAGGGCGCGGCGCACCTTCCAACTGTTCCTGCTGAACAACGCCGTATCGTTGGCTGGCGTCGCGTTGGGGTGGATGGTGTGGAACCTGCTCGATCTGCCCACGCTCTGGCACTGATTCTGTCACTGACCGCACGCCTAACCTGACACTGAGAAGCCCCGGCAACCACCCAACTGGTTACCGGGGCTCACGTTCTGCGCAGTGGGCCTGAGTGGAGTTGAACCACTGACCTCACGCTTATCAGGCGTGCGCTCTAACCACCTGAGCTACAGGCCCCGCGACGGCTCGGCCGCTCCTCCAACTTAGCGGCCCGCCGCCCGACGCGGTACTCCACGGGACGATCCGCAGGCCTGTCGTTCACTTGCCAAGTCGGTCCCAAGGACTCGATCATATCAGCATGGCGGCGCCGGCGCCCCTCCCCCCGAACCCGTGATACCCGCGCACACCATCTGCTGCGCGGCACTCGTCGTCGCGGTGTGGCGGCCCGGTGCAGCGCAGCGGCCCCAAGCGACGCTGCTCTGGGGCGGCGACGCCGAGGGCGGCGCGCCCTTCGTCGAAGCCGACCCCGCCGACCCGTCGCAGGTCCGCGGCTTCGACGTCGAGGTCGCGGAAACGATCGCGCGGGGGCTGGGCCGGCGCGCCCGCTTCGTGCAGGTGCTGTGGTCCTCGATCGATCAATCCGTCGAGCGGGGCGACTTCGCGATCGGCCTCTCGGGCGTGGAGGACACCCCGGCGCGCCGCGCCCGCCACGCCGTCACCCTCCCGTACTTCGAGTTCCGCGAGGTGCTGGCCGTGCGGCCCGGCGACCGGGGCCGCTGGTCGGACCTCGCCGCGCTGCGCGGCCGGCGGGTGGCGACGCTCGGCGCCACGATGGCCTACGACATCCTCGTCGCCGCCCAAGATTCGCTCGGCCTCGTCCCCGTGTCGTACGACGACGACGTGCACCCCTACTCGGACCTCGTGGCGCGTCGCGTCGACGCCGTCCTCCTCGACCACATCATCGCGGAGCGCGCGCTGCGCCGGTTGGGGGCCTCGGCGCTGGTGATAGAGCCCCGCGCGATCGCCGTGGGCCACTACGTCGGCGTGCTCGCCCACGCCGACTCGGCGCTGCGCGATTCGGTAGACGTCGTGCTCCGCGCGGCCATGCGCGACGGGACCCTCGAGCAAATCCTCCGGCGCTGGCACGTGTGGGATACGAGTCAGGAGGATTTGTTTCGGCGAGTCGCGACCTCGGGGCCAGCGGCATTCGCGGCTCCCGCGGAGCGTGGCGCCGCGCGAATGTCGGCCTATCTCCCCTCGCTCGGTCGGGCGGCGGTGATCACCGCGGTCCTGTCGGTGCTGTCGATGGCGGTGGCCGTCGTCGTGGGTGTGGTCGTGGCGTCGGGTCGAGTCTACGGGCACGCGCCGGTGCGCGCGCTCATGACCGTCTACGTCGAGGTGATCCGTGGGACGCCGCTCCTGCTCCAGCTCTTCGTTCTCTATTACGGGCTCTCGGGAGTGGTACGGCTGCCGGCGTTTCTCGCGGCAGTCCTGGGACTGGGGCTGAACTACGGTGCGTACGAGGCGGAGATCTACCGGGGAGCGCTCCAGGCAGTCTCGCGCACGCAGCTCGAGGCGGCGCGCACGCTCGGCTTCTCCGAGGCACAGATCCTGCGCCTGGTGCGCGGGCCGCAGGCCTTGCGCTACGCGCTCGCCCCCATGACCAACGATTTCGTCGCCCTCTTGAAGGACTCGTCGCTCGTCTCCGTGCTCACGGTCGTCGAGCTGACGAAGCAGACGGCCATCTACGCGACCAACGTCGGAAGCTGGATCGTGCCCGGGCTGCTGTGCGCGCTCGTGTACCTGGCGATGTCGCTGCCGCTGGCGCGACTGGGGCGGCGCCTGGAGCGGCGCTGGCGCACGGCGTGACGCCGCTCCTCGCGGTCGACGGCCTGCGTCTCGGCTACGACGGCCGCGACGTGCTCCGGGGGTTGACGGTGGAGGTCCGGCGCGGGGAAGTCGTTGCGCTGATGGGGCGTTCGGGCGCCGGCAAGACTTCGGCGCTGCGGGCGGCGGCGGCGCTCGAACGATTCGACGGCGGGCGCATCGTGGTGGACGGGTTCGCGCTCGCGCCGGGCCCGGTGCCGCCCGAGTCCCGTCTCAAGCCGCTGCGACGGCGCGTGGGCCTCGTGTTCCAGGGGCACGCGTTGTTTGCGCACCTCAGCGCGCTCGATAACGTCGCGCTCGCGCTCACGCACGTGCTGGGGCGACCCCGTGAGGAGGCGGAGGATACCGCGCGGCGGCTGCTCGACTCGCTCGACGTGGGCGCGCGCGGGAGGGCGCTGCCGAGCCAGTTGTCGGGCGGCGAGGCGCAGCGCGTGGCCATCGCGCGCGCACTCGCCCTCGATCCAACGGTGCTCCTGATGGACGAGCCCACCGCAGCCCTCGACCCGGCGCGCCGCGGCGCGCTCGGCCGGACGCTACGCGGGCTGGTGACCGAGGGTGTCGGGCGGGGTCTGCTGATTGCGACGCACGATGTGGCATTCGCGCGTGCCTGCGCCGATCGCGTGGCGATCCTCGCGGACGGGACGGTGGTGGAAGCCGGATCGGCGGAGGCGGTGCTCGACCGGCCGAGCCATCCCGCGACGCGCGCGCTCCTCGCCGACGCTGCCGACTGAACGACGATGCGGGAGCATCAGTCCATGCTCCCGCATCGTGCTACGGCTCAATCCCACTCCCGCTTGGGCCCCTTCTTGGGCCGGAACTCGTCTTCGTCCCCTTCGTCGAACTCGTCGTCAAGATCGTCGTAGTCGTCCAGCTCGTCGAGATCCTCGTCGTCGAGGTCGTCTTCCTCCAGCTCGTCCTCGAAGTCTTCGTCGAGATCCTTGTCCTCTTCGAATTCCCCGAACTCCTCGTCGATGTTGTCGCTCCGGCGCTTGAGCGACCACTCCATCGACGTCTCACGGGCCAGCATGGCCACCTCCGGCTGGGGTTGTTGTCGAGCTGCCTGCCAGTGCTACTCTTCCAAGCCCGCCCGCTTCTCGCTGCGGGCTACCTTCCGGCGCTCAGTGGCGCCCAACAGGCGCTTGCGGAGCCGCAGGGACGACGGCGTCACCTCGATCAACTCGTCGTCCTCAATGTACTCCAGCGCCAGCTCCAAGGTCACCTGCCGCGGCGGCTCCAACATGATCATCTCGTCCGACGCCGTGGTGCGCATGTTCGTGAGCTTCTTTTCCTTCGTGGCGTTCACATCGAGGTCGCCCGACCGCGCATGCTCCCCCACGATCATCCCCTCGTACACCGCATCCCCCGGTTGGACGAACAACGTACCTCGCTCCTGGAGATTAAACAGGGCGAACGCCACCGCCACCCCCTCCCGATCCGCCACCATGACCCCCCGGCTCCGCCCCGAGATCGGACCCGCCCAGGGGCCGTACTCGAAGAAGCGGTGGTGGATGATTCCCGTTCCCCTCGTATCCGTCAAGAACTCCGACCGGTACCCGAGCAACCCCCGCGCCGGAACCTTGAACCGCATCCGCACCATCCCGAGCCCGGGATTCTTCATATCCAGCATCGTCGCCCGCCGGGGGCCCACCTTCTCCATCACCACCCCCACGTACCCCTCGGGACAGTCGATCATCAGCTCCTCGTACGGCTCGAGCCGCTCCCCGCCCGGCCCCTCGCGCGGGATGATCCGCGGGCGGCTCACCTGAAACTCGTACCCCTCCCGCCGCATCGTCTCCATCAGGATGCCGAGGTGCAGCTCTCCCCGCCCCGAGACCGTAAACGCGTAGGGCGTGTCCGTGTCCTCCACCCGCAGCGCGACGTTTCGTTCCAACTCCCGGTATAGCCGCTCCCGCAGGTGCCGCCCCGTCACGAACTTCCCCTCGCGTCCCGCGAAGGGGGAGTTGTTGACCAGGACGTCCACGGAGATCGTCGGCTCTTCGACCGCGATCCCCGCCAGCCGCTCCAGATGGTCGGGCGCCGTCACCGTTTTCCCGATCTCGACCCCCGCGAGCCCCGCCACCGCGACGATCTCCCCCGCCGACGCCGTCTCGAGCTCCGCCCGCTCCAGACCCTCGAACCCGAACAGCTTGACCACGCGCGCCTGGTCGTACGAGCCGTCCCCCACGGGGCCCGGCTCGCCCACGGGCAGCAGCGCCACCGTGTCTCCCAGGTGCACCTGACCGCGCTCGATCCGGCCGATCCCGATCCGCCCCAGATAAGAGGAATAGTCCAGGGTCGAGATCAGCATCTGGAACGGCCCGTTCGGGTCCGCCTGGGGCGCCGGGATGGTGTCCAGAATCGTGCGGAACAGCGGCTCGAGCGTGGTTCCCGGCTGTCGGAGGTCCAGCGTCGCCGTCCCCGCCCGGCTGGATGTATAGAGGAAGGGGCAGTTGAACTGCTCCGGCGTCGCGTCGAGGTCCATCAGCAGCTCGAGCACCTCATCGTGCACGCGCAGCGGCTCGGCGTCCTGGCGGTCGATCTTGTTCACCAGCACGATCGGCTTCAAGCCCAGCGCCAGCGCCTTTCCCGCCACGAACCGCGTCTGCGGCATCGGCCCCTCGGCCGCATCGACGAGCAGCAGGAAGCCGTCCACCATCCGCAGGATGCGCTCCACCTCGCCACCGAAATCAGCGTGGCCCGGGGTGTCCACGATATTGATCTTCGTCTCGCCCCAGCGGACCGATGTGTTCTTCGCGAGGATCGTGATGCCCCGCTCCCGCTCCAGCGGGTTCGAATCCATGACGCGCTCCGCCACCTGCTGGTTGGCGCGGAACACCCCCGCCTGGCGGAGCATCTGGTCCACCAGGGTCGTCTTGCCGTGGTCGACGTGGGCGATGATGGCGATGTTGCGGATCTTCACGGCCTACGGTTCCCTCAAGGAGGGGCGCAGTATAAACGACGTGCCGGTTCGATACAAGGGACGTGGTGATTCGACGGTAAGGGACGGTAAAGGACGGTGAGGGACGGTAAAAGGGGTCGGTTTACCCTTACCGCCCCTTACCGTCTCTTACCGTCCCTTACCGTCCGTAGTTATTCACACGTCTGATCCCGCTCCATCTGCACCGTGACGTGGTTGATCCCGAGCTCGAGCATCCGGTCCTGGACCTCCTCGAGCACGGGCTGATTCGCGGCGGGGTTCCTGACCACCAGGTGGCCGCTCATCGCCACCACACCGCTCGTCACCGTCCAGACGTGGAGGTCGTGCACCGAGTCCACCCCCGGCACTGAGGCGAGCCGGTCGTGGACGTCCGACAGGGCGATGTGGCCCGGGGTCGCCTCGAGCAGCACGTCCGTGCTTTCCTTCACCAGGCGCCACGCACTCGCCAGGATCAGGGCGCCGATGAAGATCGAGATCAGCGGGTCGGCGAGCGTCCAGCCGGTGCCGAGCACGATCGCACCGGCCGCCAGGGCCCCCACGGAGCCGAGCAGATCGCCGAGGACGTGGAGATACGCGCCCCGCTGGTTGAGCGAGTGTTGGTGTCCGCGGTGCAGGAGCGTGACGGCGACGAGATTGGCGACCAGGCCGAGCCCCGCCACGCCCAGCAGCAGCTCGGCGTTGACCGCCGTCGGCGCCCGCAGGCGCCGCCACGCCTCGATCCCGATACCGACGGCGATGGCGATGAGCAGGGCGCCGTTCGCGAGCGCGGCGAGGATCTCGAGCCGCAGCAACCCGAAGGACCGCTGCGCCGTGGCGGGGCGCTGCGCGACGTGCGCCGCGAACAGCGCGAGACCGAGCGCGGCGCCATCCGCCAGCATGTGACCGGCGTCGGCGAGCAGCGCGAGAGAGCCGGCGATCCAGCCGCCCACCACCTCGGCGACCATGACCAGGGCGGTGATCGCGAGCGCGAGGGCGAGACGGCGCCGGCTCTCGGGGCGCAGCGGCGCACGATGGACGCAGTGGGCTTCGAGCGGCAATGACGTCACACCGTATCATACGGGGTGGGGCGGCTTGAAGTCGAGTCCACAGCGGCTAGGTTCCCCCCGAGCGCAATGCCGCCACCCGCCGCCGAGTCGCTGGGTCTCCGCCTCCTGGCCGTGATCGTCCTGGTCGCGGCGAACGCGTTCTTCGTGGCCGCGGAATTCGCCCTCGTGGCCGCGCGCCGCACGCGTATCGAAGCGATGATCCGGCGCGGCGACCGCAAGGCCAAAACGGTGCAGCAGGCGCTGCACGATCTCTACCGGCAGCTCTCCGCGGCGCAACTCGGCATCACCGTCGCCTCGATCCTCCTCGGCTACGTCGCGGAGGACACCGTCGCGCATCTGTTCCGCGAATGGTTCGCGACGCTCCCGCCGGCGCTGAGCTTCCTCACGCGCGGCGGCGTCGCTTCGGTGGTCGCCGTGACCGCCGTCTCCTTCCTGCACGTCGTGTTCGGGGAGCAGGCGCCCAAGGCCTGGGCCATTACCTACCCCGAAGGGACGAGCCGGTGGATCGCCGCACCACTCATCCTCTTCTCGTGGATCACGCGGCCGTTCACCGACCTGCTCAACTGGAGCGCCAACCGGGTCGTTCGGTTCATGGGCATCAAGAGCACCAATCCCGAGCACGACCGGGTGCACTCCCCCGAGGAGATCCGGATGCTGGTCCAGCAGAGCCGCAAGACGGGCGGCCTCGGGGCCGCCGACGCCCGCATGCTCGAGGGGGTGTTCGAGTTCAGCGAGAAGAATGCGCGCGAGGTGATGACCCCGCGCACCGACATGGTGGCGCTGCCCGCCGGCCTGTCGCTGGCCGAGGCCGCCGACCAGGTGGCGGCCGCCGGACGGTCGCGCTACCCCGTGTACGGAGAGTCGCTCGATGACATCGTCGGCACGGTGCACGCCAAGGACATCCTGCGCGGCTTGCGGGCCGGAGCCACGGGCACCGTGAAGGACATCCTCCGCCCCGCCTTCTTCGTTCCGGGGACCCGCGAGGTCGAGGACGTGCTGGCCGACATGAAGCGCCAGAAAGTGCATCTCGCCATCGTGCTCGACGAATTCGGCGGTACGGCCGGCCTCGTGACGATGGAAGATCTGCTCGAGGAGATCGTCGGGCCGATCTACGACGAGTACGACCGCACCCCGTCCCCTGCCGCCGCCGGCGCGCACGCGGCCCCCTCGGCGGCCGGCCCCGCCGGCCCGCCGGTGCTCGCCGGCGGCACCGAGGTGCGCGAGGTGAACCGGCTGTTCGGACTCGCCCTGGACGACGCGGACTACACGACCATCGGCGGCCTGCTCTTCGGCACGCTGGGCCGCCTACCCAAGGTCGGCGACCGCGTGCCGGTGCCGGGTGCAGCCTTCGAGATCGTCGAAATGGAGGGGCGGCGCGTGGGAAAGGTGCGCGTCTGGCCCGCGACGCGGACGGGAGCCGGGGAGCGCTAGCGGCGGCTCGCGAGCTGCGCGGCGAGCTCCAACGCCGCCCGCATCGAGCCCGGATCCGCCTTCCCCGTCCCCGCGATGTCGAGCGCGGTGCCGTGATCGGGGGCGGTGCGGATGAAGGGAAGCCCGAGCGTCACGTTCACGCCCTTTCCGAACCCCGCGACCTTCACCGCCGTCATCCCCACGTCGTGATACGGCGCGAGCACCGCGTCGAACTCCCCACGCAGCGCCTTCACGAACACGGTGTCGGCGGGGAGCGGCCCGGCGGCGCCCAGTGCCTGGGCCGCCGGCCGCAGCACGCGGTCGTCCTCGTCCCCGAACAAGCCGCCCTCGCCCGCGTGGGGATTGAGCGCGCACACCGCAAGGCGGGGAGCGGGAATGCCCCACCAACGGCGCAAGGCGTCGCCGGTGATGCGTCCCGTCGCGACGATCCGTTCGGTCGAGAGCGCCCCGGGCACGTCCCGCAGCGGCAGATGCGTCGTGACGAGAACGACCCGCAGCTTCCCGGTCGCGAGCATCATCGCGACGGGCACGTCTCCAGCGAGGTGAGCGAGGAACTCCGTGACGCCCGGGTAGCGGTAGCCGGCGACGTGCAAAGCGTGCTTGTGGACGGGGCCCGTGACGATCGCGTCCACCTCTCCGGCCAGCGCGAGACGGGCCGCCTCCTCGATGGCCCGGCCGGCCACGCGGCCCGCGTCCGCTTCGGAGAGCCCGGCTCCCAGCTCCTGGCTCCCGACTCCTAGGATCTCTGCCTCGAGGGGCTGGGCCAGGGCTTTCGCCACCACCTCCGGCCCGATCCCCCGCGGGTCGCCGAGAGTGACCGCCAGGCGAGGACGCTGCGCCACCGGTCTAGAGCCGGACGTCGATGTACGTCGAGCGGCGCAGCTGGTCGATGTATTGACGGACGGCGAGCTGCTGGCTGAGCTGGCTGCGGATCTGCAGCTTCACGTCCTCGAAGGTGAGGTCGCCTTCGGGGTTGCGTCGCGTGATCTCGAGCACCACGAACTTGGGGCGGGGGGTGCCGGCACCGACGGTCACGACGGGCTTGAGTCCGGTCGTCGTGTCTCGGGCCAGCAGCTCCTGGTAGGCGGGCGGGAGCTGCGTGATGGACGCGTCCTCGCCGAGCTTCGGCTCGTTGGGGTCGGCGTAGCGGCGGGCGAGCGAGTCGAACGAGGCGCTCCCGGCCGCCAGCGCGGCGCGGACCGAGTCGGCGAGGCGGCGTGCGAGCGTGACCTGGGCGGGGCTCACCTCCGCCTCGATGAGCACGTGGCGCGCCAGAATCTCCGCCGGCTGCGCCCGCTCCAATTGGATGATGTGAAACCCGAAGGGGGTCTCCACCACCTCGGAGATCTCCCCGGGGCGCAGCCGGAACGCCACGTCTTCGAATTCCTTCACCATCACGCCCCGCCGGAACCACCCCAGCTCGCCCCCCTGCTCGCGCGAGCCGCTGTCGGCCGAGAAGCGCTTGGCCACGCTGGCAAAGTCGGCGCCGTGGCGCAGCGCGACCAGGAGCGACTCCGCGAGCTGGAGTGCCCGCGCCCTGGCCGTGGAATCGGGTTGCGGCTTGATCACGATCTGCCTGAACGAGACGCTCGCGGGACGCTTGGGCTGCTGGGAGCGCCGCTCTTCCCAAAACTCGCGCATCTGCGCGTCGGTGGGCGGAATCGGCTTCAGCTTACCGTGCTGGCGCAGCACCTCGAACAGCCGGTCCTGCTGGATGCGGCGGCGCTGCTCGTCCGCCAGCCAGCGCCGCCACTCTTCCGCCGAGCCGAAGCGCGCCTGCCGCAGCTGGTTTTGAAACTCGAGCTCGGACGAAAACTGCTTGCGGACGTTCTGGTAGGTCTGTTCGACTTGGTCGAGCACTTCCTGCTCCGTCACCTTGACCGACGTATCCCGCTGGGCCTGTTGCACGATCAGCTCTTCGTCGATCATGCCGTCCAGGATCTGCCGCCGCAGCGCCGTCCGCCCCGCCGAGTCGGACGGCATCTGGCCGCCCTGCGCCTGCATCTCGACCAACCGCTCGTCGATCTGCGACGCGAGGATCGGCCGTGTCCCGACGATCGCCACGATGCGGTCGACGGGGCGCACCTGTTGTCCGCCGGCCGCCCGCGAGAGCGCGGCCACGCACAGGACGGTGAAGAGGCCGCGCATGCTACCGGGGGCGGGAGGGCGGCGGCGAGCGGCGCGGCGTGGTGTCCACCGGGGCCGGGCCGGGGGCGGGCGTCATGCGGGGCGCGCCCTGCCCGGTGAGCGAGTCGGCCGTAGCGCGGATCTCCTTCGCCCGCTCCAGCGCCCGGCGCACGCCCGACTGATCCACGCTCCACGAGCCCCGGGCCCGCAGCGTCTCGCCGAGGAACGGCGGGATGGGGTAGAAGCGCGCCCGGCCGTGCACCACGCGGTCGAAGTAGTCTTGCACGCGGGCCCGCGCGAGACTTGCCCGCGCCTCCGGCGTCGCTGCGGAGTCCTGGAGGATCCGGGGGGTGAGGTTCAGCACCGATCCCAGAATCGCGAGCGCGGAATCGTGCTGGGCCCGCAGCTGCGTCCAATCCTGCGGCGTCAGCGTCACGCCGGCCGAGTCGGCCGCCTCCAGCAGCAGTTGGCGCTGCACCACCACCTTGAGGAACTGCTTGATCTGGTCGTCGGTCGCCGTGCCGAGCGCCTGCGCAACCTGAGGGTCGAGTGCCCCCAGCCACCGCACGAGATCCTTCATGCGGAAGGAGCCGCCGCTGTAGGTCACGACGACGCGGCCGCTGGTACGGGCATCGTCGAGGTCCTGCGCCGCGGCCCGCACGAGCGCGGGGGCGCGGCCCGCGGGCTCGATGTGGCGCTTGACCGACAGACTGTCGAGATACACCGAGTCGAGGCGAAACGACAACCGCTCCTCGAGACCGACGCGAAACGAGTCGCGCACCTCGGCCAACGGCGGGCGGCGGATGATGTGGTAGCCGAACGGGCTCTTCACCAGGCTGCTCACGCCGCCCGGCGGCAGCTGCCAGGCGGCGTCCTCGAACGCCCGCACGAACTGACCCCGCTCGGTCACGCCCAAGGCGCCGCCCCGGACCTTGGACTGCGGGTCTTCCGAATAGCGTTGGGCGAGCTGGCCGAACCGCGCACCGGCCGCCTTCGCCTGGGGGAGCACCTGCTCCGCCTGGCGGCGCTTCTGGGCGTCCATGGTCGGGGCGGCGCTCGGCGGCACCTGGAAGAGGATGTGCTGGAACAACCGGGCGCCGCCCGCCTGGTAGGCCGAGTCCACCTGAGCCCCGGACAGGTCGGCGCGCGTGGCGACGAGGCGTTCGTGGAACCGCTCCCACTTGACCTGCGAGACGAGCGGCCACATGGCCGCCGCCATCGTCGCCGAGTCGCGCAGGTCCCGGCCGGCCGCGAGGGCCTGGGCGAACAACGCATAGTCCACCCAGACGTTGGCCAAGCGGCCCAGGGCGATGGGGTCGAGGGGCACCTGCTTGCCGCTTCCCGCCAGGTCGGCGAGGCTCTCGACCGAGAGGGTCTGGTCGTTGGCGCGGGCCACGACCTCCGCACGCGCCGAGAACGCGTCCTTGAGGGCGTCGCACCCGGCGAGGGTAAAGGCGAGCAGCACGAGGCTCAACCGTCGCATCCCGTCTCCTCTTCTCCTAGACATGGTGGTCCTGCAGGACGGCGGTGAGGGCCCGGACCAGGCCAGGGCCGATCGTCTCTCCGCCGAGCCGGCGGAGCCGGAGCGAGAGCGGCACTGCGCGCCGCACCTCCGCCTCGAACTGCACCGCTTCGAGGGCCACTTGCAGCCCCGCGAGCCGCGGCGCGGCGTTGCGCCGAAACGTGAGCCGCGCCTCGTCGCCCGTGATCAGGATCCCTTCCAGGCCCGCCGGGGCGCCGAGCGCGCGGAGCTCGGCAACGAGGAGGAGGCGCTCGGCTTCCGGCGGCAACGGCCCGAAGCGATCGCGCAGTTCCTCGCGCACCGCTTGAATCTCGCACGGTTGTTCGGCCCGCGCCAGCCGCCGGTACAGATCGAGCTTCGCTTCGTCGTCACCGACGTACGCGTCCGGTAGATGCGCGGGCTGATCGAGCGTCACGTCGGGTGGCGTCCACTGCTCCCTGCTCGCCGCTCCCTGTCCTTTGTGGCCCTGCTCCCCCTTGAGCGCGCGCACCGTCTCCTCGAGCCACCGCAGATACACGTCGAATCCCACCGCCTGCGCGTGTCCCGACTGCTCGCCCCCGAGCAGATTCCCGGCCCCGCGGAGCTCGAGATCGCGCAGGGCGATGCGATAGCCGGACCCCAAATCGGTATGATGCTCGAGCACGCGCAAACGTTCCTCCGCCTGCGCGTCCACCTGGTCGGGCACGAGCAGGTAGCAGGAGGCGCGCCGGTGACTCCGGCCCACACGCCCGCGCAGCTGATAGAGCTGCGCGAGACCGAACCGGTCGGCGCGGTCGACGATCATCGTGTTGGCGTTGGGCACGTCGAGCCCCGACTCGACGATCATCGTGGAGACGAGCACGTCCACTTCTCCGCGGACGAACCGCGCCATCACCGCCTCGAGATCCGCCTCACGCATCTGGCCGTGCGCCACCGCGATGCGCCCGCGCGGCGCCAGCGCCCGCACGCGCGCCGCAATCGTCTCGATCGTCTCGACCCGGTTGTGCACGAAGTACACCTGTCCCCCGCGGTCCAGCTCGCGCGCCATGGCCTCCTCGAGCAGCGCGTCGTCCCACGGTTCCACGAACGTGAGCACGGGCGACCGGTCCTTCGGAGCGGTTTCGAGCAGCGCGAGATCGCGCAGCCCCGCCAGGGACAAGTGCAGGGTCCGCGGGATCGGCGTCGCCGTCAGCGTGAGCACGTCCACCGCCAGCTTCAACGCCTTGAGTCGCTCCTTGTGCCGGACCCCGAAACGGTGCTCCTCGTCCACGATCAGCAGGCCGAGGTCCTTGAACGCCACGTCCCGCGACAGCAGGCGGTGGGTTCCGATCACGATGTCCACCTCACCCCGCGTGATGCGGGCCACGACGCCCGCGGTCTCCTTCGAGGTCCGAAACCGCGACAACACCTCGATGCGCACGGGGTAGTCGGCCAGGCGCTCACGGAAGGTGCGGCCGTGCTGCTCGGCGAGAATGGTCGTCGGGACGAGCACCACCACCTGCTTCCCCGCCTGCACCGCCTTGAAGGCCGCGCGCACCGCCACCTCGGTCTTGCCGTACCCCACGTCGCCCACGAGGAGCCGGTCCATCGGCCGCGGGCGCTCCATGTCGCGTTTCACCTCGTCGGACGCGCGGCGCTGGTCCGGGGTGTCCTCATAAAGGAAAGCCGACTCGAGCTCCCGCTGCCACGGCGTGTCGGGGGGGAACGCGTAGCCCGCGGCGAGCTGGCGCCGGGCGTACAGGTCGAGCAGCTCGGCCGCCATGCGGCGGATCGCCGCGCGCGTCTTATCACGCTGGCGCTGCCACGTGGTCGCGCCCAACCGGTGCAGCCGAGGCGGCGGGGCGTCGCCGTTCGACACCGTGCGGTACGGCTCGAGCTGGTTGATCCCGTACAGCGGGACGTTCAGCCGGTCCCCGCCCTCGTACTCCACGACCGCCACCTCGAGGGTGCCGCCCTCCGCCCCGACGGCGATCGTCTGCAAGCCGCGATAGATGCCGATTCCGTGCTCGAGGTGCACGACGTAGTCGCCCGGCGCCAGCGGCCGCGCGAGCGCCGTGGAGACCGCACTGCGGTACCGGCGTGGCCGCCGCAGCCGGCGCGCGCGGCGGAAGATCTCGTGATCGGTGAGCACGCGCAGCGCCGGTAGGATGAAGCCGCCATCCAGCGCCCCCACGACCAGCGTGGCGCGGCCTTCCCCCAGGAGCTCCTCGAGGCGCTCCAGCTGGCCCGCGTTGTCGCACAAAATGACCGTGGGCGGGGGAGCGGGGCTGCCCACGATCTGGCGCAGACGCTTCAGGTCCCGCTCGACCGGCTCCGGAGGCAACAGCGGGAAGCGGTGCTCGCGCTCGGCGGCGTCGAGGGCGACCCGTCCGAATCGAGCCAGCCCCGCCCGCCACACCCCCGGATCGAGAAACACCTCCTCGCGCCTGGGCGGATCTTCGCCCAGCCGCCGCGCCACCTCGAGATGGTGCGCCGCTTCGGCCCACGCACGCTCCACCTCATGGTCCACCGCCGATTCTTGGTCGACGACGACAACCGTGTCGCTCGGCAGCAACTCGAGCAGCGAGGATCGCACCAGTCCCGCGTCCCCCGTCCTCGCGGGCTCGGTCCTCACCGGCAGCACGGTGACCCGCGCGGGCGCCTCCGCCCCCGACCGTTGGGTGTCCAGGTCGAAACTGCGCAGCGACGCGATCTCGTCGCCCCACCATTCGACGCGCGCCGGCGCCGCCATCCCGAAGCCGTAGACGTCGAGAATCCCGCCGCGCACGCTGAACTGCGCGACCTCGGTCACGGTCGGCACCCGCACGTACCCCATCACCGTCAGGGCTTCGACTACCTCGGACAGGGTCCCGGCGCCCGGCAGGACCAATCGCGCCCGCTCCAACGCTCCCGGTACTCCCGTGCGTTCGGCCGTGGCCCGGGCGGTCGTGACGAGGATCCGCACGGCGCCGCGCAACAATGCCTCGAGCGTCTCGACTCGTTCGCCCGCGATCTCGTAGTGCGGCTCCTCCGTGCCGAGCGACTCGCGCTGCGGGTACAGCGCTGCCCCGCCGCCGAGCGTCTGCAGGTCGGCGAGCCAGCGCTCGGCGTCGGCCGGCGTCGGCGCGACCACCGTGAACACGCGCTGCGGCAGCCGGCGCGCCAGCGCCGCAACCAGGACGGCGGGGCTGGACCCGGGGAGCCCGCCGACGCCGAGACGCGAGCCGGGCGGGGGGAGTCGCTCGGTCAGGCTCCGCGTGGCCGGCACGTCGTCGAATCGGTCCAGCAGGAAGTCGAGGGCCATCAGCGGGTCAACGTCGCGACGCCCAGCTCGGCGGCGGCGAGGAGCAGGGCAAGAACGAGCAGCACGCCGCTCGCGTCGGCACGCCGCGTCCCGGCGAAGCGCTCGACCGCGAAGCGGCGATCGTCCAGGACCTCCGCTCCCCCCAACGCCTCGGCCACCATGGCCGGCGTCGCCGGCGTGAGGTCCGACTCGCGGGGGTCCGGCCCGAATACGGTCGCGCCGGTCGTGTCGGCACCGCGCGCGCGGAACTCGACTCGCGGAGCGCCCTCCGCCTCCGCCACGTCCGCTTCCCCCGCGACCACCCGGTTGACCAGCGCGTCCAGAAAGGGCACGAACCCGGGCGCCGCCGGCAGCGCCGTCCACGCGGTGTCGAGCCGGCTGCCGAGCAGCACGATCTCCCCCGCCCGCACCAGCCACGGCTCGCCGTTGACCGTGGCCAGCACCTCGCCCGAGCCCTCGAGCCGGTAACGCCGCGTCACCTGAGCCCCTCCGATCATCTCCAGCTCCGGCGCGATCACCGGACCCGGAGTCCCGGGCGCGCCCCAACGCCACGGTACTCCCCGCGCCGCGAGCGCGCGGTTCGCCTGACCGAGGAGTGCGGGGTCCGACGGCGGCAGTGCCACCGAGCGACCGGTGCCCGGCGCGTCCCCGATGACCACGTCACGTCCGGCGCTCACGCGCCGCCCCGCTCGCAGCACCGCGAGCGCGGCGGCGACGAAGGGGCCCGACTGCGCTGCGGCCTCGACGCGTGCGGGGGGCGCGACGCGCCACACGAACGGCCGCCGGTCATCGGCTCGCACCTCGTCGGGCTCGAGCACCGCCTCGCCGACCCACCACCCGGGCGGCTGCGCCGGCAACGCGATGGATGCCGCGGCGCCCCCCCCCACCCCCCCCGCGATGAGCCCCCGCCCCACGTCCCGGCCCCGGAGCCGCACCGTCATCGGCACCGGGTCCCTGCCGTCGGAACCGCCGACCGTCACCATCGCGGCCCCTTCACCGACGCGCACCGCAGCCACGCCGCGGTTCGCCACGGGCCGTCCGGGGGGGGGAGCGAGGCAGAGCACACGCACGGCGGCGTGCCGGCGCGCCCGACCTTCGGCGAGCGCCGTCCGCTGCACATCGCTCAGCACGTGGATCTCGTGCCCCGGCAACGGCTCGGCGAGAACGAGCAGCGCCGCGCGGTCGACGGCCGCGACCAGATCGAGCCGCACCCAATCGGCCGCCGCGTTGTCGATGCTGGCCAGCAGCGCCTCGCGGGATCCACCCCGCACCACGCCATCCGCGAGCATCAACCACACCCGGTCGGCGGCCGTGCTGCGGGCCAGAGACGCACGGGCCGCCTCGCGTAGCCGATCGAGCACGGGCCGGCCGTCCACCACGGCACCCGAGGACAGCGAGTTATCGAGGATGACGACGAGCGCGGTGGGTTGGTGGGCACTCCCGCCCTCTCCCTGCGCGCCGCCGACGCTCGGGACCAGCGGCCGGGCGGCCGCCAGCACCACGACGACAATCAGGGCCGTGCGAAGCAGGAGCAGCAGCAGGTGCCGGAGCTTGAGCCGCCGGGCGCTCTGGCGCTCGGCTTCACTCAAGTAGCGCAGCGGCGGGAATTCGAGCTCGGGGGGCGTGCGGCGCTGGAGCAGATGCAGCAGCGCGGGGAGCGCCGCGGCGGCGAGCCCCAGGAGCGCCAGCGGGTGGAGAAAGCTCACGTGAGGAGGCGCAACGCCATGCCGAAGGGCATGTCCGTCAACACGTGATGATAGGCGATCCCGTGGCGGCGGCACGTCGTGCGCCACGCGGAGATCTCGCGACGCACCGTGTCCGCGTACGCGCGCGCCAGCTCCCGCGGCCGCACGACGACGCTGGCCGCTGATTCTGGATCGCGGAACCGCACTTCGGGCGGGCCGCCCAACTCCGCCTCGGCCGGGTCCATGAGATGAAAGACGATCACCTGATGCCCGCGGTGCCGCAGGTAGCGCAGGGCGGCGAGCGCCAGGTCGCGGTCGAACAAGAGGTCCGAGATCAGCACGACGAGCCCGCGCCGCGCCAGCAGCGCCGTAAGCCGTTGCAGCGCCGCGTGCGCCGCGGTTCCCTTCCCGTCGGGCGTGTCGAGCAGGCCGCGCACGAGTCGCGTCCACTGCCCCGCCTTCACGCGTGCGGGAATCAGCTGCCGTACTTCCTCGTCGAAGGTCAGGAGACCGGTCGCGTCACGCTGGCGCAGCAAGATGAGCGCCAGCGCGGCCGCCAACCGGTCGGCGTAAGCGCGCTTGGTGAGACGCTCCGGCGCGCCCTGCCACGCCATCGAGCGGCTCGCGTCCAACAGAATCATCGCGCGGAGATTGGTCTCTTCCTCGAATTGCTTGACGAACAGCCGGTCCGACCGGGCCAGGATGCGCCAATCGAGGTAGCGCAGCTCGTCGCCCGGCTGATACGCGCGGTGCTCGGTGAACTCCACCGAAAAGCCGCGGAACGGCGAGCGGTGCAGCCCCGCCAGGAACCCTTCCACCACGCCTTCGGCGACGATCTCGATGCCGCCGAGGCGGGCGACGTCGGCGGGGTCGAGCAGGTCCAAGCGCTGCGCGGTGGGCATGCGTGGGCGGAAGCTAACGGCGGGACGAATGTCCTAGCTACAGGACACAGACGTCAAGACGCCAAGACGCCAAGTGGTTGTGAGGTTGTAGGTTACAGGACATCATGCTATGGCATAATCCGTGCCTTATCCCCCAGGCATGGGAGGTTTTATGCTCGCTCATCTCGCGTTGCTCACCTTGGCGACCGTGCCGACACCCGGTACCCGGCACCCGACACCCGCCGTTTACCGCCCCCGCATCGAGCTCTGGACCAACCGGGGCGACGCCGCCGTTTATACCCGCGGCGAGCGCGTCCGGGTGTACTTCCGGCTCGACCGCGACGCCTTCGTCACCATCTTCCGCGTCGACACCGACGGCCGCGTGCGCGTGCTGTTTCCCCGCGAGCCGTGGGACGACAGCTATGTGCGCGGGGGCCGGGAGTTCGAGGTGGAGGGACGGTCGGCCGGCGACGCCTTCGCCATCGACGACTACCCCGGCGTGGGGTATCTCTTCGCCGTCGCGTCGGCCGATGCCTTTGTCTACGACGCGATCGAAAGCGGCGACCACTGGGACTACCGGGTGATCGCCGATGGGCGGGTGCGCGGGGACCCCTACGTCGCGTTGACCGATCTGGCGCAGCGCATCGTGCCCGAGGGATACGCCGATTGGGACTACGACATCGTTTCATACAACGTGGAGCGGCACTACGACTACCCTCGATTCCTTTGTTACGACTGCCACAGCTACGTGAGCTGGCCGTACTGGGATCCGTACTACTACTCGTGCGTGCGGTTCCGGATGGTGGTCTACGACGATCCTTGGTACTACCCGTACCGCTACTACGGCGGGACTCGCGTCGTGTTCGCGCGGCCTTACCGGCCGCAGCCCCGATTCATTTTCAAGGACTGGGGCGGTACCCAGCCGAGCCGCGACCGTTTCGTATCGCGGGAGCGTGAACGGCCCGTGAACGACAACACCCGGCGCGGGGTCACCGGCCGCGACCTTGGCGGCATCGGCCTTATTCCGCCACCCAACGTGCGCGACCGCCGCGAGCAGCCCGATCGCCCCGGCAACGACGGTGATGACGCCGGTCGTGGGCGACGCGAGCGGCCGGATCGCCCCGATCACCCGGAGCATCCAGACCATCCGGAGCGTCCGGAGCATCGGGAGCAGCCGGATCGCCCGGAGCACCCCGACCGCCGGGATCCACCGGGGCGGCCCGATCGCCAGAGCCAGCCCGACCGGCCGCAGATCCTGCCGCCCCGCGAGCCGGTGCGCGAGCAGCCGCGCGCCGAGCCGCGGCGGGAGCCCGCGCGGGCAGAGCCGCGGAGCGAGCCGCGCAGTCAGCCGACCCGCGCCGAGCCCCGGAGCGAGCCGCGCAGCCAGCCCCCCCGCGCCGAGCCCCGCAGCGAGCCGCGCGGCCAGGCGTCTCCCCCCCGGGCGGAGCCGCGGCGCGAGGCGCCGAAGGAGAAGCCGCGGAGCGAGCCGGAGCTGAGGCGGCGAAAGCCGTAACCGTTCAACGTGAAACCGCAACGCGCCCGATCGTAGTCGCTACCGGTCGGGCGCGTTAGCTTTTCTCCCTTCCTTAACTACGCGAGGATCATCCCGTGCGTCACCGGCTGCGCCTGCTGGCTCTCCTGCTCGTTCCTGGTGCGCTCGTCGCGCAGTCGCCGGCTTCCGTTCAGCGAGCGGCGCAATCGATCACGCCGGACGACGTGCGGCGGCGCATCGGCATTCTGGCCGACGACTCGATGCGCGGCCGCGATACGCCGAGCCCCGAGCTCGAGAAGGTGGCCGCCTACATCGCCTCGGAGTTCCGCCGCTTCGGGCTCAAGCCCGGCGGTGACAACAGCACCTTCCTGCAGCGTTACGCCATCGATCGCGTGCGGTTCGTGCCCGAGAGCTCGGTCGCCGTCATGCACGGTGCCGGGGATGCCACGCTCACGTACGGGACGGATTTTCTGTTCGCGGACAATGGCTTCACGAGCGGCGACTACGCGGGCGAACTGGTGCTCCTCTCCGGGCCGCTCGGCGGGGCGACGCAGGCCGACACCACCGCGCTCGCGGGGAAGATGCTCCTGCTCGCGACCAGCCCACGGAGTGGGGCGGAACGCCGACGGGTGCTCGCATGGCGACCCGCCGGCGTGGTCTTCGTCGCGCAGCTCCCGGATTCGACCTGGGCGCGTGTGGCGGCAGGCAGCGGCCGCCCGCAACTGCGTGATCCCGGCCGGCGCGTGGGCCCGCCCGTCGTGCTGGCTGTGCGCGCCGGGTCGCTCCAGCCCATCCTCGCCCGGCTCGGCGTGGACCTCGCCGCTGCGCCGGCGGCGAAGCCCCTCGGGGTGCAGCTGCATGTCCACGCCGCCATCCACACCGTCGAGCGCAATTCTGCGCCCAACGTCGTCGGCATCCTCGAGGGCAGCGACCCCCGCCTCAAGAAGGAATACGTGGTCTTCAGCGGGCACATGGACCACCTCGGCGTGGGGCGGCCGGTGAGCGGCGACAGCATTTACAACGGCGCGGACGACGATGCCTCCGGGACCACCGCCGTGGTGGAAGCGGCGGAGGCGTTCGCGGGACTCAATCCACGGCCCAAGCGATCCCTCATCTTTCTGACGGTGAGCGGCGAGGAAAAAGGGCTGTGGGGCAGCGCCTATTTCGCCGACCACCCGCCGGTCCCCGTCGCCGACATCGTGGCGGACTTGAACACCGACATGGTGGGCCGCAACTGGAAGGACACGATCGTGGTGATCGGCAAGGAGCACTCGGACTTGGGCGCCACGCTCAACCGCGTGGGCGCCGCGCACCCCGAGCTGAACATGCGGCCGATCGACGACATCTGGCCGCAAGAGAATTTCTACATCCGATCGGACCACTACAACTTCGCCCGCAAGGGCGTGCCGATCCTGTTCTTCTTCAACGGCACCCACCCGGATTACCACCGGCCCAGCGACACGGTCGACAAGATCGACGCCGAGAAGGAGTCGCGAATCGTGAAACTGGTGTTCTACCTCGGTCTCGAAGTGGCGAACGCCGCCGAGCGGCCCAAGTGGAACCCGGACAGCTACAAGCGGATCGTCCCGGGCAACTGAGCTCCGATCATCGCTCGAGCACCAGCACCACCACCGAGCCCGGGATGATCGGCGGCCGCGGCCGCGGCCGGTCCGGTGTGGGCGCCGGCGGCGGGCCGAACTGGGCGGTCGTCAGGTAGAGCCGGTGCGTCGTCGGATCCAACGCGATCGTGCGCGCGCCGCGCTGGGTCGAGTCGCGCTCGACGACGCGGAACGCCGCCGGCGACTCCTCGCGCACCACCGTCAGCGTCCCCTCGCCGTTCGAGCTGAACGCCAGCTGGGTCGTCGAGTCGAATGCCGCGCCGTCGACGCCGGCGCCGATGGAGAGCGTGGCGAGGACGCGACCCTGATCGGCGTCCAGGACCGCCATCACCTTGTTGCCGCAGACGGAGAACAGCCGGCGGTGCTGGCGGTCGATGGCCAATCCCGTCGGCTCCTCGCACGGCGCGAGGGGCCAGTGCGCCAGCACCGCCAGCGTCCGCGTGTCGAACGCCACGATCTCGCTCTTGTCCTCGATGTTCACGTACATGCGGCCGCGGCCGTCCGGCACCGCGAACTCCGGCTTGCCGCCGAGCGCGATGGTTCCGGCGATGGTCCCGGTCCGCGCGTCGAGCGCGGTCGCGTTGGCGCTGCCGCCGTTGAACGTGAACACCCGCTGCGACACGGGATCGTACGCGATGGCGTCGGGGTTCCGGCCGGTGACGGTGACCGTGGACAGCGTCGCGAGGGTCTTCAGATCGAACACCGTCACCGTGGAATCGCGGCCGTTGCTGGTAAACCCGCGCCCCAGCTCCGCGGCGAGCGCGATACCGTGAACGCCCGCGGTGTTCGGGATATCGCCGATGACGGAGTCGCGGCCCAGGTCCACCACGGCGACGTGAGTGCCGCGCGAGACGTACAGCCGCCGGGCAGCGGGATCGACGGTGAGATAGTCCCACCCCCCCTCACCCGCCAGGGGAATGCGACCGACCACGTGATATGCCGACTGCAGCAGGACGACGAGCGCCAGCGCCCAGTTCATGAAGCCTCCTTGGTGGTTATCCTTTAGCCGTGCGCGTACTGATCGTCGAAGATGACCCGCAGCTCGCCGGCCTGCTGCGCGACGGCCTGCGCGGCCATCGCATCGATCCCACGCTCGCGACGAGCTTCGCCGACGGGCGGGCGCGCGCCACCGCGGGCGACTACGACGTGGTGATCCTCGACGTGCGCCTTCCCGGCGGGACGGGATTCGACCTCTGCCGCGACCTGCGGCGCCACCAGGTCGGCACGCCGGTGTTGATGCTGACCGCCCTGGACGCCGTGGACGACCGCGTGCGCGGGCTCGAGGCGGGTGCCGACGACTATCTCACCAAGCCGTTCGCGTTCGACGAGCTTGTGGCGCGCCTCAAAGCCCTCACCCGGCGGCGCCGGCTCCCCCTCGCCCCTGCCGTCCAGCGCGTCGCCGACCTCGAGGTGGACTTCACCACGCGTGACGTCCGCCGGGCGGGCCGCTCCATCGCGCTCACCGCCAAGGAATTTGCGCTGCTCGAGCTGCTCGCGCGACGGCCGGGACAGGTGCTCGACCGTGCTACGATCACCGCGCACATCTGGGACGACAACCACGACCCGTTCGGCAACGTGCTCGAGGTGCTGGTCCGCCGCCTGCGGGGGAAGATCGACGACGGCTTCGAGCCGAAGTTGATCGCCACCGTGCGCGGCGCCGGCTATCGCTTCGGCCCGTGAACCTCCGCCTCCGTCTCACACTGTGGTACGTCGGGGTCCTCACGCTGATCCTGCTGGTCCTCGGCGCGGGGATCTTCGTCGCCATCAGGCATCAGATGTCGCGCCATCTCGATGCCTCGCTCAAGGCGGCCACGGCCGCCGTGATGCAGGCCACGCTGATCCGCGAAGTGGAGCGCGCCCGGACGCCCGGCGTCGCCGACGCCGTGGCGGAGGTCCACATCCCCGATCGGGCGCTGTACCTGTTCGACGCCGGCGGGCGTCCGATCGTGCCCCCGCAGGCCGACGGCTGGATCGAGGCCGCCGCGCGGCAGGCGGCGCGCTCGGGGAGCGGCGTGGCCGATGTGGACCGCGACGCGCCCGGAGAGCGTGAGTTCCGCGTGCACGCCGAACGATTCAGCGGCGGCACGGGGACCGTGTACGTCGCCGCCGCCGTCGCCGACCGCATGGAGCTGGAGGAAGAGTACGCCACGTTGATCGCGACGTTCGCCGCCGCGGCGCTCGCCGCCCTGCTGCTCGCAGCCGGCGCGGGGTACGTCCTCATGCGGCAGTCCGCGGCGCCGGTCGAGCGGTCGATGGACCAGATGCGACGCTTCATGGCCGACGCCGCGCACGAGCTCCGCACGCCCGTGACCGTCCTCCACTCCCGGGCGGAAGTGACGCTGGCCCAGGAGCGCAACTCCGAACGGGACGCGGCCGCGTTGAAGGCGATCGAGCAGGAATCGACCCGCTTGGGCGAGATCATCGGCGACCTGCTCACGCTCGCCCGGGCCGACGCGGGCGAGCGGCCGGTCGCGCGTGAGACCCTCTACCTCGACGACGTCGCGGCCGACGCCGTCGCCGCGATGCGCGCCCTCGCTGAGCGCAAGGGCGTGGCCCTCGAGGTGGGACGGTTCGAGGAGGCGGGCATCGCCGGCGATGCGGCCCTGGTGCGGCGGCTGCTGTTGATCGTGCTCGACAACGCGCTCAAGTACACTCCCACGGGCGGCCGCGTCCGGCTGGACGTCGCCGGCGCCGACGGAGCGCGGTCGGTCGTCGTCAGCGACACCGGCATCGGGATTCCGCCGGACCAGCTCCCACACGTGTTCGAGCGCTTTTACCGGGGCGATCCCGCCCGGCGCGCAGCGGAAGGGACGGGGTTGGGGCTGGCCATCGCGCGCTGGATCGCCGACTTGCACGGTGCCCGGATCGCCATCGCATCCAACGCCGAGGGAACCGGCACCCGCGTCGCGATAACATTCCCCTCCCCCATGTAAGCTGGCTGTAAGGTTCGCGCCGGTAAGTTCCGCGAACCATGACTCCGCTTCGTACCGGGACGATCGCGCTGGCGCTCCTGTGCGCCGCGGGGAGGGGACTGCACGCGCAGCAACCGGTGACCCGCGCGCAAGCGGTGGCGGCGGCGCTGGCGCGCGGCGCGCGCGCCGCGCTCGGCCGCGCCGACACCGCCGCGGCCCGGGGGCTCGCCCGCAGTGCGCGCGCCTTTCCCAATCCCCTGCTGTCCGCGGGCTACACGAAGGACCCGCCGCAGTACCACGCGATCCTCGACGTGCCCCTGGACCTTCCCTGGCTGCGTGCGCCCCGCATCGGCGCCGCCGAGTCGGCGCGCGACGCTGCGCGCTACGGGTTCGCCTTCGAGCGCGCGGCGATCCGTTTCGAGGTCGACACGACCTATACGCGCACGTTGAGCGCGGACCTGCACGCCCGCCTGTCGCGCCGCACCGCCCGCGACGCCGACAGCCTCCTGAAGGTCGCCGAGCTGCGGCGGGACGCCGGGGACGTGAGCGAGCTCGACGTGCGGCTCGCGGCCGTGAACGCGGGTCAGCTGGACAATGTGGCGGTGGACGATTCGCTCGCCGCCGTCGATGCTCTGCTCGCCCTCCAGCTGCAGATGGGACTCGCCGGGAACGAGCCGGCGATCGCGCTCGCCGACTCGCTCGCGCCCCCGCCCCCTGCCGACAGCGCGACCGCGCCCGCCGGCGAGCCCCTGCCCGTCGCCGCCGCCGCCGCCGCCCTACGCTCCGAAGAGCGTGCCGTGACGCTCGCGCACCGCAGCCTGTTCGCCCCGAGCCTCGAGCTGGGGGTGGAGGCCGGCGATCCCGCAGGCAGCTCGCCGGCACTGCTGCCCACCATCGGCCTGGCGTTTCCGCTGCCGCTGTTCAACTGGAACGGCGGAGAGGTGGCCCGGGCGGTGGCCGCCCGTGACCGGGCGCAGGCGGAGCTGGACCGCGTGCGGCGCGAGACGGACGCCGCCGTCGCACGCGCCCGGCGGGAGCTCGCCGCGGCGCGCGCGCGCCTGCGGCGCGACGCCGGGCTGCTCGCGAGCGCGGATCGCGTCGCCGCCATGTCGCTCCAGGCGTACGCGGAGGGCGCGGTCGCGTTGGCCAACGTCCTCGAGGCACAGCGCAACGCCCGCGAGGCGTTGGGCCGCTACATCGACGACCTCGCCGCGGCGGACGTCGCGGCCGCGGCGCTGCGGCTCCTCACGGCCGCGCCGGAGGAGCCGTGAGACCCGTCGCCGCAGCGCTCGCCGTCCTGGGCGTCGCGTGCGCCGGATCGGGGGGCGACGAGCAGACAGGCGCGCGAGAGGGAGAGGTGGTGGGTGTCCGCACGGCCCTGGCGGTGGTCCAGCCGTTCGCGGAAATCGTCAGGGCCATCGGGACGGTGAGCCCGCGGCCGGGGCGGTTCGCCGCACTCGCCGCGCCGGGGCCGACGCGCGTCGCACGGATCTTCGTCGCCCCCGGCGACCGCGTGCGGGAGGGAGACCCGCTCGTCGAATTCGAGCGGGGGCCGTTCGACGCCGCCGCCCAGAGCGCGGCGGCCGCGCTCGCGAGCGCCGAACGCTCCTACGCGCGGACCGTCCGCCTGGTGGAGGCGGGGATTCTGGCGCGGAAGGACAGCGACCAAGCGGCCGCCGACCTCGCGCAGGCGCAGGCCGCCGCCGTGACGGCGCGCCGGGCCCAACAGCTCGCGACGCTGCGCGCGCCGCTCGGCGGCGTGGTCACGAGCATGAGCGCGGTGCTCGGCGCCTCCGTGGACCCGAGCCAGCCGGTCGTCGAGGTCGCCGATCCCGCCGCGCTGGACATCGTGTTCATGGTGTCCCCGGCCGAGGCGGCGCGCATTCACGATGGGGACACCGCGACGGTGAGCGCCGGTGAAGGCGCCGCGCGAGAGCCTCTGGGCCGAAGTGTGGTGACGGGCGTCGCGGCGGCCGTGGACTCCGCGACGCGCGCGGTCGCGGTGCGCGCCCAGCTGAGCCGGCCCGCGCGCCCCCTCCGGATCGGCGAGTCGGTGTTCGGCCGGATCGTCGCGGACGTGCATCCGCACGCGGTGACCGTGCCGGTCGAGGCGCTCGTTCCCGCCGGGGAGACTTTCCAGGTCTTCGTCGTGGACTCGGGCGGAGTCGCGCACGCGCGGCCCGTCGTGGTGGGGGGGCGCAGCGAGTCGCTCGCGGAGATTGTGTCGGGGCTCGCGCCCGGTGAGACCGTCGTCACGACGGGGGCCTACGGCATGGAGGACGGCGTGAGAGTCGGCCGGACGCCGCCGTGACGCTGTTCGACGTATTGAGCCGCCAGCGGCGGTTCATCTATCTGGTGGTGGCGCTGCTCAGCGCCGCCGGCATCTGGGCCGCGCTGGCGCTGCCCTCCGCGATCTATCCCGAGCTGAATTTCTCCCGCGTCACGATCGTCGCACAGGGCTCGGCGCTGGGCGCCCGGCAGGTGGTTTTCAGCATCACCCGCCCGCTCGAGGAGGCGGTGAGCATCGTTCCTGGCGTGACCAGAGTTCGGTCGCACTCGATCCGGGGCGCGAGCGAGATCTCGATCACCTTCGCCCCGGGCACCGACATGCCCTCCGCCCTCCAGCTCGTGCGGGCACGCGTGAACCAGGTGCAAGAAGCGCTGCCCACCGGACTCGACATCCAGATCGAGCAGCAGACGCCGTCGCTGTTTCCAATCCTGTCCTACAACCTCGAGGGCGGCGATCCGGCCACGCTGTACGACCTGGCGCGCTACGAGATCAAGCCCCTGATCTCGCGGGTCCCGGGCGTGGGACGGGTGGAGGTCCAGGGATCGGACGTTCGGGAGGTCGAGGTGATCGCCGATCCCGGCCGCCTGGCGACGGTGGGGCTGACCTACGCGGACCTGGCCGACGCGATCCGGCGGGCGGTGACGGTGCAGGCGGTGGGGCGCGTCGCGCAGGACTACCGCCAGTACCTCATCGTCACCGACCAGGAGGCCCACGCGGCCGACGACATCGGCGCCGTCGTGGTCCGGGGTGGCCTGCGCGTCCGGGATCTGGCGACCGTGCAGCCGGGAACGGAGGATCACGTCCGCATCATCGCGGGCGACGGCAGACCGGCGGCGCTGATCAACGTCACCCGACAGGTCGGCGGGAACACGCTCGCCGTCGCGGACAGCGTCGCGCGGATCGCCGCGGCGCTCGCCCCCGTCCTGCCTCCGGGCGTGCGCCTGAAGCCGGTTTACGACCAGGCCGAGCTGGTGCGCGAGGCGGTACGCTCGGTGCGCGACGCGATACTGGTCGGCGCCGGACTGGCGGTGCTGGTGCTGCTGCTCTTCCTCCGCCACGGGCGCATCACCGCGATCAGCGCGGCGTCGATCCCGCTGACGCTCGCCATCACGGCATTCGTGATGCACCTCGTCGGCCAGACCTTCAACCTTATGACGCTGGGCGCGATGGCGATTGCCATCGGGCTCGTGATCGACGACGCGGTCGTGGTCACGGAGAACATCGCGCGGCACCTGCTGCTCGGCGGCGACCGGTTACGCGCCATCCAGGATGCGGTGCAGGAGCTGATCTGGCCGGTCACCACGTCCACGCTGACCACCGTGGTGGTCTTCCTCCCGCTCGGGCTGCTCCAGGGCGTCGTGGGGCAGTTCTTCGCCGCCTTGGCCACGACGCTCACGGCGGCGGTCCTGGTGTCGCTCGGCCTCGCCTTGACGATCATTCCGCTCCTCGCCGAGCGGTTTGTCACGGCGCACGAGGTGGACGTCGCGCCGACGGGTCCGCTGGCGCGGGTGCAGCGGGCGCTCGACGCCCTCGGCCCGCGCTACCAGGGTGCGCTCGCAGCAGTGGTGCACCACCCGCGGCGCATCGCGGCCGCCGCCGCGATCCTGGTGGCGCTCGGACTCGCTCTGTGGCGGTTCGTGGGGACGGGCTTCCTGCCCGACATGGACGAAGGCGCGTTCGTGCTCGACTATTGGACGCCGGGCGGGACGGCGCTGACGGAGACGAACCGCCAGGTCGGGATCGTCGAGCACATCCTCGCCGCGACGCCCGAGATCGCCGGAACGTCGCGGCGCACCGGCGCGGAGCTCGGGTTGTTCGCGACCGCACAGAACACCGGCGACATCGTCGCCCGCCTCACGCCCCGCGGCCGCCGGTCGCGGGACATCTTCGCCGTCATGGACGGGGTCCGCGACGAGGTCAACGCGGCCGTCCCCCGCCTGCGGATCGAGTTCGTGCAGATCCTCTCGGACGTGATCAACGATCTGGCGGGCAACGCGAAGCCGGTCGAGATCAAGCTGTACGGCGAGCGGTTGGACACCCTCGAAGCGTTCGCGCGGCGGCTGGCTCCCGATCTCGAGACGATCACCGGGCTGGAGGACTTCTACGATGGCGTGAGCGAGCCGTCGCCGGAGCTGCTGATGGGCGTGCGGCAGGCCGAGGCCGCGCGCGTGGGGATGACACCGTCGGACGTGGGCGACGCGGTGAGCGCCGCGCTGCTGGGCGTGGGCGCGGGAGAGATCCGGGCCGAGGACCGGCCCGTGGCCGTGCGCGTGCGGGCGCCCGATTCCGTCCGGTTCGACCCGCTCCGCCTGCGGGCGCTGCCGATCCTGGCCGCCGGCGGCCGCCCGACCCCGCTCGGCAGCCTCGCGGCGTTCCAGCCGGCCGAGTCCCGCCTGAATCTCGAGCGCGAGAACCAGCAGCAGATGATCGCCATGACGGCGGACCTGGGTGGGGAGCGCTCGCTGGGCGGCGTGATGCGGGACGTGCGGCGCGTGCTCGCCGCGCATCCCGCGCCGGCAGGGGTCCGGATGGCGCTGGGAGGCCAGTACGCGAGCCAGCAGGAGGCGTTCCGCTCGCTGCTGCTCGTGCTCGGCCTCGCCGCGGTGAGCGTGTGCGCCGTGATGGTGGTGCAGTTCGAGTCGTTCGTGGAGCCGCTCGTCGTGCTGCTGGTGGCACCGGTGTCGTTCGTCGGCGCGCTGCTCATGCTGCTCGTCACCGGGACGGCCTTGAACGTGTCCTCGTTCATGGGCCTGATCCTGCTCGTCGGGCTGATCGTGAAAAACGGGATCATCCTGCTGGACTTCACCCGGTTGCGCATGCGGACCGCGGGACTGGCGCTCGACGCGGCCATCCGCGAGGCGGCGCGGGTCCGCCTGCGGCCGATCCTCATGACGACGCTGTGCACGCTGTTCGGCCTGTTGCCGCTGGCGCTGGGGATCGGGGCGGGGAGCGAGCTGCAGCGCCCCCTCGCGCTGGCCGTGATCGGCGGCCTGGCGCTGTCCACCCCGCTCACCCTCTTCGCCGTGCCCACCCTGCTGGTGGCGATTCGCGGCGCCGGCTACACCCTCGCTAGCCGGAGTTCTTGAGCAGCTCCGCGTTCGTCTTGGTCCGCTTGACCTGTTCCAGCAGCGCCTGCATCGCCTGCTCCGACGGCAGCCCCACGAGATTCCGCCGCAGCTTCTGCTTCGCCTCGACCGTCGCCGGATCGGCGAGCAGCTCTTCGCGGCGGGTACCGGTCGCCGCGATGTCTACCGCGGGGTAGATGCGCCGGTCGGCCAGCGCGCGCGTGAGCCGCAGCTCGGCATTCCCCGTTCCCTTGAACTCCTCGAAGATGATGTCGTCCATCCGGCTCTCGGTCTCGACCAGGGCGGTGGCGATGACCGTGAGCGAGCCCCCTTTCGGCACGGCCCGCGCCGCCCCGAACAGCGCCTTGGGCGCTGCGAGCGCGGTGGCGTCGATCCCCCCCGACATCGTGCGGCCGCTCGACCGCCCCGCGGTATTGTGCGACCGGGCCAGCCGGGTGAGCGAGTCCAGCACGATCACCACGTCGCGGCCCAGCTCCACCTGGCGGCGGGCGTGCTCGAACACCATGTCGGCGACGGCAACGTGCCGCTCGTGCGGCAGGTCGAAGCTCGACGCGATCACCTCGCCGCGGCCCCAATCGACCATCTCGCTCACTTCCTCCGGGCGCTCGTCCACCAGCAGGATGAGCAGCACCGCCTCCGGATGGTTCTCGGCCACCGCCTCGGCGAGCGCCTGGAGCATGATTGTCTTGCCCGCCTTGGGCGGCGACACGATCAGGGCCCGCTGCCCGAACCCGAACGGGCAGATGAGATCCACCACCCGCTGCGTCTCGGCCGTGCGGGGGCTCGACGCGCGCGGCGTCTCGAGGGTGAGCGGGCGGCTCGGGTGGACCGCGCCCAGGTCGCCGAACGCCGGCCGCGCGTCCAGGCGTTCGGGCGGCAGGCCGTTGGCAGAGCGGACCCGGCCGTCCTCCAGCACGACCAGATCGCCGCGCCGCAGGCCAGGAAGCTTCACCGCGGCGTCGGACCTGCCCGGGAGATAGCTGTTCCCCGCGAGGCGCAGGAAGCCGCCCTTCGGGGAGGGGTCGAACCAGCCGGTAATGGAGGGCATGGGGGAGCGTGTGAAAGATAGGTGGCCGCTGGGTATCGGGTACCGGGTACCGGCGGCGGGGCGCGCGATACCCGGTACCCGGTACCCGATACCCGGCACCTTATATTCCCGCCGATGCGCCAAGACCACATCCGCAACTTCTGCATCGTGGCCCACATCGACCACGGGAAATCGACCCTGGCCGACCGGCTCATCGAGCTGACCGGGACCCTCGACAAACGATTGATGCGGGAACAGGTCCTCGACACGATGGATCTGGAGCGCGAGCGCGGCATCACCATCAAGCTCAACGCGGTCCGGATGAGCTATCACGCCCGGGACAGCCAGGTGTACGAGCTGAACCTGATCGACACCCCCGGGCACGTGGACTTCACGTACGAGGTCTCACGCTCACTGGCGGCGTGCGAGGGGGCCATCCTGGTCGTGGACGCCTCCCAGGGCATTCAGGCGCAGACGCTGTCGAATCTGTTCCTGGCCCTGGACGCCGGCCTCGAGGTGGTGCCGGTCCTCAACAAGATCGATCTGCCCGGTGCCGAGCCCGACAAACGCGCCCACGAGATCCACGAGCTGATCGGCACCGCGCCCGGCGACATCCTGCGGATCTCGGCCAAGGACGGCACCGGAGTGCCCGACGTGCTGGAGGCCGTGGTACACCGGGTGCCGTCCCCGCGCGGCGACCCCGCGGCGCCGCTCCGGGCGTTGATCTTCGATTCCTATTACGACCGCTACCGCGGCGCGATTCCCAGCATCCGCGTGGTGGACGGCGTAATCCGCCAGGGGATGCAGATCGCGTTCGGGGCTCACAAGGACGACAGCTACGAGGCGGCCGAGGTCGGCTACCTGCAGTTGGGCCACAAGCCGGCCGAGCAGCTCGAGGCCGGGGAGGTCGGCTATTTCGTGGCGAACGTGCGGGGCGTCAAGGATACCCGTCCGGGCGACACCGTGCTCGATGCCGAACGGCGCGACGTCCCGCTGCTGCCGGGTTATCGCGACATCCAGTCCATGGTGTTCGCAGGGCTCTATCCGACCAATGCGGAGCAGTACGAGGAGCTGCGCGACGCGCTGGAGAAGCTGCAGCTCAACGACGCCTCGTTGCACTACGAGCCGGAGACCTCCGTGGCGTTGGGGTTCGGGTTCCGCTGCGGGTTTCTCGGGCTGCTGCACATGGAGATCGTGCGCGAGCGGCTGGAGCGGGAGTTCGACCTCGACCTGATCAGCACGGTCCCCAACGTGGAGTACCACGTGTACCGGACCGACGGCACACGGGAGATCGTGGAGAACCCCAGCCTCATGCCGCACGGCTCGACCGTGGACCGGATCGAGGAGCCGTACGTCAAGGCCCGCATCCTCGTCCCCGCCGAGTACATCGGCGCGATCATGAGCCTGGGCCAGGAGCGCCGCGGCGTGTACCAGGGGATGCACTACGTGGACCCGGCGCGAGTCGAGTTCCACTGGGAGTTCCCCCTCGCCGAGATCATCCTCGACTTTTACGACAAGTTGAAGACGATCTCGCGCGGCTACGCCTCCCTCGATTATCAGTTTCTGGCGTATCGGCCCTCCGAGCTCGTCAAGCTCGACATGCTCCTGAACGGCGACGCCGTGGACGCGTTCAGCGTGATCATCCACCGCGACAAGGCATACGAGTGGGGGCGCAAGATCGCCGACAAGCTGAAGGACCTGATCCCGCGCCAGCTGTTCGAGGTGGTGATCCAGGCGGCGATCGGGACCAAGGTGATCGCGCGCGAAACGGTACGGCCGCTGCGCAAGAACGTCACGGCGAAGTGCTACGGCGGCGATGTCACGCGCAAGCGCAAGCTGCTCGAGAAGCAAAAGGCGGGAAAGAAGCGGATGAAGCAGGTGGGGACGGTGGAGATCCCGCAGGAAGCCTTCCTCGCGGTCCTCCAGGTTGAGTAGCCTGGTCGTCCAGACGGCCTTTCTCGGCGACGTCGTGCTCACGACGCCCCTGCTCGCGGCCCTCGCGGCGCGGCACGGACCCGTGGACATCGTGACGACCCCCGCCGCCGCCCCGCTGCTCGAAACCCACCCCGCGGTGCGGCGGGTGATCCCGTACGACAAGCGCGGACTGGGCCGCGGCTGGCGGGGCCTGCGCGCCCTGGCGGCCCGGCTCCGCCGGGAAGGGTACGAGCGGGCGTACCTGCCCCACCGCTCGCTGCGCACGGCGGCCCTCGCCTGGCTGGCCCGCATCCCGGTGCGCATCGGGTTCCACGACGGTTGGCGCCTGCTGTACACCCAGGCCCGGCGGCGGCCCGCGGAGGGCCATGAGATCGACCGGTTGCTGGCCCTCGCGGGAGAGGCGCCGGCGACCTATGCTCCGGGGTTGCGGCCGACCCCGGAAGATGAGAGGGCGGCGGCCGCCCTCCTCGCCGACGGCGGGGTCCAGGGGCCGTTCGCGGCCCTGGCCCCCGGGTCCATCTGGGGCAGCAAGCGGTGGCCGTACTACGGGGAGCTGGCGCGGCGACTCGCGGGGCGCCTGGACGTGGTGACGGTGGGCGGACCGGAAGATCGGGACCTGGGAGATGAAATAGTCGGGGCGGCGGAGGGCGCCGGAGGGCGGCGGAGGGCGGTCAATGCATGCGGGAAGCTCACGCTCCGACAGTCCGCTGCCCTGATCGCGCGGGCTGCCGTGCTGGTGACGAACGACAGCGCGCCGCTCCATCTCGCGACGGCGATGGGTACGCCGGTCGTCGCGGTGTTCGGGCCCACGATTCCCGCGTTCGGGTTCGGCCCCGTGGGCCCACACGACACGTCGCTCGGCGTCGCAGACCTGGCGTGCCGCCCCTGTTCGCCACACGGCCCGCCGCGCTGCCCGCTGGGCCATCACCGCTGCATGCGCGACCTCGGGCCGGAGGTCGTCGCCGCAGCCATCGAGGAGACCGGTGCGCTACATCGTCGGGGTTGACGTCGGCGGGACCAACGTCGTGGTCGGGACGGTGGCGGAGGACGGCTCGGACCTCGTGGGGCTCGTCTCCGAGCCCACGCTCGCCGAGCAGGGCGCCGACGCCGTCGTCGCGCGCATCGTGAAGCTGGCGCGCGCCTCGATCGCGCAGGCGCGCGGCAAGGACGTCGTGGGCGTGGGGATCGGCTCGCCCGGGCCGCTCGACACGAAGACCGGGGTCGTGCTGCTGACGCCCAACCTCGGGTGGACGAACATGCCGCTGCGCGACCGGGTCGGCAGCGCGCTGGGCCTGCCCGCCACGCTCGACAACGACGCCAATTGCGCGGTGTTCGGCGAATGGTGGCGCGGCGCCGCCCGCGGCTCGGACCACGTCGTCGGGCTCACGATCGGCACGGGGATCGGCGGCGGGATCGTGCTCGGCGGCGAGATCTATCACGGCGTGTCGGACATCGCCGGCGAATTCGGGCACATGACCATCGACGCCAACGGCCGGCGCTGCAAGTGCGGCAACGACGGGTGCCTGGAAGCGTACGCCTCGGGCCCCGCCATCGCCGCCCGCGCCGTCGAGGGCATCCAGCGGGGTGTGGACACCGCGCTCCCCCAGTACGTCAATGGCGACCTGACGCGCATCACCGCCCAGGTCGTGTATGAAGCCGCACACGACGGCGACGCCTATGCCCTCGAGATGGTGCACGACACCGCCAGGCTCCTCGGTGCCGGCGTCGCCAGCATCGTCAATATTTTCAATCCCGAGATCGTCGTGGTCTGCGGCGGCGTCACCCTGGCGGGCGACAAGCTGTTCGCGCCGCTCCGGAGCGAGGTGCAGCGCCGCGCTTTCAAGCCCGCGTGGGACGCCTGCCGCATCGTCCCGGGCGAACTCACCGGGACCGCCGGCGTGTACGGCGCCGCCGCCGTGTTCAAGCAGCACCACCTGGACGGGGGCACCCGCTGAAGCGGCTCGGCGTGATCGGGTCGATGGTGTGGGACACCATCTACGGCCGCGACCCCGCCCAGCCGGCCGTGGAGGAGTGGGGCGGGATCGCCTATGCCCTCGCCGCACTGGACGCGACACTGCCCGAGGAGTGGGAGATCGTCCCGCTTATCAAGGTCGGCCGCGATCTCGCGCCCGAGGCGAATCGGTTTCTTTCCAGCTTACGGCGCACCGCGCACCACGCACGCTTTATCGAAGTGCCGGAGCCCAACAATCGCGTCACGCTGCGTTACCAATCGCTCGAGCGCCGTTGCGAGCAGATGCGGGGCGGCGTGCCGCCATGGACCTGGCCGGAGCTCGGTCCGCTCGTCCGCGATCTCGACGCCCTGTACATCAACTTCATCTCGGGATTCGAGCTGAGCCTGGAGACCGCGCAGCTCCTGCGCCGAGGCTTTCCGCACTTCGTCTACGCCGACCTGCACAGCCTGTTTCTGGGCAAGGAAGCGGACGGGACGCGCGTCATCCGGCCCCTGCTCCACGCGCCCGCCTGGTTCGGCTGCTTCGATGTGGTCCAGCTGAACGAGGAGGAGATGGGGCAGCTCGGGGACGACCCCCTCGCGGTCGCCGCGGATGCCTTGGGCCAGGGTTGCGCGACGCTGTGCGTGACGCTCGGGAGCCGCGGTGCCGCGTACTTTCAACAGGCCACAGACGCCGAGACGCGTAGACGCACGGGGCCGATCCGCACCGCCCGGGTCCCCCCCGACGACGCGGCGCCGCTGGACGGCGACCCCACCGGGTGCGGGGACGTCTTCGGGGGCACGGTCGCCGCCCACCTGTTGGCGGGAACGAGTCTCGAGGACGCCCTGCGGGCGGGGACCCGGCTCGCGGGCCGAAACCTGGCGTACCGCGGGGCGTCCGGCTTGCGCGACCACCTGCTCGGGCGGCTCTCGGCCGTATGACGCGCCTCGTCGAGGTCCCCGCCCAGTTCGACGACCGCTCCTTCGACCAGTTCGCGGCGGCCTACGCGCAGGCGGCGGCGAACGGTGAGCGGCTGCTGTTCGACGCCCACGCGGCGGAGTGGGCCTCTCCGTACGGCCTGGTCGGGCTCCTGGCGGCGGGCGAGGCGGCCGCCCGGCGCGGGGAGCGGGCACTCCTCACCGCGCCCGCGAGCGCCGAGGTGGTGAGCTACTGGGCGCGGGCGGGGTTCTTTCGCGAGGCGGGCGCCCTGTTCGAGGTGCACGGCAAGGTGCCGCGGACCAAACCCGCGACCGAGAGCGAGGTGTTGCTGCCCGTGACGCCGGTGCGCGCCGCCGAGGACGTGCACGAGGTGGTGAGCACGATTCAGCAGCGCGCGTCCGCCATTCTGGCGTCCGAGCTGGGGCTCGAACCGAAGGCGACGATGGGATTCGCTATGGCGCTTTCGGAGGCGTGTCAGAATATTGTAGAGCACGCCGGCACCGGCGGGTGGGTAGCGGTGCAGGCGTACCATTGGCGGCGCAAGCTGGCGCGCCGTGTGGTGGTGATCGCAGTCGCGGACGCGGGGGTCGGGTTCCGGCACTCACTCGAGCCCACGCAGGCCAAGCGGTTCGGCGAGCGGTGGGGGGACGCGGCGGCGCTCGAAGCCGCCCTGGTCCAGGGGGTGAGCCGGTTTCGCGACCCCGGGCGTGGACAGGGGCTGGCGGGCATCCGGCGCTACCTCGCCCGCTGGGAGGGCAAGATCTCGATCCGCAGCGGCACGGCGCGCATCGCGATCGTGCCCGGTTGGGACGACGACGTACCGCTCAAGGACGGCTTGCCCGCGTTCCCCGGCTCGCAGGTCCTTCTGATCATTCCGGAGCAGGGATCCCGAGAGGCGTGATGCAGCTCATCAAGATGCACGAGGTGTTGCAGCAGTCGGTGGCCGGCCTGTATGCCGATCTGGTGACGCGGCCCACTGGGCGCGCCGTGCGCGAGTCGATCGAGCGGGACCTGCCGCCGGGCACCATCGCCGTGATGGACTTCGCCGGCGTCGGCTGCCTCGATTACTCCTGCGCCGACGAGATCGTCGCGAAACTGTTGCGCGACAAGGTGCGGGTGCTGTTGCTCAGGGGCATCAGCGACGCGCACCGCGAAGCGATCGAGCCGGTGCTGCTGGGACACGGGATGGCGGTGGTATGCGCCGGCCCCGACGGCACGCTCGACGTGCTCGGCGCGCACGAGCCCGCCGCCGCACTGCTCGAGGAGCTCGTGACGCGCCGCATCGCGGCCCGGACGCCCGGAGGCGCGATCGCGCTGACCGCGGCGTGAAGCGGTGGTAAAACGGCGCCGGCTCGGTCTCGCCACCCGCGCCATCCACGGCGACCCCAAGGCGCGCGCCGATTGGGCGGCCGTCGCCCCGCCGCTGTACCAGAGCGCCACCTTCACGAATCCCATCGGCTCGACGGCCGAAGTTCTCTACAGCCGGTACGGCAACAACCCCAATCAGGTGGATATCGGCCGCCGGCTGGCGCTGCTCGAGGGCGCCGAGGCGGGGCTGTTCGTCGCGAGCGGCATGGGGGCGACGGCGCTCGCCCACCTCGCCGTGCTGCGGCCGGGGGACCACCTCATCTCGAGCGAATGGATCTACGGCGGGGTGCACCGCCTCTTCTCCCAGGAATTCGGGCGGCTCGGAATCGACGTGTCGTTCGTCAACCCGACGCAGCAGCGCACGTGGAAGCGGGCGATGCGCAAGACGACGCGCGCCGTCTTCATCGAGACGCCGACGAACCCGCTGCTGCGGGTGATCGACCTCGAGCCGATCGCCACGGTGTGCAAGGCCGAGGGGCTGGCGCTGATCGTGGACTCGACCTTCGCGACCCCGGTGAATCTGCGGCCGCTCGAGCACGGCGCCGACGTCGTGATCCACAGTGCCACGAAGTACCTGAACGGCCACTCCGACGTGATTGCGGGGGCGGTCGCCGGCAGCGAGTCGGTGGTGGAGGAAGTGCGCCGGCTGATGCAGGTGTGGGGCCAGGCCCTGGATCCGTTCGCGGCGTGGCTGATCGACCGGGGGCTGAAGACGCTGACCGTGCGCGTCGCGCGCCACAACGCGACCGGCCTCGCCGTCGCCGAGTGGTGTGCGAAGCAGAGCGGCTTCACGGCCGTCCACTACCCGGGCCTGCCGACCCACCCCGACCACGAGATCGCGCAGCGCGTCCTGGGCGGGTTCGGCGGCATGCTGGGCGTCGAGCTGAAGGGCGGGGTGCGGGCGGCCGAGCGGTTCCTGCGGGCCCTCTCCATCGCGGCGCACGCCCCGAGCCTCGGCGGCGTCGAGACGCTCGTCTCTGAGCCGCGCATCACGTCGCACGCCGCGCTGAGCCCGGCGCAGCGGGCGCAGGCTGGCATTCCGGACGGCTTTTTGAGATTTTCCCTGGGACTGGAGGATCCCGATGATCTCATCGCGGATTTCGCCCAGGCCCTGGCGCGACTGTAAGTGATCAAGTTCACGAACGTCTTCAAGGCCTTCCCGAAGGGCGGCCTGGCGCTGAAGGACGTCTCCTTCCACATCGCGAAGGGCGAGTTCGCGTTCCTCACGGGCCACTCCGGCGCCGGCAAGTCCACCGTCTTGAAGCTCATCTACGCCGAAGAGCGTCCCACCTCGGGCGAGGTCCGGGTCTCGGGCTACCACGTCACGCAGATCCGGCCGCGCGAGGTTCCGCTGCTGCGGCGCCGGCTGGGCATCGTGTTCCAGGATTTCCGGCTGCTCGAGGACCGCACGGCGGAGGAGAACGTGGCCTTCGCGCTCGAGGTCACCGGGGCCCGCCGCTCCACGATCGCGGCCCGCGTGATGCGCGTGCTGACCCAGGTGGGGCTGGCCGCCAAGGCGCAGGCCTACTCGCGGGAGCTGTCGGGGGGCGAGCAGCAGCGCGTCGCGATCGCCCGGGCGCTCGTGAACGAGCCCACCGTGCTCCTCGCCGACGAGCCCACCGGCAACCTCGACGACCGGGCGACGCGCGGCGTGTTCCAGCTGCTCCGGGACATCAACGCGAGCGGTACGGCCGTGGCGATGGCCACGCACGACCTCGACCTCGTGCGCCAGGCGCCCTACCGGGTCATCGAGCTGCAGGAGGGCGCCCTCGTGTACGACTCCGCGGTGGACGAGCCCCGCGACCAGGCGGCGTCGCCGTGAACCTCGTCGTCCGCGAGGCTCTGCTCGCCTTCAAACGCGCTCCCCTCCTGTCGGCCCTGTCGGTCACGACGATCGCGTTTTCGCTGTTCGTGCTCGGCCTCTTCGGGCTCGTGGCGGTCAACCTCCAGGACGCCCTGCGCACCGTCGCGGAGCGGGTGGAGATCGTCGCCTACCTGCTGCCCGGCACGCCGATCGAAGCGACGGCGATCGGCCTCAAGGACATCGAAGCGTTTCCCGAGGTCCAGGCCGCGACCTACGTGTCCGAGGAAGAGGCGCTGGCCCGGGCGCGGACCGAGCTGGTCGAGTTCCGCGACGTGCTGCGCGAGCTGGAGCGCAATCCCCTCCCCGCCTCCATCGAGGTGAGGCTGAAGCCGAGCTTCCGCGACGCCGAGCACGTGGCCGGCGTGGCGGAGCGGCTGCGCGGCTTCGGGTTCGTGGACGACGTCCGCTTCGGGCGTGACTGGGTGGAGAAGCTCGACCGCCTCCGCCAGCTCGCCGCCGCCGTGGGGATCGTCGTGGGCGCAGCGTTCGCGGCCGTCGCGATCATCATCATCGGCACCACGATCCGGATGGCCGTGCTGCAACGCAGCCGCGAAATCGCCATCATGCGGCTCGTGGGCGCGACCGACGGCTTCATCCGGCGCCCCTTCCTGCTGCAGGGCGCCATCAAGGGGCTGCTCGGCGGGATTGTGGCGGTCGCGTTGTCGTTCGCCGCCTACGCCCTGATCGACCGATACCTGATCCAGGCGGCGTTCTTCACGCGCGAGCAGGCGGCGGCGATCGTCGGGTTCGGCGCGCTCATCGGGCTGCTCGGCAGCGCGACGAGTGTCGGACGGCACCTGAAGCGCGTATGAAACCTCGAGACACGGGAAACGGGAAACGGGACACGTGGTGCGCGATCTTGGCCCTGATCGCCTTCACGTGTCCCGTTTCCCGTTTCTCGTGTCCCGTTCTTCACGCCCAAGCCCGTCCCACCTACCAGGAACAGATGCAGGACAACCAGCGGCGCCTCGAGGGAATCCGCCGGGAGCGCTCGGAAGTCGAGCAGGAGCTGGCGCGGCTGCGCACCGCCGCCCACTCCCTGTCCGACGAGATCGCGAACATCGAGCGCCAGAAGCAGAGCACCAACCGGATCGTGAACGAGCTGGACCGCCAGATTGCCGGGCTGGGCGGGCAGATCGACCAGATCACCGTGGACCTGCTGCTGGCGCAGGATGCGCTGCTCGAGAAGCGCGCCGTGCTCGAGCGGCGGCTCGTGGACATCCACAAGCGCGGCCCGCTGTACGAGTGGCAGGTGATGCTCGCCGCGGAGAGCTTCGGCGACCTGCTGTCGCGCTACAAGTACCTGTTCCTGGTGAGCCAGCAGGACCGGTTGCTCACCAACGACATGGACAAGCTGCGGGCCCGGGTGGCGCGGCAGCGCCAGCTCCTCGTGGACGCGCGCGAAACGCTGGCACGGCGGCGGCGCGAGCGCGGCAACGAGCTGGACCGGTACCTGACACTGGAGCGCGCGCGCCAGACGAACCTCAGTGAGACGCGCCGGAGCGCGCGCGCAGCGGAGCAGCGCCTGTCGCGCCTCGAGCGCGACGAGCGCAGCCTCAACGATCGGATCGAGGCCCTGGAGCGCGCCCGCCGCGAGGCGGCGGCCCGCGGCGTTGCTTCGGGACCGGGGGCCATCACCACCGCCGACCTGGGCGGGCTCGACTGGCCCGTCGACGGGGCCGGGGGAGGCCTCATCATCTATCCGTTCGGCACCACCGTCGGCCCCAACAACACGCGCATCCCGCGGCACGGCATCGGCATCAAAGCGCCGGTCGGAACGCCCGTGCGCGCGGTCGCGCCCGGGACCGTGAGCCTCGCCGGCTCTCTGGGGTTGTACCTCACGTCGGTCCTCATCGACCACGGCGGCGGCTACTACACCTTCTATGCCTACCTGAACGACGCGACGGTGCAAAAGGGGGACCGCGTCGCCCGGGGCCAGCTGATCGGGCACGTGGGCGGCCAGACGAGCGATGAAGGACCGCACCTCCATTTCGAGATCCGCGGGCAGGGCGGGATCGCCCTCGACCCGGCGAACTGGCTGCGCCGTCCTTCCCCATCCGGGCCCCCGGTCCGGCGCTGACGCTCCACGTGGCGCACCCGCGCTGGCCCTGGGTGGCGGCGGCGACGGCAGGGGTGATCGCCGCCTGCGGCCGCGACCCCAGCACGCTCACCGTCGCCGGCACGATCGAGATCCGCCAGGTGCAGCTCGCGCCGCTCGCCTCGGGCCGGCTGATCCGGCTCCTCAAGGACGAGGGCGACACGGTGCGCGCCGGGGACACCGTCGCCGTGCTCGACCAACCGGGGCTCGCGGCGCTGATCGAGCAGCGCCGGGCCCAGGCGGGGGCCGCCACGGCGCGCACCGCGGAGATCCAGGCGGCGGAGGCCGACAGCCAGCGCGCCGCCAACGACCTGGCGCGCGCTCGCCCGCTGCGCGCCAGCGGCGTCGTTTCCCCGCAGCAGTTCGACCAGCTCCAGAGCGCGGCCGCCGCCGCCGCGGCGCGGCTCCAGGCGGTGCGGGGTGCCGCGCGCGAATTGCAGGCAGCGCGGGCCGGGCTCGCCCAGGCCCGAGCCATCCGCGATGAGCTCACGCTCGTCGCGCCCGAGGACGGCATCGTCCTGACACGCTACGCCGAGCGGGGGGAAGCGGTCGCGGCCGGAATGCCCGTGGTCGCCATCGGGCTCGTGCGGCGTCCGTGGGTGCGGGCGTACGTCGGTGAGCGATTCGTCGGCCGGCTGAACGTGGGACAGGAAGCCCGCGTGCGGATGGACGGCGCCCCCTCCCCCGACTCGGGCGTGGTGGGCCGAGTGACCGAGATCTCCCCGCGCGCCGAGTTCACCCCGCGTGCTGCGCTCACCGAGCGCGAGCGCGCCGATCTCGTGTTCGGCATCAAGGTGGCGATCGACGATGCCGGCGGCCGGCTCAAGGCCGGGATGCCCGTCCAGGTGGTCTTGCCGCTGCTCCCGTGACCGAGTCCGCCGTCGAGACCCGGCACCTCACCCGTCGTTTCGGCTCCGTTACCGCCGTCCGCGACCTCACGTTTCAGATCGCGCCCGGGGAAGTGTTCGGGTTGCTCGGTCCAAACGGGTCCGGCAAGACGACGACGATCCGCATGCTCTGCGGTCTGCTCGAGCCGTCGGCCGGGACGGCGCGGGTGGCGGGGGTCGAGGTGACGGAATCTCCGGACCGTATCAAGGAGCGCATCGGGTACATGTCCCAGCGGTTCGGCTTGTACGAAGACCTCACCGTCGCCGAGAACATGGACTTCTACGGCGGGATCTACGGACTCGAGGACGCCGGGCGCCGGGGTCGGATTGCGGAGGTCGTGGCGTTCCTGGGCCTCGACCGACGCCTGCCGCAGCTCGCCGGCACGTTGTCGGGCGGCTGGAAGCAGCGCCTCGCGCTCGCCTGCGCGTTGATGCACCGCCCGTCCCTCATCTTCCTCGACGAGCCGACGGCGGGCGTGGACCCTGCAGCGCGCCGCAGCTTCTGGCGGACGATTCACACGCTCGCGCGCGAGGGAACGACCGTGATCGTCACCACGCACTACATGGACGAGGCGGAGCAGTGCGGGCGGCTGGGGATGCTCAGCCAGGGACACCTGATCGCCCTCGGGACACCCGCTGAGGTGGCCGCGCAGGTGGGCGGGAAGAGCCTGGAGGACGCCTTCGTCATCCTCCAGCAACGCGACGAGCAGGCATGAAGCGCTTCTGGCCGATGTTCCGCAAGGAGTTCATCCAGATGCGGCGGGATCGGCTCACGCTCGGCATCATGGTCGGCATCCCGGTGGTCCAGTTGCTCATGTTCGGCTACGCGATCCAGATGGACGTGCGCAACATTCCCACCGTCGTGCTCGACGAATCGCGCACGCCCACGAGCCGCGACATCATCGCGGCGTTCCAGAACACCGGGAATTTTCGCATTGTCGGTCACGTCAACGGCCGGGACGAGCTGGATCGGGCCATCGCCGCGGGCCGCGCCCAGGCGGGCATCGTGGTGCCCGAAGACTATCCGCGGCAGCGGGCCCGAGGCGTCACCGCGACGGTACAGGTCGTGGTGGACGCCTCGGACCCGCTGCAGTCGCAGTCCGCCATCGCCGCCGCGGCGGGGGTGGCCCAGGCCAAGAGCCTCGAGATCCTGAGCGTGGCGGCGCGCCGCCCCGCGGCGCCCATCGAGGCCCGGATCCGCCCGCGCTACAACCCGGGCCTGCGCAGCGCGGTCTACATCGTGCCCGGGCTGGTCGGCGTGATCCTCACGCTCACCCTGGTGCTCGTCACCGCCATGGCCATCGTGCGGGAGCGCGAGC
>DASYRJ010000082.1:0-3005 GCA_036004525.1 Gemmatimonadales bacterium | reverse complement strand
ACCGCCGCAACGCGCGCCTACCAAACGAGCGGGATCGCCCGCACCGTGGTGCAAGGCAACTTCGTGACGTTTCCCTACGGACACGCCCAACCCACGCTTACCTGCACCGTGCTCCGCGCGTGCGTCATCGAGCTCGAGGCCGGCGAAATCGTCCTGGCTCGGATTGCGGGCGATACCGAGCGCTGGGAGATCAGCCCGGCCCCGGCAGGGCCGGATGGGCGGACGGTGTTGATCGTCGTGAAGCCCCGCGACTGCAACGTCACGACGAACCTCGTGCTCGCCACGGATCGGCGGGTCTACGACCTGACGCTCGACGCGCCGCCATGCCGCGGCCGCTCGACGAATCCGCAACAACCCTACGTGCGGCACGTGCGCTTCTATTATCCGGACGAAACGATCGCGCGGTGGGCGGAGCCGCCGCCGTCCGCGCCGGGCCGCATCGCACCCGACGTACTAGCGCTCAACTTCGCGTATCGGGTGAAGAAGGATCGGCGATTTCCGTGGCAGCCCGCGCAAGTGTTCGACGACGGCGCCCGCGTGTACCTCAAGCTGCCGGAAGAGGCGCGCCACGCTGAAGCCCCGGTGCTCTTCGTCCTCGAACCCGACGGCAGCAAGGTGCTCATCAACTACACGGTCACGGGCGGGGACACCTATGTGACGGATCGGCTGTTCGATCGCGGTGTGCTCGTCGCCGGCGTCGACGGGAAGGAGCGTCGGGTCCTGATCGAGCGAAAGCGTCCGTTGGCGAGCGAGCAGGGGCGTCGCAGCGCCGCACCCCGGGACGGGTCCTGGTAACATGTCCGGCGCGCCGCCACTCAAGCCCTTGCCGCCGCTTGCCAAGCGACTGAATCGCAACGCGCTCACCGTGGGCGCCGTGATCATGGGGATGACGGTGCTCACGGCCGTCGTGCTCGTGCGCCCGAGCCGCGAAGCGCCGCAGACCCCCTCGGTGCCCGGGACCGACGAAACGCCCGCCGTGCCCAGCCGCCCGACCTTCCTGGACGAACCCGTCCGTGCGCCGTCCGCGCGGCCGGACACGCCCGTCGCTGGTGGTCTTGCTCCACCCTTCACCGACGGCGACCTCGGGGCGTCGTGGTCCACCACCGATGGCATGGGGTCGTACGCGGAACTGGACGCGAGCTCGCGCTCGGATGGGTCGCCGCGGGAGCGGGCCTACCGTGCGGCGCTCATGAGCGCCGTTGTACTCGGCACGCCGCTCCCGCCCGCAGGCGGGAGCACCGAACCCGACGGCCCACCGATCTCAGCGGAGGAGGATCGCCTGCTGGGCCTCGGCGACTCTGTCCTGTACGCGGCGGCGCGTGGGATGAGCGGCGGCCGCGGGGAGGGTGTGGCATCACTCCAGGCTGACCGCCGTCGCAAGGAGTTCCTCGATGCGGCGGGCGATGCGCGCGGCACCACGGTGATCGCCCGACTCGAACCGGCAGGCTCGCCGTATACGCTGCGGGCGGGCACCGTGATCCCTGGCCTGCTCCTCACTGGGGTCAACTCCGATTTGCCCGGTGAACTCGTCGCCCAGGTGAGCCGGGACATCTTCGACTCTCGGACCCAGCGCACGCTCCTTATCCCGAAAGGTGCCCGGCTCATTGGCACGTACGACAACCAGGTCGTGGCAGGGCAGGGCCGGCTCCTCGTCGCGTGGACGCGGCTCATCCTCCCGGACGGGCGGAGCCTCCGGCTCCCGGGTCTCGCCCTCAAAGATCTCGAAGGGCAGACCGGGGCGAAGGACCGTGTGGACACCCATTGGGAGCGCGTGTTCGGCAAGGCGCTGCTGCTCTCGGCGATCAGCGCGGGTGCCCAGCTCAGCCAGCCCCAGCAAACGAGCGCATTCGCGGCGCCGTCGGCCGGGCAGGTCGCCGCCGGAGCACTGGGCCAGGAGTTGTCGAACGTCGCGCTCGAAATCCTCCGGCGCGGGATGGACGTGGTTCCGACGATCACGATTCGCCAGGGGCATCCCTTCAACGTGTTCCTGAACGGCGACCTCGTGTTTGAGGGGCCGTACGCGGAGGAGACTCCCAGTGCTCGCGTGACGACGGCGGAGCGTCCATGATCGATCGGGCGGAGGCGTGACGAAGATGCCATTGGAACTGGCGCAGCCGCCCGTGCGCCCGCCTGACCCGCACACGGACCGACCGCTCATTGTATGTCTGGTACTTGCACTCGTGCTCGGCCTCGCCGCGGGCACGCAGTACGTGGCCTGGCGCTTTCATTATTACTCAGAGCTCGGGGCGCCGCTTATCGTCGTCCCGGCAGACGCTGCACGCTGGCTCCGCGGCGTCAGCGTGCTCGCTGCGGGCACCGCGCTCCTGGGCGTCCTCCTCCCCGGACTCCGACGGCTCTCCGTTCCGCTGCTCGTCGTGGCGGCCTGCACGGCGCTCGCTTCCGCGGGACCGCTCTACGCTCCGCACCGGATCTTCTTTTGGTACGCGCACTACGGCACGGTACCGGGGGCGGTGACCGTGTTCCGCACCACATGGATCGTGGTCGTCTCGGTGACCGTTGGTGCCGCGCTCGCCGTCATGATGACGTGGCGATATAGGCGGCGATCCCCGCCGTCCGATTCGCATGGGTCGGCACGCTGGGGCGATGCGGAGGCATTGCATCGGCCCCGCGGGCTCGTCCTCGGCCGGCACGGGCACGAGCTGCTCCGGGTTGCTGGTGAGGGCCACGTGCTGACCGTCGCGCCAACGCGGTCGGGCAAGGGCGTGAGCGCCGTGATTCCCAACCTGCTCGACTATCCGGGCTCCGTCCTCGTGACTGACCCGAAAGGCGAGAACTACGCCGTGACGGCGCGCTGGCGCCGGGAGCTGGGGGCGCCCGTGTACGCGTTCGACCCGTTCGGAGTCGTCGACGGAAGCGCGACCTATAACCCACTCGACCTGATCGACGCCGCGAGTGCTGAGGCGGTGGACGACGCTCGGCTGATCGCGGACATGCTGGTGCTCCCAGGTGCCCGCGAGGGCGAGCAGGCGTTCTGGAACGAGGAG
>DASYRJ010000081.1:0-38901 GCA_036004525.1 Gemmatimonadales bacterium | reverse complement strand
TGGCAGCGCCGCAGCGCGATCGTCCGTCACCCGCTCACGGCGCAACGTTGCTGGTTCAACCAGATCGCATTCCTGAACGAGTGGACGTTGGCCGCCGAGGTGCGCGAGTACCTGGTAGACACCTACGGCCAGGACGGGCTGCCGTTCAATACCCGCTTCGGCAACGGCGATCCGATCGGGGCCGACGTCGTCCAGGCGATCAACGAAGCCTACGAGGCCAACACCGTACGCGAGGGGTGGCAGGCCGGCGACCTCCTCGTGGTGGACAACGTCCGCACCGCGCACGGCAGGGAGCCCTTCGAGGGACCCCGCGAAATCGTCGTCGCGATGGCCGATGCCGTGTGCGTGACCGACTTGTGAACGAAGTCCACTGTTGGTGCGTCACGCTGGACGTGCCCCCTGCAACCTCCGCCCGGCTTTACTCGACCCTTTCGCCTGACGAGCGGAATCGGAGCGCACGTCTTCGATTTGCGCGTGACCGGCAGCGCTTTATTGCCGCGCGCGGCGCCCTGCGTGACCTGCTGGGGCGCTGCCTCGGAACCCGCCCTGACGCGATACGCTTCACCTATAACGCGTTCGGCAAGCCTGAGCTGAGCCCTGAATTCGGCAGCCGGCTCAGGTTCAACCTCTCACACTCAGCCGATCTCGCGCTGATCGCCATCACCACGGACGCCGGCATCGGCGTCGATATCGAATACATCCAACCGCGACCGGAGTACGCCGACATCGCGCGGAGCCTTTTCTCGGCGGCCGAAGTGGACGAGTTGGAGAGGGTACCGAGCCACCTCTACCCCCAGGCCTTTCTCAGCTGTTGGACGAAGCGGGAGGCCTACCTGAAAGCTCGGGGCGAGGGTCTCGGAGGCTCGGCTGGGACACCAACCGGCGCCGTCACCTTCCAACCTGCCAAAGGCTATATCGGGGCGGTGGCGGTGGAGGGAAGGATAGAGTACCGTATCGAGCAGCGCGTCGCTAAGTTAGAGGCCACGCCACCGTAGCTCAGCGGTAGAGCTCTCGATTCGTAATCGAGCGGTCGTCGGTTCAATTCCGACCGGTGGCTCTGGGAAAAGGCTTCGAGCTCCGGCCATTGCCTCATGCCTCCGGCGTGAGCGTGATCTTGAACCCCTTGGCCTTCATACTGCTCACCAGCCCCGTCTTCTCCACCGACTTCATGTAGGCCTCGTCGGGCTCGACCACTTTCTTCTCGACCAGCTCCATCAGGGCGTCGTTCAACGTCAGCATGCCCAGCTTCTTGCTGGTCTGAATGATGGATGGGATCTGGAACGTCTTCCCCTCGCGGATGAGGTTCGAGATCGCCGGCGTCGTGAGCAGGATTTCGCGCGCCGCCACCCGCCCCCCGCCGATTTTCTTGCACAGCGTCTGCGAGATCACGCCTTTCAGCGACTCCGACAGCATGACCCGGATCTGCGCCTGCCGGTCGGCCGGGAACTGATCGATGATCCGGTCCACCGTAGACGCCGCCGTGGTCGTGTGCAGCGTGCCGAACACCAAATGCCCGGTCTCGGCGGTCTCGATCGCGATGGCGATCGTCTCGAGGTCGCGCATCTCGCCCACGAGCACGATATCGGGATCCTCCCGCAGCGCCGCCCGCAGCGCCGTCTTGAAGCTCTCCGTGTGCACGTGCACCTGGCGCTGCGTGATCAGGCACTTCTTGTTCTCGTGCACGAACTCGATCGGGTCCTCGATCGTGATGATGTGATCCGAGCGCGAGCGGTTCACAAGGTCGATGAGCGCGCACAGCGTGGTGGACTTCCCCGAGCCCGTCGGGCCGGTGATCAGCACCAGCCCCTTGGTGAGATAGCAGAGCCGCTGCACCTCTTCGGTCAGGCCCATCTCCTCGACCGTGACCACCTTGGCGGGAATGACGCGGAACACGGCCACGGGGCCCTTGCGGTCGCGCGCGGCGTTCACGCGGTAGCGCGCCACGCCCGGGATCTCGTAGGCGAAGTCGGTGTCGCCGGTCTCCTTCCACTCGCCACGATTGCGCTCGGGCATGATCGAGAGAATCAGGAGCTCGAGGTCCTGCACCTTGAGCGGAGCGCCCTCGGTGCGGCGGATTTCGCCGTGGGTGCGGAACAGCGGCGGCTCGCCCACGCGCAGATGCAGGTCGGAGCTGTCGGACTGCACCAGCGCCCGCAGCAGCTTGCCGAGCTGCTGCTCGGCGGCCTGGTATTGCGACGCCGCGAATTCGCCCGGAAGCGCCGTGGGCGCGGAGGCCGCAGGGGAGGGGCCGACGGCGGGGGGGGGGGGGGCATCCACCATCGGCGCGGCCGCGATCGCGGAAGCCCGCGGCGCCCGCGATGCGGTGGTGCGCGCGGGAGGTGGGGGGGGGGCGGGGGTGGGCGGGGGGGGCGAGGCTGCCGCAACGGCCGGACGAACGGCCGTCACCTCTCCGGTGGGCGCCGCGGCGGCCTCCTGCGACGGGCGCCGGATGGGGCTGACGACGGCCGTCAGCCGGCCCCCCTCGGGGACGATCTTCACCCGCACCAGGCCTGTGCTGGCCGCGTACTCGAACTCCGTCTCGGTTTGATGGTCGATTTTGTCGGCCGCCTCGGGCGGCGCGACTTCGACCATCAGAGCGTAGATGTGCTGGTCGGTCAGCGGCTGCTTGCTGACCTTGCGCGGCTTGCCGTCTTTCACCAGGGTGACGGGCTCGTCGGGGAGCAGGTACAGCTGGTCCGCCCGCTCCCGCAGCATCACATCGACGAACGGATCGAGGCGTGTGGGCACCGGCGTCACTCCTGCGGGCGCGCGTACAGCACGTGGGCGCGGTTCACGAAATGGACCCCTTCGTCGGTGCTCACGGCGAAGAACGGCTCGAGCGAGGCATTGAGGTAATCGAGCAGCCGGGAATGGTACTCCGGGAGCTCCACGGTGGCCCAGCCCGCGACGGTCGAGCCGTCGGCCAGCGTCAACTCGATCTTCTCGCGCTTGGCGGCGGAGAGCCGTGCCGGGTCCTGCGCGGTCGCGTCGCGCGGCACCGTGAGCGTGACCGTGCGCGCCTTGGTGACGAGCAGGACGGTGCGTTCGCCCTCGGGGCGGAACGGGAAGAACCCCTCCGGGCGGTTCAGCAATTCGAGCGGCGTTTCGGGCCCGCTATGCTGCGGCACGCGCTCCATCACGTAGATCTGCCCGCTGACGGGATCCCCCGCCGTGAGCCGCAGGCTCGCGGGGATCGCGACCCGTGGCAGGGAGAACCCCGACGCGGAGCCTACCGCCGCTTGCACTGAACCGTCACCGGCGCGCGGTTGCCGCACGCGATCGTCTCGTTCATGCCGGACGCGATCGGTCCGCACGCGGTGGTGTGCGCCGTCTCGGTCGCCTCCTGCGCCGTCCGGCCCAGCGCGCTGGCGCAGTTCGACCGTCCGCCGAATTCCATGCACACGGTACACTCCTCCGTCGCCCGGGCCGTGCTCATATAGAAGAACAGCGCGGCGATCGCAGCGATCGCGGCCAGGGTGAGCAAGGTGGAACGCTTCACGTCGATCCCTCCACGCTGTGTATATTGCGTGCGCAGCCAATCAACGGCGCAGGCGGAGCGGTGTCAACCGGCGAGAGCGGCGAACCCAAGGCGAAGAAACCGGCGATCACGGCCGGCGCGTGGCAGGAAGCCCGGGACTTGATCTGGAGTCACCGGCGCCGCCTCGGCGTCGGCCTCCTGCTCATGCTCGTCAACCGCCTGGCGGGGCTCGTACTGCCGGCGTCGTCGAAATACCTCATCGATCACGTCATCGGCGAGCGGCGGGCGGAGCTGCTGGGCACGATCGCGTTCGCTGCAGGCGCCGCGACGCTGGTGCAGGCGATCACGTCGTTCGGGCTGTCGCAGATCCTCGGCGTCGCCGCCCAGCGCGCCATCACCGAGATGCGCAAGACCGTGCAGGCGTTCGTGCTGCGCCTGCCGATCGCGTATTTCGACTCGACCAAGACCGGCGTCCTCATTTCCCGGATCATGAGCGACGCCGAGGGGATCCGGAACCTCGTCGGGACGGGCCTGGTGCAGCTCGTCGGGGGCCTCGTCACCGCGAGCATCGCGCTCGGCGTGCTGTTCTGGCTCAACTGGCAGCTCACCGCGATGGCGATCCTGATCCTGGGCACGTTCGGCGGGGGGATGGCGTACGCCTTCACCAAGCTGCGCCCCCTGTTTCGGGACCGCGGCAAGATCAACGCCGAGGTCACCGGGCGGCTGGCCGAGACGCTGGGCGGGATCCGCATCGTGAAGGCGTACCGGTCCGAGCGGGGGGAGCGGCTCGTGTTCGCGCGGGGGGCGCACCGCCTGTTCCGGAACATCGCGACCACGATGACGGGGGTGTCGGGGCTGGGCGCGTTCGCGGCGCTGATCGTCGGCGCCATCGGCGTGCTGATGATCCTCGTGGGCGGGAGGGCGATCCTCGCCGGCACCATGACCCTGGGCGACTTCGTGATGTACGTGTTCTTCGTCGGGCTGGTCGCGGCGCCGCTGATCGGGATCGCGTCCATCGGCACGCAGATCACCGAGGCGTTCGCGGGGCTCGACCGGATCCGCGAGATCCGCCGCATGACCACGGAAGATGCCGAGGACGCGACGCGGGTGTCGCTCGACGGCGTCCGGGGCGACGTCGCGTTCGACAACGTGACGTTTGCCTACACGCCCGGCGTACCGGTGCTGAAGCGCGTGTCGTTCCGCGCGCCGGCCGGGTCGACGACGGCGCTCGTCGGGTCCTCGGGCTCGGGCAAGAGCACGCTGATCAGTCTGGTGTTGGCGTTCAACCGGCCGGAGGAGGGGCGGGTGCTGGTGGATGGGCGGGACCTGGCCACGGTGCGCCTGGCCGACTACCGCACGCATCTCGGCGTGGTGCTGCAGGACAACTTCCTGTTCGACGGGACCATCGCCGAGAACATCGCCTTCGCCCGGCCGCACTCGAGCGCCGACGAGATCCGCGCGGTGGCGCGCATCGCGCATTGCGAGGAGTTCGTGGAGCAGTTCGAACAGCGGTACGACACGATCGTGGGCGAGCGAGGCGTGAAGCTGTCGGGGGGCCAGCGCCAGCGGATCGCGATCGCGCGCGCCATTCTGGCGGACCCGCGACTCCTGGTGCTCGACGAGGCCACCTCGAGCCTGGACTCCGAGAGCGAAGAGAAGATCCAGGATGGGCTGCGGGCCCTGCGCCGCGGCCGCACGACCTTCGTGATCGCGCACCGGCTCTCGACGATCCGCAGCGCCGACCAGATCCTGGTGCTCGAGGGCGGGGAGATCGTGGAGCGCGGCAGCCACGAGCAGCTGCTGGCCGCGAACGGCCGCTACCGCCAGCTGTACGACAAGCAGTACCGCTTCGAGCGGGACCGGTTCATCAATCCGGGGGAGGATTTCACGCCTGAGCCGGAGGCGATTCCGGTGCCGCAGGCGGGGCCGCCTGACCGCCTCTAGAAAGCTGCTTGCCTCTAGAAAGCTGTAAGCGTCGAGCCTGAAGTCTCCAGAGTACTTGCGCAGACGGCGAAGTTGCGAAGTGGCCTCCAGACCTGAGCTTCGAGTCGCACGAAAAGGCTCCCCACCGCAGTAGAATGGTTACCCTTCGGCCGAACCCCCGACCTAGGTTCGGGCCATGGGTCACTTCAAGAAGCTCAAGGCGTGGGAGCACGCTCGGACGCTCGCCGTGGTGTCGAAACCCCTCATCGATCGGTTACCCCTGACTGAACGGAGCGGGCTTGCGGACCAATGGCGGCGGGCCGCCTCTAGCGTCGTACTCAACATCGCCGAGGGGGCGAGTCGAGCCGGGAACAAGGAATTCCGGAAGCACCTGGGGATTGCCCGCGCCTCGCTCGACGAGATCGAGGCGATCGTGGACCTGGCGGTCGGGCTCGACTACCTGCGCCGCGAGGATGTTTCCAAGGTGTCGGCGGTCAGGGACGAATGCGCCCGAACCGTGTACGGCCTCATGCGCAAGCTCGGTGAGAACGGGCGATAGCTTGCGGCCCGAAGCTTGGAGCCACTTCGCAACTTCGCCGTCTGCGCAACTTTTCTCGGAGCTAGTTACTTCCGGCCAGAGCCCCATGTTGCGGTGTGAAAGTGCTCGGAGCGGGGCGCAAGCTGGCCTTGTCCCGCGGCGTGTTCCTTCCAGCTAACGGGCGAATACCCGTTCGGGATCTGTTGCATCGTAATGCATCCCTGCACCGGGCAAACCGCCGCGCACAGGTTACACCCGACGCACGCTTCCTCGATGATCTCGACTACAGGACCACGCTTCCCGTTTCCCGCGTCCCCTCTCTCGAGTCGCCGGATGGCTTGATGCGCACCGTCCTCACAGGCGACCCAACACAACTCGCACCTGATGCACGTGTCCTGGTCGATGCTGGCGACCAGGTGGTAATTGAGGTCGAGGTCTTCCCACTTCACGACCTGGGGCACGGCGCGGCCGCGCACGTCGGCGAGGGTGCGGTGGCCGCGCTCGTCCATCCAGTTCGAGAGCCCGTCGATCAGGTCCTCGACGATGCGGAACCCGTAGTGCATCACGGCCGTGCACACCTGCACCGTGCCGGCACCCAGCGCGATGAACTCGGCCGCGTCGCGCCACGTCGCGATGCCGCCGATGCCGGAGATCGGGACCTTCACCTGCGCGTCGCCCGCCACCGCCGAGACGAGGTGCAGGGCGATCGGCTTCACCGCCGGTCCACAGTAGCCGCCGTGGCTCGACTTGCCCCCGACCGACGGGAGGGGCGCGAAGCTGTCCAGGTCCACGCCCACGATCGAGTTGATCGTATTGATGAGCGACAGCGCATCGGCGCCGCCCTTGACCGCCGCCCTCGCGATGTAGCTGATGTCCGTGACGTTGGGGGTGAGCTTCACGATCACCGGGATCTCGGCGACCTCCTTGACCCACTCGACGATCTGGCAGGTGTAATCGGGCACCTGCCCGACCGCGCTGCCCATGCCACGCTCGCTCATCCCGTGCGGACACCCGAAGTTCAGCTCGATGCCGTCGGCCCCGGTATCCTGGGTCTGCCTCACCATCTCGTGCCACGCCTCGCGCTTCGACTCGACCATCAGCGACGCGATCACAGCATGCTTCGGGTAGTTCCGCTTGACCTCCGCGATCTCCTTCAGATTGTCGGTGACCGGCCGGTCGCTGATCAGCTCGATATTGTTGAAGCCCATCATCCGCGTGGACCCGAGGTCCACGGAGCCGTAGCGCGAGAAGACGTTGATGATCGGCTCGCCGATCGTCTTCCACACCGCGCCGCCCCAGCCGGCGTCGAACGCCTTGGCCACCTGGCCATAGGTGTTCGTCGGGGGGCCGGAGGCCAGCCAGAAGGGATTGGGGCTCTGGATGCCGGCGAAATCAACTTTCAGGTCAGCCATACGTCGCTCCCGTGTTCCCGCCCTGAAGGGCGGGCTCGGCCGTTGTTGTCCTTAAGGACAGCACGCCGCCGAGCCCAGGCTTCAGCCTGGGACTCATCAACGCCCGCTCAGCATTGCATCTATCCTCGCCGCCGCCGCCACCCCCTCCGCCGCCGCGTTCACGATCTCCGCCCCCCCGTTCGCGCAGTCGCCACCCACGAAGACCTTCGGGTGGCCCGCCGGCACGGCGAAGTCGGTCCGGGGCGTTTGTCCGAAGGCCACGATCACCATGTCACACGGAATCGTCTCGGGTCCGCGGGGCGTCTCGACGTCGAGTCCCTCGACGTGCCCGTTCCCCACGACGCGCTTTGGAACGGCATGGAAGCGAAACCCGCACCCGTCGCGCTTCGCCAGCTCGTACTCGTACGCGAAGCACGGCATGTCGGCCTCGCCCCGGCGATACACGATCGTCGCCTGCTCGGCGCCGAGCCGCTTCGCCTGCGTGACCGCGTCGATCGCGGTGTTCCCGGCCCCGACCACGACGACCCGCTTCCCGACTCTCGTCTCCCGGTACGGATGCGTCTTGAGATGCTCGATGAACGACAGCGCGTCCACGACGCCGGGGAGCGCCGTCCCCGGGATGTCGAGGCCTTTCGTCTTGCCGAGGCCCACGCCGACGAAGACGGCGTCGAAGTCCGCCAGGAGACGGTCAACGGGTACGTCCCGGCCCACCGCCACGCCGGTGCGCAGCTCGACGCCGAGATCCAGGATGTCGCGCACCTCGGCGAGCGCCGTGTCAGGACGGAGCTTGTATTCGGCGATGCCGTAGGTGTTCAACCCACCGGGTTGAGGCTTCGCCTCGAATACGGTGACGGCGTAGCCGAGCACGCGGAGGTCCCGGGCGCACGACAGGCCGGCCGGTCCCGCTCCGACGATCGCCACCTTCTTCCCGTTCGGTTTCCCGGGTTGGAAGAGCTTGACCTTGCGTTGCAGCACAAAGTCGGTGGCGTGCCGCTGGAGCAGGGCGATCTTGATCGGCTGCTCGTCGCGGTCGTTCAACACGCAGGCGCCCTCGCACAGCACTTCGACGGGGCACGCGCGGGCGCAGGAGTGGCCGAACGGGTTGGCCTCGAGGATCACGCGCGCCGAGCCGCGCAGGTTGCCGGTCGCGATCTTCTTGATGAAGGCGGGGACGTCGATGTGGGTGGGGCAGGCGATCGTGCACGGCGCGTCGTGGCAGAAGAGGCACTTGTTCGCCTCGAGCAACGCGTAGTCGGGCGTGAGCGGCGGCGCGATGTCGGCGAAGTTCTGCGCCAGCTGCTCATCCGACAGCACCGTGGGCTGATCAGGTACCGGCACGTACTTCTCCCTTCTCCCTGCTCCCGATCCCCAGCTGCATGCCACCCACGTACACGCCTGCCGCAACCGCGAACCCGACGAACCACGCCCAGCTGTACAGGCCGCCGAATACGCCCGTCAGCGGCCTTCCGGTGAGCGCCGCGAGGAATCCCGGAAGACTGGGCGCGACGCCCAGCGCGAGCGCGCCGATCGCGATCCAGTTCACGCCACGCCGATACTCGTAGATACCTTGGCGTCGATACAGATCGTTCACGACCAGCTGGCCCTCTCGCACCGCGAAGTAGTCCGCGATCATAATCCCGGCCACGGGGCCGAGCAGCGCGCCGTAGCCGATGAGCCAGGTGAAAATGTAGGCGGCAGCGTCGTTGTAGAGGCGCCACGGCATGATGAGGATGCCGATCACGGCGGTGATCATGGCGCCCTGTTTGAAGGAGATCTTGTGGGGCGCCACGTTCGAGAAGCCGTTGGCGGGCGCGACGACGTTCGCGGCGATGTTCGTGGTGAGCGTCGCGATGGTGAGTCCTGCCATCGAGAGCACGATCATGGCCGGCCCGCCGATCCGCGCCAAGAGCGCGACCGGGTCTGCGATGCGGGTGCCGAAAATCACGGCGGTCGCGCTCGTCACGGCGGCCCCGATGAAGGCGAACAGGGCCATCGTGCCGGGAAGGCCGACCGCCTGGCCGATGACTTGATCCCGCTGACTCTTCGCGTACCGCGAGAAGTCGGGGATGGACAAGGCCATCGTTCCCCAGAAGGCGACGGCCGAAGTCAAGCCGGCCCCGAACACGCTGGTCAGTCCGGCGGTCCGGCCGTCCGCCCGTCCGACCGGGTTCTCCAGCATCGGACCGATGCCACCCACGCGCACCGCAGCCCAGACGAACAGCGCAATCCCCACGGCGAGCAAAAACGGCGAGCCCCAAGTCTCGAGGACCTTGATCGAGTCCATCCCGCGCAGCACGATCCACACGTTCATCGCCCAGAAGAGCATGAAGCAGAGAAACTCACCGGTGTTCAGGCCGACGAACGCGGGGAGCAGCCGCGGCAGGGCGGCGATCCCGGGCCACATGGCCTCGATCAGCTTGTAGATCGCCCACCCGCCGATCCACGTCTGGATCCCGAACCACCCGCAGGCGACGAGTCCGCGAAGCAGAGCGGGGACGTTCGCGCCGAGCACGCCGAACGACGCGCGCGCGAGCACGGGGAAGGGGATGCCGTAGCGCGTGCCCGCGTGGGAGTTGAGCGCGATGGGCAGCAACACCACCAGGTTCCCGAGCACCACCGCGCCCACCGCCGCCTGCCACGTCCAGCCCTGATCCACCAGCCCCGACGCCAGCGTGTAGGTCGGAATGCAGATCGCCATCCCGATCCACAGCGACGCGATGTGCCACCACGTCCAGGTCCGCCGGTCCGGCGGCACCGGTGCCAGATCGGAATTGATCAGCGCGCCGTCGGTCATTTCACTTCCGCGAGCGCCCGTTCCAGTCGCTTGCAGCCGTCCTCGACCTCGGGCTTCGTGATGAGCATCGAGGGCGCGATCCGAATCACGTTACCGTACAGCCCGCCCTTGCCGATCAGGAGGCCCTGCCGCTTGGCGGCTTCCATCAGGGCCAGCGTCTTCTTGGGCGAGGGCTCCTTGGTCTTGCGATCCTCGACCAGCTCGATCCCCTGCATCAGGCCCATGCCCCGGACGTCGCCGATGAAGCCGAACCGCCGTTTGAACTCTTCGAGCGCGTCCCGCAGCTGGCGGCCGCGCTCCGCGGACCGTTTGGGCGTGTTCTCGCGCTCCATCACGTCGAGCGTCGCGTCCACCGCCGCCATCGAAATCGGGTTCCCGCCAAACGTGGAGAGCGAGAGCCCGGTGAAGGCGTTCGCGACCTCCTCGGTCGCGATCGTCGCGCCGACGGGGAAGCCGCTGGCGATGGATTTGGCGAACGTCATGATCTCGGGCTCGACGTTCCAATGCTCGATGCCGCACCAGTGGTCCCCGGTACGGCCCCAGCCCGTTTGCACCTCGTCGCAGATGAACAGGCCGCCGTACTTGCGCACGATCCCGACCGCGATCTCGAAGTATTCTTTGGGCGGCGTGATGAACCCGCCGGCGCCCTGGATCGGCTCGGCGATGAAGGCCGCCGGGCGGCCGGTGGTCTCGGTGCGGATCAGCTCCTCGATGTCCTGGGCGCACTTCACGCCGCACGAGGGGTACTCGAGCCCGAGCGGGCAGCGATAGCAGTAGGGCGAGAGGGCGTGCTTGATGCCGGCGACTTGCGTGGGGAGCACGCGCCACGGCTGCTGCCCGGTGATGGAGATCGCGGTCATGCTGCGTCCCGCGTAGGCGTGCCGCAGCGCGATGATCTCCTGCTGGCCGGTGTAAATCTTGGCGAGCATGACCGCCGTCTCGTCGGCCTCGGTGCCGCTGGTCGTGAAAAAGCTCTTCTTGAGCTTCCCCGGCGTGATCCGGCTGAGGCGCTCGGCGACGGTGACCTGCTCGCGCGTGGGATACACGCTGGCCGTGTGGGTGAGGCGGGCGACCTGGTCCTGGATCCGCTTCACGAAATCGGGATGCGAGTGCCCGATGCCGAGCGTCAGGATTCCTCCGAAGAAGTCGAGGTACTCGCGGCCGTCGGCGTCTTTGACGCAGGCGCCGTGGGCCTCGGTGATCACGACGGGCTCGGCGTAGTAATTGGCGACGCAGGGGAAGAGGAACTCCTTGTGCTTCGCCCGGACCGTTTGGGAATCCATGTGTCCTCTGGGTCTCGGGTATCGGGTATCGGCTATCGGGCGTGCCGGGGAAGTCCCGTACCCGATACCCGATACCCGGTACCTGTCTAGTGCGTCGGATCTCGCCTTAAGAACTCACCGCGTCCAATCGTTCCAACGAATTCCCCATCCCGAACCTGGACCTGCCCTCTGACCGTCACGATGGAGGCCCGCCCCTGCCGCTCCCACCCCTCGTAGGCGTTGTAGTCCACCTTCGAGTAGCTGCACTCCTTCGAGAACGTGCCCCGGAATGACGGGTCGTACACGACCAGGTCGGCGTCGCTGCCCACCCGGATCGTTCCCTTCGTCGGGTACAGGCCGAAGAGGCGGGCCGCCTGCGTGCTGCAGGCGTCCACCATCGTCTGGAGCCCGAGTCGGCCGGCGGCGACGCCGCGGGTGTGCACGAGGTCCACGCGCTCCTGAATCGACGGGATGCCGTTCGGGATCCTGGTGAAGCCGTCCTTCCCCATGTCCTTCTGCCCGCGAAAACTGAACGGGGCATGGTCGGTGGCGATCGTCGAGATGGCGCGCGACTTCACGCCGTTCCAGAGCACACCCTGGTTGGTCTTGTCCCGCAGGGGCGGCGACATCACATACTTGGCGCCCTCAAAGTCCCGTCGCTCGGCGTACGTCTCGTCCAGCACGAAGTGCGGAATGACCGACTCGATCCACACATTCACGCCGCGGTAGCGGGCCGCCAGGGCCTCGCGCACCGCCGCGTCGCACGACGTGTGCACGATGTACACGTGCGTGCCCAGCAGCTCGGCAAAGGTGCAGAGGTGGTGCACGCCATCCGCTTCGACCACGGGGGGCCGCGAGGGGCCGTGCCACTCGGGCCCGGTCTTGCCCGCCGCGAGGAACGCCCGCTGGAGCGCGTCGATCGCGTCGGCGTTCTCGCAGTGGGCGGTGACGATCACGCCCAGCTCCTTCGCGAGCTTTAGGGTCGCGAAGAGATGCTCGTCGGAGAGGTTCAAGGCGCCCTTGTACGCGAGGAAGACCTTGAACGACGGCACGCCCGCCGCGACGATCCGCCGGAACTGGTCCCGCACCGACTCCTCGAAGCGCACCACCGACATGTGGAACGTGTAATCGACGGCGGCGAGCGGCGCGGCCTTGGAGCGCCACAGCTCGAACGCCTCGAACGGCTCGTCCGCCGGTCCGGGGCAGATCATCTCGATGAGGGTCGTGGTCCCGCCCGCGAGCGCCGCCTTGCTGGCCGACTCGTAGTCGTCCGCCGCATACGTCCCCATGAACGGCAGATAGATGTGCACGTGGGGGTCGACGAAGCCGGGGAAGACGTACTTCCCCGCGGCGTCGATCACCTCGGTTCCAGGGGCGAGGCTCCGCGGATCGATGCCGCGGTCGATCCGCGTGATCGTCTCGTCGTGGCAGTAGATGTCGGCCGCGTAGTCGTCGGTCGCCGTGACGATCCGGCCGCCGCGGATCAGGAGGGCCATCGGGGCAGCCAGCGGTGGACGGCGTTGCGGTAGTCGGCGTATTGCGCCCCGAAGTCACGCTCCAGCGTCGGCTCCTCGTAAAGGACGACGAACGCGTGGGCCAGCACGCAGAACCCGGCGGCGAACGCGGCGATGCCCGCCGACCGATAGTACAGCGCCGTCCCCGCGAGCACCAAGGCGGCGCCGATGTACATGGGATTGCGGACCCAGCGGTACGGCCCGGCGACGACCAGCTTGCGGGGGGGGTCGAACGGGGCCGGCGTGCCCTTGCCGACGAGGGCAAACGTGACCACGCACCACACGATGAGCACGGCGCCCAACGCGAGCGCCTCGAGGCCGGCGACCTGCCAGGGTCCGATCCATTGCGGCGGCACGATGCCCGTCGCGTGCCGGAGGTGCTGTGGCACGGCAATGAGGAGCAGTCCTACGAACACCACCGCGTACGTCAGGGCGCGGAAGAGCGCGAGCATCTAGGGCAGCTGCCTCACCATGTCGTCATACGTCTCCGGCCGGCGGTCGCGGAAGAACTGCCACGTGCGGCGCACCTCCTCGATCATGTCGAGGTTCATCTCGGCCACGACCAGCTCGTCCCGGTCCTCGCTGCCCTGCGCGAGGAAGTTGCCCCGTGGGTCCACGAAGTAGCTCGAGCCGTAGAACTGTCCCACGTTCCACGGGGCCTCGGTGCCGACCCGGTTGAGGCATCCCATGAAGTAGCCGTTGGCCACCGCATGTGCCGGCTGCTCCAGCTTCCAGAGGTACTGGGACAGCCCCTTCACCGTGGCCGATGGATTGAACACGATCTCGGCGCCGTGGAGGCCGAGCAGCCGCGCCCCCTCGGGGAAGTGCCGGTCGTAGCAGATGTACACGCCGATCGTGGCGTAGCGCGTCTTGAAGACGGGATAGCCCAGGTTCCCCGGCTTGAAGAAGTATTTTTCCCAGAATCCCGCCGTGTGCGGGATGTGGTTCTTGCGGTACTTGCCCACGTAGCTGCCGTCGGCGTCGATCACGGCGGCGGTGTTGTAGTAGACGCCCGCCATCTCCCGCTCGTAGATCGGGACGATCATCGCCATGTCGTGCTTCTTGGCGAGCGCCTGCATCCGCTCGATCGTCGGTCCCGGGATCGGCTCGGCGATATCACACCACTTCGAATCCTGGCTGGGACAGAAGTAGGGGCCGTTGAAGATCTCCTGGAGGCAGAGGATCTGCACGCCCCGCTTGCCCGCCTCCTCGATGAAGGGGAGGTGCTTCTCCAGCATCGCGTCGCGGATCTTGGCGACCGGCGCGTTGGGGTCGTTGATCGGATTCGACATCTGAATCAGGCCGCCGACGACGTTGCGCATGAGGCTCCCACCGTTCGTTTACCCCGGGCTTGCGCCCGGGGTTAGAAAACCTACCAGCGCGATATGACAACCTTCTTGTCGGTGTAAAACTCCACCGCGTCCTGGCCGTGGGCCTTGAGATCGCCGAAGAACGAGCCCTTCGTGCCGCCGAACGGGAAGAAGGCCATCGGGGCCGCGACGCCGATGTTGACGCCGATCATGCTGACGCCCACGCGGTAGCGGAACTCGCGCGCCGCGCGGCCGCTCGTCGTGAAGATGGACGTCGCGTTGGCGAAGCCGGAGCGCTGGATCAGGTCGATCGCCTCGCTGAGATCGCCGGCCCGCGTGACCGAGGCGACGGGGCCGAAGATCTCCTCCTTCCCGATCGTCATGTCGGGCCGGACGCCGTCGAACACCGTCGGGCCCACGAAGTGGCCCCGCGGGTATCGGTCCACCGTGGGCGCGCGGCCGTCGAGCAGGAGCGCCGCCCCTTCCTTCCGCCCCGCCTCGACGTACCACAGCACGCGCTCCTTGTGCCGCGCCGATACCACCGGGCCCATGCTCACGCCGGCATCCAGCCCGTAGCCCAGGCGCAGATTCTTCGCGGCGCTCAGAAGCCGGTCGCGCAGCGGTTCGTACGCCTTCCCGGCGGCGACCACGACGCTGCCCGCGAGGCAGCGCTGGCCCGCGCAGCCGAACAGCGACTCGCTCACGTTGGCGACGGTCCGGTCCAGGTCGGCATCGGGCATGACGACCACGTGATTCTTGGCGCCGCCCAGCGCCTGCACCCGCTTCCCGTGCTTCGCCGCCTCCTGGTACACGTGCTTCGCGACGGGGGACGAGCCCACGAACGACACGCCGGCGATCCCAGGGTGCGCGAGCAGGGCGTTCACCACGTCCTTGGCGCCGTGGACCAGATTGAGAACCCCGGCCGGGATGCCGGCCTCGTGGGCGAGCTCGACGATGCGGGTCGGCGAGAGGGGCACCTGCTCGCTCGGCTTCAGGATGAAGGTGTTGCCCGTCGCGATGGCGTACGGCCAGAACCAGCACGGCACCATCGCGGGGAAGTTGAACGGCGTGACGGCGGCGAAGACGCCGAGGGGCTGGCGCACGTACTCGCAATCGATGCCCGCCGCGACGTCCTCGAGCGTCCTGCCCATCATCAGGGTCGGAATGCCGCAGGCGTGCTCGACGTTTTCGATGCCGCGGCGCAGCGAGCCCTTCGCTTCGTCGAGCGTCTTCCCATTCTCCCGGGTGACCGTGGCCGCGATCTCGTCGAAGTGCTGCTCGAGCAGGGCTTTCAGCTTGAAGAGGTAGCGCGCCCGCACGACCGGCGGGACTTCGCGCCACTTGAGGAACGCGGCTTGCGCCGCGGCGACCGCCTGATCCACGTCGCGCGCGCCCGAGAGGGGCACGCGGCCGAGCGACTCCCCGGTGGCGGGGTTCGTCAGCTCCAGAACATCGGTCGCCGAGGACTCGACCCACTCGCCGCCGATGCAGTTGCGCAGCGTCGCCGCCATGCCGCACCGTCCCAAAAGAGAAGAACCGGCCTTTGGAGCAGGGCTCGCGGGGCCGGTCCGGGGCTAAACTAGAGCGCTGGCAGGGGTTGTCAACGCCTGGCGAACTGCTCCTTCTCGGTCGAGCCCTCCAGGGCCGTGGTCGAGCTCTGGCCGCCCATGACGACCTGCGTGACCTCGTCGAAGTACCCTACGCCGACGAATTCCTGGTGCTTTACGCCCAGGTATCCGTCCCGCTCCGCGGCGAACTCGCGCGATTGGAGCTCGGCGTAGGCCGCCATGCCGCGGTCCTGATAGTCCCGCGCCAGCTCGAACATGCTGAGGTTCAGCGCGTGGAAAGCGGAGAGCGTGACGAACTGGAACTTGTAGCCCATCGCGCCCAGGTCCCGCTGAAAGCTCGCGATCTGCGCATCGCTCAGATGGCGCTTCCAGTTGAAGGACGGCGAGCAGTTGTACGCCAGCAGCTTCCCGGGGTACTTCGCGTGGATCGCCTCGGCGAACTGGCGTGCCTCGGCGAGGTCCGGCTTGGCGGTCTCGAACCAGAGCAGATCGGCGTAGGGGGCGTACGCGAGGGCGCGCGCGATGGCCGCCCCGACACCGTCCCGCACCCGCAGGAACCCCTCGGTGGTGCGTTCCCCCGTGCACCAGGCGCGGTCGTATTCGTCCGCGTCGCTGGTGAGCAGGGTCGCGCTGTTCGCATCGGTGCGCGCGATCAGGATCGTGTCCACGCCGCAGACGTCCGCAGCGAGCCGCGCCGCCACCAGCTTCTGGACGAACTCACTCGTCGGGACGAGCACCTTGCCGCCGAGATGGCCGCACTTCTTGGCCGACGAGAGCTGGTCCTCGAAATGCACGCCCGCCGCCCCCTCGGCGATCATCATCTTCATCAGCTCGAACGCGTTCAGCACGCCGCCGAACCCCGCCTCGGCGTCCGCCACGAGTGGGACATACCACGCGACCCGATGATCCCCCTTCATGTGGGTGATCTCGTCCGCGCGGCGCAAGGCGCTTTGAATCCGCCGCACCAGGGCGGGGACGCTGTCGGACGGGTAGAGACTCTGGTCGGGGTACATCGTCGCCGCTTCGTTCGCGTCGGCCGCCACCTGCCAACCACTCACGTATACCGCCTTGAGGCCTGCCGCGACTTCCTGGATCGCCTGGTTCCCCGTGACGGCCGATAGCGCCGCCACGTACGGCTCCTCCTGGAGCAGCTGCCAGAGGCGCTGCGCACCGTGCGCGGCCAATGTGTGCGCGACGGGCAGCGTGCCTTGCAACCGCCGGACGTCCTCCGGCCCGTAGGGACGCGTGATGCCCGCCCAGCGGGGGTCGGTGGCCCAACGGCGCTCCAAGCTAGTCGAGGTACTCATAGGCCACCTGCGTCAGGAATTCGGGACACTGCGCGGCCGTCGTCATCCGCCGGAACAGCTCGGCGGCGAGGGGGAACCGGCCACCCCCACCCAGCTTCGCGAGCTCGGCACCGATGGTTTGCTCCACGAGCGCCGCATCCACCCTGCGGCCGTCGGCCAGCGCGACGCCGTGCCGCACCCACTGCCACACCTGCGTGCGGGAGATCTCGGCCGTGGCGGCGTCTTCCATCAGGTTATACAGCGGGACGCATCCCAAGCCGCGCAGCCAGCTCTCGAGGTACTGAATGCCGACGTCGACGTTGGTGCGCAGCCCGGCTTCGGTGATCTCGCCGTCCGGTACAGCGAGCAAATCGCGTGCCGTGACCTGCACATCTTCGCGCTTGACGTGCAACTGGTTCGGGCCCGGCATGGCGGCGTTGAAGGCCTCGGCGGCGATCGGCACGAGCCCCGGGTGCGCCACCCAAGTGCCGTCGTGCCCGGCCCGCACCTCGCGCAGCTTGTCCTGGCGCACTTTTTCGAGCGCGGCCTCGTTCGCGGCCGGGTCGTGCTTGATGGGGATCTGCGCCGCCATGCCGCCCATCGCATGCGCCCCGCGGCGGTGACAGATCTGTATCAACAGGTCCACGTAGGATCGCAGGAAATGCCGGTCCATGGTCACGCGGGCGCGGTCGGGGAGGACGAACTCGGGGCGGTGCCGGAACTTCTTGATGAAGCTGAAGATGTAGTCCCAGCGACCGCAATTGAGCCCCGCCGAATGGTCACGCAGCTCGTACAGGATCTCGTCCATCTCGAATGCGGCGAGGATCGTCTCGATCAGCACGGTCGCACGGATCGTCCCGCGCGGAATGCGCACCTCGTCCTGCGCGAGGTTGAACACGTCGTTCCACAGCCGGGCCTCGAGGTGGCTCTCCAGCTTCGGCAGATAGAAGTAGGGCCCCGTTCCCTTGGCGATCAATGCCGCCGCATTGTGGAAGAAGAACAGGCCGAAGTCGAACAGCGCGCCCGAGATCGGGCGGCCGTCCACAGTCACGTGCTTTTCATCGAGGTGCCACCCGCGCGGGCGCACCATGAGCGTGGCCGTGCGTGGAGTGAGCGCGTACCGTTTTCCCTCGGGGCTCGTGTACTCGATCGTCCCGCGCACCGCGTCGCGGAGATTGAGCTGACCCTCGAGGTTGTTGCGCCAGGTGGGGGCGTTCGAGTCCTCGAAGTCGGCCATGTAGACCCGTGCGCCCGAGTTGAGCGCGTTGATGATCATCTTGCGGTCCACGGGTCCCGTGATCTCCACCCGGCGATCGAGCAGGTCGGCGGGAGTCGGCGCGACGGTCCAATCTCCCTGCCGGACCGAGCGCGTTTCGTCAAGGAAGTCGGGCAGCTCGCCCGCCTCGAGACGGCGCTGGCGCTCCGCGCGGCGCGCCAGCAGCTCCTGGCGGCGCGGCTCGCACGCTCGGGCGAGCGTCGTGAGGAACCGGCGGGCCTCGGGCGTCAGGATCTCCTCGAAGCCTTGCACCGGCGCATGGATCTCGAGCCCTTCGCGGACGGCGGTCGTGGTCATGGTTCGAGCCTCACCCGCCGGACCGGGGTTGTCAACCCGTGTGGGGACCGCCCTATTGGGGGTGCCCCATGCCCGCGTCTCTGATCGTCGCCGCCTGTGTCAGCGCGGCCCTCGGCGCCCTGTGCGTGATCGCCGCGGGCGCGCGCGTACGCCGGCGCCGCTGGCTCGGTGCCACCGTGAGCGCGCTCGCGGGAGGCCTGCTCCTCGCCCTCGGCGCGCTGGCCGGAACCGTGTCGGTCGCGATCCGCGGATACCAGGCGCTCACCTACGAGGCGGTGGCCGCCAAGGTCCGGACCGAGCCCCTGGCCCCGCAGCGGTTCCGCGCGACCGTCACGCTCGCGGACGGCAGCCTGCACATGTACGACCTCGCGGGTGACGCCGTCTACGTGGACGCGCACATCCTGAAGTGGCACCCGTGGGTCAACCTCATCGGCCTGCACACGGTCTACGAGCTGGACCGGATCGCCGGGCGGTACAACACCGTTGCCGAAGAGCGCAGTCGCCCCCGCACGGTGTACTCCCTCGCCCGCGGCAAGCCGCTCGACATGTTCACGCTGGCCCGTCATTACAAGTTCCTCGCTCCCCTGGTGGACGCGCAGTACGGCTCGGCGACATTCGTCGGCACGCGCCAGGCAGCTCAGTTTGAAGTGCGGGTATCGACGACGGGGCTGCTGATGCGGGCGGTGCAGTTTTAGAAGCTCGACATCGTGGGAACACGCGAGGGAGGCTGCGCGCTTCGCACGCGCAGCGCTTCCCCGCGGCCCCTTATGTCCTGCGATGTTGTTGAGGGGTTACCGCAGCGGTCGTGCACGCCCGCTGCGGCGGCCGGCGCGGCGCCAGCTATCGACCAGGCGCCGCCTTTGCCGGCTGGAACCCCCCCGAATCCTGCGTCCAGCTTCCAGGCCTTCACTTGAGCAACCCTCGTGCCATGGTTTCGGCCTCTCGGCGAAACGCGACACGCGACCATTCCGGCACAGAAACGGTGCGCGCCCGCAACGTGCGGCGGCGCAATCTGTGGCAATATTACCCGCCATGACTCTCCCCACGTCCTCCGGTCCGCCGACAGTCGGCCGATCCGTCCCGCGACGCGAGGGAGCGGACAAGGTGACGGGGCGCGCACGCTACACCGACGACCTGATCGTGCCGGGGGCGTGGTATGGCAGGACGATTCGCTCGACCATCGCCCGCGGCGCGATCCGGGCGATCACGTTCGACCCCGCTTTCGACTGGTCGCGCGTCGTGGTGGTGACGGCCGAGGACATCCCTGGGGAGAACGTCGTCCAGCTGATCCGCGACGACCAGCCGGCGCTGGCGGAGCGCGAAGTGCGCCACCAGGAGGAGCCGATCCTGCTCCTCGCCGCGCCCGACCGAGCTACGCTCGACGAGGCTGCGCGCGCCGTGCACATCGACTACGCGCCCGCCGCCGCGGTGCTGGCCCTCGAGAGTGCGACCGACACCTACACAACGATCGAGATAATCAAGGGGGACGTGGACGCCGCGCTGCCTGGCGCGGAGGCCGTGGTTGAGCGGACATTCCGCGTGGGGCTCCAGGAGCAGCTGTACATCGAGCCGCAGGGAGCGATCGCGTTTCCCCATACGGGCCTGGGGCCTGGGGACCGGGGCCCGGGGGTCACCGTGATCGGGTCGCTCCAGTGCCCGTACTATGTGCATCGCGCCTTGAAACGGTGCCTCGGCCTTCCCGACGCGCAAGTGGTCGTGATCCAAGCGGAGACCGGCGGTGGGTTCGGGGGCAAGGAGGAGTACCCGTCGCTCGTGGCGATCCACGCGGCGCTGCTCGCCCGTAAGGCGGGCCGCCCGGTGCGGCTGATCTACGACCGCCACGAGGACCTTACCGCGACGACCAAGCGCCACCCCGGCGTGATCACCCACCGCACCGGCGTACGACGCGACGGAACGCTGCTCGCGCAGGACATCGAGATCGTGCTCGACGGCGGCGCGTACTGCACCTTGACGCCGGTGGTGTTGTCGCGCGCGGCGATTCACGCTGCGGGCCCGTACGGCTGTCCCAACGTGCGCATCCGGGCCCGCGCGGTGGCGACCAACACGCCGCCGAACGGGGCGTTCCGCGGGTTCGGCGCACCGCAGTCGCTCTTCGCCGCCGAGCTGATGGTGGAGCATGTCGCGGAGCGCCTCGGCGTGCCGAGCCTCGACCTGCGCCGCAAGTGGATGCTGGGCGTGGGGGACACGACAGCGACGGGCCAAAAACTCACCGAGAGCGTGAGCGCGGACCTGGTCCTCGCCGCGGCGCTCAAAGCGGCGCCGCCCGTCCGCCCGTCCGCCCTTCCGCCCGTCCGACGGGGGCGGGGGGTGTCCTTGGTCTTCCACGGCTCCGGCTTCACCGGGAGCGGGGAGAAGAAGCTCGCCGGCACGATCGCCGTCGAATGCGTCAGGGAGGGGGAGTTCCGCATCCTCACCGCCTCGACCGAAATCGGTCAGGGTACGAACACCATCTTCTGCCAGATCGCCGCCGATACGCTCGGTGTAGCCCTGGAGCAGGTGACCCTGGCGCCGCAGGACACCTCGCTCGTCCCCGACTCGGGCCCGACCGTCGCGTCACGCACCGCGATGATCGTGGGGGGGCTGATCCACGACGCCGCACGCGAACTCCGCGATCGGCTGGGGGCGCGGCAGCGGCCGCCGCTCCGGGTCGAGAAGACCTACGTCCAGCCGGACACGATTCACTGGGACGACCAGATCTACCGCGGCGATGCCTATCCGGTCTACGCGTGGGCGTGCACCATCGCGGACGTCGAGGTGGATACCGACACCGGCGAAGTCCGTGTCACCGATCTCGTGACGGCCGTGGACTGCGGCAGGGCGATCCATCCCGTCATGGCCGAGGGCCAAATCGAAGGCGGCAGTCTGCAGGCCGTCGGCTGGGCCACGATCGAGGAGATCAAGATGCGGGACGGCCGCTACCTGAACGACCGGCTCGCGACCTATCTCATCCCGACGACGCTCGACGCCCCGCGCATCCGCACGATCCTGATCGAGAACCCCTACTCCCGCGGCCCCTTCGGCGCGAAGGGGATCGGCGAGCTGCCGATGGACGGCCCCGCGCCCGCTGTGATTGCCGCGATTCACGACGCCACCGGCGCATGGATCGACGAGGTGCCGGCGACGCCCGAGAAGGTGCTGGAAGCGTTGCACGGGAAACGAGAAACGAGAAACGGGATGCGTAAATGACGGTGCGGTTCACGCTCAACGGTTCCCCCGTCACCGTCGAGGTTCTCGGCTCTCGGCGGCTGCTCGACGTGTTGCGCGAAGACCTGCGCCTCACGGGGACGAAAGAAGGGTGCGGCGAAGGGGAGTGCGGCGCCTGCTCCGTGCTGATCGATGGGCAGGTCGTGAACAGTTGTCTTGTGGCCGTGGGCCAGGTCGAACGGTGTGAGGTCGTGACCGTGGAGGGGCTGGCGACGGGCGGCGAGCTATCGCCGCTGCAGCGCGCCTTCGTCGAGCGCGGCGCCGCGCAATGCGGGATCTGCACGCCCGGCATGTTGCTCGCCGCGCACGCGCTGCTCCGGGAAAACCCGCGGCCGTCGGCGGACGACGTGCGCGTCGGTCTGGCCGGCAACCTCTGTCGCTGCACGGGCTACACCAAGATCATCGAGGCCGTGCTCGCATGCCGCACGTGACCTACCTGCGGCCGCGCGACGTCGCCGATGCGGTGCGGCTTCTGGCCGAGCATCCCGATTGCCGGCCGCTGGCGGGGGGCACCGACGTGATGGTCATGCTGCACGCCGGCGCGATCCGGCCGGGTGGACTACTCGACCTGTGGCAGCTGGGCGAACTCAAGGGCATTCGCCGCGCGGACGGCACGCTCGAGATCGGAGCGGCGGAGCCGTACAGCGGGATCATCGCGTCCGCGCTGGTGCGCGAGCACCTCCCCGCCCTGGTGGACGCCGCTCGCACGATCGGCGCGGCGCAGATCCAGAATCGCGGGACGCTGGGCGGGAACCTCGCGAATGCCTCGCCGGCCGGCGATACGCTTCCGGTCCTCCTTGCCGCCGACGCCGTGGTGGTGACGGATCGGCGCGCCATCCCCGTGGCGGAGTTCTTCACCGGCTATCGCAAGACGGCGCTTCACGCTGGCGAGCTGATCGTCGCCGTGCGCTTCCCGCTCGACGGTCGTGTCATTCGGTTCCGCAAAGTGGGAACGCGGGCGGCCCAGGCGATTTCCAAGGTCGTGCTGGCGGTAAGCCGGGTGCCCGCGCGCGTCGCGGTCGGGTCGGTCGCCGAGGTGCCGCTGCGGGCGCCCCGGGCCGAAGCGGCGCTCGCCGCGGGGGACGCGGCGGGAGCCGTGGCCGCGATCGCGGCGGACATCCGCCCGATCGACGACGTGCGCTCGACCGCCGCCTACCGGCGCGCGGTGACCGAGAACGTGCTGCGGCGACTGCTGGACGATGCGGTGCGCGGTGCGCAGTGAGTGGTGCGCGGGAATGCTTCGAGCTTGCGGTGTTTTGGTACGACTCCGGCGTACTGCCCACGTTCTTGTACCGCCCGTGGAGAGTTATCGGTCGCTCGTGGTGTGGGAGCGCGCCCACGCACTCGTGGTCACGGTCCTGAGATCTGTGGACGCGGCCTACCACCCTCGCTCGCGGGCGCTTTTCGACCAGCTCCGCGGCGCTGCTATCTCGACGGAAGCCAATATCGTAGAGGGATATGCCCTGCGGACACCACTCCTGTTTCGACGGCACCTACGCATCGCGCTGGGATCGGCCGCGGAAGCGGAGTGCCTCGTCCGCGTCGCTGACGAACTCCGTTACCTTCCGGAAGCCACGGTCAAGCAGCTGGGGCCGCTGCTCGACGGGACGATTCGGCTCCTGGTTGGTTTCCTTCGCAAACCGGCCCCAGGCGTCCGTCGTTAGAATCCCCGCGCACCGCGTACCGCTCACCGCGCACGCTGTCAGTAAGCCAGGAGTTCCAGCGCCCGCGCCAACACCCGCGTTCCGAGGGCGAGGTGCGCGGGATCTGTCGCCTCCTCGGGACAATGCGACCGCCCGCCGATGCTCGGCACGAACAGCATTCCCACCCGGCAGCGCGCGGCGAGCACCTGGGCGTCGTGCCCCGCGCCGCTCACGAGCGTGGCCGGGGGAGGGGCGACGCCCGCGTCCGCCGCTGCGCGTGCCAGCACCTCGCGGATCCCGCCGTCCATCGGCACCGGGGGGCGCTCGTGCAGCTTTCGGATCGTGATCCCCAGCCCGCGCTCCGAGGCGATGGTGCCGCTGAGCGATCGGATCCGTTCCTCGAGCGCTTGGCGTCCGCCCAAGTCCGCGTGGCGGAGGTCTACGGTGAAGACGACGCGCCCCGGCACGACGTTGATCTGATCGGGCTCGACGCGGAGCTTGCCCACGGTAGCGACCGCGGGTCGCCCGAGGGCCGCCGCGATCGATGCGACGGCCTGCACCATGGCGGCGGCGCCGGTGAGGGCATCGATCCGCAGGTCCATCGGCGTCGTGCCGGCGTGGTCGGGCCGGCCGGTCACCGTGATCTCGAGGTGGGCCGCGCCCGCGATGGCGCTGACCACACCGAGCGGCGCCCCGCTCGACTCGAGCACCGCGCCCTGCTCGACGTGCAGCTCGACGAACGCGTCGAGGTCGTCGCGGGCCGCCGCGGGGATGCGGGCCGGGTCGAGGCCGCGCTCGCGCATCGCCGCGGCGATCGTCACGCCGGCGCCGTCGGTGACGGATTCGGCCTCACCGGGCGCGATCGCGCCGACGATGGCGCGCGAGCCCCAGAAGTTCGTCGCGAAGCGGCTGCCTTCCTCTTCACATACGACCAGCAGCTCGAGCGGCCGTTTCGGCCGGCCCATCTGTGCTAGCGCCCTGATGGCGACGAGCCCGGCGACGATCCCCAGTGCGCCGTCGAGCCGCCCGCCGCGGCGCACCGTGTCGATGTGGGAGCCGGTGACGATCGCCTTGCCACCGGCCGTGCCTTCCAGCCGGCCCCAGTGATTGCCGACGGCGTCGCGCCGCACGGTCAGCCCTGCCTCCTTCATCCAAGCTGACACCCGGTCGCAAGCGTGAGCCCAGGGCTCGCTGTAGAGCGGGCGATACGCGCCGCCATCAGCCTCCGCACCGATGGCGTAGAGCTCGTCGAGATAGCGATGCAGGAGCGCTTCGTCGATGTCCATGAGCTGCAAGCTCCTAGCCACGAGCCGTCAGAGAAGTTGCACAGACGGCGAAGTTGCGAAGTGGCTCCAAGCTGCACGCTGCAAGCTGAGCTGGCGACTTTGCGCTGGAGTCTTGTGACCACTTCGGAACTTCGCCGTCTTGCAACTCTTCTAGCGACTCGATGCTTGTGCCTCGAAACTTTGGGGTGTCACAAGCCGTCCCCACCCGGGTTCGCCAAGGATCTCCCCATCCGCGAACACCGTGCGGCCGCGCACGATTGTCCGCACGACCGCGCCTCGAAAGGCCCGACCGAGATATGGACTGATGCCGCTGCGCGTCTGCAAGTGCTTGGCCTCCAGCGTCCAGTTGCGATCCGGATCGACAAGCGCGAAGTCGGCGTCGGCGCCGACGGCAATCGCCCCCTTTTGCGGACTGAGTCCGAACACGCGCGCCGGCGCCTCTGCGGTGAGCTCGGCGACACGCTCGAGCGTCAACCCGCGCCCATGAACGCCTTCGGTGAGGAGCAGAGGGAGTGTGCTCTGGATCCCCGACACCCCGCCCCACGCCTGCCACACGTTGTGCTCGCCCTTCTTCTTATCAGCGGCAGGGCAGGGCGAATGGTCGGATCCGATCAGGTCCACCTCTCCCGCCAGCAGCGCCTCCCAGAGGCGGCCCTGGGTCGCGGCGTCGCGGATGGGCGGTGCGCATTTGAGCGCGGGCCCGACGCGCTCGAAGTCCTCTTCCGTGAACCCGAGGTAGTGCGGGCAGGTCTCCGCCGTGATCTCGAGCCCCCGCTCACGCGCGGCGCGCACCGCGGCGAGTCCTTCCGCGCAGCTCACGTGCACGACGTGGGCGCGCGCGCCCCGGCCGGCGCCGCGCACGCACGACACGAGGCGCCGGATCGCCTCGACCTCCGCCGCGGGCGGGCGCGCGCGGCACCAGGCGAGTCGGTCGGTCCGCCCCGCGGCGCGCAGCTCGGCGCCCAGCCGCTCGACCATCTCCTGGCTCTCGGCGTGCACGCCGAGCGGCACGCCGTAGCGGGTGAGCGTCTTCAAGCCGGCGGCCAGCACGCCGTCCGGCGCCCGATGGAAGTCGTCGATCCCGCTGTCGCTCATGAAGGCCTTGAAGCCGATGACGCCCCGGTTCGCGAGGGCAGGCAGCTCGCTCAGGTTGTCGTCCACCAGCCCACCCCACAGCCCGAAATCGACCAGCGCCTTCTGTGAGGCGACGGCGAGCTTGGCGTCGAAGTCTGGGGTGGTGATCGTCGGCGGGTGTGCGTTGAGGGGCATTTCGAGGACGGTCGTCACGCCCCCTGCCGCGGCGCCGCGCGTCCCCGCTTCCCAGCCTTCCCACTCCGCCCGCCCCGGCTCATTAAAGTGGACGTGGGGGTCGACGACACCGGGCAGGATCACGAGGCGGCGCGCGTCGATTTCCTCGGCCGCCCCTCGTACTTCACTCCCGATCGCGCTGATGATGCCGTCCGTCACGCCCACATCCACGGCGGCGCGGCCGGTGGGGAGGACCACGGATCCGCCGCGAATGGCGAGATCCGTCACGTTTCTTCGATGACGATGTCCTGCGCCCCTTCCCACAACGTGCGGCGGCCCAGCTCCGTCAGGTGCTCGTGGCCTTCGACCAGCGTCGCAAAGTGATTCCCGGCGAGCTGTCCGACTTTGCTGGCGAACATCGTCGAGCCGTAGGGGAACAGCATCTCCGTTTCGCTGATGCCGCCCGGGTAGAGGAGGAGCATGCCGGGCGCGGGATGGCTGGTGTGATTCTCGAAGTCGAGCCCGAGGCGCAGGTCCCCCATCGGGATCCAGGTCGACTCGCCGCTCCACCGACAGTGGATTACCTTGGTGCGGAGCGGCAGCATCTTCCGGACAACGGCCACGGTCCTGGGCGCGCTTTGCTCCTCGAGGCGTGCCGCGAACGCCAGGTTTCCCACGCGGATCTTGAGCATGCCCAACACTAACCGTCCGACGATATCGACGCACGTCCTCGACACCACGCGGGGCGAGCCCGCCGCCGGCGTCTCCGTGTCGGTCTGGCGCCTCGAGGGAGGACAGCGCGCGATGCCCCAGGGCGCGGGCGAGACCGATGCCGACGGTCGCATCGGCGATTTGGTGAACGGTCCGCTCGCCGCCGGCGTCTATCGGTTGACGTTCGACGTGGCCGGCTATTTCAAGAAGTCGGGCGGCACGCCGCCGTTCTTGAGCCGGGTGACGCTCGATTTCGAGGTGACCGATGTGACGCGACGCTATCACGTGCCCCTCCTCATCTCGCCGTTCTCGTGCGCGAGCTATCGGGGGAGCTGACGGCCGGGAAACGGGAAACGGGAAGCGGGAAACGCGGGCCCGCGGACCCCGCCCGGCTGTTCGAGGGAGCCGAGCCACTCGTCGCGCGCTTACAGGCCGAGGCTCCGTTCATCTCGGATCGCGCGATGCTCGATCGGGCCCGCGAGATTCTCGCAGGGTTGCATGAGGCCGAGCGGATCGCGGTGATCAACGCCCATCCGCGCATCGGCGAACGCCCGGAGCGCGTGCGGGCTCAATCGAGCCAGGCCTTCAAGGAACAGGGATACGACCGCGACCACACACCGCCCGAAGTGTTGCTCCGCCTGGCGCGTCTCAACGAAGAATACGAGCAGAAGTTCGGCTTCCGTTTCGTTGTGTTCGTGAATCGCCGATCCAAGGAGGCGCTCGTGCCCGTGCTCGAAGCCCGGCTGCGGCGGTCGCGCGAGCAGGAACTGGCGACGGCCCTCGCGGACATCGTCGCGATCGCCGAGGATCGCTTGGAACAAACGGGATGCTGACGGTCCTCAAGCTGCTCCAGTCCCTCGTCAAAACCCTCCACTCCGAGGGGACGCCCGGCCAGGTGGCGGCCGGCATCGCCCTCGGCTCGATCCTCGGGCTCACGCCGCTCGTGAGTCTGCATAACGCCGTGATCTTCGGCCTGATCGTCATTCTCAACGTGTCGTTCCCGGCGGCGATGCTCGGCTGGGCCGTCTTCGTGCCGGTCGCCTTCCTGCTCGATCCATTGTTCGATTGGGTCGGTCATGCGCTTCTGTTCACGCCTTCTTTGACGCCCTTGTGGACGTCTCTCTACAACATGCCGGTCGTGCCGCTCACGAACTTCAACAACACGGTGGTGCTGGGGAGTCTGGCGTTCTCGGTCGTGTCCTTCCTGCCGCTCTACCTGGCTTGTCGCTGGGCGGTGGCGCGCTATCGGGCGACCATCGGCGAGCGCGTCCGCCAATCGAAATGGTACCGGGCCGTCACCGCCTCGAAGCTCTACAATGTCTACCGCCTCTTCCGGCCGGAGCCGTGACGTGAGCGTCCGCGTGTTCCGCTGGCGGGCGATCGGGCCGCTGCTCCTGTTCGCGGCGCTGGGCGTCGGGTTGTGGATCCTGTTCGCGGACCGGCTCGCCCGTTACTCGGCCGAGCGCGTGGGTACCGCGATCGTCGGGGCGAAGGTCGAGATCCGGCATCTCCATATCGATCTCTCCGCCGGCGACGTGACGGTCCAGGGTCTGACCGTGGCGAGCCCGCACGAGCCCTTCGAGAACCTGCTCCAGGCCGACGAGGTCGTCGCCGATATCGACGTGCTGCCGCTGCTCGAAAAGAAACTCGTGATCGACCGGCTGGCGGCGAACGGTGTACGGTTCGGCACGCCCAGAACGACGGACGGGCGGACGGGCGGACAGGCGGACGGAATGGCCGCCCGAGTGATGGCCGAGACCCGCCAATGGGCGGGGCAGTTCCAGGTACCGGCGCTGCAGCTCGTCACTGGCAAGATCGACGTCGGCACGATCGATCCGGCGAACCTCTCGGCGATCCGCGCGGCCGATGCCCTGGCGGCCCGCACCGACTCGAGTCGCCGCGCCTGGCGATCGGGGCTCGACAGCCTCCGCCTCGCGCCGACGCTCGATTCGGCGCGGGCCACGTTACAGCGGCTGCGCGGCGCAAGGGCCACCGACCTGACCGCGATGAACGACGCCCGGCGCATGATCGACCAGCTGAAGCGGGCGCAGGGCCGCGTCACGGCGGTGGAGCGCGGCGTGACCGACGGGCTCGCGGCGCTGCGCGCCGGGCTGGCGGGGATCGACAGCGCCAAGCAGCGAGACTACGCCGCGGCGCGCGGGTTGCTCAAGCTGCCCAGCCTCGATGCGCCGGAGATTGGGGCGGCGCTGTTCGCGCCTACCGCCGTCGCACGGTTCGAGCGTGCGCTCTACTGGACCCAGCTCGCCCGCCGGTACATGCCGCCGGGCCTCCTGCCGCGGGCGGAGCAGGGACCGGTGCGGGCGCGGCGGGCGGGCGCGACCGTGCACTTCCCGCGCGAGCACGCCCTGCCCGCGTTCCTGCTGCGAACGGCGGAGCTGTCGCTCGTGCTGGATCCAACGGCCCGCCAACCGAAGCGCTACGCCGGTCGGCTCACCGGCCTGACCACCGACCCCGCGCTGTACGGCCGCCCGACGCTGTTCACCGCCTCCGCCCCCACCCTCGCCGCCGGCGCGATGCTCGACCACGTCCGGGCGACACCCCGCGACACCGCGGGCGCCGTTGTCGAGGGGGTGCGGCTTCCCGTGCTGCAGTTGCCGTCGCTGCCGGTGCGCGTCACGCCGGGGGAGGGCACGGTGCAGCTGGGCTTCGCGCTCCGGGGCGACACCGTCCAGGGGCGCTGGGCCGTGCGCTCGACCCGCGTGCACTGGGCCCGCGACTCGGCCGCCGCCCGATCGCCCGGCGGCGACCTCGTGTGGCGCGCCGTGTCGGGAATCTCGGACCTCCAGGTCAGCGCCGTCCTGACGGGCACGATCGGCCGCCCGCGGCTGGCCGTGCGCTCGAACCTCGACGAGGCGATCGCCGGCCGACTGCGCGCCGTTGTCGGGGAAGAAGTCGCCGCCGCCGAGCGCAGGGTGCGCGCCGAGGTGGACCGGCAGGTGGACGCGAAGGCGGCGCCCGTGCGCGCCCAGGTGGCGGCCCTGCAGACGGACATGACGGCCCGTGTCGGGGAGCAGCGGGCACGGCTCGATCAGGCGCGGAAGGACCTCGAGACCCGGCTGCGCGAGCTCACCCGCGTTCGCCTGCCGTGATCCCAACGTCGACGCGTCCCGCGGCATCCTAGAGTCGTGACGGACGACCTCGTCCGCCAGGCGCAGGCTGGGGATCAGAGCGCCTTCCGGGAGATCTACCGCCAGCACGCGGGTCGTGTGTACGCCCTGTGCCTGCGCCTCACCGGCGACGACGCCGCCGCCGAGGAGCGGACGCAGGACGTGTTCGTGCGCGTCTGGCACAAGCTGCGCTCGTTCCGTGGCGAGAGCGCGTTCGGGTCGTGGCTGCACCGGCTCACCGTCAATGTGGTATTGATGGAGCGCCGCACGACCGGGCGCCGGGAGCGCCGCGTGGCCCCGGCCGCCGATCCGGCGGTGCTGGAGCGGGGTGGACGTGAACCCTCCGTGGGGTTGAACATCGACCTCGAGCGGGCGATCGCCGCCCTGCCCGAGGGGGCGCGAGAGGTGTTCGTGCTGCACGACATCGAAGGTTATCCCCACGCCGAGATCGCCCGTCTCACGGGGATTGCCGAGGGGACGTCCAAGGCCCAGCTGTTCCGGGCGCGCCGTCTGCTGCGGGAGAAGCTGGAGCGATGAACGAACGCGAGCTGCTGGAAGCGGTAGGACGCCTCCCGAAGAGTATCGAGCCGCCGCGCGATCTGTGGCCCGGCATCGAGGCTCGCCTCGGCCGCCGGTGGCGGCGCTGGTATTGGATTCCGCTGGGTGCAGCCGCGGCGGTCGTGGCGGTGCTGGTCGGGCGGGGGGGCGGGGGCGGGGGCGGGGGCGGGCGCGAGGCGTGGGACGTGTCCCAGGTCGCGGGCCGGCCGATGGTGGGGGCGGCGCCGCTGCGCGGCGCCGGTACGCTGCGGGTCGGTGAGTGGGTCGAGACCGACGACTCGTCCCGCGCGCGCATCGCGGTCGGCCGCATTGGACAGGTGGACGTGCAACCGGGCACGCGGATCCGTCTCGTCGAGGCGCGGCCCGACGCGCACCGTCTGGCGCTCGCCCACGGAACGATCGCCGCCCAGGTGGATGCCCCGCCGCGCATCTTTTTCGTCGACACGCCCGCCGGTACCGCAATCGATCTCGGCTGCGTCTACACCCTCGAGATGGATTCGCTGGGAAACGGCCGACTGCACGTGACTCTCGGGTATGTCGAGTTCCGCTGGGGCGGGCGGCGGGCCATCGTGCCGATGGGCGCCCTGGCCCTCACCCGGCCGGGCGTGGGACCCGGGACCCCGTACGTCGAGGACGCCCCGGCGGCGCTGCGGCGCGCGCTCGCGGCATTCGACTTCGAGGGGCGTGGGGAGCCCGCGCTGCGAGCGGCCCTCGCCGCCGCGCGGCCGGACGACGCGCTCTCCCTGTGGCACCTGCTCGAGCGGGTCGACCCGCCGGTGCGCGGCGTGGTATACGACCGGCTCGCCGGCCTCGTGCCCCCGCCCGCCGGCGTCACGCGCGACGCGGCCATCGCGCTTCAGCCCGCGGCGCTCGACGCCTACTGGAGGGCGATCCAGCGCATTCTGTTCCGCAAGGTGATCCTCCAGGGTATCCGCGACATCGATCCGCGCACCGGCAGAACCGTCCGATAATTCAAACCGCCATCGGGTGGGCGGCATCCGAACAGGTGAACCCTTCGAGGAGCTGCCCATGTTTTCCCGGATGCGCACCTTGAGCCTGGCCGCATTGCTCGCCGCTGCGCTGGCCACGCCGGCGCTCGCCAAACCGCCCTGGATCTCGATCGAATACCCCGTCAACCCCTACGACGCCTCGCTGCGCGGCGCGTTCCTCGTGGTTCACACGTTCATTCATCGGACGCCCGTCGCCTTGCCGCTCGCGGGGACGGCCGAGGGGATCGTGAACGGCGAGCGGCGCACGATTCCGCTCGAGTTCACGGAGACCGCGGAGCCCGGCGTCTACGTGCTGAACCAGCGGTGGCCTCGCGAGGGGGTGTGGACGCTGGTGATCCGCGCCGGCCAGGCTCCCGGCATGGTCGCCACGGGGGTGGTGGAGATCGGCGCGGATGGCGAGATCGCCTCCGTGCGCGTCCCTACCAAACCGCAGGGCACCGGGACCATCCCAACGGATGTCTCGATCGCCGACATCGACAAGGCGCTGCGGGCCCGGGCGGGCGCGCTGGCCAGCCGGCCGTAGACTGCCTTGACGCAGGCTTGACGGGCTCCGGGCATCCTGGTACGTCCGATTCATCGGCCGTACATCAACCCGGAGTCCGTCATGCACAGGCCTCTATATCCCATCGCCGCCGCCATCCTGCTGACCGCTGGGTGCAAGGACGCGTTTGAAGTTCGCCCAGGCTCGCTGAACTGGCTGACCGAACAGCGCGTGCGCGCCGACGCGTCTGAGATCACTGTGATGACGCAGAATCTCTACGTCGGCGCCGACGTCGACGCCGTGATCGGGGCGCTCGCCTCCCCCGACCCGAGCGACGACGTCCCCGCGCTGTTGTTCGCCATCGAGACACTCGGCAAGACCGATTTTCCGACTCGCGCCGGCGCGATTGCGGATGAGATCGCCGCCGCGCGGCCCCACGTCGTGGGCCTGCAAGAGGTGTCGGTGATCGACATCGACCTCACGGCCCTCGGCCTGCCGGTCGTCGTGCATCTCGACTTCCTGGAGATCCTCCAGGCGAAGCTGGCGGAGCGGGGTCTCCACTACGACGTCGCCGCGCAGGTGCAGAACATCGTGGCGGCGCCGTTGCCGGGCATCAGCCTCATCGACCACGAGGCGATGTTGGTGGACGCGGATCGCGTGACCCTCACGGCCGCGGGCGGCCAGAACTTCTCCTTCAATGTCGGCGTGGTCGCGCCCGGCGTGGAGCTGAAGCGCGGGTGGGTGTGGGCCGACCTCGCCATCGACGGGGCTCCGTATCGGTTCGTGAGCACGCACACGGAAGCCGACCTGGCCGGGGCGCATCTCGAGGAGCTGCGTGCCGCTCAGGTGTCGGAGCTCGCGGCTTCGCTCCCCACCGATCGGCCGGTCGTCGTGATGGGCGACTTGAACGACACCCCCGGCTCGCTCATGCACCAGGTCATGGCGGGCGCCGGCTTCAGCGACGTATGGGCGGCGCTACGTCCGGGCGCGATCGGCTACACCTGCTGCCACCAGCCCGACCTGTCCGACTCGGTGGCCGCCTTCTACCAGCGGATCGACTACGTCTTCGCGCGCGGATTGGGCGACGCCGGCGCCCGCGTGCGCGGCAAGATCGACCGCTTCGGCGAGGTACCGTCCGACCGGACGGCGGGGCCGGCATACCCCATCTGGCCGTCCGACCACGCGGGGTTGGTGGCCGCGGTGCGCTGACAGAATCTCACCCGTCGTTCCCCCTCTCCGCAACGCGGAGAGGGGGTCAGGGGGTGAGGCCACATCGTGGAGAGGGGGCCAGGGGGTGAGGCTACGCGAGGGTGCCGATCGGCAGCTTCCGGATCCGCTTGCCGGTCAGCGCGAAGATGGCGTTGCACACAGCCGGCGCGATGGGCGGCGTCCCGGGTTCCCCGACGCCACCCGGGGCCTCGGTGTTGGGCACGATGTGCACCTCGACTGCGGGCATCTCGCTCATCCGGAGCATCGGGTAGTCGGTGAAATTGCTCTGCACCACGCGCCCGCGGTCGATGGTGATCTCGCCGTACAGCGCGGCCGTCAGTCCGTACACGATCGCGCTCTGCATTTGCGCCTCGATCGTGTCCGGGTTGACGAACATGCCGCAGTCCACGGCGCACACCACCCGATGCACCCGGACCTCCCCGCCCGACGAGACCGACACCTCGGCCACCTCGGCCACGAACGACTCGAACGACTTGTGCACCGCGATGCCACGCGCCCGCCCGGCGGGCAGAGGCGTGCCCCAGCCGGCCTTTGCCGCCGCCAGCTCGAGCACACCGCGATGGCGTGGGGCGTTGGCCAGCAGGCCGCGCCGGTACTCGAACGGATCGGCTTTGGCGGCCGCCGCCAGCTCGTCGATGAACGTCTCGACCGCGAAGGCGTTGAACGAGTTGTTGACGGAGCGCCAGAATCCGACGGGGATCCCGGTATCGGTCAGTTGGTAGTCCACGTGCACGTTGGGAATCGCGTAGGCCATTTCCTTCCCGCCCTCGACCGCTTCGCCGTCCAGGCCGTTCTGCACCATGTTCGGGAAAACGCGCGCCATGATGGAGGGCGCGACGATGCGGTGCGTCCAGGCGACTGGCCGACCGGCGGCGTCGAGCCCGGCGGCCAGCCGGTGATGGTTGGCGGGCCGATACTGGGCGTTCCGGATGTCGTCCTCGCGCGACCAGATCACCTTCACCGGCGCGCCGACCGCCTTCGAGGTCTCGAGCGCTTCCTGGATGAAGTCCAGCTCGAAGCGGCGGCCGAACCCGCCGCCCAGGTAGGTGGTGTGCACCTGCACCTTCTCGGGCGGGACGCCGCCGATCTGCGCGCCGATCCCCTGCGCCCCCGTTTGGAATTGCGTCGGGGCCCAGATGTCCACACCGTCCGGCCGCACGTGGGCGGTGCAGTTCATGGGCTCCATCGTGGCGTGGGCGAGGAACGGCATCTCGTAGTCGGCTTCTACCTTGCTCGACGCGCCCCCCAAAGCGCCGTCGGGGTCGCCGTCATGTCGCGCCACGACCCCGGGCTGCCCGGCGCGCTCGGCGAAGAGTTGGGAGATGGTCGCGCTCGAGACCGCCGCGTTAGGACCTTCGTCCCAGACGACTTGCAGGGCGTCGCGCCCCTGCTTGGCGGGCCAGTAGCCGGTGCCCACGACCGCGATGCCACTCGAGATCTGGACGACGTCCCGCACGCCGTCCACCGCCTTGGCGGCGGCGGCATCGAAGCTCTTCACTTTCCCGCCGAACACGGGTGAGCGCGCCACCAGGGCGACGCGCATCCCGGGCACCCGGACGTCGATCCCGAATTTCGCGCGCCCGTTGACCTTGGGCGGCGTATCGAGGCGCCTCGTCGGCCTGCCGGCGATATGCCAATCCTTCGGGTCCTTGAGCGGCACGTCCGCCGGGACCGGGAGCGCGCCGGCCCGCAGCGCCAACTGGCCGTAACGGAGGCGGCGGCGGGTCTTCGCGTGCACCACGGCGCCACGCTCGGCGCGGCATTCCGTGCGGTTCACGTCCCAGGCCTGGGCCGCGGCGGTGATGAGCACCTCGCGCGCCGCGGCGCCCGCTTTGCGCAGCGGCGTCCACGCCGCGCGCACGCTCGTACTGCCTCCGGTACCCTGCATACCGAAGAGCGGGTTGGCGTACGCCTTGTCGGCCGGAGCGAACTCGATCTGAACCTTGGTCCAGTCGGCTTCGAGCTCCTCGGCGAGCAGCATCGGCAGCGCGGTGGCGACGCCCTGACCCATCTCCGAGCGGTCTACGACGACCAGGATGCTGTCGTCGGGACTGATCCGGAGCCAGGCGTTGGGCGCGAACGGGCTGGGGTTCTGCTCGCGGCGGGTGGGAATGCGGAAGCCGATGACCAGGCCTGCGCCGACTCCCCCTGCGGTCTGGAGAAACGCGCGCCGTTCCATCAGGCCTCCTTGGCCGCGCGATGCACGGCGGCGCGGATGCGCTGGTACGTGCCGCAGCGGCAGATGTTGGTCATGGCCTCGTCGATCTGCGCGTCGCTCGGGTCGGGCGTCTTGGCGAGCAGCGCCGCCGCCGCCATGATCTGGCCCGACTGGCAGTAGCCGCATTGCGGCACGTCCTCGGCGACCCACGCCTTCTGTACGCGGTGGCTCGCGGTGGTGGCCGTGGGCGACAGGCCTTCGATCGTCGTCACCTTCGCCGTACCGACCGAGGAGATCGGCGTGACGCAGGAGCGCGTGGCCTCGCCGTCGAGATGGACGGTGCAGGCGCCGCACTGCGCGATCCCGCAGCCGAACTTCGTTCCGGTGAGGCCGAGATTGTCGCGCAGCACCCAGAGCAGCGGCGTGTCGGGTGCGGCCCAGACTTTGTATTCGCTGCCGTTGACGGAGACGGAGAAGGGCGGCATGAGTACCTCGCGTGGAGACTGACAAGAACCTGGCGGGGGGGACGGCAAACTGGAAGGGAGGGGGGGCGGTGGGGGCGGTGCAAAATGAACGCGCCCACTCTTACCGAATCCCCGCGGTGCGTGGCAGATTCCCGCAGCCAATCCCGCATCAGGAGCCGACCATGACGCGTGCTGCAACCGCATGGCTCACGCTGGCGCTGGCCGTTCCCGCGGTAGCTCAAACGCCGCGCCCCATGGACTATGCCGACATCTTCCGCCTCGCGACGCTGCAGGGTGCCGAGCTGTCGCCCGACGGCGCCTGGGTCGTGTACGAGGTGTCGAAGGTCCAGTTCCCCGACTGGCAACGGCGTACCGATCTGTATGTGGTCTCGGCCGACGGGCGCACCACGCGCCAGCTGACGTATACCGAAGGCGATGACGAGACCGGCGCGCGCTGGCAGCCGCGCTCCCGCGGCGCGGGGACCGGCGCGATCGGCTTCACCTCGAGTCGCGACGACAAAAAGCGTCAGTTGTTCCTCATCCGCCCCGACGGCGGTGAGGCGCGCCGCGTCACGAACACCGAGGAGGGGATCGGCGCGTGGGCGTGGAGCCGCGACGGCGTGTGGATCGCCTACATCGCCGGCGCCGAGGGGAAACGCCAGGTCTGGGTGCTCCCCGGTGACGGCGCCGGCAAGGCGGAGCAGGTGACGAAGCATGCGACGTCGGTCGAGAGCATCAGCTGGAGCGAGGACGGGCGCACGATCTATTTCACCGCGCCCGACGAGCCCGATTCGACGCGGCGCCGTCGAATGAAGGAAAAGTTCGACGTGCGGGTGATGAACGAGCCGGCGCCGGCTCTGCACCTGTGGGCGCTCGACGTCGCGGCCAGGACCGAAAAGCGGCTCACGCAGGGCGCGCTGCGTGTGACGGGTGTGGAGCTGTCGCGCGACGGCCGCTGGGCGGCGTTCCGGGCGCGCCCCACCGACCGCTACGCCGACGAGCGCGCCGCCGAGCTGTACGTGTTGAACCTCGCGTCCGGGACGATGGAGCGCCTCACCGACAACTACGTCGGCGAAGGACCGGTGTCGTTCTCGCCCGATTCCCGCCTCATCGCCTTCACGGCGGACCGCGACTTCCACTTCGGGAATCTGAGTCGTGTGTACGTGCGTCCGGTGGCCGGTGGGAAGGGGGATTGGCGCGAGCTGGGCCGCGGCGATGCCCGGGATCTCGGCCTGGACTTCTGGAGCGCCGATGGCCGCACCATCTACTGGAACGGCGACGAGGGCGTCAACGGCAACGTGTACACGCTCGACGTCGCGTCGGGGGCGGTGCGGCCGGTGACGAGTGTCGTGGGGACGGTGAGCGCCGCCAAGAACCGCGACCAGGAGACGGCGCTGCTGCGCTATAGCGACCCCACGAGCCCCACCGATCTCTACCTCGCCCCGGCGGCGCAGCTCGCGCGGCGTGAGCGCTGGGTGCGCCTCACGCGCCTCAATCCCTGGGTGGACTCACTCGCGCTCGGCCGCTACGAGACCGTCCGCTGGAAGGCCGGGGACGGCGCCAGCGTCGAGGGGATTCTGGTGTACCCGGTCGGCTGGGATCGCGCGCGCCGCTACCCGCTGATCGTGCAGCTGCACGGCGGCCCGGCCAGCGCCTCCCAGAACTCCTTCAGCGGCAGCTACGGCACCTACACCCACGTGCTCGCCGGGAAGGGATACGCCGTGCTCCAGCCGAACTACCGCGGCTCGACCGGCTACGGGGAAGCCTTCCAGACGGCGATCGCCGGCAACTACTGGCCGCTCGCCGCGGAAGACATCCTGGCCGGGGTGGACACGCTGATCGGTCGCGGGATCGCCTCGCCCGACTCGCTCGGCATGATGGGGTGGTCGGCGGGCGGGCACTGGTCCAACTGGACGCTGGTCACGACGGACCGGTTCAAGGCGATCTCGAGCGGTGCCGGGGTCTCCAACTGGATCAGTCTTTACGCGCAGACCGACGTGCAGGCCACGCGCGAGTACTACCTCGGCGGCGACGCGGGCCGGGCCGCGGCCAATAAGCCGTGGGACAACTTCGAGCACTGGTGGGCCGAGTCGCCCCTGCGCTACATCACGCGCGCCAAGACGCCGACCTTGCTGCACTCCGGCGAGAAGGACGAGCGCATCCCGATGGCGCAGAACCTCGAGCTGTACATGGCGTTGAAGCAGCGCGGCGTGCCCACGGAATTCCTGGTGTATCCCGGCCAGCCCCACGGTCTGCAAGAGCCGCGCTACCAGCTCGTGAAAATGATGGCCGAGCTGGGTTGGTTCGAACACTGGATCCGAAGGAAGCCGTGGTTTACCTGGGATGAGCTGCTCGCGACGGCCGATCGCATCGGTGGGAAAGCGGCCGTCAGCGCTCAGCCGTCGGCCGTCAGCACACAGACTCGCTGACCGCTGATGGCTGACGGCGCCGTCACCTACGCCCGGAGACTGGGCCTCTTCTCCGGGACGATGGCCGTCGTCGGCGGGATCATCGGGGGTGGGATCTTCCGCACGCCCGTCACCGTCGCCGAGCGCGTCGGCACCCCCGGGCTGGTTCTGGCCGCCTGGGTCGTGGGGGGGATCGTTGCGCTGATCGGCGCGTTTTGTTTCGGGGAGCTGGGGCAGCGTCGGCCACGGGCGGGGGGCGGGTACGTCTACCTGCGCGAGACGTGGGGGCCGCTCCCGGCGTTTCTCTATGGTTGGACGCTGGTGCTCGTCATCGCGACGGGCGCGATCGCCGCCGTCGCCGTCACGTTCGCCAACTACACGCTGGCGCTCGCCGGCCTGTCCGGCCGGTTCACCGTGCCGCTGGCGGTCGGGACGATCGTGCTCCTCGCCGCGATCAACTACGTGGGCGTCCGCCCCGCGGCGATCACGCAGAACATCTTCACCGTCTTGAAGCTCGCGGCGCTGGCGGCGCTGATTGGTACCGGGCTCCTTCTCGCGGCGCCTACCGCCACCTACCGCCCTTTACCGCCCCCTACCGCCTCTTCTTTCGGGGCTGCGTTGGTGCCCATTCTGTTCACCTACGGCGGCTGGCAACAGACCAATTTCATCGCCGAGGAGATCATCGAGCCGGAG
>DASYRJ010000080.1:0-3305 GCA_036004525.1 Gemmatimonadales bacterium | reverse complement strand
TCGTCGCGAGGAAATCGAGCGCCCGCTCGAGATCGATCTCGTAGCCGACGTCGTACAGCCGGTACAGCACCACCGAGCCGACGACGCACGGCTCCACGGCCGGCTCTACGGCGCGCTGCGCGACCAGGGCGGCACGACGCCGTTGCTGCGCGCGTAGGCGATCATCTGACCCAGATGCTCGTGCACATGGCTTTCGAGCATCAGGTAGACGGCGCGATAGGTCATATCCTGGCCGTAGATCCTCGTGGTTTTGTCGAGATCCGCGTCCGGCAGCGCCAGGATTGCGGTGCGGACCGCCGCGTCCACTTCTTTCAGTTTCGCGATGACCTGCGCCTTGTCCGTGGTCGTGTGCTCGAGGTCGTTCTCCCCTTTCAGCGTAGAGGGAACGCCGACCCCGGTGAGCATGAACTGGTTCGAGCCCGCCACGTGGAGCAGCACCTCGCTCACCGAGCGCACCCCCGTCGCCGGCCGCCAGGTGAACTTGTCCTGGGGAATCGCGTCGGCGAGCTGCTCCAGTTTGCCCGCCGCTTCGTTGAACTCGGCCAGGATTTCGCCGCGCAGGCCGGTCGGAGCCTGCTGGGCGGCGAGCGGCGCCGAGGCTGCGACCGCAAGCCCGAGCGCAACAGATGCGAGTCGATTCATGAGGTCTCCCTCTGGAGGACGTGGATCCCAAACGTTTGAGTTATGAAGGTGTCGGCGCCAGGCGCGAGGCGGAAGGGCCGCGGCTGCACGTTTAACCTTGGAAGGAATAAAGCCAGCGCTTCAGATTCGGGATGATGCCGTGACGCAGGCGCGCCGCGCCCTACCTGGCGGGAAGGACCTGCCGACGAACTTGCTGCGGCGCAGTGAGTCGCACGACCGGCGCCGGGCGCGCTTGCAGGCGCAGCTCCCCGAAGCCGGGCGCCCAGCCCACCTTGTATGACTGCAGGAGGTTCGTCCCCACAATTCCGTGTACCCCTCCCAGGAGCAGGGCTCGCGCGAGAGTCGGCGGAAGCACTCCACATACCAGGTTGACCGTCTGGTCCCCGAATGTCAGGGGCACGCGGCGCAGCTCCGTCGCAAACTCTCCCATTCCAGGGTAGAAATCCCGCGCAACCCCGACAAAGGGATATGGTCTCGTATCCGCATGCTGAAGGCACGATACCGTGGCGCCTGTATGGAACAGTGTCCTCAACGTTCTGCCGGCCAGCCCGACCTCGACTACGGGGATCCCCCCGATCGTCTCCAGCGGAACACCGCGCCCGCGGGGCACCCCGCGTTCGTCGCCGAAGACCACTCGGCTGGTCTCGGCGTCGATGGTGACGGCGAACCGGGCAAGCACGTCGGCGCCGAGCAGCACGTCAATCCGCGTGCCGACGTGTTCGCTCAACTGCTCGGCCGTCAATCCATTGTACTGCGGCTGCACCGGGAACTCCTGGCCGAGGAAGCGGCACGGCGTTCGACTGCCGACGGAAACCGGCGAGCCTGTGGCCAGGAGCAGCGCTTGACGGTCATGGCGAATGAGGGGATGGCCGCCGAACATGTCAAGCGCGTATTCGTGCACGAGCGGCCTCAAGGCAACGCCCACCGTAACGACAGCATGGCGGAACCATACCGCCATTGTCCGCTCGTGACCGTCTCGTTCGCGATCTGCGAGTCCTCGCCGTCCAGCTCCAGCCGGAGATCGTGCCCGGGCGAGAGGGGCAGCGCGATCAACGCATACAGCCGGAGCGCGCGGCGCCATGGCCCCACGTGCGCGCCGTGCGCCGCGACGCGTTGCACCCCGGCACCGGCGTCCAGGGCGCACAGCACCGAACCGGTCTCGAACTCCACGTACGTCCCCGCTTCCACGATCTGGGCGAGTCGCGGCGCGAAATAGCCGGCGGAGCTCGAGTGGGCGTAGCGGAGCTGGTGGACCTGGCCCGACACCTCGATGCTCGGGGTCGCCGCGAAGGCCACAACGCCGCCGACGCTGGTCCGGTGATTCACCTCGGCGGAATCGCTCAGCACCGCCACTCGGCCGAGACCGCGCAGCTTGAGGCCTCCGGCCACGGGCAGCTCGACGATCCCGCGCAGATCGCTGCGCACGACACGGTTGGCCACGAGCAACGGGCTCGCGTCGATCACACTCCGCTCCGCGCGGAGGTCGAACGCCGGTCCTCGTCCCGGTGCGCGCCAGCGGGCGCGGAGCTGTCCGGTGGAGACCATCGTCGCGCTCGAGCCCCCCGAGCCGTCGAACCGTGCGGCGCCCGCGGCCGCCTCGACCTTGACCGTCGCGCGCGGCCGCCACGTCGCGTTGACGGCGACCGCGTCGAGCCCGATGGTCGTGAATCCGTCGCCAACCTGTTCGCGGCTACCCGACATTCCCAGCCGCACCGCGCCCCCCCCCGTGGCCGCCAGCTCAGCGGCGCCGCCCAGGCGCAGCGTCGTGTTTCGATCCGAATCACGGCTGCCGCTCACGATCGGTGTGAAAGCGGGCGCCGCCGCGGCCCGCAGTGTGGCGAGCCGCCGGGCCACACCAGGGTCGAAGGCCTGTGACTGGGCACGCGCGAGCGCATGCGCCGCGTCGCCGGGCCGGCCGGCTCGGGCAAGCTCGCGCGCGAGCTCGCGCCACGCCTCCGGATCGCGATCGTGCGTTGCGAGCCACTGGTGGTAGGCCACGACCGCGGCGTCGGTCCGCCCTGCCCGCGCGAGGACCCGCGCGCGCCCGATCACGGCATCCCGCTCGTTCGGCGCGAGACGCACAGCTGAATCACTCTCCTGCACTGCCTCGTGATAGCGCCCCAGACGGGCCAGCATATCCGCCACCGCCAGGTAGCCCCACGGATCGGATGGCTCCAGGGACACGTACCGCTGGAACAGCCGCAGCGCCTCTTTAGGATTACGCCGGCGCAGATCGGCGAGGCGATACGTAGCACGAGAGTTCTGAGAGTCGGCCGCGAGCACGGCCGCGTACGCCAAGGCTGCGGCCATCGCATCACCCGCGGCAAACACGGAGTCCGCCCGGGCGAGACCGGCGGCCGCCACGTTGCCATGCTGCGAAACCGCAGTGCGCGGATGCGCGGCGGTTCCGATTTCCAGCAGGACTAGCAGCATCAGCCCACGTCCCTGCCCTCGCCCCCCGCCCGCCACCGCGACCTTACGCTCGGTGGGCCATTGCGTCTCCGCACCGCTGCCCCGCTCGATCGGGGTCACGAGGCGCGTCCGTCGGTGCAGGCACAGGCGCAGCAGCTCGACCAGGAGTAGCACGGCGGCGAGCGTGCCGAACGACAGCAAGAACGTCGCCGTGCGGAGCACGCTTCCCGAGTGCGACCCGACACCCGGCG
>DASYRJ010000079.1:0-26628 GCA_036004525.1 Gemmatimonadales bacterium | reverse complement strand
AGGCTCACGGGCTCGCGCAGCAGGCGCGCCTTCTTCCGCTTGGCCATGACGCAAACCTATATAACTTGACCAAATTGGTCAAGTCTCGTACGTGTCGATCTGCGCCCGCTGCAGCGTCCCCGAGTAGTCGACGTAGATCGTCTTCGTCTCCGAGTAGAAGTCGTAGACCTCCCACCCGCCTTCCCGGTGGCCATTCCCCGTCTGCTTCACGCCGCCAAACGGCAGATGGGCCTCGGCGCCGATCGTCGGCGCGTTGACGTACGTGATCCCGTTGTCCAGGTCCTCCATCGCCCGGAACGCGGCGTTCACGTCCCGCGTGTACAGCGAGCTCGAGAGGCCGTAGGGCACGTCGTTGTTGACCGTGATCGCCTCATCGAGCGAGCCGACCTTGAGCACCGCCAGCGCGGGGCCGAAGATCTCTTCCTGCTCGACCCGCATTCCCGGCTTCACGCCGGCGAACACCGTCGGCTCGTAGAACCACCCGCACTCGAGCCGCTTGTCGCCGGGGATCTTGCCGCCGATCACGACGGCGGCGCCTTCCTTCTTCGCGATTTCGACGTAGTCGCCGACCTTCTGCCGCGCCTCGTCATGGATCAGCGGGCCCACCTCGGTCTGGTCGTCCAGCCCGGGCCCGAGCCGCAACCGCTGGGCGCGGTCGCCCAGCATTTGGAGAAACCGGTCGTGGATCTTCTGGTGCAGGATCAAGCGGCTGGTGGCGGTGCAGCGCTGCCCTGTGGTCCCGAACGCCCCCCACAACACGCCGTCGAGCGCCAGGTCGAGGTCGGCGTCGTCCATCACGATCATCGCGTTCTTGCCGCCCATCTCGAGCGAGAGGCGCTTGTGCAGCTTGCCGCAGGTGGCGCCGATGATCGCGCCGGTCTCGGTCGAGCCGGTGAACGAGATGACCGGGACGTCGGGATGCTCGATCATCGCGCGTCCCACCACCGAGCCCTGGCCGTGCACGAGCTGCACCACCTCCGGCGGCAGGCCCGCGTCGATCAGGACCTCGACCAGGAGATGCCCGGAGTGCGGCACGTCTTCGGCGGGCTTGAAGATCACGGCGTTCCCGCACAGCAAGGCCGGGAACATCTTCCACGTGGGACTGGCCAGGGGGAAGTTGAACGGCGTGATCACGCCCGCCACGCCGATCGGCCGGCGATAGCTCATCGCCCACTTGTGGCGCAGCTCGGAGGGCACGACCCGCCCGAACAACCGTCGTCCCTCGGTGGCCGCGTAGAACGCGGTGTCGATCCCCTCCTGCACGTCGCCGCGGGTCTCGGTCAGCACCTTGCCCATCTCGCGCGTCATTGCCCGCGCGATCGTTTCTCTTCGCTCGACGAGCAGCTCGCCCACGCGCTGCAACACCTGGCCGCGTAGCGGCGCCGGCGTCTTCGACCAGCGCGCGAAACCGCGCTTGGCCGACTCGATCGCCCGCCGCATGTCCTCGGGCCCCGAGCGCGGGAAGCGGCCTACACGATCGTTCCAGTCGGCCGGGTTGCGGTTCTCGAAGTAGTCGCCCGTGGAGGGGGCGACCCACTCCCCCGCGATGAAGTTCTTGAACGTCTCTGGCATTATTTGGGCTCCGGGCAGAACCAGATTGCCGGACGGCTGGCATAGCCCATGCGCGGCAGCACAACGCCCGCGACGAGCGCCAGGCCCCACAGCACGACGCCAAGCGACAGCAGGTGGGCGAGGCCGAGCCGGCGCCGCCACGAGGAGATGCCGCCCCACACGCCGGCCACGATCACCGTGCTCGCGCCGATCAGATAAAACAGCAGCTTGGCCCCGCAGACGTGGCTGTAGGGCCAGACGAGCATCCCCACGCCCACCACGACGCCGAGCCCGACCCGGAACCAGGTGGCAAAGGCGCTCGGAGGGACGCCGGGCGCCGGCGGCGCTCCCGTACCGCCAGAAAGCCGGGGCGTCTTTGGGACCGTCGGCACGCCCCGCCCCAGCGTCGGATCGGCCTCCGGCAGCTTGGCGAGGAGCTTGTCCACCTCCCGCATCTCGCGGTCCCAGTCGTGCTCTTTCTCTTTGCCCGGCACTATGTCCCTCCCTCCCGCGCCAGTCCGTAGCGCTCGATCTTCTTGTACAGGTTGCTGCGCGGCATCTGCAATGTGCGCGCGGTCTCCGAGACGTTCCAGTCGTGCTCCTGCAGCTTGGCGACCAGAAAGGCGCGCTCGGCCGCCTGCTTGAAGTCCTCGAACGTGCCGGCGTGCAGCCAGTCCGGCTGGCCGCCGTCGTCCGCCGCCCTCCGCCGTCCTTCGCCCACGCTCACGATGCGCTCGACATCAGCGTCCGCGATCTTCGCACCGGGCGCGAGGATCAGCAACCGTTCCACGGCGTTGCGCAGCTCCCGGATGTTGCCCGGCCAGTCGTGCGCGGTCAGGCGCTGCACCGCCGCGGGCTCGAACTCCTTGGGGGGCAGCCCGCCCCTGCGCGTCAGCTCCGTGGCGAAGTGCGCCACGAGCTGGGGGATGTCGGCGCGCCGCTCGCGCAGCGGCGGCACCTCGATCGGCACGACGTTGAGCCGGTACAGCAGATCCTCACGGAACCGTCCCTCGCGGATCTCCTGCTCGAGGTGCTTGTTGGTGGCGGCGATGACCCGCACGTCCACGGTCACGGCCTTGCCAGTGCCGACCCGCGAGATGACTCCCTCCTGCAACGCCCGCAACACCTTCGCCTGCGCGGACAGGCTCATGTCCCCGACCTCGTCGAGGAATAGCGTGCCGCCGTCGGCCAGCTCGAACTTGCCCGCGCGGTCGGCGAAGGCGCCGGTGAAGCTCCCTTTGACGTGGCCGAACAGCTCGCTCTCGATCAGCTCGGCGGGGATGGCGGCGCAGTTGACTTCGACGAACGGCGCCCCCCCCGCGGCGCGGGGGCTCAAGGCGTGGATCGCGCGGGCCACCAGCTCCTTGCCGGTCCCGTTCTCGCCGGTGATCAGCACACGCGCCGGCGTCGGCCCGACCTTCTCGATGCGCTCGATCACCTGGCGGATCGCTTTGCTCGACCCGACGATCTCGTACTGCGCATGCACCTCCTGCTTGAGGCGCACGTTCTCGCTCACCAGCACGACGTGCTGCAGCGCGTTGCGGAGCGTCAGCAGGATGCGGTCGGTGTCGAGCGGCTTCTCCAGGAAGTCGTAGGCGCCCAGCTGCGTCGCCTCGACCGCGGTCTGGATCGTGCCGTGGCCCGAGATCATCACCACCTGGGCCTGGGGATCCAGCTGGCGCAGGCGCTTCAGCGCCTCCAGCCCATCCATCCCTTCCATCTTCACGTCGAGGAACACGAGGTGCGGCTGGAACTCTGGATAGATACGCAACGCCTCGTGCCCCGAGGCGCACGTCTGCACATCGATTTCCTCGTACTCGAGCACCTGCTTCAGGGCCTCGCGGATGCCCTTCTCGTCGTCCACGATCAGGACGCGGCGACTCATGAGCGCGCCTTGCGGTACAGCACGACCCCGGTGGGATGGATCGCGACGTCGGCGATAGCTGGGTCCACTTGGACGGGAATGACGCCGTCCGAGCCGGCACCGGCCATCTGCCGCGCGACCGACCGCACGGCGGGGGGCGGAAACGCGACCCCGCGCAGGCTGATCTCTTTGATGGTGAACCGGGCCACACCGGGCCGCTCGATCGTGAGCGTACCGGCCAGGCGCAGCGGCTCGCGCGGTTGGACCAACCCCGCCAGCGGGCCCAAGGCTTCCGGGGGCAGGGCCCGGGTGTCGAGCCGGGCGTGCACGGCGAACGCGCCGTCCAGCAGCTCCACGCGAAGTGAGTCGAACGTCTTGCGCACGCGCCAGTCAATCCCGCTGCCGATGAGGGAGGCCATCTCGTTGGGCGTCAGGACGACGGAGTCCGGACCCCCCCCCACGCCTGTGCCCCCGAGGCTCTTGAGCTTCGCCTGAGCCGACGCGACCGCCGCCGGGGTTGGCGCGCCCACGGCGGTGTCGGCCACGGGAGGCAGCGCCTGCGAGCGCCCCAACCACCGCGCGCCGGTGTGCAGAATGGGCTCCCGGAACCACCACAGCGCGAGCAGCACCGCCAGGGCGACGGCGAGGCAACCGAGCCGGAGGAGCCCTTTAAGACAGCCGTTCACGGTGTTTCACGTGATACACCGCCCCACCCGATTGGAGCGTGCTTTGCATGAGGTCGAGATCGGACACCAACACCGTTGCGGCGAACGCGAGGGCGCCGAGCGCCGGCTCGAGCCCGGCGAAGTCACGCGGGCGCGCGTCGCGGGCGGCGCGGCCCAGCGTCACGTGCGGCCGGAACGCGCGCGCCTCCGTCGGGAAGCCGAGCGGCGCGAAGGCCCGCTCCACGCCGTCCTGCAGCAGCTCCAGGGCCGGATCCGGCGCCACGCCCGCCCACACCACCCGGGGCCGGTGAAAGTCGGGAAACACCCCAAACCCCTCGACCTGGAGGGTGACGCCGCGCTCGCGCGGCTCGCCTCCCCCCCCGCTCGCGGCGCGTGCCAGCGCCGCGCGCAGCACCGGCTCCTGCGCGTCGTCGACGTCACCCAAAAACTTGAGGGTAAGGTGAATGCCATCGGGACGGACCCATTTCACGGGGAGCTCCCGGTCGCGCACGGGCTGGATCGCGTCCCACAGCGCCTGCCGCACGCCGTCCGGCAGGTTCAAGGCGACGAAGACTCTAACAGGCTCCCCCGGCGATAGCCGCGCGGGTCGACCTCGACCCGTGCGAAGCCCAGCCCACCGATTCCTGCAGTGATCGTTGCGAGCCGCGCCTCCACCCACGGGATCCACTCGGGCTCGACCTCGATGCGCGCCGTGTCCCCCCGATGGCGCACGCGGAGGTCGCCGCACACACCCAGCTCCCGCAGCAGGGCCTCGGCCTGCTCCACCTGCCGCAGGCGCGCGGGCGTGATCTGCAGTCCATACTGCACGCGGCTCGACAGACAGGGTGCGGCCGGCGCATCCCACGTCGGCAGCCCAAGCTCGCGAGAGGCCTCTCGGATGTCGGCCTTGGTCAGCCCCACCTCAGCCAGGGGTGAGCGGATGCCGGCCCGCTCCCCTGCCGCCCGGCCCGGGCGGTGCTCCCGCAGGTCGTCGGCGTTGGTGCCGTCGCACACGACGGCGAAGCCGCGCTCGTGGGCGAGCGGCACCAACCGACTCCACAGCTCGGTCTTGCAGAAGAAGCAGCGATTGGTCGGGTTGGCGAGATAGTTCGGGTCAAGGAGCTCGTGCGTGTCCACCTCGACGACCGGGACATCGAACCGTTGGGCAAGCTCGCGGGCGGCGCGCTCCTGCGCCGCGGGATACGAGGCGCTGCGCCCGATCGCCGCCAACATCCGGTCCCGGCCCAGCTCCTGCCGCAGCACCACGGCCAGCAAGGCAGAATCCACGCCGCCGGAGTAACCGATGAGAGCCGAAGGGAAGGTGCGCACGAGCGCGCGGAGGGGTCCGGGGCCGGCGGGCATGGCGGAATAGTAGTCGTGCGATTGTCCTAATCAAAGGACATTTTGGAGTCGAAAACCGGATATTCCGTAAGGCTGGAACTTCGTATAGTTATGATACGTTAAAAAACATCGTTGAATTACGACGTAAAGTCCGACATTGAGCGCGGAGCCCTCCTAATGGCTGCCAAGACGGAGCTGGACGCCATCGATCGCCGCATTCTTCGCATTCTCGCGCAAGACGGGCGCGAGAGTTACCAGGCCATTGCCGATGAAGTGGGCTTGTCCCGCCCGGCCGTGATGGAGCGGGTCAAGCGGCTCGAGGAGACGGGCTACATCCGCGGCTACCGGGTCCACATCGACCGCGCCAAGATCGGCCTTCCCGTCACCGCATTCGTAGCGGTGCGCTATGGGAATACGGACTACGTCGGTGACGAGCCGCGCATGCGCGAGATGGAGAAGCACCCCGGCGTGCTGGAGTGCCACCACGTCGCGGGCGACGACTGCTACATCCTCAAGGTGATCGCGAACGATCTCGAAGGCGTGCAGGCGATCCTGCGCGACCTCCGCGGCCCGAACGGACAGATGAACACGCGCACGACGATCGTGCTGTCCACGCTGTTCGAAAAGCCGGGCGTCGTGCCGGCGGAGCCCGACTGACATGGCCGCGCTCAAAGGCAAGGCGCTCATCGCCTATCTCATCGTCTGCGTTTTCTGGGGCTCGACCTACCTCGCGATCAAAGTGGGCGTCGGGGAGCTGCCGCCGTTCCTGTTCGCGGGACTTCGCTTCTTGGCCGCCGGCGTCTTGCTGCTCGGCATCGCGCGCGCCCTGGGTGATCCCCTCCCCCGCCGCGCCGGTGACTGGCGCACGCTCGCGATCGTCGGCCTATTCCTCCTGGCGGGCGGTAATGCGCTCGTCGTATGGGCCGAGCAGTACACGGCGTCGGGCGTCGCCAGCATCTTCGTCGTCACCGTCGCCCTGTGGATGGCGTTCTTCGACGCAATCATTCCGGGCGGCTCGGGAGACCTGAACTGGCGCGTGGTCGCAGGGCTGATCCTCGGGTTCCTCGGCACGGCGCTGCTGGTGGGCGCGAGCCCCACGGAGATCCTCAAGGCCGATCTGCGCGGGCCGGTCGCCCTGACGTTCGCGAGCGCTTCCTGGTCGGTCGGCTCGGTCTACGCCAAACGGCACCCGACGGCGGTGAGTCCCTACATGGGCGCCGCCGTTCAGATGATCGTCGGGGGAACCGCGGTGGCTCTCGTCGGGTCGGCGTTGGGGGAGTGGCCGGCCTGGCACCTGACGCCCAAAGGGCTGGGCGCCGTCGCCTATCTCGTGGTATTCGGCTCGATCTTCGGCTACAGCGCGTACACATACGCGCTGCGCCACGCCTCCGCGACGATCGTCGGCACGTACGCCTACGTGAATCCGGTGATCGCCGTGCTGCTGGGCTGGCTGCTGCTCCGTGAGCCGATAACCGGCCGCACCGTGATCGCGATGGCGCTGATTCTCAGCGCGGTCGTGTGGATTCAGTTCTCACACAGACTGCGTCGGACGGTCGGACCGTCGGACGGTCGGACGGAAAACGCATCAACCGTCCGACCGCTCGAGGAGACCGCGACATGACCGTGCCCCGTGTCGTCAACCTCCTCGAACACCGGGAATGTTCGCAATGAGCGCACCGTCCCCCAGCTCGACCGGCTCTAGTCTCATCGCGCGGGTGTGGCACGGCGTCACGCCCGCGGCGAAAGCGGAGGCGTACACGGAGTACCTGCACCGCACAGGCGTGCGGGACTGCCGCGCGACCCCAGGCAATCGGGGCGTCTACGTGCTGCGGCGCGTGCATGCCGGCCAGGCGGAGTTCACGTTCATCTCGCTGTGGGAGTCGTGGGACGCAATCCGGGCGTTCGCCGGGAGCGATTACGAAAAGGCGCACTACTATCCCGAGGATCGGGGATTCCTGGTCGAGCTCGAGCCGTTCGTGACGCACTATGACGTCGTGACGGCGCCGTGACGGAGGCCGAGCAGTCGCTCGATCCGCAAGACTGGGAAGGGCTGCGCGCGCTCGGTCATCGGATGCTCGATGACATGCTGGACCATCTGCGCACGGTACGAGAGCGGCCCGTGTGGCGTCCCGTCCCCCCCGAGGTCAAAGCGCGGCTCACCGAGCCCCTGCCGTTCGAGCCGACGCCCGAGACGGCGGTCTACGAGCAATTCAAGCGCGACGTCCTCCCCTACCCGACCGGGAACATTCACCCGCGATTCTGGGGCTGGGTGATCGGCACCGGGACGCCGCTGGCGATGCTCGCCGACATGCTGGCCTCCGGCATGAACCCGCAGGTCGCGGAGTTCGACGACGCCGCCGCGAGGGTCGAGAACCAGGTGATCGGATGGCTTGTCGAGCTGCTGGGACTCCCCACGGGCACGCACGGATTGCTGGTGTCGGGCGGCTCGATGGCCAACTTCGTCGGCCTCGCGGTGGCGCGGAATGCGCGCGCGGGTTTCGACGTGCGCGAGCGCGGGCTACAGGGGCCGGACGTGCCTCGGCTCCGGGTCTACGCGTCGAGCGAGACGCATTCGTCGGTGCGCAAGGCGGTCGAGCTGCTCGGTCTCGGACACGAGGCTCTGCGCCGGATCCCGGTGCGACCCGATTACACGATCGACCTGGGAGCCTTGCGGTCAGCGATCGCCGCCGACCGCGCCGCGGGAACGGAGCTGCGGCCCATCTGCGTCGTGGGCAACGCGGGGACCGTCAATACCGGCGCGACCGACGACCTGCCCGCCCTGGCCGCCCTCTGCCGGGACGAAGGCCTCTGGCTGCACGTGGACGGCGCGTTCGGCGCGCTGGCGGCGATTTCGCCGGCGCTGCGCCCGCAGGTCGCCGGGATCGAGCTGGCCGACTCGGTCGCCTTCGACCTCCATAAATGGATGTACCTGCCGTACGAGGTGGGATGCACGCTGGTGCGCGACCAGGCCGCGCACCGCGCGACGTTCAACGTGACCCCCGCCTATCTCGCCGCGCTCGATCGCGGCATCGCCGCCGGCGGGTTTCCGTTCGCCGAGCGCGGCGTGCAGCTGTCGCGCGGGTTCCGTGCGCTCAAGGTGTGGATGTCGTTCAAGGCGCACGGCCTGCGGGCGTTCGCGCGCCTGATCGAGCAGAACGCGGCGCAGGCTGCGTATCTCGTCGAGCTGGTCACGCGGCATCCCCGGCTCGAGCTGCTCGCGCCGGCCCCGCTCAACGTCGTGTGCTTCCGCTATGGGATCCCCGGGAAGGACGACGCGGCGCTCAACGCACTGAACCAGGAGATCCTGCTGCGGATCCAGGAGAGCGGACTCGCGGTCCCGTCCCACACCCTCCTGGGCGGCCGCTTCGCGATCCGCGTGGCGATCACCAATCACCGCAGCCGCCGCGAGGATTTCGACCTCCTCGCCCGCGCCGTGGTCGATACGGGGGACGCGCTCCGCTAGTCCTTGGGCGGCCGCAGTGCCGGCTTGCCCTCGACAATGTGGTGGAATGGGCGGGAGGTCGGGTACGCCAGATCGACGTCGGGGCACTTCGCGAACTCGGTGAGGATGTCCTCCCAGATCGCCGAGACGGTGCCGCGCCGCCGCCGCGGCTCGATCAGATACCGCATGGTGAGCCGCACGCCGGAATCCACCGCGCTGGTGTACACGATCGGCGTCAGCTTCTTGTAATTGATGAAGAACTGGCGCGACGCCGTGAGCAGGTCGCGCTCCGCCTCGGCGGTCAGGTGCTCGGCGTGCTTGAACGCGATCGCCGTCAGCAGTTCCTTCGCCTTCTGCCAATTGCTTTCGAACGTGATGACGACGGGGACTTCGTTCCAGATGTACTTGAAGCCCTTGTCGTAGTTCGCGACTGGGTCGCTGAACACCTTCCCATTCGGGATATGGATGATGCGGCCGGTGCTCTGGTCGGCGTCCACCCAGACACCGATCTCGTTGAGCGTGAACTGGAACAGGCGCTGGTCGATCACGTCGCCTTTATGGCCGGCGATCTCGATCCGGTCCCCCACGTCGAACGGACGCCGCCACACGATGTAGGCCCACCCGGCGAGGTTCACGAGCGGGTCCTTGAGGGCGATCGCAACCCCGGCGGAGACGAGGCCCAGGAACGTCCCGATCGAGCCGAATAGCCCCAGCCATTCCCGCCCCACCACCAGGACCCCGGCGACGATGAGGACGTAGGTGGTGCTCTTACGCCACCGATAGCGCGTCCAGGGGTCGGTGACGCGGCGATAGACGACGGCGAGGACGACGCGCTGCAACAGCCAGAGCCCCGCGATCACGAGCACCGAGACGAGCAGGTGCATCTGGACCGCGGGACTCAAGCCGACATGTTGTCGCAGCCAGTCACTCACGGCACCCAAGGTACGAATCGCCCCCTCCCCTCGCCAGCGGGGCGCGTCGTATGTTAGGCCACCGTGGAACAACTCCTGATGCTCCGCGACCTGGCGGTCATTTTCGCCGGATCGCTGGTGGTGATCCTCGTCTTCCACCGGCTCAAGTTACCGGCGCTCCCGGGCTTCATCGTCGCAGGGGTGCTCCTCGGTCCGAACGCGCTCGGCCTCGTCTCCGACGTGCATCGCGTGGAGAGCCTCGCCGAAGTCGGCGTCATCATGCTGCTGTTCACGATCGGGATCGAGTTCTCCCTCAGCCGGCTCAAGGAGATGGGCCGCCAGATCGCGGGCGCCGGGCTCGCGCAGCTGGGCTTCACCGTGCTCGCGACCGTCGCCGCCGGCGTCGCGTTCCTCGCCCGCTGGCAGGTGGCCCTGTTCCTCGGCTTCCTGATCGCGCTGTCGTCCACCGCGATCGTGCTCAAGGGGCTGACCGACAAGGGCGAGATCGACGCGCCGCACGGGCGCCTGGCGACCGGCGTGCTGATCTTCCAGGACCTCTGCGTGGTGCCGATCATGCTCCTGGTGCCGTTCCTGGCGGGGACGGCGGGCGGCGGCGCGCTCGGACTGCTCCTGGCCCTGGGCAAGGCCGCGCTGGTCGTGATCGGGGTCGTCGTCGCGGCCCGGACGCTGGTGCCCCGCGCGCTCTCCGAGATCCTCAAGACGCGCAGCCGCGAGCTGTTCCTCATCGCGGTCATCCTCATCGGCACCCTGACGGCGCTGGGGACCGCGGCGGCCGGCGCGTCGCTCGCCCTGGGCGCGTTCCTCGCCGGGCTCGTGATCTCGGAGTCCGACTACGCGCACCAGGCGCTCGCCGAGCTGATGCCGTTCCGCGACATCTTCATCTCGTTGTTCTTCGTCGCGGTCGGCATGCTGGTGCAGCTCGACACGGTGCGCGCGCACCCGCTCCTGACCCTGGGCGGCGTCGCGGTGATCATGAGCGGCAAGACGCTCGCTGCCGCAGTCGGGCCCGCGGTGATGGGGTACTCCGGCCGCGTCGCCCTGCTCGCCGGGCTCGCGGTGTCGCAGATCGGGGAGTTTTCGTTCGTCTTGGCTGAGCAGGGACGCTCGAGCGGACTGCTGGCGAACGGGTTGTACCAGCAGTTCCTGGCCGTCGCGGTGATCACGATGCTGGTGACGCCTTTCCTCCTCCAGGGCGGGCCGGCCGTCCTCGAGGGGCTGGAGCGGCTGGTGCCGCTCGACCGGCTCGTTCCCGGGTTCCGGCCGAAGGACTTCGCACCGGTCGAGGATCCGATCTCGGAGCATGTCGTCATTGCAGGGTACGGGCTGAACGGCCGCAACCTCGCCGCCGCGCTGCGTGCGATTCACGCGCCCTATCTGATCGTCGAGTTGAACGCCCAGACGGTGCGCCGGGTCCGCGCAGAAGGCGAGCCCGCGTTCTACGGCGACGCGACGCGCGAGGAGATCCTGCGCGCGCTCGGGGTGGACCGGGCGCGGCTCCTGGTGATCGCGATCTCCGACCCCGCCGCGACCCGGCGCATCGTGCGCGTCGCTCGGACCCTCAACCCCAAACTGCACATCATCGCCCGCACTCGGTATGTGATCGAGATCCCCGAACTGATACGGCTGGGCGCGAACGTCGTGATCCCCGAGGAGTTCGAGACGTCGATCGAGATCTTCGCCCGCGTGCTCGCCCATTACCACGTCCCGCGCGACGAGATCGACCGCCTGGTCGCCGAGATTCGCGCGTCGCAGTACGAGGCGCTGCGTCCGGGCGCCAAAGCGCGGCTCACCCTGTCGGGGACGCTGGGCGCGATGCCCCAGATGCACGTGGAACAGATCACGCTCGCGCCGGGGGCCCCGGCCGTGGGGCGCAGCCTCGCCGAGACCGAGCTGCGCTCGCGCACCGGAGCCCTCGTGCTCTCCGTGCGCCGCCGCGAGAGCGATATCGCGACGCCGGATGCGACGTTCCGGCTGGCCGCAGGGGACGTGGTCGTCGTCGTCGGCCAACCGCAACAGCTGCGGGGCGCCCGTCGGTTGCTGACCGGCGCGGAATCGGTCTAGTCGCCGATGGCGGCCCTGGCGGCCTCGATCGCCGCCACCGCGAGGACAATGGTCAGGGACTTGAGGAGCTCGTGGACATCGGGCATGGCGGTCCGGGGTTGCGACCGGGCAACGGTACATCGGGCCTTGCACCACGAACAAGGCTGGCGGGGTGCCGCTCAGGCCTCCATGTTCTTGATCTGCTGGTGCTGCAACCTTTCCCCGCCAGCCAGGAGGTACACATGTCACGTACGCAGAAGCTCGCCGCCGCCGCCCTGCTGCTCGCGCTACCGGCCTGTTACCACGCGACCATCGAAACGGGACTGCCGGCGGGTAACCAGGTGATCAACAAGTCGTTTGCTTCTGGCTGGATCTTGGGTCTCGTTCCTCCAAGCACCGTGAAGGCCGCCTCAGAGTGCCCGAGCGGCGTGGCGCGCGTGGAAACGCAGCTGACTTTCGTGAATCAGCTGGTCGCGTGGCTCACGGGATACATCTATACTCCCATGGCGATCAAAGTCACGTGCGCCTCGGGTGGGCGGTCGGCGGCCCCGAGCACGCCGGAAGTGAAGATCGGTGACGACCCCACTTCGGAGGACGTGATCGACGCCTTCCGCCGCGCGGCTGACCTCTCCGTCGAAACAGGAGGGCCCGTGCTCGTGCGGTTCTAGAGCGAGCCAGGTCGTCGGCAAGCCCGGGCGCGCCCGAGTGGGCGCGCCCGGATCGCTCCCACACTGTCGAGACATCGGACAACAGCTTCACCCTCAACGGGCTGCGCCAGCTCAGGCCAACCCTTGTGACTCGTATCACCGCCCCCCCGATCGTGACGTAGCCAATTGAGTGTGGCAGCGCCCCCGGTAGACACGCACGGCCGGTCCCGTTCAGGGAAGCGTCTTCACAAGGGGGGGCTATGAAACGCTCGTCTGGCGTCGCTGCTGTCGGCTCTTTACTCACTCTTACTCTCATCAGTTGCGAACCGCCGACCGCCATCCGGCCGGTGTCTCTGCAAGCTGAAGTCGCAGCAGCGGCGGGCGCCGAGCCGACAGTCTTCACCGACCGCGCAACCTTCCTCGCGCAGTTCCCCGACTTGCCACTGGAAGACTTCGAAGAGGGTCGCGTGGCCGACGGCGACGTCATCGGGTGCCCGGGGCCGCTTGACGCGACCAGCGACAACCAGTGCTTCCGCCCGGGCGAGATCCAACCCGGTGTGCGATTCAACTCCCAGCTCCCCGCCGAGGGCTTCGAGATTGCCCTGGTCGGGAGCGGATTCGGCGGTGCGCTGTCGAAGAACATCGTCGCCGGCACCTTCACGGACGTCTTCGTCATCGACTTCACCGGCGGGAACGTGACGGCCGCAGGCATGGACCTGGTCGCGTACTTTAACGCCGACGTCTGTCAGATCGACGTCTTCGGGCAGAGCGGCGTGATCATCTCGACCACGGCGCCGTGCACCAACGCCGGCACCTTCTGGGGCGTGAGCACCACCGAGATCATCACGCAGATCCGCGTTCTCTCACTCGCCGGGCAAGCCGAAGGAGTGGACAATATCTCGTTTGGCGGGGGCGGTGTGCCGCCGATCAACCATGCCCCCACGGCAAACGCTGCCGGCCCCTACTCGAGCGCTGAGGGCTCGCCCGTGCTGTTCGACGGCAGCGCCTCGTTGGATCCGGACGGCGATCAGCTGTCGTATGACTGGGACTTCGGCGACGGCAGCCCGCACGACACGGGCGTGAACCCAAGCCACACCTACGCCGACAACCGCCCCGGCGGGTATCCCGTCACACTCGCCGTGAGTGACGGCGGCGGCCTGATCGGGACGGCAAACGCCATCGCCAACATCGACAACGTCGCCCCGGCCGTCGGCGTGATCACCGCACCGGTCGAACCGCTGGCAGTCGGCGAGTCGGTGACGGCATCGGCGAGCTTTACCGACCCCGGTACTCTCGATACGCATACGGGAATCATCGACTGGGGCGACGGCACCTCATCGAGCGCCGCGGTGAGCGAGGCGAACGGCTCCGGCTCCGCGAGCGGCAGCCACGCATACACCACGGCTGGCGTGTACACCCTCACCCTCACGATCACGGACAAGGACGGCGGGGCCGACCAGTCCGTCTTCGAGTTCGTCGTCGTGTTCGACGTCGTGGCGGGCTTCGTCACCGGCGGCGGCTGGATCAACTCGCCGGCCGGGGCCTACGCCGCCAACCCGCTCGTCACGGGCAAGGCGACATTCGGGTTCGTGTCTCGGTATCACAAGGGCGCGACGGTCCCGAGCGGCAACCTGGAATTCAACTTCAGGGTCGCGGACTTGCAGTTCCACAGCACGAGCCACGAGTGGCTGGTCGTTTCGGGCTCCAAGGTGCGATTCAAGGGCTCAGGGACGATCAACGGCGGCGGAGACTTCGCGTTCCTCGTCTCGGCAATCGACGGCGATGTGAACGCGGATGGTCCCGACACGTTCCGGATCAAGATCTGGGACGCGAGCACGGGCATCGTCGTCTACGACAGTGAAATGGGACGCGGTGACGGCGCGCCGTCGACCACGGTCCTGGCCGGGGGAAGTATCGAGATTCACAACTAGGGCCACGGTGCCCGAAGGGAGAAGGGTGTTCGTAGGGGCACGGCATGCCGTGCCCCTACGTCCCTATGGGGTCGACGTCAATACGGATCGTCCCACGCCACGGCGAAGACGCCGTTGCAGCGCGAGCAGCGCAGGTCCGTCGGGTGGCCTTTCAGGGGCGCGCGATCACGGCACCCCGGGCACACAGCGTACCTGGAACCCCAGCTCAGCGGAACGTTCACGGCGTCCTGCGGGCGCGATACGACGGACCAGCGCTGGGGTCGGAGCGGGACGATCTGGAGGAGGGACCTGACGACGCTTAGGGACCGGGTGTTGACGTCGAGGACCGCCTCGTCGGCGGTGAGGCGAATGACCTCATACCACGCGCCACGCCGCACGTTGCAGTTCGCGTCTCCCCGCACGCGGGCCCATTGCGGTACGTCAGGCACGGTTAGGCCTCCGCAGGCTGGTCACCAGTAACTAGGTGAAGAGCCGGGGCGCCGTCAACCGCGACGACGCGCCGCTAGGGCGAGCAGTGCCGCAAGCCAGAACCCGAACGCGACGATCGCCTCTTCCCACCACGCGAACTGACTCCGCTTCACGAGCGCCTCCTTCCACCCTTTCAGGGGGCAAGTCGTGTGCCCCGACACTGCAGGCGGGAAGGGCTCGGGCGCGGTGCGGCTGCCACAGCGTCCGCCACAGGGCTCACCGCGCTGTGGGCGCGCCACCGCAACGGGGAGGCTCCAGATGTCGTGTGACGTTGCTCACGCGCACCTGCCGGAGCAGCGTTTATGGTTAACGCCGCATGCCCCCGAACCGTCTGATGCCAACCATGCCAGCCTGTTGGCGCTCCCTCCTCGTCGGCTTCGCCCTGACCGCCGCCGCCTGCCGCGACGCCGGTGCGCCCGCCGGTCCCGGTGCCCCGGCCCGCGTCCCCCTTTCCGACCTGGGGGCCGGGACATACAAGGGATTCGCGGGCGGGCTGTATCCGGGTGGGACCAACGCGGCGCCGGCCGCGCACGCCGCCGCCGGGATCAGGCACGCACAGGGCGTCGTCCCGCTCGACACGGCGGGCGTCCCCGGTCCCGGCGGCAAGGTTGTTCTGCTGTCGATCGGGATGTCGAATACCACGCAAGAGTTCTGCGCCGGGAGCTCCACGACCACGAGCTGCACCGCGTGGAGCTTCATGGGACAAGCTGCGGCGGACGCCGCGGTCAACACGGCGACGCTCGCGATCGTCAACGGCGCGCGCGGCGGGCAGGACGCGCAGACGTGGGACGCGGCCACCGACGCCAATTACGACTCGGTGCGCCTCAACCGACTCACGCCCCTTGGGCTCACCGAGCGCCAGGTCCAGGTGGCGTGGGTGAAGCAGGCCGACGCCGGGCCGCGGGACTCCCTCGTGTCCTCCCAGGCGGACGCGTACCAGCTCGAGATGCGCCTCGGCAACATCGTCCGCGCGCTGAAGGCGCGGTACCCGCACCTCCAACTCGTCTTCCTCTCCAGTCGGATTTACGCCGGGTACGCCACCACGACCCTGAACCCGGAGCCGTACGCATACGAGTCGGGCTTCGCCGTGAAGTGGCTGGTGCAGGCGCAGATCGACCAGATGGCGAACGGCGGCACGGTGACCGACCTGCGCGCCGGCGATTTGAACTACGACGGCAGCGCCCCGTGGATCGGATGGGGGCCGTATCTCTGGGCCGACGGGGCGACGCCGCGCCAGGGCGACGGCCTCACCTGGGAGCGCGGCGACTTCGTGCAGGACGGCACGCATCCGTCGCAGAGCGGGCAGCAGAAGGTGGGCACGATGCTGCTTGCGTTCTTCAAGGGCTCGCCGTTCACCAAGTGCTGGTTCGTGACGGGAGGGAGCTGCTCCTAGGCGAGCCGCGGCCGGCTTTTTGCTTTGTGCTCACCCAGGAGGGGATATGCGCAATCGACTTCCTGCTCGGCGGCTTCTCGCTCTTGGGGCTCAGGGCGCCCAAACGGACAAGGGTCGGACCCTGGCGACGCGCCGAAAATCCGCGTCCGTAGTCAGGAGCGTCAGCTCGTGGCGCACGCAGAGCTGCGCGAGCAGCGCGTCGATGGTGGTCACCTGAATCCCCTTCTGACGACAGACATTGTGCAGCCCGGCAGCGTCAATGTGGTCCTCGCGGCTGGGCACGAGAAACGGCAGCAGGGCGAAGCGTCCGACAATTGCCTCCCGCGCCTTGGGCCCGCGAAACCCCTGCAGCAGCTCCTGCAGCACCAAGCCGGTCGTGAAGATCGCTTCCCCAGCTTCCAGCGCCTCGACCAGGAACACGACCTCCCCCCGCCGCGACGGAACGTCCCGGCGCAGCGCCAATGACCAGACGCTCGTATCGACGAAGAGGTTCAACGGCGCCGCCGGCCGGCTTTGTAGTCGTACCGCGGGTCCCACTCGAGCGTGCCAAACAGCTCGGCGAGACGGCGCTGCTCCCGACGAGCGATGAATTCTTTGAGCGCTTTCGTCACGGCAGCCTTCTTGCTCTTCTCTCCACTCACCGCGAGGGCCCGGTCCAGCAGCTCCGGGTCGAGGGCCAAGTTGGTTGCCACTGTCGGATGTCCGTGCAGGTGGTTACACATGAAGTTACACATTCGCCGCTCGGGGCGACACCCCTTCACCAGGCCCCCTCGCCCCTCCTCCATAGCCCCGGTCACCCCACGCCGCGCCGGTCCAGGCTGCGGTACTGAATCGCCTCGCTCACATGCTTCGGCTCCAACGCGGCCGCGCCGTCCAGGTCAGCCACAGTGCGCGCGATCTTCAGGATGCGGTGGTAGGCGCGCGCCGAGAGGCCCAGGCGCGTGATCGCCGTCTTGAGCAGCGCCTCGGCGCCCTCCGACACGCGGCAGTGGGCCCGGATGTCACGCGGTGCCATGTGCGCGTTGGCGTAGACGCCCGGCCGGTGCGCGAACCGCTCCCGTTGCACCACCCGCGCGCGGTCCACGCGGTCGCGCACCGCCGCACTCGGCTCCCCGCCCGCCTCCCCCGCCAGCGCGCGGTACTTCACCGCCGGCACCTCGAGATGGATGTCGATCCGGTCGAGCAGCGGCCCCGAGACCCGGGCGAGATAGCGCTGCACCGCGAGCGGGGCGCAGGCGCAGGCGTGTTGCGGATCGCCGAACCACCCGCAGGGACAGGGGTTCATCGCCGCCGCGAGCATGAAGCGGGCCGGGTAGCTGAGGCTCATCGCCGCGCGCGCGATCGTGACGACGCCGTCTTCCATCGGCTGGCGCAGCACCTCGAGCACGTTCTTGCGGAACTCGGGAAGCTCATCGAGGAACAGCACGCCTCCGTGCGCCAGGCTCACCTCCCCGGGCCGGGGATAGCTCCCTCCGCCGATCAGCCCCGCGTCGCTGATCGTGTGGTGCGGCGCGCGGAACGGGCGCCGCGCCACGAGCGACTCCCCCAGCGGCAGCGTCCCCGCCACCGAATGGATCTTCGTCGTCTCGAGCGCTTCGTCGAGGCTCATCTTGGGAAGGATCGTCGGGAGCCGGCGCGCCAACATCGTCTTCCCCGACCCCGGTGGGCCGACCATCAGGATGTTGTGCCCGCCCGCTGCCGCTACCTCGAGCGCGCGCTTGGCGTGCGCCTGCCCTTTCACCTCCGCGAAGTCCACGTCGTCGCGGGCCCGCTCGGCGAAGAGGCGCGCGACGTCGATCGCGGCGCCCGGTAACTCCCCTTTCCCATCGAGGTAGTCCGCGATCTCGGCGAGGCAGCCGGCGCCGAGCACCCGCAGCCCCTCCACCACGCCCGCCTCGGGCAGGTTCTCCTGCGGCAGAATCAGCGCCTCGACCCCCGCTGCGCGCGCGGCCAGCGCGACCGGCAGCGCTCCCCGCACCGGCCGGACCGCGCCCTCCAACCCCAGCTCCCCCAGCACCGCGACCCGCCCCAACCGCTCCGCCGCCACCTGGCCTGTCGCCGCCAAGATCCCGACGGCGATCGGGAGGTCGAAGGCGGAGCCTTCCTTCCGGATATCGGCGGGAGCGAGATTGACGGTGATCCGCTTCAGAGGGAACGTGTAGCCCGTGTTGGCGAGGGCGGCGGAGACGCGGTCGCGCCCTTCCTTGACGGCCCCCTGCGGCAGACCCACCGTCACGAACGTGGGGAGTCCGTTTGCGATGTCGGTTTCGACCTCCACCAGATAGGCGTCGATGCCGAACACGGCGGCGGAGCGGACACGGGCGAGCATACAGGGACGGTAGGGCGGAAGGGCGGAAAGGCGGTAGGCAAAATACCGCGCGCCTTACCGAAGTATCGCAGAGGCAGTGCATCCCCACGCCGGAGCCAGGCTGTGCGTATGAAGGTGACCCCAGATGCGGCCTAACACGCGTTCCCGGTGGCTCTTCGGCCTCGCGGCCGTCGCAGCCGGCTGCTCCTCCCACCAGGGGGGGCCGCCGCCGCGCGTCCCCGTGAGTGTCGCCCGCGTGGAGCGCCGGGCGGTGCCGTTCGAGATCGGGGCCACCGGCACCGTCGAACCGATCCGCACCGTGGACGTGCTGCCTCAGGTCACGGGGACTATCCTGCGGGTGCGCTTCGCCGAAGGCGACGAAGTAGCCGCCGGGCAGGTGTTGTTCGAGATCGACCCCCGTCCCTACCAGGCGGCGGTGCAGCAGGCCGGCGCGAACCTGCTGCGGGACCTGGCCCAGGCGGAGAACGCCGCCCGCGACGCCGAGCGGTACCGCGACCTGGCGGCGAACAACACCGTCACCAAGGAAGACTACCAGCAGAAACAGGCGACCGCGGACGCCCTCGCCGCCACGGTGCGCGCCGATTCCGCCGCGCTGACGGTGGCGCGGCTGGACCTCGAGTACGCCACGATCCGCGCGCCGATCGCGGGCCGCACGGGGCGCCTGCTGCTGCACGAAGGCAACGTCGTACGCCCCGGCAGCACGCCGTCGCTGGTCACGATCAACCAGTTGCGTCCGATCCTGGTCCGCTTCGCGGTGCCGGCGGCGCAGCTCCCCGAGCTGCGGCGCCACGCCGGCAAGCCGTTGCGGACACTCGCGAGCGCCGCCCGGGACTCGGCGTCGCCCGCGGACGGCGTGCTCGCGTTCCTCGACAACCAGGTGGACACGACCACCGGCACCGTGCTGCTCAAGGCACGCTTCCCGAATCGCGACGGCGCACTCTGGCCCGGCGAATTCGTGGAGGTGACGCTCGTCGTGGACGTGCAGGCCGATGCGCTCGTGGTGCCGGCCCAGGCCGTCATGACGGGCCAGCAGGGCACCTACGTGTTCGTGGTGAACGGCGACGGGACGGCGGAGCAGCGCGCCGTGACGGTGACGCGCACCGTCGACACGCTCGCGGTGCTGGCGGCGGGCCTCGCGCCCGGAACACTGGTGGTCACCGACGGGCAGCTGCGCCTGACCCCCGATTCGCGCGTCGAGATCCGGGCGGGCCCCAAGACCGAGGCCGCGCAGCAGTGAGCATCTCCGGCCTGTTCATCCGCCGGCCCGTCACCACGACGCTGGTGATGCTGGGGATCCTGTTCTTCGGCCTGATGGCCTACCGCCTGTTGCCGGTGAGCGACCTGCCGAACGTCGATTATCCGACGATCCAGGTGTCGGCCGGCCTCTCGGGCGCGAGCCCAGAGACGATGGCGTCGGCCGTCGCCACGCCGCTCGAGAAGCAGTTTTCGACCATCGCGGGCCTCGACGCCATGACGTCAGCCAGCTCGCAGGGCGGCACGAACATCACGCTGCAATTCAACTTGTCGCGCAACATCGATGCGGCCGCGCAGGACGTGCAGGCGGCGATCTCGAAGACGCTGCGCCAGCTGCCGCCGGGGATCCAGCCCCCCTCGTATCAGAAGGTGAACCCGGCCGCCTCCCCCATCGTCTTTTTCGCGCTGACGTCCAAGACGCTGCCGCTCTCCGCGCTGGACGAGTACGCCGAGACGTTCCTGGCGCAGCGGCTCTCCACCGTGAATGGGGTCGCGCAGGTGCAGGTGTTCGGCGCGGCGAAGTACGCCGTGCGCATTCAAATCGACCCGACGGCGCTGGCGGCGCGCGGCATCGGGCTCGATGAAGTGAGCGACGCCATTGCATCCGGCAACCCGAATCTGCCCACGGGGATTCTGTGGGGTCCGCACCGGGCGTACACGGTGCGCGCCGACGGGCAGATCGAGAGCGCGCCGCAGTTCCGCTCGCTCGTGATCGCCTACCGCAACGGCGCCCCCGTGCGCCTGCAGGACGTGGCGCGGGTGCTCGACGACGTGCAGGACAACAAGAACGCGAGCTGGTTCGACGGCGCGCGGTCGATCACGCTCGCGATCCAGCGCCAACCCGGCACCAACACCGTGGAGGTGGCGGATGCGGTGAAGCAAACCATGGCCACGTTGATTCCCCAGCTGCCCGCGTCGGTGGAGGTCAACACGCTGTACGACCGGTCGCTCTCGATCCGTCAATCGGTGAACGATGTGAAGGTCACGCTGTTCATCACGCTCTGCCTCGTGGTGCTCGTGATCTTCCTGTTCCTGCGCAACCTCTCGGCGACGGTGATTCCGAGCCTGGCGCTGCCCCTCTCGATCGTCGGCACCTTCGCCGTGATGTACCTGCTGGACTACAGCCTGGATAACCTGTCGCTCATGGCGCTGACCCTGTGCGTCGGCTTCGTGGTGGACGACGCCATCGTCATGCTCGAGAACATCGTGCGCCACATGGAGATGGGGAAACCACCGATGCAGGCGGCGCTCGACGGAGCGCGGGAGATCGGCTTCACCATCGTGTCGATGACGCTCTCGCTGACCGCGGTGTTCATCCCCGTGCTGTTCATGGGCGGGCTGATCGGGCGCCTGTTCAACGAATTCGCCGTGACGATCGGGATCGCGATCCTCGTGTCGGGATTCGTCTCCCTCTCCTTGACCCCGATGCTGTGCAGCCGCTTCCTGCGCCCGTCGCGCGACGAGCGGCATGGACGGTTCTACGAGGCCAGCGAGCGCGTGTACCGCCGCGTGCTCGGCGCGTACGAGCGGACCCTGGTGTGGGTGATGGACCACCGTCCCGCGAGCCTCGTGTTCTCGGCCGGGATCCTCGTCGGCACCGCCGTGTTGTTCGTTCTCGTTCCCAAGGGCTTCATCCCGACGGAGGATACGGGATCGATCCAGGGCTCCACGGAGACCGTGGAGGGCAGCTCGTACGATGCGATGGTGCAGCACCAGCTCGCGGTCGCGGAGGTGATCAGCCGCAACCCGCACGTCGATCACTTCATGTCGCGCGTGGGTCAAGGCACGATGAATCAGGGGTCGATCACCCTGCGGCTGAAGCCCCGCAGCCAGCGCCCGTCGGCCGACGAGATCGTGCGGGAGCTCCAGCCCCAGCTGGCGGCGATCCCTGGGGTCCGGACCTACCTCCAGGTGCCCCCGGTGATCCGGATCGGCGGGCGCAGCGCGAAGGCCCAGTATCAGTTCACCCTCCAGGGCCCGGACATCGCCGCGCTATACGACAACGCCGGGATGCTCGAAGCGAAGCTCCGCACGATCCCGATCCTGCAAGACGTGACGAGCGACCTGCAGATCAAGAACCCGCAGGTCCAGGTGCAGATCGACCGCGACCGGGCCGCCCGGCTCGGCGTGACGGTCCAGCAGATCGAGGAGGCGCTGTACGACGCCTACGGATCGCGACAGGTCTCGACCATTTACACCGACAACAACCAGTACTGGGTGATTCAAGAGCTGCTGCCCGAGTACCAGGAGGACCTGGCCGCCCTCCGGCTGCTGTACATCCGCTCCCAGCAGGGGACGCTCGTCCCGCTCACGTCGGTGGCGACGGTGACGCCGGGGCTCGGCCCCCTGAGCGTGAACCACAGCGGCCAGCTCCCCTCGGTCACACTGTCGTTCAACCTGGCGCCCAACGTCTCGCTCGGCGCCGCCGTGAGCGACGTGGAGCGCGCGGCTCGGCAGACGCTCCCGGCGACGATCAGCACCGGGTTCGGCGGCACGGCGCAGGCGTTCCAGGCAAGCCAGCAGGGACTGCTGTTCCTATTGGTGCTCGCCGTCGCGGTCATTTACATCGTCCTGGGCATCTTGTACGAGAGCTTCATTCACCCGCTCACGATCCTCTCGGGGCTGCCGTTTGCCGGCTTCGGCGCGCTGCTCACGCTGCTCGTGTTCGGGACGGACCTGAGCGTGTATGCGTTCGTCGGGATCATCATGCTGGTGGGGCTCGTGAAGAAGAACGCGATCATGATGATCGACTTCGCGCTCGAGGCGGAGCGCCGCGAAGGGAAGTCGGCGCGCGACGCGATCCTCGAGGCGTGCAGCGTGCGGTTCCGCCCGATCATGATGACGACGATGGCCGCGCTCATGGGCACCCTGCCCATCGCCGTCGGATGGGGCTCGGGCGCCGAGTCGCGGCGGCCGCTGGGCCTCGCGGTCGTGGGCGGCCTGGCGTTTTCGCAGCTCATCACGCTGTACGTGACGCCGGTGTTCTACACCTACCTCGACGCCCTGCAGCGGCGGCTGAGCCGGGGCGCGAGCCCGGCTCCGCTCCCCGAGCCCGCGCCGGGCGATTAGCGGCCCTCACCCCGCTCTGTGCCTCACCCCCTGGCCCCCTCTCCACTCCGTGGAGAGGGGGAACGCAGGTGGAGTGTTGGCGCGAAAAGGCACCAGAGAGCGTGAATTCGATCGCTCCGGTCTCAACACCGCGTGGTACCGTGTTCGCATGCGATTCCGCCGCCGCCCGGCGACAGCAATTACGCTGGAGCGGGCACGTGAACTCCGATGTCTTCCCACGACCGCCGAGCGCGGGGCGTGGGAGTTACTCCGAGGTCGCCGAATGCTGCACCTCGAGTTTCGGCGTCAGCACGCGATCGGTCGCTTTATCGTCGACTTCTATTGCGCTGAGCTGAAACTAGTACTCGAACTCGACGGTGGGATTCACGGCGACGCGGACCGCGCCGCGTACGACGTCGCCCGCACCACCTGGCTCGAAGCCCATGGGTTTCGCGTGCTTCGGATTCGAAACGATCAAGTCACGGCAGATGGATTGCGAGACCTTCTGCGCGATCTCGCCCATCGTTCCCCCTCTCCACGCAGTGGAGAGGGGGACAGGGGGTGAGGCACGTCGAGAGGGAGACAGGGGGTGAGGCAGGACAGGGGGTGAGGCTACCGGATCCCCACCGACACGCCGACCTGGAACACGCGCATCCGGACGGGCGTCTGCACCTGCTCCGCCGTGAACGTGCCGTCGCCGTTGTCCGTCAGGCCACCCGCGGGCACGTACGTCACCAGCGCGTGACGCATGTCGCGCACGCCGATGTCGATCGCTACGGGCGTGTGGCGGCGTGCCACCGTGATCAACATGCCGGTGCCGAGCTGCGTGGCGGTCGTGAAATGACCATCCAGGAAGAAATCGTCGCCATCGTAGCAGCCGCAGTGGCCGCTGTAGCTCGCCGATGACCAGAAGAGCGAGCCGCCGAGCGTCGCGAACCCATAGAGCCGCAGGGGCCCCTGCCCGACCGTCACCTGCGGTCCAACGGCGAGCGTGCCGATAGCCGAGGTGGTCGAGACGCCGTACCCGAGATAATTGGCGTCGTAGACCATGTATGCGCCGTCGACGCGGAGCCCCACGGCACGCCCAAACACGCCGAAGGCGGTGAGCCCTACGGCGACATTGCCGTGGCGGCGAAACTCGCCCAGCGGCTGGGCGACGACGAACGTGAGGCCTGCGGTTCCACCGTCACGCACCTCGCGCAGCGCCGAACGCTGGCCCCGGAGCGGCGCCGCCGCGAGCACCAGGCCCAGCACCGCCATGCCGATCCGTCGCATATCCCCGTTCCCTGTGGGAGTGGTGGTGTATCGCCGTGGCGCAAAGGCAACCCATGTGCCAAGCTCTCCGCGCACGGCAACACCGGGCGCGTGACCTCAAAAGGGGACATTCGGAGGGGGAATGGAGCAGATCACTTACGACGACTTCGCCAAAGTCGACATCCGCGTGGGGCGGATCGTGCAGGTCGACGACTTCCCGCAGGCGCGGAAACCCGCCTACAAGCTGCGCATCGATTTCGGGTCCGAGTTGGGCGTCAAGACGTCCAGCGCGCAGATCACGAAGTACTACGGGGCGGCGGACCTGAAGGATCGATTGGTGCTCGCGGTCGTCAACTTCCCCCCGCGCCAGATCGCGACCTACTTCTCCGAGGTGCTGACCTTGGGCGTGGTCCTGGGCGAGGGGGACATCGTCCTGGTGCACCCCGAGCACGAGGTGCCGCTCGGCGCGCGGATCGCCTGATCGGGCCGGTGGCTCAGTAGCGCCGCTGCCACTTGGGGAACAGCGACCCGACGCGCCCGCCGAGCGCCCAGCCGGCGAGGCCGCCCAGCAGCCCGTCGGCGACCTGCGCCGACAGGCAGTCGCTGCTCGGGTCGCAGGCGGATGTGCTGCTGGCCGCGAAGACGCCTGCCGCGAATCCCACGACGGTGCCGATCGCCGACCCGGGGCGCCGCGCCGTGCCGCGTTCCCAGATGGATTCGAGCGAGCCGAGCGGCACGGTCCCCTCTTCGGCCGCTCCCACCACGGCCACGACGGTCGCGCGGCGCGCGCCGGCGCGCACCACGTACCCGGCGAGATCCGGCCGATCGCGGAACTGGAGGCGGACGAGCCGTCCCGGCTCGGTGCGCGCGAGCGCGACGGTGCGGGGGTCGGGCAGCGTCGAATCGCCGGGGGCCACCAACGTGATCTCGGGTCCCGTGCGGGGCGTGGGGCGTCCGCCCTGGGGGTGCAGGCGTCGCCATTCCGGCGTCCCCGACCCGACGAGCATGCCGGCGAGACTCCCGATCGCCAGCCCGGCGACGATGCTGGTGACCGCGCCCTGCGCGCACACGCCGTCGTTGCCGGCCGTCGGGCAGAGCGATCCCGCGGTGAACCCCACCACCGCGCCGAGCGCGCCTCCCGCCACGCCGCCGATCGCGACGCCGCGCCGCGTGGCGTCGCTGCGCAGCCACAGGCTGTCGATCACCGCGAGCGCGACGAAGGTGTCTCGTTCGGCGTACCCCAGGTACGGCCCCACCGTGACCGAGAACGCATTCCAACGCCGAATCGGGCCGGCCGCGCGACTCCCGTCGCTCAGTCGCAGCCGGATGATCTTCCCGTCCGGCACGCGCGCCAGGGCTCCTTGGCGCTCTTCGAGCGAAAACGACTCGCCCAATTGTTGGGCGGCCGCCGCGGGGGCCGCCGGTCCGACGAGACCCCACACCAGCAGGATCTCAGCGCGGTACAGTCGCATGCGTCCGCGTGCCATAGCGAGCCTCCACGTATTCCTCGAGGATTCTCAGGAAGTCCGCGACGATCGTGTCGCCCTTGAGCGTGAGCTTCAGCCGACCGTCCACATAGACGGGTGCTCTCGGCTCCTCCGCGGTGCCGGGGAGCGAGATGCCGATGTCGGCGTGCTTCGACTCGCCCGGCCCGTTCACCACACATCCCATCACGGCGACGCGGAGCTCCTCCGAGCCGGGGTAGCGCTCGCGCCAGACGGCCCGGTGCTCGCGCAGATGCGTTTGGATCTGCTCGGCCATTTCCTGGAAGAAGGTCGACGTGGTGCGCCCGCAGCCCGGACAGGCGGTGACCTGCGGCGTGAAGCTGCGCAGCCCTAGCGACTGGAGGATCTGCTGCGCGACCTGCACCTCCTCCGTGCGGTCGCCGCCCGGGCGCGGCGTGAGCGACACCCGGATCGTGTCGCCGATGCCTTCTTGCAGGAGGATGGCGAGGCCCGCGGTGCTCGCGATGACTCCCTTGGTCCCGATCCCCGCCTCGGTGAGCCCCAGGTGAAGGGGGTAGTCCGATTGCGCGGCGAGCTTGCGATACACGTCGACCAAGTCCTGCACGCCCGACACCTTCGCCGAGAGGATGATGTGGTCATGGGGGAGGCCGGTCTCCTCCGCGAGCGCCGCCGAGCGCGTCGCGCTCGCCACCATCGCGTCCATCGTGACCTCACGCGCGTCACGCGGCTCGGAAGTCGCGGCGTTCGCGTCCATCATCTCGGTCAGGAGCTGCTGGTCGAGGCTCCCCCAGTTCACGCCGATGCGGACGGGTTTGCCTTCGGTGATGGCGATCTGGACGATCGTCCGGAAGTTGTCGTCACGCCGCTTGGCGCCGACGTTCCCGGGGTTGATGCGGTACTTGGCGAGCGCCCGCGCGCAAGCGGGATACTTCGCGAGCAGGAGATGGCCGTTGTAGTGGAAGTCGCCGATCACGGGGACATCGACTTCGGAGACGATGTCGGG
>DASYRJ010000078.1:0-4344 GCA_036004525.1 Gemmatimonadales bacterium | reverse complement strand
TTCCGCGCCGAGCGCGATCCGCCCGTAGCGGTCCTTCACCTTCTCGACGATCTCGTCCGGTCCGATCATGCATTCCTCCTCTTCGGCATCAAGTGATCGAAAGCGCCAGGACAGCAGGCCTCGCTCGCCTCGCGCACGGCCCCGAGCAGCGCTTCCAGCGCGGGCAGCGCCGCCTTGCGCTGCGCCGCCGGCAGCCGCTCCAGCACCGCCTGCGCGAACCCCAGTTCCTGCTGCTCCACCTGCGCGGCCGCGCGCCGGCCGTCGGCGGTCAGCTGGACGGTGACGGCGCGGCCGTCATCAGGATCCGAGACGCGCTCGACCAGCCCCGCGGTCTCCAGCCGATCGACGTTCCTCGTGAGCGTGCTCGCGTCCACCCCCAGGCGCCGGCAGAGCGCGCCCAGCCGCTGGGCCCCTTCGAGCCGCAGCGCCTCGAGCGCGGCCGCCTGCGCGACCGTGAGGCCGCAGCACGAGACGTCGGCCCGTTCCGCCACGGAGAAGCGGCGCAGCAGGGCGCGGATGGCGGCGACCAGCCGCTCGGGATCGGCGCCGCGGGGACTCGGGCAGCAGGCTGCCTTCATGGCTTACTTGTATAATACAAGTATTCGGCGCTGTCAAGCCCCGGCGCCCTGCCCCCGCGGCCCGACCTTCAGGGGGACACGAACTGGACCGTCGTCGTGGCCCCCTCCCGCACCTGGATCTCGCGCGCCTCGGAACGGGTGAATCGACCGTCCCTTCCGGTCATCAAGACGACCCGCGCGCGGCCCGGGCGGACGTGATCGAACGTGAAGGACCCGTCCCGCAGGGTGGAGACCATGTCCGGCGTCGGGCTGACCACGCCGAGCAGCCCCAGCGCCTCCAGGCGGACGAAGCTCATCGGCGGTGACGCCCCCGCGGCGCTTCGCACGAGCCCCTCCAACCGCCCGCCACGTGCGAGGGTGATGCGCAGGGGCGCCGCTTCCTGTCCACTCTGGACCGCGAGGCCGGTCACGCCGTCCGCGTAGTCCGGGTGCCGGACGGTGATCTCCACCATCCCCGGCGAGACGCCGGCCAGATCGAATGCGCCCGATGCGTCGGTAACCACCTCGTCCGCCGGCGCCGCAAACGGAATGGCGCCGGCCGCGCGCGCGGAGACGACGGCGCCACCGATCGGCGAGCCCGTCGCGTCGGTGACCGTTCCGTGCACCACCGTCGTGCGGGGCAGTCTCACCACCCCGACGTTCGTCGTCGTCCCCGATCGCACCTCGACGCCGGCGACCGTGGTCGTCCCCGCGCCCGGAGCGCTGACGAGAAGCGCGTACGTGCCCGCGGCGAGCCCCTCGACGGCGAATCCGCCGGCGCTGTCCGCGACGACCTGGAAGTCCTGGGGAGCCGCAGGCCGCGAAGCGGGTCGCGCGGCCACGGTGAAGGCCTCCACCGTCCGTCCCGCGGAGTCGACGACCGTACCCCTCACGCCACCGGCCGGCCGCAGGGCGAACGCGACGTCGTCCGCCCCCGCCGCGACGTCCTGCGTGCCGCCGTCGTATCCGGAGGCGCTGGCCGTCACACGGTACTGGCCCGGGCTCAGGCCCCCGAGCACGAAGGACCCGTCGCCCTGCGATTCGCCGCGCACGAGCCCCTCGATGCCGCGCCACTGGAACGCGGTCAACCGGGCGCCGGCCACCGGCAGCCCCGCGTCGTCTCGCACGAGGCCGCGGATGGTCAGCCCAGGATCCAGCGCGACGTCGCCCAGATCGACGTCCTGGCTGCCCACGTTCACACCGATCGAACGCGTCGCATAGCCGTCCGCCATGAACATGAGGCCGTGCGATCCGCGGGGCAGGCGCGCCAGGCGGAAGCGGCCGTCGCCGGCGATCCGCGTGTTCGAGAGGTCCGTCACGATTGCCGGCGCCGGCTCCCCGTCGAGCTCGTGCACGCTGATGCGCCCCGCCAGCGGCCGATCGGGCAGCGCCACCAGCCGGCCCGAGAGGGCCGCCCCGCGTTCCAGGGCGACCTGGGTGGGCACTTCCGCGTCGGCCGCGACCGACAGCCCCGAGACCACGGCGGGTGCGAGATCCCTGTGGATCACCACCAGGCGGTACACGCCGGGCTCGAGGCCGGCCAGCTCGAACCAGCCCTTGGCGTCAGTCACCTCGGCGGCGATCGGCTGCTCCCGTCTCGGCACGTGCACCGCTTCGGGCTCGACCCTCACGACGGCGCCCTCTACGGGCTTTCGGTCGGGGCCCGTCACCACGCCGGCAAGGGTGCCGCCCGCGACGAGCATCAGATCGACACGGCCGGCAACGACCGCGCGTCGCAGCGCACGACCGCGCTCCCGCGAACGGCTGGTCACGGTGTAGAAGCCCTGGCCGAGCCCCTCGAGCCGGTACCGTCCCTTGGCGTCGCTGCGGCCCTCGACGAGACCCGCCTTCGGCTGCGACGGCGCCCAGAACCGCTCGCCTCCCTGCTCGCGCGCCTCCACGCGGGCGTCCGCGACGGGCTCGCCGGTCCTGGCCTCGCGCACCACGCCCTCGAGAGCGAGACCCTTGCGCAGCGCGATCCGCAGCGGTCCGCCGGCGCGCACCCGCCGCAAGGTGGCGGGGGCCAGGCCCGGGAACTCGACGCGCAGGTCGCGCACGGCCGAGCCGTCGGCGGCGAGCCGGAACCGCCCCCCGGCGTCCGTTCGGACCGCCTCCGCCCGCTCGCGGTCGGCGCCGGAGGGTCGCGCGAGCACCAGCGCGTTCGCGAGCGGCGTGCCCCGGGGACCGACGACGGTGCCCTCGAGGAGTGCGGCGAGCAGCAATTCCAGGATCGGCATGCGGGCCTCCTTCGCCGGACGAGAGGGACGCCCGCGGATCGCGGGCGCCCCTCCCGCCGGCCTCAGATGCAGAACGAATCGGTCAGGATGAACTCCGTTTGAGGGTCGCTGCACTCCGTGTGATCGCCGTACGTCGCGCACGTGTAGTACGTGATCGCGTCGTAGAAGTAGTAGCAGGTCGGGTAGTAGAAGAACGTCGGCGGCGGCGGCCCTCCTCCCACCGGCGGGGGCTGGCAGCTCGTGCACGTCCCCGGCGGATCCGAGCCGTCGCAGGCGCACACGGTGACGGTCACCTTCTCGCACCGTCCGCTTTCGCACTTGTACCCCTGGGGACAATCGCCCTGCGGGGCGGGGTGGGCATCGGTGATCGTGCAGGCGCAGCCGGGCTGGGGGTTGAACGTCTCCGAGCAGGTGGGCACCCGGCAACCGTGGGTGTTCGGGTCGCACATGAGCCCGGCCTTGCACTCCGCGCTGGACGCGCACAGCTCGCCCGCGTCACGCATCCGCCAGCACTTGCCGGCGGTGCGGTCGGGCTCTTCGCCGTCCGGGAGACACTCGAGTCCCGACTGGCAGTCGCGGCTCGTCGAGCAGCGCTGGTTCTCCGCCCCCAGGATCGACGTGCAGCGGTTGTTGACACAGTGCAGCCCGCCCGTCTCGCAGCGGTTCGACCGCCGGCAGAGGTCTCCCTCGCGGGCGTTGGTGCTGATGCAGTTGTCCGAGTAGTTGAGGCAGGCGGCAAGGGTGGCGGAGACCTCGCCGGCGCACGCGATGCAGCCGAGCACGGTGACGCAGGCCGAGCAGGCCGGAACGGCGCCGGTGATCCCGGCGACGCAGCCGATACCGGTCAGGGCGCAGTAGTCTTCGGGAGGATCGCCACCCCCGGGATCGATTCCGATCGCTAGCGAAGGGTCGATCGACTGCCTGGTCTGCGCGCTCGTACACGGCGCGGCGGCGAGGACGACGATCAGGCCCGCGGCGGCCAAGCCGGGAGCTCTCGCCTTCATTCGGACACCTCTTCTTTCTCGTGCCGGTGGCACGGGTGGTCTGAGGTCAACGTATGAGACCGTTCCGCGGTCGTCGACTCACCGAAGGAACGAGGCGGACCGTGTCTTTCGATAGGGGCGCGGCACCCCCGAGCGATGCATATACTCGCGGCGTGAACGCCGGCGCTGAACGGGCGCAGCGCGTGTTCGTCGCCACCGCCGTCCTGGTGACCCTCGCGCCGGCGGCCCAGGCGCGCGAGGCGGTGGGCGCCTGTGCGAACCTGCCCCTACGCCTCTCGTCGGGCTGGGAAGCCGCCGACGGGGATCCGGTCGAAGGCGCCGCGGGCCTCGCCGCCCTCCATTGGCGACCCGCGAGCCCATCGCGCGAGCCGGGGCCCCAGGGATCCGTCCGTTGGTACCGGATCCGGCTCGATCTCTCGGGGTGTCGAGGAGTCCCCCTGGCCTTCTCCGCCGCCGCCATCCGCGACGCGGACGAGGCGTATTTCGACGGCGTCCGCATCGGGGGAAAGGGTGACTTCCCGCCGCGCTTCGCCCCGGCGAGCATCA
>DASYRJ010000077.1:0-28697 GCA_036004525.1 Gemmatimonadales bacterium | reverse complement strand
CGCGAAGCAGCTGCGTGAAAAACAGAAGGTCAAGCGCATCTACGGGCTCTCGGAGCGTCAGTTCCGGAACATCTTCGAGCGCGTGCTGAAGGAGCCGGGCGTCACGGGCGAGGCGTTGCTCGTCGCGCTCGAGAGCCGGCTCGATAATCTTGTGTATCGAATGGGGTTCGCGGTGTCGCGGCGCCAGGCGCGCCAGCTGGTGCGGCACCGGCACATCCAGGTCAACGGCCGCACCGTCGACATCCCCTCGTACCGCATCCGTCCGGGCGACGAGGTGAAGGTCGCCGAGGCGAGCCGCGAGCAGGTGCAGGTGAAGCTGGCCCTCGAGCAGTTCGGGCGCGGCCAGCCGGTTTCGTGGATCCAGGTGGACACTGACAAAGCGCTGGGCAAGATGACGGAACGGCCGACCCGCGACGCCATTCCGATCGCCGCGCAAGAACAGTTAATCGTCGAGCTCTATTCCAAGTGATGACGACTCTTGATTTAACGGGGTTGGTCCGGCCGCATCTGGTCGAAATGACCAAGCGCGAGGACAACCCGAATGCCGCCGAGTTCCGCCTGCAACCGCTCGAGCGGGGCTACGGCTATACGCTGGGCAACTCCCTGCGCCGGCTCCTGCTCTCGTCGCTGCGCGGCGCCGCCGTGTGGGCGTTCCGGATCGACGGCGTGGTGCATGAGCACCAGACGATTCCGGGTGTGGTCGAGGACGTGCACCAGATCATCCAGCGGCTGAAGCAGCTGACGCTCGTGCTCGCGCCCGAGGTGGAGGAAGCCGTCCTGCGCCTCAAGGTCGAGAAGGCGGGGCCGGTCTACGCCCGCGACGTCGAGCAACACGGCTCCGTCACGCTCGTCAACCCCGACCAGCTGCTGTTCACCGTGCAGGACGACCGCGACATGACGGCCGAGCTGTACGTGAACAAGGGCCGCGGCTACGTCGAGGCCGAACAGCACCCCGTGGACCGCACCATGCCCGTGGACGTGGTCCGCATCGACTCGATCTACAATCCCGTCCGCCGCGCCAACTTCACCGTGGCGGAGACGCGCGTGGGCCAGCGCACCGACTACGACCGCCTCACCCTGACCGTCGAGACCAACGGGACGATCTCGCCGGAGGACGCCGTGGCGTACGCCGCGGCGCTGGCACAGGAACACTTCCGGTTCTTCGTGGACTTCGGCAAGGTCCCGATGGTGGCCGCCGAAGTCCCCGGCAACGGCGGCACGCAGACCAGCCGGCTCAAGGACGTGCTGGCGCGCGCCATCGATGACGCCGGCCTCTCGGTGCGGTCCATCAATTCGCTCAAGAACTCCAGCATCCGCACGCTGGGCGACCTCGTCCAGTACAAAGAAGAAGATCTGCTCAAGGTGAAGAACGTGGGGGAGAAGGCGCTGGGGGAGATCGCGGAGCTGCTGCGGCGCGAAGGGCTGAACTTCGGTATGCGGTTCGAGGAGGCCGAAACGGGGGAGGTCCGCATTCTCGATCCCGGCAGCGCGCCGCAGGCGCAGGCGACGGCCGGGGAGGAGGAGTAATGCGGCACCGCGCCAAGGGGCGCCAGCTGTCGCGCACGTCGAGCCACAAACGGGCCACGCTCAACAACATGGCCGTGAGCCTGTTCCAGCACGGCGGCATTCGGACGACCGTCGCGAAGGCCAAGGAGCTGCGCCCGTTCGCCGAGCGGCTCATCACGCTCGCCCGGCGCGGCGATCTCCACGCGCGGCGGTTGGTGGAGCGCCGGCTCAAGGACAAAGACGTGACGCACAAGTTGTTCACCGAGATCGGCAAGCGCTTCGCCGCCCGCCCGGGCGGCTACACACGCATCGTGAAGCTGGGGCACCGCGTCGGCGACGGCGCCGACACGGCCCGGATCGAATTACTGAGTGAGTGAGGCAGCGAGAGGGGGCGGGCGGGCCGCGAACGACAGGGGGACCCCGGCGGGTCCCCCTTTTTCGTGCCGCTCAGGACGCTTTCGCCACCCGATTCGACTTGAGGCAGCGGGTACACACGCGGATGCGGCGGACCGCACCGCCCACCACCGCGCGCACGCGCTGCAGGTTGGGATACCAGCGGCGGTTGGTCTTGTTGTTGGCGTGGCTGATGTTGTGCCCCGTGATGGGGCCCTTGCCACAAATCTCACACACCCGAGCCATGGCGACTGACCGCGAAAAGAGGCCTAAACCTAAACGGGACGGGGGGGAGCGGCAACCCCGCCGGACCGCGGTCATCACGGGCGTCACCGGACAGGACGGCTCGTACCTCGCCGAGCTCCTGCTCGCGAAGGGCTACGAGGTGGTCGGCGTCGTGCGCCGCACCTCGCACGACTCCTACGAACGGATCGGCCACCTGCTCGACCGGCTGCACGTCGTCCCGGCCGATCTCCTCGATCAGCACTCGCTCACCGCGGTGATCCGCGACGCGAAGCCCCACGAGGTGTACAATCTCGCGGCCCAGAGCTTCGTCCCGACGTCGTGGTCGCAGCCGGTGCTCACCGGCGAGTTTACCGCGCTCGGCGTGACGCGGCTGCTCGAGGCGGTCCGCCTCGCCCATCCCGAGGCCCGCTTCTACCAGGCCAGCTCCTCCGAGATGTTCGGCAAGGCCGTCGAAACGCCGCAGCGGGAGAGCACCCCGTTCTATCCGCGCTCGCCCTACGGCGTCGCCAAAGTGTACGGCCACTGGATCACGGTGAACTACCGCGAGTCGTACGGACTGTTCGCGGTGAGCGGCATCCTGTTCAACCACGAATCGCCGCGCCGCGGGCTCGAGTTCGTCTCGCGCAAGGTGGCCGACGGCGTCGCCCGGATCGTGAAGGGGAAGGCGGCGGAACTGCGGCTCGGCAATCTCGACGCGCAGCGCGACTGGGGGTTCGCCGGGGACTACGTCGAGGCGATGTGGCGCATGCTGCAGCAGGACGCGCCGCGGGACTACGTGGTCGGCAGCGGCAAGACCCATACGGTGCGTGAGTTGTGCGAGGCCGCGTTCGGGCACGTGGGTCTCGACTGGCAGCGGTACGTGAAGATCGATCCCCGCTTCGTGCGGCCGGCGGAAGTCGATATCTTGCTCGCGGACGCGGGGCGCGCGCGGCGCGAGCTGGGGTGGGCGCCCCAGGTGACCTTCGAGGGGCTGGTGAAGATGATGGTGGACGCGGATCTGGAGCGGCTCGCATGAAGGTCCTGGTCACCGGCGCCGACGGCTTCGTGGGGTGCTGGCTGATCCGGCGGCTGCTCGACGACGGCCGCGAGGTGTACGGCACCGCGCGGCCGGGCGAGCCCCAGCGCCCGGGCGGTCTCACCCCCGAGGAGCGCGCCGCGGTGCGGTGGCTGCCGCTCGAGCTGGGTGACGTCGACTCGGTGCGGCAGTGCGCCGACGGGCCCTACGACGCCGTCGTGCACCTCGCCGCCCTCGCCTCGGGCGCGGAGGCGCTGCGCGATCCCGGCGCCGCCTGGACGGTGAACGCCGTGGGCACCGCGCTGCTCGCCCACGTGCTCGCGGAGGCGAAGCGCCGGGACCGGGCCGACCCCCTGGTGCTGGTCGTCTCGACCGGCGAGGTGTACGGCCGGGGCCACCCGGCGCCCCGGAGCGAGACCGACCCCGTGGCGCCCTGCTCGCCGTACGCCGCGAGCAAACTGGGCGCCGAGGTGGCCGCGCTCGAGGCGTGGCGCCGCGCCGGCCTGCGGGTCATCGTGGCGCGCGCCTTCGCCCACACGGGCCCGGGCCAGGACCCGCGCTTCGTCGTGCCGGCGTTCGCCCAGCGGCTCACGTTTGCGAAGCGGATCGGTGCGCCGGTCGTGAAAGTCGGGAGCCTCGAGCCGGTGCGCGATGTGCTCCACGTGCAGGACGTCGTGGACGCCTACGTCCGGCTGCTCGCCCGGGGCGACGCCGGCGAGGTCTACAACGTCGCATCGGGGCAGGGGATCAGTCTCGAGGAATTGCTGTTCGCAATGGCGGAGCGGCTCGGCGTACGGCCGATCCCCGAGGCGGACCCCGACCTGATGCGGCCGGCGGACATCCCCCACCTGGTGGGGGACGCCGCGAAATTGCGCGCGGCGACGGGCTGGTGCCCGCGCCGCTCGCTCGACGACACCCTGCGGGACGTGCTCGATGCCCAAGCGGACTGACCTGCACCGCATCCTGCTGCTCGGCTCCGGCCCGATCGTCATCGGGCAGGGAGCCGAGTTCGACTACTCGGGCACCCAGGCGATCAAGGCGCTCAAAGAAGAAGGGTACGCGGTCGTGCTCGTGAACTCGAACCCGGCCACGATCATGACCGACCCCGAGCTGGCCGACCGCACCTACATCGAGCCGGTCACCCCCGACTGGGTCCGCAAGGTGATCGAGCGGGAGCGGCCCGACGCGCTGCTGCCGACGATGGGGGGCCAGACGGCGCTCAACGTGGCGATGGCGCTGGCCAACGACGGCACGTTGGAGCGCTACAAGGTCGAGCTGATCGGCGCCAATGCCCGCGCGATCCGGATGGCCGAGGACCGGGCCGAGTTCTCCGCCGCGATGCGCCGCATCGGCCTGGCCACGCCGGTCGGTCACACGGTCGGCTCAGTCGCGGCCGCCGTGGAAGCCGTGGCGCAGGTCGGCTATCCCGCCATCATCCGGCCTTCGTTCACGCTGGGCGGCACGGGCGGCGGGGTGGCGTTCAACCGCGCCGAGTTCGAGGAAGCGGTCGAGCGGGCGCTCGAGCTGTCGCCGGTCCACTCGACGCTCATCGAGCGCAGCGTGCTCGGCTGGAAGGAGTTCGAGCTCGAGGTGATGCGCGACCGGCGGGACAACGTCGTGATCGTCTGCTCCATCGAGAACCTCGACCCGATGGGCGTGCACACCGGCGATTCGATCACGGTCGCGCCGGCGATGACCCTCACCGACCGCGAATACCAGCGCATGCGCGACGCCGCCATCGCCATCATCCGCGAGATCGGCGTGGAGGCCGGTGGCTGCAATATCCAGTTTGCGGTGAACCCGGCGGACGGCGAGATGCTGGTGATCGAGATGAACCCCCGGGTCTCCCGCTCATCGGCCCTCGCGTCCAAGGCGACGGGGTTCCCCATCGCGCGCATCGGCACCAAGCTGGCGGTCGGCTACACGCTGGACGAGCTGCCCAACGACATCACGAAGACGACCCCCGCGTCGTTCGAGCCCGTGCTCGACTATGTCGTCGTGAAGGTGCCGCGGTTCGCGTTCGAGAAATTCCCCACCGCAGACTTCCATCTCACGACGCAGATGAAGTCGGTGGGGGAGACGATGGCGATCGGCCGGACCTTCAAGGAGGCGTTCCAGAAGGGGCTGCGCGCCCTGGAAATCGGCCGGCCGGGGTGGGTGACCGGGCCGACCCTGGCCGACGACCGCCTGACCAGCGACTCCCCCGACGACCTGCGCGTGGCGCTGCACACCCCGACGCCGGAGCGGATCTTCCAGATCAAGCGCGCCTTGGTGGCCGGGCTCGGCGTGGAGGAGATCGCGAGGGCGTCGGGCATCGATCCCTGGTTCCTGTATCAGCTGCAGGAGCTGGTCGACGCAGAGCGGTGGTTCGCGGGGATCGCCCAGCCGGACGCTCCGGCGCTGCGGCGCATGAAGCGGTTCGGGTTCTCCGATCGCCAGCTGGCCGCGCTGCGCGCCACGACCGAGACGGCGGTGCGCGAGCTGCGCTGGAGCCTCGGCATCCACCCGGCATACAAGACCGTGGACACCTGTGCGGGCGAGTTCCCGTCGTCGACGCCGTATCTGTACTCCTCGTACGACGAGGAAAACGAGTCGGAGCCCTTCGGCGAGCGGGGGGTGGTGATTCTCGGCAGCGGGCCGAACCGCATCGGCCAGGGCGTCGAGTTCGATTACTGCTGCGTGCGCGCCGGGCTCGCGTTCCGCGAGCTCGGGTTCAAGACGATCATGATCAACTCGAACCCCGAGACCGTTTCGACCGACTTCGACATCTCGGACAAGCTGTACTTCGAGCCGCTGACGTTCGAGGACGTCATCGAGATCGTCCGCTGGGAGAAGCCCAAGGGCGTCGTCGTCCAGTTCGGCGGCCAGACGCCGCTGCAGCTCACCAAGCCACTCGAGGCCGCGGGCGTCCCGATCCTCGGCACCTCACCCGACGCGATCGACATCGCGGAAGACCGGAAACGCTTCGAGGAGCTGGCCCGCCGGCTCGACATCCGCCAGCCGCCCAACGGCACCGCCCGCTCGGTGGACGAGGCGGTGGCGATCGCCCAGCGCATCGGTTATCCCGTGTTGGTCCGGCCCTCCTACGTGCTGGGCGGCCGGGCGATGGAAATCGTGTACGACGACGGGTCGCTGCGCGCCTACTTCGTCAAGGCGGCCCGGGTGGCGCCGGAACATCCCGTGCTGATCGACCGCTTCCTGGAGGACGCCTTCGAGGCCGACGTGGATGCCATCGCCGACGGCACCCGCTGCGTGGTCGGCGGCGTGATGCAGCACATCGAGGACGCGGGGGTACACTCGGGCGACTCGGCGTGCGTGCTGCCGCCCTACCTGATCGGGGACCGGCAGGTGGAGGAGATGCGCCGCTCCACCCAAGCCTTCGCCCGGGCCCTGGGGGTCGTGGGGCTCATCAACGTCCAGTACGCCATCAAGGACGGCGTCGTGTACGTGCTGGAGGTCAACCCCCGCGCCTCCCGGACCGTCCCGTTCGTGAGCAAGGCCACGGGGGTGCCCCTCGCCAAGCTCGCCGCGGCCGTGCTGGCGGGGCGGACCCTGGACGAGTTGGGCCTTCCCGATGAGCTTCCCGTCGCCGGGGTGGCCGTGAAGGAGGCGGTCTTCCCCTTCACCAAGCTGCCCGGCGTGGATACCGTGTTGGGGCCGGAAATGCGCTCCACCGGGGAGGCGATGGGCCTGGCCGACAGTTTCGGCATGGCCTTCGCCAAGGCGCAGATCGCCGCCGACGGCAGCCTGCCGCTCGAGGGGACGATCTTCGTGACGGTGAACGATTCGGATAAGCCGACCGTGGTGCCGATCGTGCGCCGGTTTCACGAGATGGGATTCCGCATCCTCGCGACCGAGGGGACGCAACGCTACCTGCGCGGGCGGGGCGTGCCGGCGGAGCGGGTGATGAAGGTGCATGAGGGGCGGCCCAACGCGATCGACTTGATCGTGTCGGGCGACGTGCACCTGTTGATCAACACGCCCCTGGGGAAGTTCACCCAAGCCGACGACTACGCCATCCGGCGCGCCGCGCTGGTTCACCGGGTGCCGTACACGACGACGATGTCGGCGGCAAGTGCCGCGTGTGATGCGATCATCGCGCTCCGCAGCCGGACCGGGAGCGTCAGGAGCCTACAGGAATGGCACGAAAGAGCGACCGTCGAAAGGGAAGCCGCCCCGGGCGAACGGGCGGCGCCGCCAAAGCCGAAGCCGCGGGCCGCAAGGGCGTAGCCAAGGCTCCGCCTGCGCCGCCGGCGCCGGCGGTGCCCAAGGTCAAGTTCCGCGGCAAGGTGCTCGAAAACGAGCCGCTGGCGCGCTACACGACGTGGCGCCTGGGCGGGCCCGCACGCTACCTCGTGTTGCCCGCCGACGTGGACGACGTGGTGAAGGCGCTCGAGCTGGCGCGCGACCGCGACATGCCCTGGGTCGCGCTCGGACTGGGGTCCAACCTGCTGGTGAAAGACGGCGGCTTCCCCGGCGTCGTGATCCGGCTGGGCAAGGGCCTCGACCGCTTCGAGATGAAGGGCGCGACGGCGATCGTCGGCGCCGGCATGCCGACGCCGATCCTGGCGCGCCGCACGGCCGAGGCGGGGTTCGCCGGCGTCGAGCGGTTCATCGGGATCCCCGGCACCGTCGGAGGCGGCATCTACATGAATGCCGGCTGCCACGGCGCAGAGTTCGCCGAGGTCGTCACGGAAGTCACCGTGATGGATGCGAAAGGGAAGGTCAAGCAGCTGTCGCGCAAGCAGATCTCCTTCAAGTACCGCTCGAGCAACCTCGATGGCGTGGTGCTCGAGGCGAAACTCGGCCTTGCCGAGGAGCCGCCCGCCAAGCTGAAGGAGCTGCAAGGGAAGCTGTTCCGGTGGCGCAAGGCGGGGACGCCGTTCGACCTCCCCTGCTGCGGATCCACGTTCACGAACCCCGGGGGGGCGAAGACGGCGGGGATGCTGATCGACGAGTGCAGCCTCAAGGGCTTTACGATCGGCGGCGCCCAGGTGTCGACGCTGCACGCCAATTACTTCATCAACAAGGGGAACGCCACCGCGAGCGACATGCTCAAGCTCATCGAGCACGTGCGCAAGACGGTCGCCAAGAAGACCGGCGTGGAGCTCGCGCTCGAGTGCAAGGTCATCGGGGTCTAGCGGTGCCCCGCTCCGCTCCTGCCGACTACTTCGTGCACGAGTCCAGCTACGTCGACGACGGCGCCGTGGTGGGCGCGGGCACCAAGATCTGGCACTTCTCGCACGTGCTGCCGGGCGCGGTGATCGGCGCGCGCTGCAACCTCGGCCAGAACGTGGTCGTGATGCCGGGCACGCGCCTGGGCAACAACGTGAAGGTGCAGAACAACGTGTCGATTTACGAAGGCGTCGAGCTCGAGGACGACGTCTTCTGCGGGCCGTCGTGCGTCTTCACCAACGTCGTGAACCCGCGCAGCCACGTGTCCCGCAAGCACGAGTACCGCCGCACGCTGGTGAAGCGGGGCGGCTCGATCGGTGCGAACGCGACCATCCTCTGCGGCATCACGCTCGGCGAGTTCGCGTTCATCGGGGCGGGGGCCGTCGTCACCGCCGACGTCCCCGCCTACGGTCTCATGATCGGCGTGCCCGCCCGGCGCGTGGGCTGGATGTGTCAGTGCGGGGAGCGCCTGCATCTGGCGGGCGGCCGCGGCAGCTGCGCCGCGTGCGGCGCGGCCTACGAAGAAGCGGCCGGCGTGCTGCGCCAGACGGCCGCACCGCGCTCGTGATGAACGTCCCGCTGCTGGACCTCGTGGCGCAGTACGCCGCCATCAAGGACGAGGTCGTGCCCGCGCTCATGCGCGTGATCGAGTCCCAGCAGTTCATCATGGGACCGGCCGTGCCGCAGCTCGAGGCGGAGATCGCCAAACTGTCCCGGGCCGCGCACGGCGTCGGGTGCGCGAGCGGCACGGACGCGCTGCTGCTGCCGCTCAAGGCGCTCAACCTGCGGCCGGGTGACGAAGTGATCACCACGCCGTTCACCTTTTTCGCTTCGGCGGGGACGATCCACAACGCGGGCGGCACGCCGGTGTTCGTGGACATCGAGGAGGGCAGCTTCAACATCGACCCCGCCGCGGTGGAGCGCGCGCTCACGCCGCGCACGCGCGCCATCATGCCGGTGCACCTGTACGGCCAGATGGCGGCGATGGAGCGGCTGTTGCAGGTGGCCCAACCGCGCCGCATCCCGATCATCGAGGACGCCTGCCAGGCGATCGGGGCCCGCCGCATGATCGACGGGGAATGGCGCGCCGCCGGCGAGCTGGGGTGGGTGACCGCCTATTCGTTCTTCCCGAGCAAGAACCTGGGGGCGTGGGGCGACGCCGGCATGATGGTCACCTCGGACGCCGCGGCGGCCGAGCGCCTGCGCCGGCTGCGGCTGCACGGCGGGGCGAAACAGTACCACCACGACGAGGTCGGCACCAACTCCCGGCTCGACACGCTGCAGGCGGCCCTGCTCCTCGCGAAGCTCCCCCACCTGGCGGCGTGGTCGGCCAAGCGGCGGGAGCACGCCGCCTACTATTCCCGGGCCCTGGCCGGCGTGCCGCAGGTCCGCCCGCCCGTGGTGGACGCGGCCAACGAACACATCTTCCATCAGTACACCCTGCGGGTCGAGCGGCGCGACCAGCTGCAGGCGCACCTGAAGAAGGAAGGGATCGGCCACGCCGTCTACTACCCGGTCCCGCTGCACCGCCAGCCGTGCTTCGCGCACCTCGGTTACCGGGACGGGAGCATGCCCCGGGCGGAGCGCGCCGCGCGCGAGGTGATCTCCCTGCCGATCTATCCGGAGCTCACGCGCCCGCAGCTCGACCGCGTGATCGACGCGATCCGCGGTTTCTACCGGTGACGCGCCTCAAGCTCGGCGTCATCGGCGCCGGCGCCTGGGGACGGAACCACGTGCGCACCGCCGCCGGGTTGGCCGACGCGGAGCTGTCGGCCGTGTGCGACACCGACGCGAAAACGCGCGAGCGCGTGGCGCGCCAGTACCCCGGCGCCCTGGTGACGGGAGATGTGGCGGCGCTGCTCGAGCGCGTGGACGCCGTGATCATCGCCGCGCCTGCCGCCAGTCACGCCACGCTGGCGCAGCGGTGCATCGAGGCGCGCAAGCCATGCTTGGTCGAAAAGCCGTTCGCGCTGAGCGTGCGGGCGGCCGAGGCCGTCGCCCACCAGGCGGCCGAGGCGAAGATCCCCGTGTTGGCGGGGCATCTGCTCGTCTATCACCCGGCGGTGGAGCGGCTCCGGGCGCTGGTACAGGGCGGCGAGCTCGGTAAGATCTTCTATTTGTACGGGTTGCGGGTCAATCTGGGGCAGGTGCGCCAGGACGAGAACGCGCTCTGGAGCTTCGGCCCGCACGACGTGTCCGTGGCACTCTATTTGCTCGGTGAGCCGCCCGTGCGGGTGGCGGCCCACGGCAAGAGCTACCTCCAACCGCAGATCGAAGACGTCGTGTTCCTGACCATGGAGTTCGCGAGCGGCGTGCTGGCGCACGTCCAGCTGTCGTGGCTCGATCCCCACAAGGAGCGCAAGCTCACCGTGGTGGGGGCCAAGAAGATGGTGGTGTTCGATGACATGGAGCCGCGCGAAAAGCTGCGCATCTACGACAAGGGGGTGGAGCGCCCCCCCGAGTACGGGTCATTCGGGGAGAGTTTGGCGATCCGGGAGGGGGACATCTTCATCCCGCGCATCCCGACCGCCGAGCCGTTGGCGGCCGAGCTGGCGCACTTCGTCCGCGTGGTGCGGGGCGAGGAACCGCCGCGAGCGGGCGCGGACGATGGCGTCCGCGTGGTGCGCGTGCTCGAAGCCGCCTCGCGCTCCCTGGCGCACGGCGGCGCGCCGGAGGCCCTGTGACGAGCCCCGCGGAATCGCTCCTCGCCAAGACCAAGGACCGCACCGCGCTGTGCGGCATCGTCGGGCTCGGCTATGTGGGTTTGCCGCTCGCCATGGAGTTCGTGCGCGCGGGGTACCGCGTCCTCGGGTTCGATCTGAACGCCGCCGTGGTCGAGGGGCTGAACGCGGGCCGCTCGCACATTCAGGACGTCGCCCCCGCGACGGTCGCGCAGGCGGTCCAGGCAGGGAAGTTCGCGGCGACCACCGACTTGGCTCGGTTGCGCGAGCCCGATGCCATTTCCATCTGCGTCCCGACGCCGCTGTCCAAGACCAAGGACCCAGACGTCAGCTTCGTCCTGGCGGCGACCGAGTCGGTGAAACGCGCGCTGCGGCGCGGCCAGGTGATCATCCTCGAGTCCACGACCTATCCGGGCACGACGCGCGAGCTGATGCTGCCGGCGCTCGAGGGGACGGGCCTCAAGGTGGGCGAGGACTTCTTCCTGGCGTTCTCGCCCGAGCGGGTGGACCCCGGCAACACGCAATGGAACACCCGCAACACGCCCAAGGTCGTCGGCGGCATTACGCCGGCATGTCTCCAGGTGGCGACCGCCCTGTATGGTCCCGCGATCGAGCGGCTGGTGCCGGTGTCGTCCACCGAAGCGGCGGAGCTGGTGAAGATCCTCGAGAACACCTTTCGCAGCGTCAACATCGGGCTCGCCAACGAGATGGCGATCGTGTGTGACAAGCTCGGCGTCGACGTGTGGGAGGTGATCGAGGCCGCGGCGACGAAGCCGTTCGGCTTCATGAAGTTCACGCCGGGGCCGGGGCTGGGCGGCCACTGCATTCCCATCGACCCGCACTACCTCGCGTGGAAGATGCGGGCGTTGAACTACAAGACCCGCTTCATCGAGATCGCCGGCGAGGTGAACGCCGAGATGCCCGAGTTCTGGGTCGACAAGGTCGTGGAGCGCTTGAACGAGCAGTCGAAGGCCGTACGCGGCAGCCGCGTGCTGGTGCTCGGCGTCGCGTACAAGAAGGACATCGACGACATCCGCGAGAGCCCGGCGCTGGACGTCATCCGGCTGCTGCGCCAGCGCGGCGCCGACGTGACCTACCACGACCCGCACGTGCCGGCGCTGAAGGACGACGGCGGGGCGCTGGCCTCGGTCCCCCTCACGCCCCAGACGCTCCAGGGCGCCGACTGCGTGATCGTCGTGACGGACCACTCGGCCATCGACTACCGGCTGATCGCGCGGCACGCCCGCGCGGTGGTGGACACGCGCCACGCCCTGGCGCGTGACGAGCAGAAGGGGAGGCGTGCGTGAACGTCACCATCGTCGGCAGCGGCTACGTCGGGTTGGTGGTGGGTGCCTGTCTCGCGGAGATGGGGAACGACGTCGTGTGCGCCGACGTGGACGCCGGCAAGATCGGCGACCTGCAGCAGAACCGGCTCCCGATTTACGAGCCGGGGCTCGAGCCCCTCGTGACCCGGAACCAGCGGGAAGGCCGGCTGCGGTTCACGACCGACGTCGGCGCCGCGGTGCGGCGCGGCGACGTGGTGTTCATCGCCGTCGGCACGCCACCCGACGAGGACGGGTCCGCCGACCTGCGTCACGTGCTCGCCGTCGCGCGCACCATCGGCCAGAACATGAGCGCGCCCAAGGTCGTGATCACCAAGAGCACGGTCCCGGTGGGGACGGCGGAGAAGGTGCGCGCCGAGATCGCGCGCCACACCCAAACGGCATTCCACGTCTGCTCGAACCCCGAATTCCTCAAGGAAGGCGCGGCCGTGGAGGATTTCATGAAGCCGGACCGCGTCGTGGTCGGCGTCGATTCGGACGAGGCGGCCCGCGTGCTGGAGGAGCTGTACGCGCCGTTCGTGCGCACCGGCAATCCGCTCATCTTCATGGACATCCCGTCCGCCGAAATGACCAAGTACGCGGCGAACGCCATGCTGGCGACGCGGATCTCCTTCATGAACCAGATCGCGCGGCTGTGCGAGGCCGTCGGGGCGGACGTGAGCCTCGTGCGCAAGGGCATCGGCACCGACCGGCGCATCGGTCCCGCGTTCCTGTTTCCGGGCCCGGGGTACGGCGGCTCCTGCTTTCCCAAGGACGTGCAGGCGCTGATCCGCACCGGCGAGGCGTGCGGCGTGCCGCTCGACATCTTGCAGGCGGTCGAGGGCGCCAATGCGCGCCAGAAGCTGGTGCTGTTCGAAAAGCTGCAGCGGCACTTCGCGGGCACGCTCACGGGGCGCAGCGTCGCGGTGTGGGGGCTCGCGTTCAAGGCCGAGACCGACGACGTGCGTGAGAGCCCGGCGCTGGTGCTCGTCGAGGCGCTGCTCCAGGCGGGGGCGACCGTCCGGGTGCACGACCCCGAAGCGATGCCGACGGCCCGCCGCCAGCTGGGCGACCGGGTCGCGTACGCGGAGCGCGCCTACGACGCGCTGGCGGGCGCCGACGCGCTGGCCGTCGTCACGGAATGGCGCGAGTACCGCAACCCCGATTTCGCGCGGATGAAGCAGCTGCTCGCGCGGCCGCTCATCGTGGACGGGCGCAACCTGTACGAACCCGAGAAGCTCGCCCGTCTCGGCTTCTGCTACGACAGCATCGGGCGCGGGCCGGCGTGCGCATCCTCGTAACCGGCGCTGCCGGCTTCCTCGGCTCCCACCTGTGCGACCGGCTGCTCGCGCTCGGTCACATGGTCGTCGGGGTGGACAACTTCCTCACCGGCACCCCCGCCAACCTCGCCCACCTCGACCGCCACGCCCAGTTTCAGCTGGTACGGCAGGACGTCTCGAAGTTCATCGCGGTTGACGGCCCGCTGGATGGGGTGCTGCACTTCGCGAGCCCCGCCAGCCCGATCGACTACCTCGAGTATCCGATCCCCACGCTCAAGGTGGGCGCGCTGGGCACGCACAATACGCTCGGCCTCGCCAAGGCGAAGGGCGCGCGGTTCCTGCTCGCCTCGACCTCGGAGGTCTACGGCGACCCGCTGGTGCATCCCCAGCCGGAGTCGTACTGGGGCAACGTCAATCCGGTAGGGCCGAGGGGCGTGTACGACGAAGCGAAGCGCTTCGCCGAAGCGCTGACGATGGCCTACCATCGCTACCACGGCGTGGAGACACGCATCGTGCGTATCTTCAACACGTACGGCCCGCGCATGCGACCGAACGACGGCCGCGTCGTGTCGAACTTCATCGTCCAAGCGCTGAAGGGCGAGCCGCTCACGGTCTACGGAGACGGCAGCCAGACGCGCTCGTTCTGCTACGCCGACGATCTGGTGGACGGCATCGTCCGGCTGTGGGAGCGGGGCACGGCGGAGCCGACGAACATCGGCAACCCCGACGAGTTCACGGTGCGCCAGCTTGCCGAGAAGGTGCTCGCCCTGACCGGTTCCAAGAGCCCGATCGTCGAGCGCCCGCTCCCGACGGACGATCCCAAGGTGCGCCGCCCGGACATCGCGCGGGCACGGGCCACGCTGGGGTGGGAGCCGCGCGTGCCGCTGGACGAAGGGCTGCGCCGCACCATCCCGTATTTCCGCCGCGCGCTCGGAGGCTGACCGCTGCGCGTCGTGGTGACGGGCGCCGCCGGGTTCATCGGCTCGCACCTGTGCGAGGCGCTCATCGGGCGGGGCGACGAAGTGGTGGGGATCGACAACTTCGATCCCTTCTATCCTCGCGCGGTGAAAGAGCGCAACCTCGACGCGCTGCGGCGGGCGTCGCGCTTCCGGCTGATCGAAGGGGACGTCGCCACGGATCCGATCCCGCTGGATGGGGCGGCCGCCGTGATCCACCTCGCCGCCCGGCCCGGCGTGCGGCCGTCGCTCGAAGACCCGGCGGGATACGTGGACGCGAACGTGCGCGGCACGGCGTGCGTGCTGGAAGCGGCGCGGCGCGCCGGGGTGGCGCGCATCGTCTTCGGCTCCTCGTCGTCGGTGTACGGCGACGACACGCCGGCGCCGTTCGCGGAGACGGCGCCGGTGGCCGCGCCGATCTCGCCCTACGCGGCCACCAAACGGGCGGGCGAGCTGCTCGCGCACGCCTTCGCGCACCTCTATCCGCTGCGCATCCTGTGCCTCCGGTTCTTCACGGTCTACGGGCCCCGCCAGCGGCCCGATTTGGCGATCCACCGGTTCACCGACCGGATCGCGCGGGGGCTGCCCGTGCGCATGCACGGGGACGGGTCGAGCGAGCGCGACTATACCTATATTAGCGACGCCGTGCACGGGGTCTTGGCGGCGCTGGCGCGCACGGAGGGGATGGGGGGGAAGGGCGGCGGGAGCGCCTTCGAGGTGTTGAACATCGGCGGCGGTGCCCGCGTCCGGCTCGACCGCCTGATCGCGCTGATCGGGGCGACCCTGGGGCGCGAGCCGAGCGTCGAGCACCACCCCGATCAGCCGGGCGATGTGCGCCTCACCGCCGCCGACTTGCACAGCGCCGAGCGGGCCCTGGGCTACCGGCCGCGCGTCGGCATCGAGGAAGGGATCCGGAACTTCGTGCGCTGGTACGAGGAGACCCATGGACGTCAGTCCTGAGCGCCTGGTGGAGCAGGCGCGCGAGCGGTTCCAGCTGCAGGACTACTACGGCGCGATTCATCTCCTCGAGGAGGTCGTCGCGACGGGACGGGCGTTCGCGGACGCGCACCACCTGCTCGGGCTCTCCTACTCGCTCGCGGGGCAGCCGGACAAGGCCCTCGCGGAGCTGGACCGGGCGCTGGCGCTCAATCCGCATTACGTGGAAGCGTTGATTCACCGCGCGCTCGTGCTGAACGAGCTCGGCCGCGAGGAAGAAGCGAGCGCGGCGTTGCGGCGGGCGCACCGCATCGACACCGAGAAGCGGGCGGGTTTCCCGGCGCATCTGGCCGCCAAGTTGGCGAACCACCACGCGGCGCTGGGCGAGGCCTACCTCGAGGCGGGGGGGCTCGCGGAAGCGATCGGGCAGTACGAAACGGCGCTCGCGCTGGGACCCGCATTCCACGATCTGCGGTATAAGCTGGGCCGGCTCCTGCTCGAGGCGGGCCGGGCGCTCGACGCCCGCGAGCAGTTCGAGATGATCGTGCGCGCGCGGCCGGCGTTCGTCGACGCCGCGGCGATGCTGGGCCTGGCCTGTTACCTCGCGGGCGACGGCCTCGCGGCGCGCGAAACATGGGAGGCGTGCCGGGCGCGGCGCCCCGAGGATCCCCGCGTGGAGGCGTATCTCGCAATGCTGTCGCGCGGTGAATTACCGCCCGAGGCTCCTGCCAAGGTGTCGCGGGGCGGAAAGAAGAAGAAAGCGTGAGCCGGCTCGCCACGGCGCTGCTCGCCGTCACGCTCGGCTGCACCCGCAGCGCCGCCAATCACGAGGAGCTCGGCGACCGGGAGTACTCGGCGGCCGCGTACGCCGACGCCCTGGCGGAGTACCAGCTCGGCCTGCGGGCCAGTCCGGGGAACGCGGCGCTCGAGGCCAAACTCGGCGCGGCGGCGCTGCACACCGGGGAGTACGGGCTCGCCGCCGACGCCTACCGGGGCCTCGCGCGCGACGACGGGTCCCGCGCCGACGAGGCCGCCGAGGGCCTGGAGCGCGTGGTCCGGGCGGCGCTCACGGCCAATGACCGCGGCGCCGTCGTGAATGGCCTGACGGGACTGCGGGAGGTCGCGCCGGGCCGGCCGCTCGGGCGCTACGTCACCGTGGCGGCGCTGGACGCCGTCGACCGGGGCGACACGGCGGGGGCCCTGGCGCTGCTGCCGGTCGCCGCCGCCGCCGCCGCCGATCCCGGGCGCGCCGACTCGCTGTTGTTCGCGTACGGGATGTCGCTCGTGCGGGTGCGCGATTGCAGCACGGCCGTGGCGGTGTTCGAGAGCGTGATTCGGCGGCAGCGCGCGCCGACGGTGACGGAGCCGGCGCGCGAGGGCCTGGGGCTGTGCGCCCTCGTGGAGGGCCAGCTGGCGCTCGAGCGCGGCCGGCCCGCCGACGCCGAAGGGTGGTTCCGCCGCGCGACCGCGCCCGGTGCCTCGCCCGACGTCGTGCGGGCGGCGTTCCTCGGGCTGGGCGACGTACACCTCGCGCAGGGCGACGTGGACGCGGCGCTCGAGAGTTATCAGCAGGCGCTGGCGGGCGGCACGCCGGGCGATACGATCGCGCAGCGGGCCCAGGAGAAGATCAACGCGCTGGGGAAGGCCGGACCTGAATGAGATTGCGACGGATGGTGTGGATGCTCGGCGGGCTCGCCATGGGCTGTCACCGCGGTCCGCCGCCGGTGCGGCCGGTCGTGCGTCCGGAAACGAGCCTCGAGCGCGCCATGACGCTGTTCCGGCATGGGGATTTCCGGCGGGCCCAGCTGGCGCTGCAGCGCCTGACCTTCGAATTCGGTCCGGGCCAACCCGAGCTGGCGACGACGCGGTTCTACCTGGCCGAGTGCTACTTCCAGATCGGTGACTACATCCAGGCGGCACACGAGTTCCGCAAGGTCGCCGACGAGTTCCCGGCGAGCGAGTACGCGCCGCTGGCGTTGCTGCGTGCGGGGGACGGGAACATGCGCCTGTGGCGCCGCGCCGAGCTGGACCCGACGTACGGCGAGACGGCGCTGTCGATCTATCAGGAGCTGGCGGGGCGGTACCCCGACAGCGACGCCGCCGGGCGCGCCCGCCTGCACGTGCGGCGCCTGCAGGATCAGTTTGCCGAGAAGACCTACAAGAACGGCCTGTTCTACCTCCGGCGGAAGGCGTACGACTCGGCGATCATCTACTTTAAGGACGTGATCGCCAATTATCCGGAGGCCAAACGCGCGCCCGACGCCCTGCTGCGGCTGGTGGACAGTTACCGGGCCATCGGGTACACCGAGGAGCTGAAAGAGACCTGCACGCACCTGCACCGCTTCTACCCGCAGGCGTCGGGGCTCGCCAGGAGCTGCCCGGCCGACACGACCGGCGCGCCGTCCTGACGCGCGTGGACGCCCTGTTCGGGGGCTCGTTCGACCCGGTGCACCTGGGGCACCTGGTCGTGGCCGAAGCGGTGGCGGAGGCCCTGGGGGAGGCCACCGTGCGGTTCCTGCCGGCCCGCGAGCAGCCCTTCAAGCGGGCCGCCCATCAAGCCACCGCCGAACAGCGTGCCGAGATGCTCGAGCTGGCGGTGGCGGGGAATCCACGGCTCCGCGTCGAGCGCGTCGAGCTGGGTCTCCCGGTTCCGTCGTACACCGTCCGCACGCTCCGAGCGCTGCGCGAGCGCGAGCCGGGGAACCGCTACACGTTACTCCTGGGAGCGGACGCGGCGCGGGACCTGGCGGCGTGGTGGGAAGTGGAAGCCCTCCCGGCCCTCGCCGACGTCGCCGTGTTCGCCCGGCCCGGCGTCGCGGTGCCGCGCCACCCCTTGATCGGCCGGGTGATCGAGGTTCCGGCGATCGCCCTGTCGGCGACGGAGGTGCGCGAGCGGGTGCGGCGCGGGAAGTCGATTCGCTATCTGGTGCCCGAGGCGGTGCGGGAGTACATCGCCGCCCACGGGCTGTATCGCTAGGGGAGTCATGGCCAACCGGTGGTTCACCAAGCTCTTCGGCACGCGGTTCGACCGCGAGCTGAAGCGCGTCCAGCCGATCGTCGATGCGATTCACGGGCACGAAGCGCGCCTCAAGGACCTGTCCGAGGGCGAGCTGCGGGCGCAGACCGCGAAGTTCCGCGCCGCCATCGCGGAGCGCACCGGCGCGCTCGCGGCCGAGGTCGAGCGGCTGAAGCAGGCGAAGCACGACTGCCCCGACGCCCAGCAGCGCGCCGAGCTGGGCGACGAGCTGGCCCGGGCCGACAAGGCGTTCGTCACCGAGTTGCAGCGGACGCTCGACGACCTCCTGCCCGAGGCGTTTGCGACCGTGCGGGAGGCGTGCCGCCGCCTGCTCGGCGGGAAGGTCGTCGTCACGGCCCACGAACTGACCTGGGACATGGTCCCCTACGACGTGCAGCTGATCGGGGGGATCGTGCTGCATCAGGGGAAGATCGCCGAGATGGCGACGGGCGAGGGGAAGACGCTGGTCGCCACCCTGCCGCTGTACCTCAACGCCTTGTCGGGCCGCGGCGCGCACCTCGTCACGGTCAACAACTACCTGGCCCGGCGCGACTCGCAGTGGATGGGTCACCTGTTCCAGTGGCTCGGCCTGACGGTGGGATGCATCGACGACACGCAGCCGGGGACGCCCGAACGGCGCGCGGCCTACCAGTGCGACATCACCTACGGCACGAACAACGAGTTCGGGTTCGACTACCTGCGCGACAACATGGTGTTCACCCTGGAGCAGCGGGTCCAGCGCGGGCACGTGTACGCGATCATCGACGAGGTGGATTCGATCCTCATCGACGAGGCCCGGACCCCGCTCATCATCTCCGGGCCCGTCGGTGCCGAGTCGGACGAGACGTACGCCCAGTTCAACGCTCAGGTCGTGCAGCTCGTCCGCAAGCAGACCGCCGTCGTGAACGACCTCATCGCGAAGGCGGAGCCGCTGCTGGCGGACGAGAAGACCGCCCGCGACGGCGCGGTGCTGCTGTACCAGGGGCAGCTCGGCATGCCCAAGAACAAAAAGCTGCTGAAGCTGCTCAACGAGACCGGGGTGAAGCAGCTGGTGCAGCGCGTGGAGCTCGATCGCCTGGCGGACCGCAAGATGCCGGCGCCCAAGCAGACGATGCGCCACCTCGAAGAGGACCTCTACTTCGTCATGGACGAGCGGGGCCGGTCGGTACACCTGACCGAGAAGGGCGTCGAGACGATGTCGCCGCAGGACCCCACGCTGTTCGTGGTGCCGGACATCTCCCACGCGGTGCACGAGATCGAGCACGACGAGCGCCTCTCGCCCAAAGAGAAGATCGAGCGCCGCCGCGAGGTCGAGGCGGAGTACGCCCAGAAGAGCGAGACCCTGCGCATCATCCACAAGCTGCTGCAGGCGCACGCGCTGTACGAGAAAGACGTGGAGTACGTGGTGCAGGACGGCCAGGTCTTCATCGTCGACGAGTTCACCGGCCGCTTGATGCACGGGCGGCGGTGGTCCGACGGCCTGCACCAGGCGGTGGAGGCCAAGGAGGGCGTGACGGTGCGCGAGGAGACGCAGACGCTCGCGACGATCACGATCCAGAACTACTTCCGCATGTACGAGAAGCTGGCGGGCATGACGGGCACCGCCGAGACCGAAGAGACGGAGTTCTTCGACATCTACAAGCTCGAGGTCGTGGTCATCCCCACGAACCGGCCCGTGCGGCGCGTGGACAAGCACGACCTCGTGTACAAGACGCGGCGCGAGAAGTACAACGCCATCATGGAGGAGATCGAGCGGCAGCACAAGCGGGGCCTGCCCGTGCTGGTCGGCACCGTGAACGTAGACGTCTCCGAGACGCTCGCCCGGATGCTGAAGCGCAGCGGCTTGAAACACGAGGTGTTGAACGCGAAGTACCACGAGCGCGAGGCGGAGATCGTCGCCCAGGCGGGGCAGCCCGGCTCGATCACGATCGCCACGAACATGGCCGGCCGCGGCACCGACATCAAGCTCGGGCCCGGCGTCAAGCAATGCCGGGTGTGCGGCATCAAGGCGCGCGAGGCGCCCTTCGGGCAGCTGCGCGAAGTCGCCGACCTCACCCCCGAGCGGATCAAAGAGCTCCAGTGCAACGACGATCCGCCTTGCGGGCTCGTCATCATCGGGACGGAACGGCACGAGGCCCGGCGCATCGACCGGCAGCTGCGCGGCCGCTCCGGCCGCCAGGGCGATCCGGGTCAGAGCGTGTTTTTCCTGTCCCTCGAAGACGACTTGATGCGGTTGTTCGGCTCCGACCGCATCGCGCGCATCATGGATCGCACCGGGTCCGAGGAAGGCGAGGTCATCACCCATCCCTGGGTGACGGCGGCGATCGGCCAGGCGCAGAAGCGCGTCGAGCTGCAGAACTTCCAGGCCAGAAAGAAGCTGCTGCAATACGACGACGTGATGAACCAGCAGCGCGAGGTCATCTACTCCCAGCGCCTGTACGCGCTCGAAGGGGGCGAGGAGCTGAAGGCCGCGGCGCAGGAGATGATCGACCGGGCCGTGGAGCACCTCGTGGATGGCATCCTGGCGGAGTACGACGACCCGGGTCAGTGGGACCGCGCGCTGATCGAGACCGAGTTCCTCACGAGGTTCCTCATCGCGGTGCCGGGCGTCACCGACCCGACGGTCGTGAAGCACCGCGACGACCTGGTGCGCGCGGTCCAGGCGGCGGGGCGCGCCGCCTTCCAGGGCAAGCTCGACTATCTGAAGGACGTCGAAGCGAAGGTGGGCGCGACCAAGCTCGGCGAGCAGGCGCTGGCGCACGTGACCCTCGGCGTGATCGACGAGAAGTGGAAGGACCACCTCTACGATCTCGACCAGCTCCGAGAGGGGATCTATTACCGCGCCTGGGGCCAGAAGGACCCGCTCGTCGAGTACAAGCAGGAGGCGTTCGAGATGTTCAAGGGGCTGATCGCCGACCTGCACGCCACCTTCGCCGAGCGGTGGCTCAAGCTCCAGATCGAGATCGGCCCGCCGGCGCCGGGCACCGGAGACGTGGGCGGGCCGGGTCTGCGCCGACCGCGGCGACCCACGCCGATGACGGCGTCGAAGCCGGACAGCGGCGGGCTGGTGAGTCCGGAGGCCCCCCCCTCTCCCCCCCCCCCTCCGCCCAGGGCGCCCCTCGGCGCCGCGGCGCCCAACCCTTACGCCGGCGTAGGCCGCAACGATCCCTGCCCCTGCGGGAGCGGGAAGAAGTTCAAGAAGTGCCACGGGGCAATGGCGTAACTGCTGCGGCGTAGCAACGACAAGTTTTAACGAGTCAACGGCGCACGCCACACGTTGCGTTGTTTCGATACCACTCCCCCGGCATGGTGACGGTAGGTTAGCCCCATGCCGCTTCGCCTTTCCGAGCACCCCGAACGGGACCGTCCCCGCGAGCGTTTCTGGGCCGTAGGGCCCGCCGCGTTGACGACGCAGGAGCTCGTGGCCATTCTCCTAGGAACGGGTACGCGCGGGCGCGACGCCCTCGCGGTGGCGGGCGAGCTGTTGGCGCGGGGCGACCGATCGCTGCGGCGACTCGCCGGCCGCCCGTGGTCCGAGCTGGCACGGGTGCCGGGCGTGGGGCGGGCCAAGGCGGCCCGGATCGCGGCGGCGGTCGAGCTGGGGCGGCGGGTGGGGATGGAGTCGGAGCCCCCCCCCGAGCGGATTCGTGGTCCGGGGGATGTGCACCGCTTCTACGCTCCCCGGCTGCGCGATTTGGCGGTCGAGGAGTTCCACGTGCTCGCGCTGGGGAGCCAGAGCCAGGTGCTGGCCGACCTCCTGATCACGCGGGGCATTCTGAACAGCTCGCTGGTGCACCCGCGCGAGGTGTTCCGGGGGGCGATCGCGGAGGCGGCCGCCGGGATCATCGTGGTCCACAATCACCCCAGCGGCGATCCGACGCCGTCGGCCGACGATCGGGCCGTGACGCGCCAGCTGGTGGACGCCGGGCGGCTGCTGGACGTGCCGGTGTACGATCACGTGGTCGTGGGAGGAGAGCGATACGTGAGTTTCGCGGAGGCGGGGTTGTTGTGACGAGCACGGCGGCGATTCTCGCGCCGGAGCTGGCCCAGGCCGTGGCGGCCCACCGGGAGCGCCTCGACTTGGACTTGCTGGCGCGCGCCTACCAGCTGAGCGCTCAGGCGCACCGCGGGCAGAAGCGCGCTTCGGGCGACGACTACGTCTCCCACAGCGTCGCCGTCGCCACCATCCTCGCCGAGCAGCAGATGGATACGACGACGATCGCTGCGGCGCTGCTGCACGACGTCGTGGAGGACTCGAACGTCACCCTCGAGGACATCCGCCGCGACTTCGGGACGGAGGTCGCCGAGCTGGTGGACGGGCTCACCAAGATTTCGACCCTCACGTTCCGCTCCACCGCCGAGGAGCAGGCGGAGAACTACCGCAAGCTCCTGATGTCGGTGGCGAAGGACGCGCGGGTGATCATCATCAAGCTCGCCGACCGGCTCCACAACATGCGCACGCTCGAGCCGCTCGCCGACGAGCGGAAGCAGCGGATTGCGCTGGAGACGCGCGAGCTGTACGCGCCCCTGGCGCACCGGTTCGGCATGGCCGGCGTCAAGGCGGAGCTCGAGGATCTGGCGTTCAAGCACCTCGAGCCCGAGGACTACCGCCGGCTCGTCCGGCAGGTCAAGGCGCGGCGCGTGGAGCGCGACCGTACGATCGAGCGGCTGCGGGCGCCCCTCGCCGAGGAGCTGCGGCGGGCCGGGATCGCCGATTGCGAGATCACCGGGCGGCCGAAGAATCTCTGGTCCATCGGCAAGAAGATGAAGCAGCGCGGCAAGCCGTTCGAAGAGATCTACGACCTGCTCGCGGTCCGTGTGCTCGTCGGCACGATCACCGACTGCTACCACGTCCTGGGGATCATCCATCACAAGTGGACGCCGCTGCAGGAGCGGATCAAGGATTACATCGCGAGCCCCAAGTCGAACGGCTACCAGTCGCTCCACACGACGGTGTTCGGGCCCGGCGGGCAATTGTACGAGATCCAGATCCGCACGCGCGACATGCATCGCACCGCCGAGTACGGCATCGCGGCCCACTGGCTGTACAAGGCGGGCGGCAAGTCGGTGGACGCCTTGGACCGCCACCTGTCGTGGTTCCGCCAGCTCATCGAGCTGCAGCAAGACGCGCACAGCCCCGAGGAGTTTCTCGAGTTCCTGAAGATCGACCTCTACCAGGACGAGATCTTCGTCTTCACGCCGCGGGGCGACGTGAAGCGGCTCCCCAAGGGCGCCACCCCGCTCGACTTCGCGTTCACCGTCCACACCGAAGTGGGCCAGCACACGCATGGGGCGCGCGTGAACGGCCGCATCGCGCCGCTGCACCGGCCGCTGAAGAACGGCGACACGGTCGAGATCCTCACGAGCCCGCAGGCCAAGCCGTCCCGGGACTGGCTGGCCCACGTGCAGACCGCGCGCGCCCGGCACAAGATTCGCCAGTGGGTCAAGCAGGAGGAGCAGGAGCGCAGCATCGCCCTCGGGCGCGAGATCCTCGAACGCGAGGTGCGGCGGCGGCGGCTCGACCCGCCCAGCGACGACCAGCTCGCCCGCGCCGCCGCGACCCTCTCCGTGGGAACCGGCGAGCAGCTGGAGGCGGTGATCGGTCGGGGCGATGTCCCGATCGGGCAGGTGATCCGCGCGCTGTACCCGGATGCGCCGGCGGAAGAGACCCAGTCGCCGCGGCCCACGGCGTTCGGCCGCGTGATCGAACGGCTGCGCCTGGGGCGGGGGATCAAGATCCAGGGCGTCGACGGGCTCATGGTGCGCTACGCGCAGTGCTGCCAGCCGGTGCCGGGTGACCCCGTCGTGGGATACGTGACGCAGGGCCGCGGGATCTCGATCCACCGCAACGACTGCCCCAACCTCCTCACCCTCTCCGACGAGGTCGAGCGGCGGGTGGAGATCGACTGGCAGGAGGTCGAAGGCGAGGTGTTCGTGGTGCGGCTCGCCGTGAGCGGCGAGGACCGGCGGGGCCTGTACGCCGACATCTGCGAGGCGATCAGCGAGACCGGGACCAACATCCGCAGCGCCGAACTGGCCTCGAAGGACGGGGCGGTGTTCGGGTCGGTCCTCGTCGAGGTGGAGAACCACACGCACTTGCACAAGGTGCTCCGGGCGGTGCGCAAGGTGAAAGGCGTCACCGAGATCGCCCGCCGCGATTCCGGCGGGCACGCCGAGCTGTCGCTCGGTTAGCTTTCCCCCCATGCCTTTCGAGCTTGTTTCCCCCCACCGGCCGGCGGGGGACCAGCCGCGCGCCATCGCCGAGCTGACCGGCGGCCTGGCGCGCGGGGACCGGTACCAGACGCTGCTCGGCGTCACCGGCTCCGGGAAGACGATGACGATGGCGCACGTGATCGCCCAGCTCGGCCGGCCGACGATCGTCCTGTCCCACAACAAGACCCTGGCGGCGCAGCTGTACGGCGAGTTGAAGGCCTTCTTTCCGAAGAACGCCGTCGAGTTCTTCATCTCCTACTACGACTACTATCAGCCCGAGGCCTACGTCCCCTCGACGGATACCTACATCGCGAAGGATTCCTCCATCAACGACGATATCGACCGGCTGCGCCTGCGGGCGACCTCGAGCCTGATGGAGCGCGACGACGTGGTCATCGTGGCGAGCGTCTCCGCGATCTACGGCCTGGGCGATCCCGAGCTGTACCGGCAACTGCTCGTCACCGCGAAAACGGGCGAGACGCGCGGCCGCGACGCCCTGCTCGCCGACCTGGTCGGCATCCAGTACCAGCGCAACGACGCCGCCTTCGAGCGCGGCACGTTCCGCGTCCGGGGCGACACGGTCGAGATCTTCCCCGCCTACGACGAGCAGGCCGTCCGGATCGAGCTGTGGGGCGACGAGGTGGAGCGCATCGCCAAGATCGACCCGCTCACGGGGAACGTGATCAGCCAGCTCGAGCGCTGTGCGATCTACCCCGCGACGCACTTCGTCACCGAGCGGCCACGGATCGAGCGGGCGGTTGCGGCGATCCGCGCCGAGCTCGCCGAGCGTCTCGTCGAGCTCCGCGCCCAGAACAAACTGGTCGAGGCCCAGCGGCTCGAGTCCCGCACCACGTTCGACGTCGATATGCTGCTCGAGGTGGGACGCTGCACCGGCATCGAGAACTATTCGCGCCATCTCACCGGCCGGCAGCCGGGCGAGCGCGCGGCCTGCCTGCTCGACTATTTTCCGCCCGACTACCTCTGCATCATCGACGAGTCGCATCAGACGCTGCCCCAGCTCGGCGCGATGTACGAAGGCGACCGCTCGCGCAAACAGACGCTCGTCGACTACGGCTTCCGCCTTCCGTCCGCGCTCGACAACCGGCCGCTGCGCTACGACGAGTTCATGGGACTCGTGCCCCGCATCCTGTTCGTCTCGGCCACGCCGGGCGACGAGGAGCTGCGGCTCTCGGGGGGCGTGGTCGTCGAGCAGATCATCCGACCCACGGGCCTGGTGGACCCCGAAGTGGAGGTGCGGCCCGTGGCAGGGCAGGTGGACGACCTGCTGAGCGAGATCCGCCGGCGGGAGAAGCGCAACGAGCGCGTGCTCGTCACGACGCTCACCAAGCGCATGGCGGAGGACCTCACCGACTACCTCCAGCAACACGGCGTGCGGGTCCGCTACCTTCATTCGGAGATCGACGCCATCGAGCGCGTGGAGATCATCCGCGGTCTGCGGCTGGGGGAGTTCGACGTCCTCGTGGGGATCAACCTGCTGCGCGAGGGGCTCGACCTGCCCGAGGTGTCGCTCGTCGCGGTCCTGGACGCCGACCAGGAAGGCTTCCTGCGCTCCGACCGCTCCCTCATCCAGACCGTGGGCCGTGCGGCGCGGAATCTCAACGGCAAGGCGATCCTCTACGCCGACCGCGTCACCGGCTCGATGCAGCGGGCGCAGGCCGAGATGAACCGGCGCCGCGCCGCCCAGCTCGCCCACAACGTCGAGCATGGCATCACGCCGCGCTCCATCGTCAAGTCCGTGGGCGACATCCGGTTCGTCACGCGATTTGCGGACGCCCGCACGGCCAAGCCTGCCGAGGCCGGCGTCCGGCGGCCGGTCGACGCCAAGGAGCGGGAAGCGCTGATCCGCCTCCTGGAGCAGCAGATGCAGGCGGCCGCTGAGGAGCTCGACTTCGAGCTGGCCGCGGTGCTGCGCGACCAGGTCCTCGAGCTCAAGGCCGATGCGCCTCTCCGCGGACGCCCTCAGCCGGTTCGGTGAGGATCTCGGCGCCCGACTCGCCGCCCCTGCGGTGATCGGCCTGTCGGGGGAGCTGGGGACCGGAAAGACGACGCTCGTGCAGGCCATCTGCCGCGGCCTCGGTGCCCAGGCGCTCGCAACCAGCCCCACCTATGCGCTCGTACACCACTACGAGGCCGGTCCGGTGCCCGTATATCACGTGGACTGCTACCGCCTCCGCCACCCTGATGAGGCTCGCGACCTCGGGTTCGACGACATGATGCGCGAACGGGCCGTCGTGCTAATCGAATGGCCCGAGCGCGCCGGTCCGTGGGCGCCGCCGCTCGACCGGCACTTCCGCCTGAGCTACGGTGACCAGCCCGAGATCCGGGAGCTGGAGGAGATTCAGTGACCGGCGCGGGCAGCGGTCTCTGGCTCGCCCTCGACACCGCGACCGACGTCGCCAGTGTGGCGGTGGGTGCGTTTCCCGATGGTGTGCGGGCCGTGCGCTCCGTCCACGGCGCGCGCCAACACGCCGCGCAGATCGTCCCGTTGGTTCACGAGGTGCTCGCGCTGGCGGGAGCGCGCGTGCAGGACTTGGCGGCCGTGATCGTGGGCGACGGGCCGGGGAGCTTCACGGGGCTGCGCATCGGCTGGGCCGCGGCGAAAGGCCTGGTGCAGGACCGCGGCCTGCCCCTCTGGGCCGTGCCGTCCTTGATGGGGGCCGCCCACGCCGCCGCGCGCGGCGACGTGGGGCCCGTAGCGGCCTGCTTCGACGCCCTCCGGGGCCAGGTGTTCGGAGCCGTGTACGCCTTCCCGCCCCCCCCCCACCTGGGTCGGGTAGAGACGCTGGTCGCCCCCGCGCTGTTCACGCCGGCCGCGCTCGCGCGGGTCGCGCCGGTGCGACCACTGGTGGCGGTGGGCGATGGCGCGGTGCGCTACGCAGAGGAGGTCGTCGCGTGGACCGGGCGTGCTCCCCTCGCGCTCGATACCGTGGCTCCGGTGGCGGCGTCGCTCCTCGCCTTGCGACCACGGGAGCAGGCCGGTGCCGAGCCCTCGTACGGACGTCCTGCCGAAGCGCAGGCCAAATGGGAGGCGCGTCACGGCCGGTCCCTACCACATTCGGCCGGCTGAGCCGGTCGACGTCCCTGCCGTCCAGGCGATCGAGCAGGGCGTGTTCACCGACCCCTGGTCGCGCCGCGATTTTCATGACTGCGCCGCGTCGGACGCGGTGTTCCTGGTCGTGGAAGGGCCCGAGGGCGTGACGGGCTACGTCGTCGCGCACGATGCCGCGGGCGAAGGCGAGATTCTGAATCTCGCCGTCGCGCCGGCGCGCCGGCGCCAGGGCATCGGCCGAGCGTTGGTCGAGGAGGTGCTCGCGGTGCTCGCCGCCCGCGGGGTCAGCGAAGTGTTCCTCGAGGTGCGCGAGTCGAACGCAGCGGCGCAGGCGTTGTACGGCGCACTCGGCTTTCGCGAGGTGGGGCGACGCGCGCGATACTACCGGCGGCCGATCGAGGATGCGGTGGTCTTGCGCGCTGCCATTCCTGCAGATGGACGTGATGCGTAACTTTGCTACAAGTGGCGTATCTTTGATTGACAGAATAACTTGCGAGTCATATACTGTGGGGCATCCTTGGGCCCCCTCCCGCATAATTCGGAGGTCGTTGTGAGCCGCAGTCTCAACAAAATCATGATCATCGGGAATCTGGGGGCCGATCCCGAGGTGCGCAGCACGAACAACGGGTCCCGCGTGGCGACGCTGTCGGTGGCTACCAGCCGGCAGTGGACGAGCCAGGGTGGGGAAAAGCAAGAGAAGACGGAGTGGCACCGGGTGATCTGCTGGAACAACAAGGGCTCCGGCCTGGCGGACATCGCGGAGAAGTACCTCAAGAAGGGGGACAAGGTCTACATCGAAGGGCGGATCGAGTATCGCACCTGGGAAGACCGCGAGAAGCAGACGCGCTACGTCACCGAGATCATCGCGCGCGAGCTGATCATGCTGTC